>NZ_CP172933.1:0-847500 GCF_050541555.1 Enterococcus sp. DIV0167
ATGCCCGACGTGGAAAGTTTTTGGCATAGCCTTGAAGAAGCCTATCAAGCGATTTTGTCGGCGCCAAGTTTTGATGCTTGGATTAAAACCACACGCCCTTTGAAATTAGACAACAATCAATTGTGGCTAGAAGTCCCTTCTGCAGTTCATCGTGATTACTGGGAAAAAAATCTTTCGGCAAAAATTGTCGAAACTGGATTTAAATTGACCGGTGCAGAAGTGATGCCCCATTTTGTTGTTGCCGATGAAAAAGACGCAGCACTGGCACAAGAACTCGAAGAACCTGCCGAAGAAGAAATTGTTTTTAGTGAACAAAGTAAAAAAGCGATGCTTAATCCTAAGTACACTTTCGACACCTTCGTTATTGGTAAAGGAAACCAAATGGCTCACGCTGCAGCGCTTGTTGTTGCGGAGGATCCGGGTTCGATTTACAATCCCCTTTTCTTCTATGGTGGTGTAGGGTTAGGGAAAACCCATTTGATGCATGCCATTGGTCATCAAATGTTAGTGAATCAACCAGATGCCAAAGTCAAATATGTTAGTAGCGAAACGTTTACGAATGAATTTATCAACTCAATTCAAACAAAGACATCCGAACAATTTCGGAAAGAATATCGCAATGTTGACTTATTATTAGTCGATGATATTCAATTTTTGGCGGAAAAAGAAGCAACATTGGAAGAATTTTTCCATACCTTCAACGATCTTTACAATGAAAATAAACAAATTGTTTTAACAAGTGATCGCCCGCCGAATGATATTCCAAAATTACCTGAACGATTAGTTTCTCGCTTTGCTTGGGGTTTGTCTGTTGATATCACCCCGCCTGATTTAGAAACACGGATTGCAATTTTGCGCAAAAAAGCAGATGCCGAGCGTTTAGAAATTCCGGATGATACACTAAGTTATATCGCTGGTCAAATTGATTCCAACATCCGTGAATTAGAGGGTGCTTTGGTCCGCGTTCAAGCCTTTGCAACTATTAATGGAGAAGATATTACCACTAGTTTAGCGGCGGACGCCTTGAAATCTCTAAAATCAGTTGGTAGTAAAAATCAATTGTCCATCTTACAAATTCAAGAAGAAGTATCCAAATATTATCATGTGCCTCTTAAAGATTTAAAAGGGAAAAAACGGGTGAAAACAATTGTAGTTCCTCGTCAAATCTCAATGTATCTTGCTAGAGAAATGACCGACAATTCCTTGCCAAAAATTGGTGCCGAATTTGGCGGCAAAGATCATACAACGGTAATTCATGCGCACGAAAAGATTCAGCAATTATTGGAAAAAGATCCAGCGATTCAAAAAGAAGTCAGTGAAATTAAAAATTTATTGAACTCTTAGGATGTGGAAAACTAAACAAAAAAGAATAAAGTTATCCACAACTTATACACAAGTGGATAACTTAGTAAAATCAATGCTCTTTTGACTTTTCCACAGAATCAACATGCCCTATTACTTTTATTATTTATTTATATATAATATACAAAACAGTGGCGTACAAAATTAGAACGTATTGAAAATACTTAAAAAGGAGTTTACATTATGAAATTAACGGTCAAACGAAGTGTCTTTTTACAAGAATTACAAACTGTTCAACGAGCAATTTCTTCTAAAACAACGATTCCAATCTTAACGGGTGTTAAAATTGTGTTATCAGAAGATGGCTTATCACTTACTGGGAGTAACGCGGATATTTCAATTGAAAGTTTTTTAAGTAAAGATGATGAAAAAGCTCAAATGACGATTGAACGCACAGGTAGCATCGTTTTACAATCTCGTTTCTTTGGCGAAATTATTCGTAAATTACCAGAAGATATGTTCACAATGGAAGTTCTAGATAACAATCAAGTTGCAATTACTTCAGGAAAAGCTGATTTTACGGTCAATGGATTAGATGCTGACAATTATCCGCACTTACCAGTAATTGATACTCAAAACCAAATGAAATTACCTGTTCATTTATTGACAAAAATTATTAGTGAAACAGGTTTTGCTGTATCGATGCACGAAAGTCGTCCAATTTTAACTGGGGTTCACTTTATTTTAGAAAATCAAAAATTACTTGCCGTTGCGACAGATTCACATCGTTTAAGTCAACGTGTGATCCCGACAGAACAAGCAGTAGAAGACTTTAACATTGTAATTCCAGGAAAAAGTTTAACTGAACTTTCTCGTTCATTAACCAATGAAGAAGAAATGGTTGAAATCAGCATTATGGAAAATCAAGTGCTATTTAAAACAGAAACAATGTACTTCTATTCTCGTTTGTTAGAAGGAAATTATCCTGATACCAACCGTTTAATTCCAACTAGCCATAACACGCAAATTGAATTTTATGTACCAGAACTGCTTTCAGCAATCGAACGTGCCTCTTTACTTTCTCATGAAGGACGTAACAATATTGTTCGCCTTTCAATTTCACCAGATTCTGTTGTTTTATATGGAAATTCACCTGAAATTGGAAAAGTCGAAGAAGCGTTAAACTATGAAAATGTTTCTGGTGAAGCGTTGGATATTTCTTTCAACCCAGATTATATGAAAGATGCGTTGCGAGCGTTTGGCGATATGAATATTACCGTGAAATTCCTTTCTCCAATTCGTCCGTTTACATTGGAGCCAACCGAAACAGAACTAGATTTCATTCAACTAATTACACCGGTTCGTACAAATTAATCATGTTTAAAAAAGACCTTCGGAAAATCACTATGATCGCCGAAGGTTCTTTTTTGTCGTCTGTTTAAAGCCGATAAACGCTGCTAGATAAGCTTTTTAAAACTAGAATAGCTTTTACGCTAATATGATTGTGAATGTTTGAACTATCGTTTGACGAATAAATTCTGCCTTTTTTTCGTGGATAAAGAAAAAAGCCCTTTAATTTTTCGTTTAAGAGCTGTTCATTTTTTTATGAACATTTCCTAGTGAAAGAAGTTTACGTTGCTTAAAACGACGCTCAGACCTCTACAAGCTACTTTTCTTCATTGCGCGCCCTCTTCGTTTGTCTTTGAGTTACCCCTAATTGTTTTTTAGTTAAACGCTACGCGTCATTTCTGCCAAATCAGGCCCCTTTTTTCTCAAGAAAATATCAATTTCCGTTTTAAAATGCTTTTTAAGAGTTTTTTTATCCTAATAATATTTTCGGTCATTTAGAATTAAAATTGCTTAGAATGAAAATTAGACAGATAAATTTGTTTTCTCTTATGAAAAAGGGTATAATATATATGAGAACGTATTAGAAAAAAGAGGGATGCACATTGAAAAAAACGTTTGTTTTAGCAACTGAGTATATAACGCTTGGTCAGTTTCTTAAAGAAATCAACGTCATTGGTAGTGGCGGCCAAGCCAAATGGTATTTGGCAGACAATAGCGTGTTTGTTGATGGCGAGTTGGAAAATCGTCGCGGACGGAAACTTTATGCGGGCATGATGATTGAGATACCTGAAGAAGGTACTTTTTTTATGGTGAAAAACGGAAACGAGTCCGACGATGCGGCTGAATGAGCTGACACTTCAGCATTATCGTAATTATGAAACAGTCAGTTTAGATTTTCCAAAAACGTTAAATCTTTTTTTAGGCGAAAACGCCCAAGGAAAAACCAACTTGTTAGAAAGCATTTATGTTCTAGCAATGACACGAAGTCATCGAACCAGCAATGAAAAAGAATTAATTGGCTGGGAACAAGCAGCAGCTAAAATTAGCGGTGTGGTTGAAAAAAAGACAGGCACCGTGCCGTTGGAAATTTTAATTTCCAACAAAGGACGTAAAACCAAGGTTAATCACATTGAGCAAAAAAGGCTCAGTGCGTACATTGGGCAACTGAATGTTATTTTATTTGCCCCAGAAGATTTATCTTTGGTGAAAGGCTCACCTCAAGTCCGCCGGAAATTTATTGACATGGAACTCGGACAAGTGAGTCCTATTTATCTTTATGATCTTGTCCAATATCAGTCTGTTTTAAAGCAACGGAACCAATACCTAAAACAACTAGCTGAAAAGAAACAAACAGATACTGTTTATCTGGATATTTTGACAGAGCAGCTAGCTGAATTTGGCGGGAAAGTTCTATACGCTCGGTTAGGTTTTCTTAAAAAATTAGAACACTGGGCAAACTTACTCCATCAAAAAATTAGTCATGGACGCGAAACGCTCACCATTGACTACGCATCAAGCATCCCAATTGACAACACGGATCTTTCCTTAGAAGCACTTCAAAATCAATTGCTCCAACAATTAATGAACAATCGTAAGCGTGAATTGTTTAAAGCGAATACTTTTTTAGGCCCTCATCGTGACGATTTGCTATTTATTGTCAATGGTCAAAATGTTCAAACGTATGGCTCACAAGGCCAACAGCGGACGACAGCTTTAAGTATTAAATTGGCAGAGATTGATTTGATGCATTCAGAAACAGGAGAATATCCTGTGTTATTACTAGATGATGTCATGAGTGAATTAGATAATGAACGTCAAATTCACTTGTTAGAAACGATTGAAGGCAAAGTTCAAACGTTCTTAACGACAACTAGTTTAGATCACATAAAAGACAAGCTAACAGTTGAACCAGATATTTTTTATGTTCAACAAGGCAAGATAGAAAGGAATTCAGCGACATGACAGAAGAAGAAAAAAACATGAGAGAACGTGCGCAAGAATATGACGCTAGTCAGATTCAAGTTTTGGAGGGCTTAGAAGCTGTCCGGAAACGTCCTGGTATGTACATAGGTTCTACTAGTGGCGAAGGGTTACACCACTTAGTATGGGAAATCGTTGACAACTCTATCGACGAAGCCTTAGCAGGATTTGCTAAATCAATTCAAGTAATTATCGAACCAGACGATAGTATTACTGTTATCGATGATGGTCGTGGAATTCCAGTCGGGATTCAAGCCAAAACTGGTCGCCCAGCTGTGGAAACAGTGTTTACAGTGCTACATGCCGGCGGGAAATTTGGCGGTGGCGGCTATAAAGTATCAGGTGGCTTGCACGGTGTTGGTTCCTCTGTTGTTAATGCTTTATCGACCAGTTTAGATGTTCGTGTTTATAAAGATGGCAAAGTGTATTACCAAGAATATCGTCGTGGTGCGGTTGTTGATGACCTAAAAGTTATCGAAGAAACGGATCGTCACGGAACCACTGTTCACTTTATTCCAGATCCTGAAATTTTTACAGAAACAACCGTTTATGATTTTGATAAATTAGCAACACGGGTTCGTGAATTAGCCTTTTTAAATCGAGGCTTACACATTTCAATTGAAGACCGTCGTGAAGGACAAGAAGATAAAAAAGAGTATCACTATGAAGGCGGGATTAAGAGTTATGTTGAGCATTTAAATGCCAATAAAGACGTTATTTTCCCAGAGCCAATCTTCATTGAAGGAGAGCAACAAGATATTACAGTGGAAGTGTCAATGCAGTATACAGATGGCTACCACTCAAATATTTTAAGTTTTGCCAACAATATTCATACTTATGAAGGCGGAACGCATGAATCTGGTTTTAAAACTTCTTTAACACGTGTGATTAATGACTATGCACGTAAACAAAAATTGATGAAAGAAAACGATGAAAAATTAACTGGGGAAGATGTTCGTGAAGGTTTAACCGCAGTGGTTTCCATCAAACATCCCGATCCTCAATTTGAAGGACAAACGAAAACGAAATTAGGGAACTCAGAAGTACGGACCGTTACGGATCGTTTATTCTCAGAATACTTTACAAAATTCTTGATGGAAAATCCAACAGTCGGTAAACAAATTGTCGAAAAAGGTATGTTGGCCTCAAAAGCTCGTTTAGCCGCTAAAAGAGCCCGTGAAGTCACCCGTCGTAAAGGCGCGTTAGAAATTAGCAACTTGCCAGGGAAGCTGGCTGATTGCTCAAGTAAAGATCCGGAAAAATGCGAATTATTTATCGTCGAAGGAGACTCGGCCGGCGGTTCAGCAAAACAAGGACGTAGCCGTGAATTCCAAGCCATTTTACCAATTCGTGGGAAAATCTTGAATGTTGAGAAAGCCAGCATGGATAAAATTTTAGCCAATGAAGAAATTCGGTCATTATTTACAGCTATGGGAACAGGCTTCGGCGAAGATTTCGATGTTTCTAAAGCACGTTATCACAAACTAGTGATTATGACCGATGCCGATGTCGATGGTGCGCATATTCGAACGTTGTTATTAACCTTGTTCTATCGCTTCATGCGGCCAATTGTTGAAGCTGGTTATGTGTATATTGCCCAACCACCACTATATGGTGTGAAACAAGGGAAAAACATCACCTACGTTCAACCGGGCAAACATGCTGAAGAGGAACTAGCAAAAGTGTTAGAAGAATTACCTGCTTCACCAAAACCAAGTGTTCAACGTTACAAAGGGTTGGGTGAAATGGATGATCACCAACTTTGGGAAACAACAATGGACCCAGAAAAACGATTAATGGCGCGAGTGAGTGTCGATGATGCCATTGAAGCTGACCAAATTTTTGAAATGCTAATGGGCGATCGTGTGGAACCACGTCGTGCGTTTATCGAAGAAAATGCCCATTACGTGAAAAACTTGGATATTTAATGTGTCGCAACGTTGTAAGAGACGCTAGAACATATATTTAGAGGGGAAAAAATTCATGAGTGAAGAAATTAAAGAAAACATTCAAGACGTCAATCTGACCAGCGAAATGAAAGAATCTTTCATTGACTACGCAATGAGTGTTATCGTAGCCCGCGCGTTACCTGACGTTCGTGACGGTTTAAAACCTGTTCATCGCCGAATCTTATATGGAATGAACGAATTAGGGGTAACCCCTGATAAACCACACAAAAAATCAGCCCGGATTGTTGGGGATGTTATGGGTAAATATCACCCCCATGGGGACAGTGCGATTTACGAATCAATGGTGCGGATGGCACAACCTTTTAGTTATCGGGCTATGTTAGTTGACGGCCACGGAAACTTCGGTTCCGTCGATGGTGACGGCGCTGCCGCTATGCGTTATACCGAAGCACGTATGAGTAAAATTGCTTTAGAAATGCTACGAGATATTAACAAAAATACAGTCGATTTCCAAGGAAACTATGATGATTCAGAACAAGAACCAGTAGTTTTACCTGCTCGTTTTCCAAACTTACTAGTTAACGGAACAACGGGGATTGCGGTGGGGATGGCAACAAATATTCCACCACACAATTTAAGTGAAGTGATTGATGCAACAAGTTTATTGATGGACAATCCTGATGTAACGACGAATGAATTGATGGAAGTGTTACCTGGACCAGATTTTCCAACAGGCGGTTTAGTGATGGGGAAATCAGGGATTCGCCGAGCATATGAAACGGGGAAAGGTTCGATTACAGTTCGTGCAAAAGTTGAATTGACTGAAATGCCGAATGGAAAAGAACGTATTTTAGTAACTGAATTGCCTTATATGGTGAATAAAGCCAAATTAATCGAACGAATTTCTGAATTACACAGAGATAAACGAATTGAAGGAATTACTGATTTGCGGGATGAATCTTCTCGTGAAGGCATGCGGATCGTCATCGATGTTCGTCGAGATGTGAGTGCCTCTGTTGTATTAAACAACTTATACAAAATGACTGCCTTACAAACATCTTTTGGTTTTAACATGTTAGCCATCGAAAAAGGCGTACCGAAAATTTTAAGCTTGAAACGTATTTTAGAAAATTACGTCGAGCATCAAAAAGAAGTCATTACTCGCCGGACGATTTTTGACAAAAACAAAGCAGAAGCACGGGCGCATATTTTAGAAGGTCTACGAATTGCCTTAGATCATATCGATGAAATCATTGCCATTATCCGTGGATCACAATCAGATGACGAAGCAAAAGCAACGTTAATTGAACGCTTTGAATTTTCAGATCGTCAAGCGCAAGCGATTTTAGATATGCGTTTACGCCGTTTAACAGGCTTAGAACGCGACAAAATTGAAAATGAATATCAAGAGCTATTGAAATTCATTGCGGACTTAGAGGACATTTTAGCCCGCCCAGAACGCGTCATTGAAATCATTAAAACAGAGTTAAATGACGTTCGCACAAAATTTGGTGATGCACGACGCACAGAATTATTAGTAGGTGAAGTCTTAAGTCTTGAAGATGAAGATTTAATCGAAGAAGAAGAAGTCGTGATTACATTAACCAATAACGGCTACATTAAGCGGATGGCAAACTCTGAATTCCGGGCGCAACGCCGTGGCGGACGTGGTGTCCAAGGCATGGGCGTTCATGATGATGATTTCGTGAAAAACCTAGTTTCTTGTTCAACACACGACACATTATTATTCTTTACGAACACTGGGAAAGTTTACCGAGCAAAAGGTTACGAAATCCCTGAATACGGTAGAACAGCAAAAGGAATTCCAGTGATTAACTTACTGGGAATTGATTCTGCAGAAAAAATTCAAGCGATTATTTCTGTTGAGGGCAAAGCGGAAGCCGGTAAATACTTGTTCTTCACAACCTTAAAAGGAACCGTCAAACGGACAGCCGTAACAGCCTTTTCTAATATCCGTAGTAATGGATTAATCGCCATTAGCTTAAAAGAAGATGATGAGTTAGTTAACGTAGTAACGACTAATGGCAATCAGAAGATGATTATCGGAACACATGCAGGATACTCTGTCACATTTGATGAAAATACTGTACGTGATATGGGCCGGACAGCATCAGGTGTTCGTGGAATCCGTCTCCGCGAAAATGATTATGTGGTCGGCGCAGCGATTCTGGATGAAAATAAAGAAGTCCTAGTCATTACTGAAAATGGTTATGGTAAGCGTACAAAAGCTTCTGAATATCCAGTTAAAGGACGTGGCGGTAAAGGGATTAAGACAGCAAATATCACTGAGAAAAATGGTCCATTAGCTGGTTTAACCACGGTCAATGGGGATGAAGATATCTTATTGATTACGAACAAAGGCGTCATTATCCGCTTTAACGTTGATTCTGTTTCTCAAACAGGACGCGCAACATTAGGGGTTCGTTTAATGAGAATGGAAGATGGTGCCAAAGTGGTAACAATGGCCGTTGTAGAACCAGAAGAAGTGGGAGAAGAAATCGTTGAAGTTGTAGAAACAACATCAGAAACAGAAGAATAACATAAAAAAGTTTCGCCAGTTGGCGAAACTTTTTTATTGGGGCTTTTCAAAACTATTTCTTGCTTTTGTCCATCAATTAGCATATAATTAGAGATTGTGAACTACCTTTTTAGGTATGTTCTCCTTGCTCTTAGCCAACTAAGAGCCTTGAAGTCCATAGGGAGGTGAAAATCAATGAGTCAAGATACGAAGTACGAAATCATGTACATTATTCGTCCGAACATTGATGAAGAAGCAAAAACTGCTTTAGTAGAACGTTTCGACACAATCTTAAAAGATAACGGAGCAGAAGTTATCGAATCTAAAGATTGGGAAAAACGCCGCTTAGCATATGAAATGAACGGATTCCGTGAAGGCATCTATCATATCGTTAATGTTACTTCTCCATCAACAGCTGGCGCAATCAACGAGTTTGATCGTTTAGCAAAAATCAATGACGATATTATCCGTCATATGATCGTGAAGGTAGAAGCATAATTTGTTTCACATGAAACATTTATTGACGAAAGGAGATGTTTTGAATGATTAATAACGTTGTATTAGTCGGAAGATTGACAAAAGATCCTGACTTACGTTACACCGCTAGTGGTTCAGCTGTTGCGACCTTTACACTTGCTGTAAACCGTAACTTTACGAATCAAAATGGTGACCGTGAAGCAGACTTTATCAACTGTGTGATTTGGCGTAAACCCGCAGAAACAATGGCTAATTATGCCCGTAAAGGTACATTATTAGGTGTTGTCGGAAGAATTCAAACTCGTAACTACGAGAACCAACAAGGTCAACGTGTCTACGTAACTGAAGTGGTTTGTGAAAACTTCCAATTGTTAGAATCTCGTTCTGCTTCAGAACAAAGAGGAACTGGCGGCGGTAGCTTTAATAACAACGAAAATGGTTATCAATCACAAAATCGTAGCTTTGGTAATAACAATGCCGGTTCTGGATTTAATAACAACAACAATAGTTTCAATCCATCATCTTCTCAGTCGCAAAACAATAACGGTATGCCTGATTTCGATAAAGATTCTGATCCATTTGGTGGCTCAGGTTCATCTATCGACATTTCAGATGATGATTTACCATTCTAAACGAATTTGATAGGAGGGAACAAGAATGGCACAACAAAGAAGAGGCGGACGTAAACGTCGTAAAGTCGACTACATCGCAGCAAACCACATCGAATACATCGATTATAAAGATACTGAATTGTTAAAACGATTCATTTCAGAACGTGGCAAAATTTTACCACGTCGTGTTACAGGTACTGGCGCTAAAAACCAACGTAAATTAACGATTGCTATTAAACGCGCACGTATCATGGGATTATTACCATTCGTTAGTGACGAACAATAATTTTATGACAATTTCCAGAACCAAAGAGCTTGCTCTTTGGTTCTTTTTTATCTTGACTAGTGTTTCACGTGAAACATAACAAGGTTCGCAGAATGAAGTGTTTTGTGATAAAATAAAGGATGAAATAACTAGTGAATCACCAGAGCAATATGCTCGTTGGAACAAGTCGCCTCAAAGGTCTGCAGAAAGATTGGAGGCAAAAAAATGCAAAAGAAGAGAATTCAAAAAAACGGTTTCTTAATTGTTGTGGGTCTTCTCTTAGTAGAATTTCTCCTCTATTTCTTACTAACAAATAAATGGCTGCTATTGGCGGTAATTATCGCATTAGATATCTTTCTCTTAGTGGTTATTCGGCTGTTGATTAGAGATGTAGAAATTACAAACGTAGAAAAGATTCAAGAAGCAAGTTCCATTGCTGAACAATCGTTGGATTATGTTGTAAATGAAGTACCTGTGGGAATTATTACGTATAACGGGGAAACACGCGCGGTAGAATGGCTTAATCCTTATGCTGCTTCTATTTTTAATAAAGACAATCAGCTAACGTTAACCGCTAGCCAAGTTACGTCTTATTTAGAATTAGCAGAACGAAACCAAGATATTTTTACGATTGACGAAAATACCTATCGCTTTAGCGTCAATAAAGAACAACATACAATTACTTTTGAAGATATCACTAAAGAAAGTAATTTGTATCAAGAAAAAGTCGAAATGCAAACGGCTATTGGCATTGTGTCTGTCGATAATTATGATGATGTCACCGATACAATGGATGAGAAAGAAATTTCTTATTTGAATAGTTTCATTACGACGATGGTTTCTGATTGGATGGACCAATACAAAGTTTTTTATAAGCGAATCAACGCAGAACGTTATTTTTTCATTGCCCAATGGGAAGATATTCAAAAAATGATGGACGAAAAATTTTCTATTTTGGATACGATCCGTAAGGAATCAGCTAACCATGAAGTAGCCATTACGTTAAGTATGGGGATTGCTTATGGGGGGCCAACATTAGATCAAACCGGGACCACGGCTCAAACAAACCTAGATACAGCTTTAGTACGTGGCGGCGATCAAGTGGTTGTAAAAGAAGCCAAAGATGAAGCGAAGCCGTTATTTTTTGGTGGAAAAACGGCAGTAACGACGAAACGTTCCCAAGTACGTTCTCGCGCAATGAGCATGGCAATTAAGGGAATTATTGCGGAATCTGCTGACATCTATATTATGGGCCATCGTTATCCAGATATGGATGCGTTAGGTTCAGCATTTGGTGTTGCTCGTTTAGCTTCGTTTAATAATCGAAAAGCGTGGATTGTTTTAGATGAAAATGAAATCATTCCCGATGTCAAAAGAGTGTTAGAGGCGATTAAAGAGTACCCAGAATTAGAAGAGCGCATTATTAGTCCTAAAGAGGCAATGAAGCGCAAGAAAGAAAGTAGCTTATTAGTTATGGTAGATTACCATAAACCGTCTCTATCGATCTCACAAGAGCTCTATGAGCGTTTTGATAAAGTGGTAATCATTGATCACCATCGACGAGGAGACGAATTTCCAGCAAAACCCTTGCTTTCTTATATTGAATCTTCTGCCTCTTCTGCTTCAGAATTAGTCACAGAATTGATCGAATACCAAAGTAATAGCGCAAATAAACTGCAGGCCTTTGAAGCAACCATGATGTTGGCGGGAATTGTGGTTGATACGAAAAGTTTCAATACACGAACGACAGCGCGAACATTTGATGTGGCTAGTTATTTACGAACTTGTGGAGCAGACTCATCTTTAGTACAATATCTATTAAGTTCTGATCTTACAAGCTATCTGGAAATGAACAACTTAATCTCTAAAAGCGAATATGTCACAAAAGATACCGTCGTTGTTGCCGGGAGTGAAGACAAAGAATATGATAGTGTCACAGCTGCCAAAACAGCGGACACATTACTTTCTATGGCAGGGATTAATGCAGCATTTGTCATTACCAAGCGGACGGATCAACAGATTGGCATTAGTGCTCGGAGTAATGGTTCAATTAATGTCCAAATTATTATGGAAAATTTAGGTGGTGGCGGTCACTTTACTAATGCGGCAGTACAATTATCAAACGTAACAGTAGCAGAAGTAAAAGAGCAACTACTTGATGTAATTCGTCAAAATATTAATGAAATGTATGAACAGGAGTGAAGGAAATGAAAGTCATTTTTTTACAAGACGTTAAAGGAAAAGGAAAAAAAGGGGACGTAAAAGAAGTGCCAACTGGTTACGCCCAAAACTTTTTAATTAAAAATGGTTATGCGAAAGAAGCCAATAAAGGGAGCATGAGTGCGTTAGCGGGTCAAAAGAAAGCCCAAGAAAAACATGAAGCAGAAGTTTTAGCACAAGCAAAAGAAATGCAAGCCTTTTTAGAAGATGAAAAGACTGTTGTAGAGATTAAGGCAAAAGCTGGAGAAGACAGCCGTTTATTTGGCTCAATTCCTTCAAAACAAATTGCAGAAGCCTTAAACAAACAATACAATGTAAAATTGGATAAACGCAAAATCGAATTAGCCAACCCAATTCGTTCTCTAGGTTACACTAACGTACCAGTCAAACTACATCATGAAGTTACAGCGAAAATTAAGGTTCATGTCGTAGCGGAATAATACAATCGATAAAAAAGAAGCCGATTTCTCCGGCTTCTTTTTTATGCAAAATAAATTACTCAAATTATTTTTATAATATTTAAAAATCAAATACACAACAATTTAAATTAACGAAAGTATTATATTTTTATTAATTGTATATTTTTAAAAATTGGAAAGTGAACTAAAAATAGAGAAATCAGCAGAGAAAAAATGTACTTTTTTTAATGAAATTGTGTTAAAATGGATAGACTAAATGAACCAGAAAGTAAGACATCGTGGGAGAGAACAAAATGAATGAATTATTGCAAGATAGGGTACCGCCACAAAATATTGAAGCGGAACAAGCCGTTTTAGGTTCTATTTTCTTAGATGCAGATGTGCTAATAGAAGCGATGGAATATGTGGAACCTAAAGATTTCTATCGTCGTAGTCATCAGTTGATTTTCCAAACGATGATGACCTTAAGCGACCGAAATGAAGCGATTGATGTAGTAACAATCAAAGATCGCCTAGAACAAGAGAATTTGTTAGAAGATGTTGGCGGACTAAGTTATCTGTCAGATTTAGCTTTAGCTGTACCGACAGCTGCCAATGTCATTTATTATGCAAAAATTGTTGAACAAAAATCGTTGCTGCGCAACTTAATCCAAACCGCTACAGAGATTGTAACTAAAGGCTTTGAGCAAGGTGAAGATGTTGAATCTATTTTGGATGATGCAGAACGAAGCATTTTAGAAGTCTCTGAAAAGCGGAATCGCAGTGGCTTTTTATCAATTTCAGATGTTCTAAATACAACTATTGCGAATATTGACCAATTATACCAAAATGATGAAGAGATTACTGGTTTACCTACAGGCTATCAAGCATTGGATAAAATGACTGCTGGCTTGCAAGCGGAAGAGCTAATCATTCTAGCGGCCCGTCCAGCGGTAGGGAAAACCGCTTTTGCATTAAATATTGCCCAAAATGTCGGCACCAAAACAGATAAAGCTGTCGCTATTTTTAGTTTAGAAATGGGGGCAGAGTCATTAGTGAACCGGATGCTTTGTGCAGAAGGATCCATTGAGGCCAGCCATTTAAGAACAGGGCAATTATCTGAAGAAGAATGGCAAAACTTAATTATTGCGATGGGTAGTTTGTCCCGTGCGAATATCTATATTGATGACACACCAGGGATTAAAATTACCGAAATTCGTGCGAAATGTCGTAAATTAGCACAAGAAAAAGGCAACCTAGGTCTAATTTTGATCGACTACCTACAATTGATTGAAGGAACTGGAAAAGAGAACCGCCAACAGGAGGTTTCTGATATTTCACGTCAATTAAAAAAATTAGCGAAAGAATTAAAAGTCCCAGTTATCGCTTTGTCACAGCTTTCTCGTGGCGTGGAACAACGTCAAGATAAACGTCCTGTGTTAAGTGATATTCGTGAATCAGGTTCCATTGAGCAAGATGCCGATATCGTTGCCTTTCTTTATCGTGATGATTACTACGATCGTGGTGAAGGAGAAGACGGCGATCATGAGCCACCAGAAGTTGACAATGTTGTAGAAGTTATCATTGAGAAAAACCGTAGTGGTGCGCGTGGAACGGTCGAATTACTTTTCATTAAAGAATATAATAAATTTTCTTCGCTTTCGCCGAGGACAGAATTTTAAAAAAATGAACTCATTTTTTGAGTTCGTTTTTTTGCTTATTAAGGGATTAAAATCAGAGAGTAAAACACGAACAATATTCGTATATTTTATTATTTTACAAAAACATAACTAAAAATGTTCGTATTTTTGACAGAAACGCTTTTGATTGTGAAAGAATATTCGATTTTTACCCTTGAAAGGGACTGGTTTTACTGGTACAATGATTCAGGACAAAAAAATTATGAACGAGGTGTTCGAATGTCATCAGTAGTAGTTGTTGGAACGCAATGGGGCGACGAAGGTAAAGGAAAAATTACAGACTTTCTAAGTGAAAACGCAGAAGTGATCGCTCGTTACCAAGGCGGAGATAACGCCGGACATACCATTAAATTCGACGGCGTAACGTATAAATTACATTTAATTCCTTCAGGGATTTTCTATAAAGAAAAAATTAGTGTAATTGGTAACGGCGTAGTTGTGAATCCAAAATCTTTAGTAAAAGAATTAGCTTATTTAAAAGAAAATAATGTTGCCACTGATAATTTACGTATTTCAGATCGTGCCCATGTCATCTTGCCGTATCATATTAAATTGGATCAATTGCAAGAAGATGCGAAAGGTGAAAACAAGATTGGGACAACGATTAAAGGAATTGGCCCAGCCTACATGGATAAAGCAGCACGGGTGGGAATCCGTATCGCTGATTTATTGGATAAAGAAATTTTTGCGGAACGTTTGCAAATTAACTTAGAAGAAAAAAATCGTCAATTCGTTAAAATGTTTGATAGCGAAGCCATTGAATTTGATGATATTTTTGAAGAATACTATGAATACGGACAACAAATTAAACAATATGTTACAGATACTTCGGTTATTTTAAACGATGCATTAGATGCTGGAAAACGGGTTTTATTTGAAGGGGCACAAGGTGTCATGTTGGATATCGATCAAGGAACCTATCCATTTGTTACTTCCTCTAATCCAGTAGCTGGTGGCGTAACTATCGGTAGTGGCGTTGGTCCATCAAAAATTAATAAAGTGGTTGGTGTCTGCAAAGCGTACACTTCACGTGTCGGTGACGGCCCATTCCCAACAGAATTATTTGATGAAACAGGAGAAACCATTCGTCGTGTCGGTAAAGAATACGGAACAACAACAGGACGTCCGCGTCGTGTCGGTTGGTTTGATTCAGTAGTTATGCGTCATTCAAAACGTGTATCAGGGATTACAAACTTGTCATTAAACTCGATTGACGTGTTAAGTGGTTTAGAAACGGTGAAAATTTGTACAGCTTATGAACTTGATGGTGAATTAATTTATCATTATCCAGCAAGCTTGAAAGAATTAAGCCGCTGTAAACCAGTTTATGAAGAATTACCAGGTTGGTCTGAAGATATCACTGGTTGGAAAACTTTAGCCGATTTACCAGCTAATGCTCGTAACTACGTGCATCGGATTTCAGAATTAGTTGGTGTGCGCATTTCAACATTCTCTGTAGGTCCAGACCGTAACCAAACGAACGTTTTAGAAAGCGTTTGGGCACAAATTTAAGCAGATTTTTAAGGGAACGTAAAGGATGGCTTATGCCAGTTCAGCCTTTACGTTCTTTTTTAATTTTATATAAAAATGAAAAACTATGGTAAAATAAAAGAAAACATGAAGGGGGCAATTGTCCGTGAATTATCAATTAGTGACAGATTCTTGTTGTGACTTGCCGTATACATACTTAAAAGAAAACCAAGTACCTTTTATTAGCATGAATATTCAAATTGACGGGAAAGAATATCGCGATGATTTAGGTGAAACGTTTGATTATCAGAACTTCTTAACGGCTATTAAAAATGGAAGTATGCCCACTACCTCTCAAGTTAATGTAGGACGCTACAATGAATTTTTCCGTCCTTTTGTGGAGCAAGGGTTACCGGTGATTTATTTAGCTTTTTCATCTGGGTTAAGTGGCTCTTATCAAAGTGCGTTGCAATCAGTAGAGATGTTAAAAGAAGAATATGATAATGTAGAAATTCATATTATTGACACAAAAGCAGCTAGCTTAGGTCAAGGGATGTTAGTCCGAGAAGCCATTCGATTACAAACAGATGGTCATTCATTAGGAGAAGTTGTTGCCTATCTTGAAGAGCAAAAAATGAAACTTCACTCGTGGGTAACGGTAGATGATTTAAAACATTTAGAACGTGGCGGACGGATTTCTAAAACAGCGGCTGCACTTGGTGGCTTAATGAACATTAAACCAATTATTCGCGTGGATGCGGCAGGCAAACTAGCATCCGTTGGTAAAACTCGTGGACGAAACAAGTCCTTGCAAAAGATTGCGCAAGAAACGATTCAAGGCATTGTAGAGCCAATGAAACAAACACTGTTGATTGCATATGCAGGAACGAAAGATGACGCGGAAAAAGTCAAAGAATTAATTGAAAAAGAAATAGAAGTTAATGAGATACTGATTTATCCTCTAGGACCCACCATTACTAGTCATACCGGAATAGGTTGTATTGCTGTGTTTTCTTTTGGTGAAAAAAGAAAATAAAAAATAGAGAAGTCATTAAAAAATGACTTCTCTATTTTTTTAATAATCTGAACTGAATAAAACGTCCATTTGTTTTTGAATTTCTGGGTTTTCCAAGAATTCGTCATAGGTTGTTTCTGCCCGATCAATGACCCCTTTATCAGAAACAGCAATAATTCGGTTCGCTAATGTTTGGATAAATTGGTGGTCATGTGAAGCAAAAAGAATTGAACCAGTGAAAGCCATCAACCCATCATTTAACGCAGTGATTGATTCTAAGTCTAAGTGGTTCGTTGGATCATCTAAAACTAAGACATTGGCTTTGGAAAGCATTAATTTTGAAAGCATGACACGCACTTTTTCGCCTCCGGAAAGAACATTGACTGGTTTTAGTACCTCTTCACCAGAGAATAACATCCGACCTAAGAAACTACGTAAGAACGTATTGTCATCTTCTTCTTTACCAGCAAATTGACGTAACCAATCTAAAATGGTTAATGGCTCTTCAAAGTCTTTGCTGTTGTCTTTTGGTAAATAAGCTTGGCTAGTTGTAACGCCCCAACGAACAGAACCTGTATCGGGAGTAATTTCGCCCATAATCACTTTGAATAACGTAGTCGTTGTAATATCTGAGTCAGCGATGAATGCCACTTTATCATCTTTTGTTAAGTTGAACGAGATATTATCTAAGATTTTTTTGCCATCAATCGTTACAGAGACATTTTCAACTTGTAATAAGTCATTGCCGATTTCACGTTCTGGTGTAAAACCAACGAATGGATAACGACGAGAGGAAGGTTGAATATCATCTAAGGTAATTTTATCTAACATTTTTTTACGAGACGTTGCTTGTTTTGATTTTGAGGCATTGGCGCTAAAACGAGCGATAAAGTCTTGTAATTCTTTGATTTGTTCTTCTTTTTTGGCATTAGATTGTGCTTGCAATTTTGTCGCTAGTTGGCTTGATTCCAACCAGAAATCATAGTTACCAACGTAAAGTTTGATTTTACTAAAGTCTAAATCTGCCATGTGAGTGCAGACTTTGTTTAGGAAATGACGGTCATGGGAAACCACGATAACGGTATTTTCAAAGTTGATTAAAAATTCTTCTAACCAATTGATTGAGCGGGTGTCTAAACCATTTGTCGGCTCGTCTAATAGTAAGACATCTGGTTTACCAAAAAGAGATTGAGCTAATAATACTTTGACTTTTTGACCAGCTGTTAATTCGCTCATTTTTTGATCATGTAATTCTTCTGGAATGTTTAGCCCTTGGAGTAAAACAGCTGCTTCAGGTTCTGCTTCCCAACCGTCAAGTTCAGCAAATTCGCCTTCTAGTTCTGCGGCACGAATCCCATCTTCATCTGAAAAATCTTCTTTCATATAGATAGCATCTTTTTCTTTCATTACTTCGTAAAGACGTTTATGTCCCATAATTACAGTTTCTAAAACAGTGTAGTCTTCGTAGTCAAAGTGATTTTGTTTCAGCGTTGCTAGTCGCTCATTAGGACCCATTGAAACCACGCCAGTTGTCGGTTGAATCTCACCTGATAAAATTTTAAGAAACGTTGATTTTCCTGCACCGTTTGCGCCGATTAAGCCGTAACAGTTGCCAGGAGTAAATTTAATATTCACTTCTTCAAAAAGTTTACGATCTGGAAATTGTAAACTTACATCATTAACAGTAATCAATTGTTTTCCTCGCTTTTAATATATTCTTGAACCTCTCTGCATTATATCGGCTACAGAACCTTTTTTCAAGGAGTTTCAATCTTTTTACAGAAACGAATAAAAAGGTGGGTTTTTTATAGAAAAAAGGCGCTTTTTTAAAATGTTTCATGTGAAACAGAATTTTTTTTCATGAAAGGGTTTTTAGTGTATTTTTTTAATGATACACTGTATCATGTAAATTAATTAGTGTATCGATTAAAGGAGCCATCAAAAATGAAGCGGATTGAAAAAATCTATCAATATGTTAAAGAGCAAACGAAGAATTTAACGCCAATGACCTTAACAAGTGATGCGGGAGTCACGACACAAGAAATTTCAGAACGTTTAAACATTCAGCGGACCAATGCTAGTAAAGATTTGAATCAACTGGTTCGTGAAGGGCGCTTGAAAAAATTATCTGGTCGACCAGTAAAATATGTCGCGCAGGTGGCGTTTCAGCATCGACCATTAACCAAGCCAGTTAAAAGTTATCGGGAAAAATCAATGGATCACTCCACAAAAACTTTTATCGAACCATTGGTTGAACCAGTAGTCACGACCAGCAAAACCCCAGAAGTTGAAGATATTTTCAAAAAAATTATCGGTTCAGCTGGAAGCATGAAAACGCCGGTTGAACAAGCCAAAGCAGCGATTTTATATCCGCCAAAAGGCTTGAATTGTTTAATTACTGGACCAACAGGTTCTGGGAAAACTTATTTTGCTCATGCCATGTTTCAATTTGCGAAGCTGAACCAAATTGTGGCCAAAGAAAAAGAGTTTGTGGTGTTTAACTGTGCAGACTATGCGCATAATCCAGAACTTTTGATGTCGCACTTATTTGGGTATGTAGAAGGGGCCTTCACAGGCGCTACGAAAGCAAAAGAAGGGATTATTGATGAAGCAGATGGCAGCATTCTGTTTTTAGATGAAGTACATCGGTTACCACCCGAAGGACAAGAAATGATTTTTTATTTTATGGATCACGGCGTGTACGCGCGTTTAGGTGAAACAGTGAAATCACATCATGCGGATGTTCGGATTATTTGTGCTACGACGGAGAATCCTACTTCTTCTTTATTGAATACTTTTGTGCGACGCATTCCGATTATCATTCAATTACCGAACTTTAGTGACCGTCCTGCGAAAGAAAAAATTGACCTCCTAAAAGTGATGGTTTCAATGGAAGCAGCGCGGATTCAACGGCGAATCTCTTTGTCAGAAGATGTGGTCAAAGCGTTAATCGGAAGTGTTTCTTATGGAAATGTCGGTCAGCTAAAATCGAATGTGCAACTTGTGACTGCGCGAGGGTTCCTTAATCAGATGGAACAAGAGGAATTAATGATTACGATGGACGAATTAACGGACAATATTAAAGAAGGCATTATGCAACTTGCCAGTAATCGAGAAGTATTGTCGGAGTTGTCGAAATATCTGGAACCGCAATTAGTGGTATCACCAAATGAATCTTTAGTAGCTATTCAGTCAGATGCCTATGAATTGCCTTACAATCTATATGAGATTATTGGAGATAAAGCGGCTCTCTTAAAAGCAGACGGCTTGGACCAAGAACTAATTAATAATTTTATTACAACGGATATCAATGTTCATTTAAAATCTTTCTACAAAGATTATGGGTTCACCTTTGATACAGAAAATAAATTGGCCGAAATTGTGGACCAACGAATTATTGATGTCACTAAGAAAATTTATAATTTTGCAGCGAAGCGGTTATCGTATTCGTTTCAACCCAACTTTATTTATGCAATGAGTTTACACATTAGTTCTTTCTTGAAACGCATCCAATTAGGCAAAGATCCTAAGCATCCTTTAAATGAAAGTATTCGAAATATGGTTTTAGATTATCCAACAGAGTTTGAAACAGCGAAAGAAATTAAAAATATTATTGAAAGTAGTTATCAGATGGAGATTCCTGAATCTGAAAGTTACTATTTAGCTGTTTTGCTCATTTCTTTAAGAGAAAATCCTGAGGCTGGCCGGATTGGCATTGTCGTGGCTGCGCACGGAAATAGCACCGCTAGCAGTATGGTACAAGTGGTTTCTCAATTGTTAAATGTTGATAATTTGAAGGCTGTGGATATGCCGTTAGATATGCCACCGAAAGAAGCTTTGCGTAAAATCGTTGAAGCAGTTGGTGAAGTGAATGAAGAAAATGGCGTACTATTATTAGTGGACATGGGTTCATTAAGTACGTTTTCAGAAGAAATTGTACGCCAGACAGGCATTGATGTGCGGACAGTAGACATGGTGACCACGCCAATTGTTCTTGAAGCGGCCCGCAAAACCGCATTAATTGATACGCAATTGGAAACACTTCACGAGTCTTTAAAAAACTTTCATGGCTATGCCGATATTCGCCAAAGTGAAACGAAACAAATCATTGAAAATTGGAAAACAAGAGCAATTATTGCTATCTGCGCTTCTGGAGAAGGAACTGCGCGCCGAATGAAAGAGCTTATTGAGGAAGCTGTCTTGCCACAAATAGACTGGCATTTAGAAGTGATTCCTTTGTCCATTGTAAATATGAAAGAAGTCTTGCCTAAAATTCAAGAAGACTATGAAATTATTGCGACAACTGGGATTACCAATCCCAAAATTGGAGTTCCTTATATTTCCATGGAAAATTTCTTTTCCGGTGAAGCAGAAAAAATTATTCAGCAATTACTAGCAGAGCGGAAAGAAGAAGTAATGAATAAGCCGTTGGACGAAGCGGCAGCAAAAGAAATTTGTCTCAAATATATGGAGCAAAGTTTCACTTTCATTAATGGAAAAAAAATCATTGAGCTGTTGTGGTCATTCGCTAAAAATATCCAAACCCAATTAGCGATGCCAGAAGAGTACACATTTTACATCAATTTGATTATGCACACATCGGGCATGTTGGAGCGTATTTTACGGAATGATACACTGACGGTTTCAGAAAAGGAACTTGGTCGATTGGTTCAAGAACCAATTTATCCAGTGATTGTGGCCTCAATTGAGACTATGGAAGAAGCTCTTAATATGGATATTCCAGCAGAAGAAGTTTATTTTATCGCACAGTTAGTCAAAAATGCCCAGTGTATCGAAGATAAAATCACCGAAATTGATACACTAGATTAATACAGAAAAATAGATACACTATTTATTAGTGTATCTATTTTTTAATTTTCTTAAAAAAACCTATAATTTTCTAGGTTTCGAACCGATACACTAAAGTTGGCACGAAACTTGCTTATAATAAGGTGTCCCTTTTTACCTAAAATTTTTAAGTAAAAAGACAAAGGTCCTAACCTTTAAAAATGAATTTAAAGGAGCATTCCCGATGGTAATGGATATTCGTTTAGCTCGAATTGATGATCGATTAATTCATGGCCAAGTAGCAACTGTTTGGGCAAAATTGACGAACATTAATCGCATTTTAGTGGTTAGTGATTCCGTTGCTCATGACAATTTGAGAAAAGCCTTGTTGGTTCAAGCTGCTCCACCTGGTGTCAAAGTAAATGTCATCACTGTTCAAAAAATGATTGATGTTTACCCTGATCCTCGTTTTGATTCGTTTCGAGCCATGTTGTTATTCACTAATCCTTTGGACGTGAAACGAGTGGTCGAAGGCGGTGTACAACTAACTTCTGTGAATATTGGCGGAATGAGTTTCAGCACAGGCAAGCGAATGATTACGAATGCAGTCGCAGTGGATGCCAACGATTTAAAAGCATTTCTGTTTTTAAATGAACAAGGTATTGAATTGGAAATTCGAAAAGTCGCAGCAGACAGCCAAGTGAATTTGATGGATTTACTGAAAAAAGAGCGTAGCAAAGAAAATAACGCCAGCTGACGTTCATTTTTACAGACGAAAGACATTGAAAGGATGTGGTGGCCTAGGACCAACATCATTGCTTCATGAACTGTATTGATAAAGGCAAGTGCTGATGTTGAAAAAAATCAAGAACTATTGAAATTTTTTCATTTATTTTTGTCAGAATCTGATTTATCTGATTTTTTTCAAAAAGTGAAAGCGTTTAGCAGTACAACCATGAAAAAAAACATCAATTATACAGGAGGTATAAAAATGGTAGGAATTATCCTAGCAAGTCACGGTGAATTTGCTGAAGGGATCTTGCAATCTGGTGCAATGATCTTTGGCG
The DNA here is from genome assembly GCF_050541555.1 of Enterococcus sp. DIV0167. Lineage (NCBI taxonomy): Bacteria > Bacillati > Bacillota > Bacilli > Lactobacillales > Enterococcaceae > Enterococcus > Enterococcus sp. DIV0167. The sequence goes on from NZ_CP172933.1 coordinate 23,093, forward strand.
AACAAGAAAATGTAAAAGCAGTTACGTTAATGCCTAGCGAAGGTCCCGATGATGTAAAAGCAAAAATGCAAGAAGCCATTGCATCGTTTGACAATCAAGACGAAGTACTATTTTTAGTTGACCTATGGGGAGGAACACCATTTAACCAAGCGAACTCATTGTTAGAAGATCATAAAGACAAATGGGCAATCGTTGCAGGTATGAACTTACCAATGGTTATTGAAGCATATGCTTCTCGTTTCTCTATGGAATCAGCACAAGAAATTGCGACACACATTCTTGAAACAGCAAAAGATGGTGTCAAAGTTAAACCAGAAGAGTTACAACCAGCAGAAGCACCAAAAGCTGCTGCGACAGAAGATGCACAGCCAAAAGGTTCGTTACCACCAGGTACAGTTGTTGGCGATGGCAAAATTAAATTCGTGCTAGCACGTATTGATTCACGTTTATTACATGGTCAAGTAGCAACAGCTTGGACAAAAGCAACACAACCAAACAGAATTATTGTTGTTTCTGATGCCGTTGCAAAAGATGACTTACGTAAGAAATTAATCGAACAAGCAGCTCCTCCAGGAGTAAAAGCCAATGTTATTCCAATCAGTAAAATGATTGAAGTAGCGAAAGATCCACGTTTTGGCAATACAAAAGCATTATTATTATTTGAAAATCCTGAAGACGTCTTAAAAGTGGTTGAAGGCGGCGTAGAAATCCCAGAAGTAAACGTTGGTTCAATGGCTCACTCTGTTGGAAAAGTCGTTGTAAGCAAAGTATTATCAATGGGTCAAGAAGACGTTGATACGTTTGATGAATTAAAAGCCAAAGGCATCAAATTTGATGTGCGTAAAGTGCCAAATGATTCAAAAGCGAATATGGACGAAATTTTGAAAAAAGCAAAAAATGAGTTAGCAAACGCGTAACTCGCCAAATACAAATCAAAATAGGAGGCTTATCATGTCTGTTATATCAATTATTTTAGTTTTACTCGTTGCCTTTCTAGCTGGTATGGAAGGGATTTTGGATGAGTTCCAATTCCACCAACCGTTAGTAGCATGTACATTAATCGGATTAGTTACTGGTAATTTAGAAGCCGGAATTGTTTTAGGTGGTACTTTACAAATGATCGCGTTAGGTTGGGCGAACATCGGGGCTGCCGTTGCACCGGATGCCGCTTTAGCATCTGTTGCCTCAGCAATTATTTTAGTTTTAGGTGGCCAAGGTGTTAAAGGTGTTCCTTCAGCGATTGCCATCGCAGTTCCTTTAGCGGTTGCAGGTTTGTTCTTAACAATGATCGTTCGGACAGTTGCGGTTCCAATCGTTCACATGATGGATGCGGCTGCTGAAAAAGGCAACATTAAACAAGTTGAAATGTTACACATTTTCGCTGTATGTTTACAAGGTATTCGTATTGCGATTCCAGCAGGTGCTTTACTATTCATTCCTGCTGACACTGTTCGTAATTTCTTAGAATCAATGCCAGCTTGGTTAACTGATGGTATGGCTATCGGTGGTGGTATGGTCGTTGCCGTAGGTTATGCATTAGTAATCAACATGATGGCAACAAAAGAAGTATGGCCATTCTTCATTATCGGTTTCGTAGTCGCAGCGATTTCTCAATTAACATTAATCGCATTAGGTGCTTTAGGTGTCGCTTTAGCTCTTATTTACTTGAACTTATCTAAAATGGGCGGTTCTTCTAACTCAAATGGCGGAGGCAACTCTGGCGACCCATTAGGCGATATTTTAAACGACTACTAATTCTGAAGGAGGAGCAAAGAAAATGGCAGAAAAAATTCAATTAACTAAAAAAGATCGTTTAGCTGTAGCTTGGCGTTCAACATTTATCCAAGGTTCTTGGAACTATGAACGTATGCAAAACGGCGGCTGGGCATTCTCAATGATTCCAGCAATCAAAAAATTATATAAAACGAAAGAAGAACGTTCAGCGGCGTTAAAACGTCACTTAGAATTCTTTAATACACACCCATACATTGCCTCACCAATTCTTGGTGTAACATTAGCTTTGGAAGAAGAACGTGCCAATGGCGCACCAGTTGATGACGTAGCGATTCAAGGGGTTAAAGTTGGGATGATGGGTCCTTTAGCCGGTGTCGGTGACCCAGTTTTCTGGTTTACTGTTCGTCCAATGTTAGGAGCTTTAGGTGCTTCCTTAGCAATGGGTGGTAACATCTTAGGCCCAATCTTATTCTTCGTTGCTTGGAACTTAATTCGTTGGTCATTCATGTGGTATACACAAGAGTTTGGTTACAAAGCAGGTTCTAAAATTACTGATGACCTTTCAGGTGGTTTACTACAAGATATTACAAAAGGTGCTTCTATTTTAGGGATGTTCGTACTGGCCGCATTGGTTCAACGTTGGGTATCGATTAAGTTCTTACCAATTGTTTCACAAGTTAAGTTAGACAAAGGTGCTTATATCGAGTGGGATAAACTTCCTGCTGGCGGTGAAGGAATGCATAAAGCCTTTGAACAAGTGAACCAAGGCTTGGCGCTTTCACCAACGAAAGTTACTACTTTACAAGATAACTTAGATCAATTGATTCCAGGTCTAGCACCATTACTACTTACATTCTTATGTATGTGGTTATTGAAGAAAAAAGTTAGCCCAATCGTTATCATTCTTGGTTTATTCGTAGTCGGCGTAGTCGGCCACTTAATCGGCTTATTATAAGAATGACGAGGTAAGTTTATTACTTCTAATCAAAAAAAGCGGAAGAGAAGTCGAGAAACTTTTCTTCCGCTTTTTTAAACAAAGATGTAATTTTGTTTGTTTCGATCAGGAAAGAAACGTATAATAAAGAGGAATTAGTCGAATGAAATGGAGCAGATAACATGGTACAATCATTAAACACAAAAGTTGATTTAGTTATAGATGCGACGGCATTTACAGGATTAACAGATTATGGACAAATTATGATAGGTGACCGCGGGTTTGAATTTTACCATGCCAAAGATCCACGTAAGTTTATCCAAATTCCGTGGGAAGAAGTCGATTACGTGTTGGCTTCAGTAATGTTCAAAGGAAAATGGATTCCTCGTTATGCGATTCAAACCAAGAAAAATGGGACGTATACGTTTGCTTCAAAAGAGCCGAAGCGAGTGTTACGAGCTATTCGTGAATATGTTGACCCAGATCATATGGTCCAATCTTTGAGTTTCTTTGATGTCATAAAAAGAGGGATTCTCTCGATTGGGAAAAAGAAAAAATAATTTATAACTGTTACTTTTTTATAAACTAGATGAAAAAGTAACGGTTTTTTTGCGGGAAAACGAGGGACTTATTTATACAAAAAAGGCACAATTGTGCACCAAAAAAGAGACAATCAAGTGATACGTTGTTTTTAATGGAGTTATCATTGAAATGGTTTTCAGAAAGCACGATGAAAATATTTGACACCTTGTAAAATAGTAGTAACATAATAAGTGTAATAAATTATTTTATAGAGGAGTGAGTGTCATGGAACAACGACAACATCATGGAATGGACTGGGGTTCATTAGTATTAGGAATTCTATTTGTTCTGACTGCATTAATTTCTTTCCAAAATCCTGCCGGTAATTTAATTGCCATTGTGATGGTTTTTGCGATTTTTGCTATTATTAAAGGGATTTTTGAAATTTTTGTACGTAATCGTATGAAAGAATTGCTAGGCTACAAAGCTTATGCACCGATCATCTTAGGGATTATTGATATCCTAATTGGTGTTTACTTATTGTTTAACTTAAATATTGGTGTCGCTGTGTTACCATTTGTTTTTGCAATTTGGTTTTTATTCGACTCAATTTTCGGCTTATTTACTTTAGATTTTGCTAAACGAGTAAGTACAGGTTACTTCTGGTTCACATTAATTGTTGATGTTTTAGGGATTATCTTAGGTGTAATGTTATTATTTAATCCATTGTCTTCAGCATTAACTCTAAGCTTCTTAGTTGGCTTCTACTTTATGATGTTTGGTATTAGCAATATTGTATATGCTTTTAGATAAAAGAAGTAAAAAAAACAGGTTTTCCGAAAAGGAAAACCTGTTTTTTTAATAACGACGGCGGCAGTTACCATTATTTCCCGAAATTGTTCGAACAAGCCACACGATAATCGCTACGGGAACTAAAATTTTTACTGCTAGCCACAATAAGCTTCCCACGATACCGACAACGGCACTAAAGAGTGAACCGACAACTAAAAATAAAAGGACCACTAAAAGAATATTTATAAACATTGGTCGTTGATTATTCATACGTACTACCTCCAAATTTTTCCTGTTTTCTATATACAGAGTATAGCAAGAACGCGCAATAAGTACCTCCATCGGAAGGCTGATTTTTTTCTCTGGCGAATGATGGAGCCGCTGTTGGTTATTTTGGACTTTCTTATTGAAATAATCAGAATATTCTGGTGTATAATTATAAAAAAGGATTTAAAGTGAGGGATTGGATGACGACTGAGGGATTAATCGCTTTGTTAGAAAAGAAACGAAATGATTTAAGTAAAATTGAAAATCAAGTACTGGATTATATTTTGACGCATATGACGGAAATTAGTTCACAAACCATTTATGAGGTGGCGCAGGCGTTGTTTGTTTCAACAGCCACTATTTCTCGGACAGCCAAACACTTAGGTTATCGAGGCTTCCAAGAATTAAAATATGCGATCGTCCAATCGGTGCAGAGCGAGAGCACAGAAAGCGATAGTCGTAGTTTTCAAGCCATTACGCAACAATTGATCGCCAACGTGCAAGATAGTTTTCAACAGATGGATGAAGCCAAAGTCGCGGAAATGCTAAAAATGATTGAGTGCGCGAATACGATTGAAGTGTTCGGTGTTGGTGGCAGTTTTCCTATTTGTACTGATTTTGCACGAAAGCTAACATTTTTAGGAAAAAAAGCCTATGCACGATCTGATTGGGATGAACAAGCGGCAGCAGTTAAGAATCTGGATGGACGGGATTTAGCCATTTTTGTCAGTTATACAGGAGAAACTAAGGGGATTTTAGCGTATGCACGTGTAGCGCAGGAACAGCAAGTGCCGATGATTAGTTTGATTTCGACTAAAGGAAGCACCTTGGAAAAATTGTCGACGACGACGTTATTTGCCAAAGGGACGACACGTTATCATCAGCGCGTGGATTTAAGTTCAAGAATTGCTGTCATTTGTTTGTTCGATACGGTTTTATTAATGTACGCAGAGGCAAAGCAGCCGCGGTAATTTTATGCAACACCATACTAAATGATGTAAGGGGATACAGAAAAAGTGTAGCCTCTTTTTTCTTTGTTTTGGGCTAGTTATAATGAGGGCAATGAATGTAAACGCAATCATTTTTAGTTTTGTAAAGAATGAATGGAGGAGTTAAGAAATGGCAGTAAAGAAAAAGAAAGCGACTTTCTGGGAGTTTTTCCAAGGATTAGGCAAAACGTTTATGTTGCCAGTGGCTTTATTAGCTTTTATGGGGATTTTGTTGGGATTAGGAAGTTCTTTTTCCAGTGAATCTATGATTGAAACAATCCCGTTTTTAGGAAAGCCCGCAGTAAAAATTATTTTCCAATTTATGTCGACAATTGGTGGTTTTGCGTTTGCCTATTTACCTGTCATGTTTGCAATGGCCATTCCGTTGGGGTTAGTTCGGAAAGAAAAAGGAATTGCTGCGTTTTCAGGTTTCGTAGGCTATACGGTGATGAATTTAGCGATTAATTTCTATTTAGTGCAGACGAATCGCCTCGTGGATCCTGAACAGTTGCGGGAAGCTGGCCAAGGAATGGTTTTTGGGATTCAAACGATTGAAATGGGCGTTCTCGGTGGAATTATCGCGGGGCTTATTGTCTATAAGTTGCATAATCGATTTTATACGGTGCAACTACCAGATAGTTTTGCCTTCTTTTCTGGCGCACGGTTTGTGCCAATTATTACTTCATTAGTGATGGCCTTCGTGGGCTTAGTCATTCCGTTAGTTTGGCCACTTTTCGCGCTAATGATTATGGCGATTGGCCAACTTATCCAACGTTCTGGTATTTTTGGGCCTTTTCTGTTTGGGTCAGGGGAACGTCTACTGTTACCGTTTGGGTTGCATCATATTTTGGTTTCCATGATTCGTTTTACTGAAGCAGGGGGTTCAGCGGTGGTGGCTGGCAAAGAAGTGTTTGGTGCGTTAAATATTTTCTATGCAGAATTGCAAAATAATTTACCGATTTCACCAAGCGCAACAGCTTTCTTGTCACAAGGGAAAATGCCGACCTTTATTTTTGGCTTACCAGCGGCGGCACTTGCGATGTATCATACTGCAGCTCCGGCGAATCGACATAAGATTAAAGGCTTACTCCTTTCGGGTGTAATTGCTACGGCTATCACTGGCATTACAGAACCAATTGAATTTTTATTCTTATTTATTAGTCCATTATTATGGCTGTTTCATGTCATTATGACTGGTCTAGGTTTCATGGTAATGGCTTTATTGGGTGTTGTGATTGGAAACACTGATGGCGGGCTACTGGACTTTGTTATTTTTGGCTTGTTACAAGGAACTTATACAAAATGGTGGTGGGTTCTCATTGTCGGCGCTATCTGGTTTGTTGTTTATTATTTCGTCTTTAAAACAGTCATTGTAACCTTTGATTTAAAAACACCTGGACGAGACAAGGTCTTAGATGAGACTGAATATACCGATCAAGAAGTTCAATATAAGAAAACGGGTGGCTATGATGCGCCTGGGATTTTAGCGGCTTTGGGTGGGCAAGAGAATATTCAAGCTATTGATAATTGCATTACGCGTTTACGTTTAGTGTTAGCAGATGCTAATAAAGTAGATGATGACAAATTAAAGCAATTAGGGGCTTTAGGCGTCGTGCATTTAGATGCGCAGAATGTGCAAGTGATTATCGGAACCAAAGTGACAACGGTCCGTAATCAATTAGAGATGATTTTAGGTTAGAAAAAAGACAGAAGGTGAAGAGTGTGTCGTTTGATAAAGCAATTGATCGACGAGGAACGTATTGTACACAGTGGGATTTTGTAGAAGATCGATTTGGGGAAGCGGACTTGCTTCCCTTCACTATTTCCGATACGGATTTTGCTGTGCCAGAGGCAGTTCTGGCAACATTACAGGAGCGTTTGAAACATCCCGTATTTGGCTATACGAGGTGGAACCATCCACAATTAAAAGAAGCAATTCAAACGTGGTACCAGACAAGATTCCAGACGAAGATTGAAGAACACTGGATTATGTATACCCCGACCGTTATCTATGGGATTTCTGCGTTGATCCAATTATTAACTAATGAAGGGGAGGGCATTATTTTACAAACACCTGCGTATGATGCATTTTTTAAAGTTATTCAGGAAAATAAGCGGCAAGTAGTGGCAAATGAACTGCTTTATCAAGAGAAGCGCTACAGCATTGATTTTATTGATTTAGAAAAAAAACTAGCGCAACCAGAAAATCGCTGTTTGCTTTTATGTTCCCCGCATAATCCAACAGGACGTGTTTGGGAGCAATGGGAATTAGAGCGAATGGTTTCATTGTGCCAACAGTATGATGTGTTTTTACTTTCTGATGAAATTCATATGGATATCGTTAATAAAGGCCAAGTTCATCGACCAATTACGCAATTTGGTTATAAAAAATCTGCCATTATTACCAGTGGCACGAAAACCTTTAATTTTCCAGGGCTGATTTTTGCTTACGCCCTAATTCCAGATAACGAATTACGTGACGCTTTTCAGCTCAAATTAAAAAATGCCGATGGTCTATCATCAACAAGTATTTTGGGAATGCTAGCAACCATGACGGCCTATCAAAAATGTGGTACTTGGGTTGACGAGTTGAATGATTATTTAGCGGAGAACCAACGTTACGTGAAAGATTTTTTACAGACATATTTGCCAAAAATTAAAGTGACGGAGCTGGAAGCCACTTACTTAATGTGGTTGGACGTATCAGCGGCAGTTCCAGATGTGGCCCGCTTACAAGAGGCTTTAGTTTCTGTGGGGAAAGTCGCCATTATGGACGGCTCGATTTATGGCGGTAATGGACAACGATTTTTACGGTTAAATATTGGCTGTTCGCAAGCAAAACTACACGAGGGACTTGAAAGGATGCGCCAAGGTTTTGAAGCTGTTTTACAAAAGGATGGCACATCATCAGCGCTTGGGAATAATTGAGAAAAGATAGCATTCCGAAAATGGTTGCAGTACAATGGAAAAATAGAAACAAATAAAATAACAAAAAGTAACAACTTGTCATTTACTGGGGGAAAAGAAATGAAAACAATTAAAACAAAGCAAGCACCACAAGCAATTGGACCATATTCACAAGCAAAAATTGTGAATGGTTTATTGATTACTTCTGGTCAGATTCCACTGGATCCTGAAACAGGCAAGGTGGTTGGGACAACGATTAAAGAACAAACCAATCAAGTACTGAAAAATATTCAAGGGATTTTAACAGAAGCTGGTAGTGATTTTGCTCATGTAGTCAAAACGACATGCTATTTACAAAATATGGCGGATTTCACGGCATTCAATGAAGTCTATGCTGAGTATTTTAGTGCGGAATATCCTGCACGCACAACGATTGAAATCTCTAAATTACCGATGGATGTGTTGGTGGAGATTGAGATTATCGCAGAAGTAGTGGCGTAAAAAATACAGTTAAAAGAGTGAGAAAAAAATCGTCTTAGATTTTTTTCTCACTCTTTTTTTTCAATAAAACAATACGATTCAGCCAAAATGTCTAGCCGTGCTGGAAAATTTTCAGCAAATAGGCTACCATGGAAGAAAATCGATAAAACGAAAGTTAAATGAATAGAAAAGAGATATGAAAGAGGCTATAAGATGAAAAAAAATATTAGCCAACTAACGCAGTGGTTGAAAGAACACAGTTTATTATTGAAACTAATTTTTCTTGGTTCTGTATTAGTTTTCGTGGCTAACCAAGTGACACATATCGCTCAAGGCATGACCTGGGCGGATATTTTTTCCACGATGGAACAACAAAGTACGGGGCGTTTAATTGGTATGGTCTTGGCAGGACTATTAGGGGTTATTCCGATGCTCCTTTATGACTATGTAGTCGTTAAATTATTGGAAAAAGAAGGTAAGCCACCAATGAAACGAATGGATTGGTTAACTTCGGCTTGGGTCACCAATACCATTAATAACTTAGCGGGTTTTGGCGGCGTGGTTGGTGCAACGCTACGGATTAATTTTTACGGAAAAGATGTACCACGGGGCAAGGTTGTAGCAACGGTCTCAAAAGTTGCTCTGTTCTTGATTTCAGGGTTATCTATTTTATCTTTTGTGGCGTTTGTTGATTTATTTTTTATTCGAACCCAAAATGTTTTTCGTGAATATTGGGTTTGGTTATTATTGGGCAGCCTGATTGCGCCAGCGCTCTGGTTTTTCACGTATTTAAAACGGCGAACATTGTTTAAAACATTTTTTCCAAAAGCGGTGCTCCTATTATTCGGCGCTTCATTAGGTCAATGGCTAGGTGGGATGTTTGCTTTCTTAATGATAGGTCGTTTGATGCAGGTACCAGTTTCGATGGTTTCTGTTTATCCAATGTTTGTTATCGCTACGTTAATCGGGATGTTAACCATGGTTCCTGGTGGTATGGGAACGTTTGATGTCTTAATGATTTTGGGCTTGTCACAATTAGGGATTGATCGATCACAAGCGGTCGTCTGGTTGTTGTATTATCGTTTGTTTTATTATGTGACGCCTTTTATGACAGGAGTTATTTTGTTCTTGCAACAAGCAGGCATGAAAGTTAATCAATTTTTTGATAATTTACCTCGGTTATTTTCACAAAAAGTGGCGCATTTTATTTTGGTGGCGGCGTTATATTTTGCAGGGATTATGATGGTTCTATTGTCGACTGTGACGAATTTGTCGAATGTCAGTCGTTTATTCCAAGTGTTACTTCCCTTTTCTTTTAATTTTTTAGATCAAACATTGAATTTATTTGTAGGATTCTTGTTATTAGGTTTAGCTCGAGGCATTTCTATGAAAGTGAAAAAAGCTTATTGGCCTACAATTATTTTACTAGGATTTTGTATTGTAAATACGGTGGCACGAACGACTTCGTGGCAGTTAATTGCTGTTTATGCTGTTATTTTATTGGCGGTTATTTTGGCTCGTAAAGAATTTTATCGTGAAAAGTTTGTTTATTCATGGGGCGCTTTAACGGTAGATAGTATTTTGTTTGGCTGCTTGTTTATCGGTTATGCGGTTGCTGGCTATTACGCCGCACGACCAGCTGGTGGCAATCAAGTTATCAATCACTTTTTGTTGTTTCCGTCAGATGATGTTTGGTTTAACGGATTGATTGGTTTAAGTATTTCCTTGATTGGTTTATTCTTTTTGTATCAATATTTAGCCGAAACAACTGTTACTTTAGGTGAGGGGTTTGAGGAAGCGCGGTTGACACGCTTTTTGGAAAAATTTGGTGGCAACGAAGGCAGTCAATTTTTGTATTTAAAGGATTATGGTCATTTTTATTACCAAGAAGAAGGCGAAGATCAAGTACTTTTTGGGTTTCAAATGAAGTTTAATAAATGCTTTGTCTTGGCGGATCCAATTGGGCAACGAGAGAAATGGACAGCGGCGACACTGGCGTTTATGGATCAAGCTGATTTGTTAGGCTATCAATTAGTTTTTTATCGTATTTCGGAAGAATATGTTATGAATCTTCACGATTGCGGCTTTGAATTTATGAAAGTTGGGGAAGAAGGCTTGATTCAATTTGATGAGCCGTCAACAGTGAATCAAACAGCTTGGACGGAAACAGTGACTGAAAAAATAGCAGCAGAAGCAGCGGATTTTCAGTTTGAATTTTATCCCGAAACGATTAGTGATGCCTTATATCAAGAGTTAGAACGAGTTTCTGCGGACTGGTCACGGAATCAAAAAGAGCGCTACTTTATTGGTGGACGGTTGGATCCCGAGTACTTGAAATGCAGTAGCGTGGGCTTGGTGAGACAGAAACAAACGGTCATCGGTTTCATTACTGGAAAAGAAATGGAAAAAGGCAAAAGTATTTCGTATGATTTGTTACGTATTCGTTCAGACGCACCTGCTTTTACTAGAGAATATTTGTTCACTCATTTTATTGAAACCTATCAACAGCAGGGCTATCAATTAATTGATATTGGGATGGCGCCGTTGGCTAACGTAGGGGAGAGCAAGTACTCTTTCTTAAAAGAACGCTTTGTTAATATTTTTTACAAGTATAGTTATCAAATTTATGCGTTTCAAGATACACGCAAGCGCAAAGAACAATATGTCACTAGTTGGCAACCACGTTATTTTGCTTATCCTAAGCGGACCAGTGTACTCTTTGCTTTTGTGCAACTTTCCTTGTTGATTACGAAAGGAAGACATCAAAGTGTTTCGCTTGTGGAAGAAGCAATGACTGAAATTTAAAAAAATCACGCGATGACTTAGCCATCGCGTGATTTTTTATTTGTCTTCTTTTTTACGGTTTCGTCTAGCTGGAATCAAGGTTACGTAGGCAACGAAACCACCAGTACATAGAACGAATAACACGATGCCAGGAATCAATCCTTCTGGTAAATAAGAGAACTGAATAGTATGGGTTCCAGCGCTGACAGGAACGCTTAGAAAGGCATCTTTAAAGGCTTTTGGGGTAACTTTTTTGCCATCAATTTTGACACGCCAACCTTTGTCATAAGGAATTGTAGTGACGAGTACTTGATCTTTGTCGGCGGTAAAGGTACCTGAAGCAGAGCGTTTGCCAGTGGTTAAATCAACGCCTTTTTCTTGCACGGCGGAAATGGCTTTTTCAAATGCATTGGTATTTAAGCCAACTACTTGCGGCTGAACAAAACTTACTGCTTTGGTTCCATAAAAACTTACTTTGAAGTTAACGGTTGTATCTTTGGGATAGTAACCTAAGTTATAATATTGGCCAGTAATGCCAATTTGTGATTGCTGACTCGAGCCGTTCACGGTGACCGTCGCAGTGGAACTTTCCAATTGAGCAAAATCTGTTGGGAATAAACTCAAATAAGCTTGCGTATTGGCGGGCACATTGACTGTATAAGAAATCTCTTTGGCTACGTTATGTTGTTTCTCCGTAAAAGTTACGCCAGCTGTATTTTGCGTAATTGTCACGTTATTTTGAAGCGTCATCGTTGGTTGATAAAAGGTAAAATACCGTTCATTAGTATTGGCTAAAGCATTTAGTAAATTTGTTTGACTACCTAAATTATCATTGAGAGGTTGCCGAACATTGTAAATCTCTTTGTCTGCTAAAAATCCTAACGGCAAAGCATTTTCGTTACGATAAAGCTGATATTTACCAGCAGCTGCTTGTCGCTCAAAGCCGAATTTCATTGGATTGTTTTCAGCAATATTGTATTTAATGCCCATCAAAGCATCCATTAACAAGGTATTATTTTGGTAACGAATATTTAAATTCGTGCCTCGCGAGCGGAAACCTAAGGCGTTTAGGTATGTTGAAGAATGTCGGTTCCGTACGGAAGAAAACATGCTAATGCCACTGTAGCCATAGTTAATGCCGTCATTGGCCGAAACACCATTTAAATTTTCCAAGCGGTAAAAGGTATCATTTTCTTTTTTTGTTTGATCGACTAGATTTTTTAAGTCAGGATAAGGCTCAGAATACAAGCTGCGTGATGCGTAGTTCCAATCATCTAAAATACCAGTGACCATCGCCCGTGTATTAATGATTGCTTCACCAGAAACGAGCAGCAATAACAAAATCACTAAGTATTGCATAGGCGCTTTTTTCAATTGATAAAAAGCAATTCCGAAAAAGTATAATAGTAAAAAAGTTGCCGTTAATACGAAAGAGGTTAAAGTCACATACGTATAACTAGTAGCACCTTTTGTGCCCATTGCAAGAGCAAAAATTGCTAAAAGAATCAAAATCAAGCCGCTTAAGACGCCGAGATCATCCTTTTCAAATTTTTCCCAACCATAACCAGCAAGCAAAATAACTAGGAATGAAAAGAGGAAACTATAGCGGAAAAGAAACATGTTCGGCGCATGCATACCGTGCCAGAATAAATTTAAGGGCGTGATGTAAAAGCTAGCAATCAATAGGACAAACAAACTGCCAAAAAGTAGTTTGTTTTTCAATGGAATTTCTTTCGTAACGAAATAGAAGAGACAAAAAATCAAAGGCAACAACCCAATGTAAATAAAAGGAATGGACCCATATTTGGTTGTATCGTAAACGCCAATCATATTTTTCATAATAATATCTAAAAAGGCAGTCGCTTCTGTTTTAAAGGTTGTAATTTCAGAAAGAGTTTCACCATTGGTTCGTAAATCTAAGACAGCAGGTAAGACCATAATCATAGATGCTCCACCAGCTAAAAGAGAAGTAGTAAAATACGCAACGATTCGAGATTTATATCGTTGCCAGTCTGTAAACGTTCGTGCAAAATAGTACAGGAAGGAAAACAACCCAATCATAAAGCCAAAATAATAATTTGTAATGAAAAGCAAGAAATAACTGACAAACAATAATGTCGGTTTTCGTTGGTCCATTAAACGATGAATTCCTAAAATTACGAGTGGCAGATAAATAAAGGCATCCAGCCACATAATTAATTCTGAATGGGCCACAATGAAGGACATTAGCGCATAAGACACACTTAAAGTCACATGGGACCATTTAGGAATCTTAAAGGTTTGTTTTGCCAAGAACCAAAAACTCAAGCCAGCACTCCCAATTTTCAACAACGTTAGGAAATAGAGCGCATCAGGCATGTTTTGATTGTTAAAGAAAAAGACGAGCGGCGTAAATAAGCCACCAAGATAATAGGAAATTAAGGACAAGTAGTTTAGTCCCAAAGAAGCATTCCACGTATAGAAAAGACTTTGTTTTCCATGAAGAACATTGTTAAAGCTTGCGTGAAAATTTGAAAATTGAGAAAAGGCATCGCTGGCTAAAACACTGCGACTACTTCCTGGATAAATCCCAATACTCAAATAGATAATTGCCATAATTAAAAATGGAATGAAGAAACTGGCTAACATATAAGGCCAGTTGTTTTTTAAAAACTGCCTACTTTTATTTTTCATAAATAACCTCACCTGATTTTTCGAAAGTACCTATAGTTTATCATACTCTTTATTTGATGTACCAATAGAAGAAAAACTTTAAAATTTTATTAGGATCCTAAGGGTGGAGTGAAGAAGAATTAGTAGTAAGGGATTGACATTCAAATGCTAAATCACTAGATTAAACAACGGATATTCTCCGAAAAATTGCTGAAAACACCCTGTGGATAACTTTGTGCATAACTCTGTTGAAAACCACAAAAAAGCTTTTTATCTCGGTTTATCCACAAGGATAAGTTTTCGAGTTGCTAAAAAAAATAGACGCAAGTTCAGAAGTCCTGCTTGCTAAAACTAAAGGAATCCCTAAAGTTGAAAGAAGATGAAAACGTTATTAAAACAACGTTTTCATCTTCTTTTTTCTAGAATTTACAAAGATTTAATGTCGAACAAATAAGCACTGTGGAAAAGTTTTTTGGAAAAAACAAGAAATTTCATCCACAAAGTTTTCTGTGGAGAATTTAAAAATGCTTGTCAAGCTTTTTTTGAAAAAATGTGGATAACTTTTTAAAGACACACTTTTTTCCATTTGCGAATTTGCGTTCGGAAACTAGTAAAAGGGGCAACGCTATTAATGTGAATCCATTTCCAAAGAGGCCATTGTGCTTTGGTGGTCGCCCAAGCCCGTTGTTGAGGTAAAAATAATTCGTCTTCGGAAAGCGAGTCAATCCAATGAAGTAATTTTTCTAAGATGTCTTGCAACGCAATCAGCTGACTTTCTAAACTCATTTGTCCATAGGTTTGATAAAATGATTGATAGAGAGCGCCCAGTTGATTCCATTTATAACCTTCAGCTGGCGTTTGAACGGTCAGACCACGTTGTTCTTGTTCTTCCCAAGAAAGCAGCAAGTTGAGCCAGCCTAATTGATAGGCTAAGTTCTCTGAAGGTGTTTTAGCTACTGTTTCAATTCGGTGATCTTTAAGTGTTTCAGGAATTTCTGCAAATTCAGCTAAATATTTTTGTGAAGCTATTTGAATGGCCTCAATCAAGGCTTCTTTTGATTCATAGGTTCGCATTCTTCGGCTAACGTCCTTTCTTGGTAGGATCTGCTTGTTTTTCTTGAGTAATTTGAGTGACTAAACCAAAAGGATCTTTCACAATCGCATAAAATGTTGCAAATTCATTTTCAATTGGTTCTTGGATAATACAGGATTCGGGATGGCGCGTGAGTTTTTCAAAAATTGTTTTGGCAGAGTGACGGCTATTGACGGTTAAGCTGAGGGTCAATTGTTCTGTGGGCGTGGTATTCATTCCTGCAAACAAAGGATTATCAGCTAGTTGTAATTGAAAAGTGTCCATTTGTAAAATCGAGTGAGAAAGCCAGTGTTCTTCGCCAGCGGGAATGGTCAAAGAAGGATTTAAGCGCTCTTTAAATTCTTGATTAGTAATTTTAAAAAGAATATCACCAGCAAAGGCTTCTTGGTAAAACGTCAAGGCTTCCGTTGCTCGTCCATTTAAGACCATAAAAAGGGCAAATTGTGTGTTTTTCATTGTTTGAACCTCCTAAGATTGATAAGATAAGCATAACAATAAAAGGTGTCAAAAAGTGACACCGATGGAGGGAAAAATGAAAAAATCAGAACGTTTAAATCAGGAACTTTTTTTCTTGAGAACCCATCCTCAGTTTAATTTAAATCAGTTAATGAAAACTTTTGGGATTTCTAAAAGCACGGCTTTGCGGGATATTGAAGCTTTGGAAAATTTAGGCGTGCCGCTATATGTGGAGAATGGTCGTTATGGTGGCTATCGAGTTTTAAACAAACCGTTGTTGCCGCCGATTTATTTTAACGAAAATGAAGTGTTAGCGATCTTTTTTTCGTTACAATTACTGAAATTAGTCGCAGAGTCACCGTTTGGTCATTCCTATCAGCAAATTAAGCAAAAATTATTGCATTCTTTAGATGAACCAACCCAATTTAAAATCAGTCAAATGAGTAAGGTCGTCTATTACGAAGGAATTGAACAAGTAGAAGCACCAGGCAATTTAGAGCAGCTGTTTCATTGTATTTTGGCGCAACAAGTAATTCAGTTTAACTATACCAGATATGAAGCAACAACGAAAAAAATCTTACCAACCCGGTTAACTATTTTAGAAGGGTATTGGTATTGTTCAGGCTATGATGTGACTAAAAAGGCTTGGCGTACTTACCGCTGTGATTTTATGGAGGCTATTCAGCAGTTAAACCAAACACTGGATTTTACGACTGAAGAACTGAAAGAATCGTATCGCCATCAACAAACGACGGCACGTACGATTCCATTTAAAGCAATCATTACAGAAAAAGGCAAAGAATTTTTTTATAAACATCGCTTTGACAATATTCAGTTGGAAGAAACGCCCACGCAGTGTTTTTTAGTTGGACAGATTCATCCAACAGAAACACAATTTTTAGCCAACTATTTTATGGGCTTTGGTGAAGAAGTGACAATTTTAGAGCCAGTACAAGTGAAACAAGCGTATGTAGAAAGTATAATGAGGATTCAAAAAAAATATCAAGAATAGATTGTGGAACTGTGAACAATCTCATGTGTAAAAATGCACATTGGAGAGGAGAAAGAAAAACCCTTGATTTTTAAATCAAGGGTTTTTCTTTCTAAGAACGTGCTTGCCCATTTCCATAAATAACATATTTTGTCGAAGTAAGCTCTGCTAGACCCATAGGTCCACGGGCATGTAATTTTTGCGTACTAATGCCGATTTCGGCGCCAAATCCAAATTCAAAACCGTCCGTGAAACGAGTTGAAGCATTCGCATAAACGGCGGCTGCATCCACTTGTTGTAAAAATTGTTGTGTGGCAAAGTAATTATCACTAATAATACTTTCAGAATGTTTTGTATTGTAGCGATTAATATGCTGGATGGCTTCGTCCAAAGAATCAACGACTTTCACTGCTAAGATAAAGTCGAGAAATTCCGTTTCCCAATCTTGTTCAGTCGCTGGAATGGCTTCTTCAAAAATTGCTAACGCACGTTCATCTGCCCGAAGTTCCACGTGAAACTCCTTCAAGGCTTTTTCAATTGTTGGTAAAAAGGCTTCAGCCACTTCTTGATGAATTAATAACGTTTCGGCGGCGTTACAGACGGAAGGACGTTGACATTTAGCATTGACAATAATTTCAGTTGCCATTGTTAACTGGGCGTCTTTGTCCACGTAAATATGACAATTGCCTGTTCCTGTTTCAATAACAGGCACAGTGGCTGTTGTCAAAACAGTTTTGATTAAGTTGGCGCCGCCACGCGGAATGAGGACATCCAAGTAGTCATTTAAGCGCATAAGTTGTTGGGCTGTTTCTCTAGAAGTATCATCAACAAATTGAATGAGATGGGGAGAAACGGCTTCTTGGATTAGCGCTTCTTGTAAAATTGTCACCAATATCTGATTGGAGTGAAACGCTTCTTTTCCGCCTCGAAGAATAACAGCATTTCCTGATTTGAAACAAAGGCTAGCGGCATCTGTTGTCACGTTTGGCCGCGATTCATAAATGATTCCAATAACACCTAAAGGCACGCGTTGTTGCCCAATTAACAGCCCCGCTTCATTGCGCCACATTTTATCTACTTCCCCAATTGGATCGGGTAAAGTAGCGATTTGGCGTATGCCCTCGGCCATCGCTGTGATCCGTTCTTCTGTTAAACGTAAGCGGTCTTGCATTGTTTCAGAAATTCCGTGGGTAGCGGCTTGCTCTAAATCTAATGCGTTTGCTTGTAAAATGCGGGGCGCATTGGCTTCAATGGCTGCGGCCATTTTGTTTAACAAAGTATTTTTTTGACGAGTATCCATCAAGCCTAGCGTATAAGAGGCTTCTTTAGCTTGTTGCCCTAGTTGCTTTAAATCAGTCACTTTCATGCCCTCCTTTAATAAATAACGTACCGATATCTTTTCCTTCTAAAATTTCAAAAATGATTTTTGGCTGCTTTCCGTTTGCTAAAATCATCGCCTGTTGATTAGCTAACACACGTTCAGCAGCTTTTAATTTACTAGACATCCCACCAGTGCCAAAGCGGCTCCCCTTGCCACCGGCTAATTGGAACAAGTCTTCATTAATTTCATTGATTTCAGAAAATAATGTGGCTTCTTTGTTGACAGTAGGGTTATCTGAAAAGAAACCATCAATATCTGATAACATAACTAACAAGTCAGCTTGAACAATTTGGCAGACAATGGCAGACAATTGATCGTTATCCCCGAACTTGGTTAAGTGATCCAATTCTTCAATTGCGACAGTATCATTTTCATTGACGATAGGAATAATATTCATTTTTAACAGTTGTTCAAAAGTATTGGTAACATTATTGCGACTTTCAGGATATTCAATAACATCACGAGTTAATAAAACTTGTGCCATTTGTTGGCTATAGGTTGAAAACCGCTGATTATAAATGTTCATTAATTCTGCTTGGCCGACTGCAGCGACTGCCTGTTGTTCTGGAATTGTCGTTGGGCGCACAGATAGATTTAATTTATTCAGTCCGACACCAATTGCGCCAGAAGAAACTAAAATAATTTCTTTGCCTTGGTTGCTTAAATCACTCAAAGTAAAGGCTAATTGATCTATTGCTTTTAAGTTAATATTGCCATTGGGATAAATCAGAGAACTGGTTCCGACTTTGATCACAATTCGTTTGGCCTGTTGGAGTTTGTTTCTCATAAGTGCCTCGTTTCTTTTTACAGTAAAATTTGACACTCATTATAACAAAATCAGCGGCTACTAGAAAGTGCTAAATAATGAATAGTAAAGAAAGTTTAATGAAAGTGTGAACTTTTTGAGGGAATCTTGGGACTTTTTGGGATTTGGTCTGTTTATTTTAAGAGAAGATGATAGACTAAAAGAAGGAAAATAAACAAAAATTCTCCTCTTTTTTGCGTAGTCTAGATTAACTGGGCTTTTAGAAATGAGAAACTTACTAAAAACAACCAGAGTATCAGAGATTATGGTAAAATAGGAGTAGTTTAGACAGTAGGGGAGAATGAATATGAAACAACGTGGTTTTGAGATTATTTCTAAGTATCAAGAAGAGGGCTTGAGTGTCCCACAACGAGCAACAAAAGGTGCCGCGGGGTATGATTTTCAAGCAGCCGAAACGGTCGTTGTACCAAGTCTTTGGAAGTTACAACAAGCTGGAGAAAATCCCAAACCAATTTTAGTTAAAACAGGGATTAAGGCGTATATGCCTGATTCTGAATATTTAGAATTGGTGAGTCGTTCTTCGAACCCGCTAAAACGGTTCCTACTTTTAGCGAATGGTGTCGGAGTCATTGACAGTGATTATTATAATAACGAGAATAACGAAGGACATATCATGTTCCAATTTTTAAACTTTGGATATGAAGATGTTGTCATTGAGAAAGGTGAACGAATTGGCCAAGGGATTTTTAAACCGTTTTTATTAGCGGATGATGACCAAGTCGAGGCAGAAAGAACGGGCGGTTTTGGTTCGTCTGGACAAAAATAAAGCCCATTTTTTCAGTAGGCAACGTTATTCAAACCATTTAATAAATGTTAAAATAAACAACAGATAAGGAGATTCTACATGGCAAAAAAAGCAAAAGTTCAATTTGAATGTCAAAGCTGTGGGTATGTGTCTCCAAAATATCTCGGCCGCTGTCCTAATTGTGGACAATGGAATTCGATGGTGGAAGAGGTTATTCAAGATACTTCTGATCGTCGTGCTAGAGTAAGTTTGACTGGTAAAAAGACACAACCACAACGGCTATCTGAAGTCGTACCTAAAAAAGAGCCGCGTGTAAAAACTGAATTAGTGGAGCTGAATCGGGTTTTAGGTGGTGGCGTTGTTCCAGGTTCGTTAGTTTTAATCGGTGGCGATCCCGGAATAGGTAAGTCAACATTGCTCTTACAAGTATCGCAACAATTAGCAGCCACAGGTGGCACGGTTTTATATGTTTCTGGTGAAGAAAGTGCTGAGCAAATTAAATTACGAGCGGAGCGTCTAGGCACCGTCAACGAGACATTTTACTTATACGCAGAAACAGATATGCACGAAATATCACGAGCTATTGAAAAATTAGAACCAGATTATGTCATTATTGACTCGATTCAAACAATGACGCAGCCAGATGTTACCAGCGTTGCTGGTAGTGTCAGTCAAGTCCGAGAAACAACTGCCGAATTATTGAAACTGGCAAAAACGAATGGGATTGCCATTTTTATTGTCGGACACGTAACGAAGGAAGGGTCTATCGCAGGGCCACGGATGTTGGAACATATGGTAGACACGGTTCTTTATTTTGAAGGAGATAAGCATCACACCTTTAGAATCTTACGGGCTGTCAAAAATCGGTTTGGCTCAACGAATGAGATTGGTATTTTTGAAATGCAGACACATGGATTGGTTGAAGTTATGAATCCTTCTCAGGTCTTTTTAGAAGAACGTTTAGAAGGAGCCACCGGATCTTCAATTGTGGTAGCAATGGAAGGTTCACGCCCCATTTTGGTGGAAATCCAAGCCTTAGTTACCCCAACGATGTTTGGCAATGCCAAGCGAACGACCACCGGGTTGGACTTTAATCGCGTTTCTTTAATCATGGCGGTTTTAGAAAAACGGGCAGGCCTTTTATTACAAAACCAAGATGCGTACCTAAAAGCGGCTGGTGGAGTCAAAATTAATGAACCAGCTATTGATTTAGCGTTAGCAATCAGTATTGCTTCTAGCTATAAAGAAAAAGGAACCTCATCTTCGGAATGTTTCATTGGTGAGATTGGTTTAACTGGTGAAATTCGCCGCGTGAATAGTATTGAACAACGAGTGCGTGAAGCGCAAAAACTAGGCTTTACAAAAGTCTATGTCCCTAAAAATAACCTTGGTGGCTGGGAAGCGCCTGAAGGGATTGAAATTATTGGCGTTTCAACAATTGGTGAAACGTTAAGAAAAGTTTTTAAATAATGAAAGTAGAAATAATCCGTTTAGGTTGTTGGTGGCGTATGATTTTTGTACGCCCCACAACACTAGACGTCTTTATTAAATAAATGAGGAGGATGGCTATATGCAAAAACGAATCATCACGTTGCTGATGATCATTGCTGGTGCAAGTTTAGGAATTTCTCTTTTCCCAATGGCTTGGGAAATGGCTAAGCAAGGCAATAACAGTTGGTTAAACAATAACTTTACGAACGGATTAATCGGTGCAATTATTTTCTTTATTTTATCTTTAGGGTTAGCAAAGTATATTGTTTCCGCTGTCAAAAAAATCGAAGCAGCTTTAAATGAAATGAGTTTAACCTATTTATTATTTGGAAGTATTGGTGCCATCATTGGTTTAACAATTGGCGTCATTATCTCCATTCCAATGTACAACTTACAAATTCCTGTCGTGAATAGTTTACTACCAATTCTAGTTATGATTATTCTGGGTTACTTAGGTTTCCGAATGGGAACAACACGGATTGAGGAGTGGAAAAAAGTTTTCACACCTCGTCAAAAGAAAGCAAATACGGAAGACACCGAAGGACAAATGTTGGAACGTAAAGTGGAAGACAACTTCCATAAATACAAAATTTTAGACACCAGTGTCATCATTGATGGCAGAATCTACGATATCGCTAAAACAGGCTTTTTAGAAGGTGTTTTGCTCATCCCTAACTTTGTTTTATATGAATTAC
The DNA here is from genome assembly GCF_050541555.1 of Enterococcus sp. DIV0167. NCBI lineage: Bacteria > Bacillati > Bacillota > Bacilli > Lactobacillales > Enterococcaceae > Enterococcus > Enterococcus sp. DIV0167. The sequence continues at coordinate 44,832 of NZ_CP172933.1, forward strand.
AATACATTGCTGATTCTGGAGACAGTTTAAAACGGGTGAGAGGTCGTCGTGGCTTAGATATTTTAAATGCTTTACAAAAAGAAGAAGGTATCTCTGTTGAGATGTATGACGGAGATTTCGAGGATATCTCTGAAGTAGACAGTAAATTAATCAAATTAGCAAAATTATTAGATGGCGTGGTTGTGACCAATGACTACAACTTAAATAAAGTCTCTGAATTTCAAAATGTGCCTGTTTTAAACATTAATGCTTTAGCTAATGCTGTGAAACCAGTGGTGATTCCAGGTGAAACGATGAATGTGATGGTTGTAAAAGCCGGAACAGAGCGTCAACAAGGGGTCGCTTACTTAGATGATGGCACAATGGTTGTGGTAGAAGATGGCCAGCATTACATGAATGAGCAAATCGAAGTGGTCGTCACAAGTGCTTTACAAACCGCAGCTGGGCGTATGATTTTTGCCAAACCGGCGCATGCGGGTCGCGGAATTAATGATCGCAAGGATAACCATCCTAAAAACGATAAAAATTAAGCAAAGTGAGGACTTAGTATGATTCGAATCGGTCAAGGTTTTGATGTTCATCAATTAGTTCCGCAACGACCTTTAATTATTGGTGGGGTTACTCTTCCTTATGAAAAAGGTCTGTTAGGTCACTCAGATGCTGATGTTTTAACACATGCAATTATTGATGCAATCCTTGGTGCCGCTGGTCTGGGTGATATTGGACAACTGTTCCCCGAAACCGATCCGCAGTTCAAAAATGCGAATTCTGTAAACTTATTAAAAAAAGTAAATGAAAAAGTTGGGCGGTCGGGCTTTACTATTGGCAATATTGATTGTACAATTTTAGCGGAAGAGCCAAAGATGAGCCCATACTTGGCAGAGATGAAAAAGAATCTAGCCGCGAGTTGCCACTTAGCGGTCACACAAGTGAACATTAAGGCAACGACCATGGAAGCGATGGGCTTTGTTGGTAAAAAAGAAGGAATCGGCGCAATTGCCGTTGCTTTATTGGAAAAATAACTGAAAACGACGTTAAACCGTCTGTTTTTAAAAAATGGAAAGAGGAATGAACATGACGAAAGTTCGTGTGCGTTATGCACCAAGTCCAACTGGACACTTGCACATTGGGAATGCAAGAACAGCATTATTTAACTACTTATTTGCCCGCCACAATGACGGAGAATTTATCATTCGTATCGAGGATACCGACCAAAAACGGAACATCGAAGACGGCGAGAAAAGTCAGTTGGAAAACTTAGCATGGTTAGGGATGGAATGGGATGAATCACCTGCTCATCCGGGAGAATATGGTCCATATCGTCAATCAGAACGTAAAGAAATTTACCAACCATTGATTGATCAATTATTAAGTAGCAATCGTGCGTATAAGTGTTATTGTACGCCAGAAGAATTAGAAGCAGAACGTGAAGCACAACAAGCTCGTGGGGAAATGCCTCACTACGCAGGCACTTGTGCGAATTTAACACCTTCTGAACAAGCAGCCAAAGAAGCGGCTGGTCTAGAACCAGTGATTCGCTTCCGTGTGCCACGTAACACAGAATACAAATTTGATGACATCGTGAAAGGTGAAATTACTTTTGAGTCAGATAACATTGGTGGCGATTTTGTCATCCAAAAACGCGATGGGATGCCAACGTATAACTTTGCCGTTGCAGTAGATGATCACTTAATGAAAATTTCTCACGTTTTACGTGGCGATGATCATATTGCTAACACACCAAAACAATTAATGATTTACGAAGCGTTTGAATGGACACCACCTGTCTTTGGCCATATGACCTTAATCATTAATTCAGAAACTGGCAAAAAATTGAGCAAACGTGATGAAACAATTTTACAATTTATTGAACAATACCGTGAATTAGGTTACTTACCAGAAGCCATGTTCAACTTTATTGCTTTACTAGGATGGTCTCCTGTTGGCGAAGAAGAAATCTTCTCACAAGAAGACTTGATTAAATTGTTTGATGAACAACGCTTAAGCAAGTCACCAGCGGCCTTTGATGCGAAAAAATTAGAATGGATTAACAATCAATACATGAAACAAATGGACTTAGGTGAACTAACAGATATGTGTATTCCTTATTTAGTCGCTGACGGTCGTGTTGAAGAAAATCCATCTCCTGAAAAAATCGAATGGTTAAAACAATTAGTTAGCTTGTATCAACCACAAATGAGTTATGCAGCTGAAATTGTGGAACTATCAAACTTGTTCTTTAATGAACATCCAGTTTTAGATGATGCTGCGAAAGAATTCTTGCAAGGAGAAACAGTGCCAACTGTGTTACATGCGTTTAAAGAACAATTAGAAGCCTTGGACGTTTTCGATGTACCAAGTATTAAAGCAGCGATTAAAGCCGTCCAAAAAGAAACCGGCGTTAAAGGCAAAAACTTGTTTATGCCAATTCGAATTGCTGTTTCTGGACAAATGCATGGTCCTGAATTAGGCGAAACCATCGAATTATTAGGCAAAGAAAAAGCATTAGATCATTTAAATAAAGTGTTATAAAAACACAAAGAATAGAAGAAGTAGACAATCAGATGGATTTCAGAGACGCTGTGGGTGGTGAGAACAGCGAGCATCTTTTGTCGAAATGCATCTATGAGTGGCTTTGGTGAAAAAAGTAACCGAAGACGTCGGCAGGCGTTAACTGTATCGAGGCAAGAGCTAGTTCTTGTGAAGAAAAGTGGAACCACGCATGGGCGTCTTTTAAGCAACGTTTTTTTGTTGCTTAAAAGACGTTTTTTATTTTTGTATAGTAGAAAGGAGTTCACCCTATGAGTTGGTTGAAACGTAGCGTCGCAGCTGTTAAAAGAAACGATCCTGCAGCGCGGACCACACTAGAAGTTCTTTTAACGTATCCTGGCTTGCACGCCCTGTTTTGGCATCGCTTGTCTCATTTCTTATATAGGCATCAGTTGTTTTTGTTGGCGAAGATTCATGCACAATTTTGGCGTTTCATAACGGGCGTAGAAATTCATCCCGGAGCCACAATTGGAGCGGGGGTTTTTATCGATCACGGCATGGGCATTGTGATTGGGGAAACCGCGGAAATAGAAGAAGATGTTGTTTTGTTTCACGGAGTGACGTTAGGTGGGACCGGTCGTGATACGGGTAAACGCCATCCAACAGTGAAAAAAGGAGCGATGATTTCGGCACGAGCTCAAATTTTAGGGCCAGTTGTGATTGGTGAACGTTCAAAAATTGGGGCGGGTGCTGTTGTTATTTCAGACATCCCAGCAGATGCTACAGCTGTGGGTGTTCCTGCGAAAGTCGTTCGTCTAAATGGAAGAAAGGTGGAAAAAGGGCATGATTAAAATTTATAATACATTGACCAGAGAAAAAGAAGTATTTACGCCAATTGAGGCGCATAAAGTTCGGATGTATGTCTGCGGACCAACCGTGTATAACTATATCCATATCGGTAATGCGCGCAGTGCGATCGCCTTTGATACAATTCGTCGTTATTTTGAATATCGTGGGTATGAAGTGAATTATGTCTCGAACTTTACAGATGTCGATGATAAAATTATCAAGGCAGCTAAAGAATTGAAAATTACTGCGCCGGAAGTGGCGGAGCGTTTTATCAAAGCCTTTGAAGAAGACACGCAAGCATTGAATGTCCAACCAGCAACGCTACATCCCCGGGTGATGGACCACATGACTGATATCTTAGCTTTTATCGACGTTTTAATTGAAAAAGGTTTTGCTTATGAGGTCGCAGGTGATGTGTATTATCGCACCCGTAAATTCCCTAATTATGGTAAATTAAGCCATCAATCGATTGATGAATTAGAAGTGGGGGCAAGTCAACGAACTGGCGTTGAACAACAATTAAAAGAAGACCCATTGGATTTTGCTCTTTGGAAAAGTGCCAAAGAAGATGAAATTTCTTGGGATTCTCCTTGGGGTAAAGGACGTCCCGGCTGGCATATTGAATGCTCTGTCATGGCGACAAAACACTTGGGAGAGACGATTGATATTCATGGCGGTGGACAAGATTTAGAATTTCCACATCATGAGAATGAAATTGCACAGAGCGAAGCCAAAACAGGCCATACCTTTGCCAATTACTGGATGCATAACGGCTATGTCACAATTGGTGAAGACGATGAAAAAATGAGCAAATCCCTAGGTAACTTCATTACTGTTCATGAAATGATTCAAAAAGTGGATCCGCAAATTTTACGTTTCTTTATGTCCACCACCCAGTACCGTCGCCCGATTCGTTATAGCGAAAGCACTCTAAAAGAGGCAGCAGCCAATTATCAAAAATTGAAAAATGCGTTTGAAAATTTACGTTTTAGACAAGCAGATGCGGTCGCAAGTTTGCCAGAGGATGAACACTATTTAGCTCAATTAAACGAATTAGAACAACGTTTTATTACGGAAATGGACGATGATTTCAATGCAGCTAACGGGATTACGATCGTTTATGAATTAGCGAAGATGATGAATCAGTACAGTGAACAAGCGACAGTTTCGGAACCAGTTCTAGTGGCGATGGATAAGCTTTTCAGTGGCTGGTTAGCTATTTTTGGTTTATTCTTTAAAAACGAAGAATTAGTGGATGCACAAGTCGATGCGTTAATTGAAGAACGGAACCAAGCACGGAAAGACCGTGATTTTGCCCGAAGTGATGAAATCCGCGATTTATTAAAAGAACAAGGCATTGTTTTAGAAGATACTCCGCAAGGAACGAGATGGAGAAGAAGTGAATGAGAGATTACAAACAATTAAACGGTTTAGCTTTGGCCTATGTTGGCGATGCGATTTATGAAATTTACATTCGTGATTATTTAGTTTCCTTGGGACAAACGAAACCGAATGTTTTGCATCGCATGGCGACACACTACGTGTCAGCAAAAGCCCAAGCAAGCTTAATGCAAGCGATGTTAGCGGGAGAAATGCTAACGGAGGAAGAAGAAGTGATGTACAAACGCGGTCGGAATGCTAAAAGTCACACCTTTGCCAAAAATGCTGATGTGACGACCTATCGGGTAGCGACCGGTTTCGAATCCTTGATGGGGTATTTACATTTGACACAACAAAAAGAACGTTTAGAAGAATTAATTAACTGGTGTATCAAGAAAGTAGGTGAAACCAATGAAAAATGAAAAATCTCGTCCTTTTAAAAAAGGTAAGAAACGTCCAGAACGTTCAGATAAGCGTTCAAAAGAACGGAACCCACGACCAGCGACAGCAGGTGCTGATGGAACCTCAGAAGAGCTAGCAGATAACTTTGTCTTTGGTTTCCATGCGACTGTTGAGGCGTTGCAGCAAGGACGCGGGAATAAATTGTTTTTACAAGAAGATGCTCGTGGCGAGAAAATTGAGCAATTAAAACAAGCAGCGAAAGAACAGGCTGTTCCAGTTAAATGGGTGCCTAAAGCAAAATTAGATACGATGAGTGATCACGGCGTGCATCAAGGTATGGTTTTAGCAATCACGGCGTATCAATATTTAACTTTAGAAGAATTATTGGAACAAACAAAAGAAAAGACAGCAACACCATTTTTCCTAATTTTAGACAGTCTAGAGGACCCACATAACTTTGGTTCAATTTTGCGAACAGCTGATGCGACAGGCGTGGACGGTATTATCATTCCGAAACATCGTGCAGTGGGAATTACACCAACCGTAACCAAAGCGTCAACAGGGGCCGTGGAACATATTCCAGTGGCTCGTGTAACGAATCTAGCGCAAAGTATTGCAACGCTAAAAGAGAATCAATTTTGGATTTTTGGTACAGATATGTCTGGGACGGATTATCGTCGCTGGAATACACAAGGCGCAATTGCCTTAATCATCGGAAATGAAGGTCGTGGCATGAGTCAAGGTCTTCATAAAGAAGTGGATGAATTATTAACGATTCCAATGACTGGACACGTTCAAAGCTTAAACGCTGGTGTGGCTGCAGGCTTGCTAATGTATGAAGTCTATCGTGGCCGCAACCCATTATAGAAGAAGGCGATTGTATGAAAAAACAATTGTTAATCGTTGATGGCTATAATATGATTGGTGCTTGGCCAGAATTGGTCCAGTTGAAAAAGCAAGAGCGTTTAGAGGATGCGCGTGAACTGCTTCTTAGTCGTCTGTCCAACTATGCCAAATATGAAGGGTTGGAAATCATTGTGGTCTTTGATGCCCAATTAGTCCCAGGCATTCAGCAAACGTACAAAAAGTACCTTTTGACCGTGGTTTTCACCAAAGAAGATGAAACAGCAGATAGTTATATTGAACGTCTAGCTGGTGAAAAAAATGATCGTTTAACGCAAGTAACAGTCGCAACGAGTGATTTGGCTGAACAATGGATGGTCTTTTCACAAGGTGCATTGCGGACTTCGGCCAATGAACTTTACAAAGCTGTCCAGAAAACAGAAAAGACGATTGCCATTCATGCAACGGATATCCATTTCCAGCAATTTCGTCGAAATTCTCCATGGAACGTGGAGCAGTTATCAAAACTTTCTGAGAAGCTAGAAGAATTGTCTCAAAAAAAAGATTAAACAAATGTTCGCTTAAGTCATAAATTTCTAACATGCTATGCTCTCCTAAATCATTCGATACGTTTATCGAAAAGGAGGGCTTTTTATGTTAGAACAGATTCAGCAAGCATTAGCAGGAGACCAAGAACAATTTCAAGCTTTATATGGGCAATATCAGCCAGTGATTTATAAGTGCATGAAAAAATACTATTTAAAAGATTATGATACTGAGGACTGGCTTCAAGAAGGGCGAATTGTCTTCTTTCGGACGTTAGAACGATTTGATTCAGAAAAACAAGCATCATTAGGAAAGTTTTTTAAACGAAATTTTGAAAATCACGTACATAGCTTAATTCGCCATCAATGCGCCTATAAGCGGCGAACAGATACCTTGTCTATTTCTCTGGAACAACGATTAGAAAGCGCTGGTGAAGAGTTAGTGGACTATTTAGGGACAACGGCCACCGACCCATTAGGTCAATTAATGATTCAAGAAAAATTGGCAGCTTTTCCGACACGTCTTTCCTCGTTGGAACAACAAATTTTAAACGCATACTTAAAAGGCTACACGTTAGAAGAAATCGCTAAAGTACGTGGGGGAACTTTTTCAGCTGTCCGAAGTGCCTATGATCGTGCCAAAGCAAAAATGAAATATACATTAGAAAATGAATAAAAATTCGACAAAACAGCCGGTTTGTCGAGCAAAAGTAGTTGCAAACAGACTTCTAGTATGATAAACTTGAAATTTTTTAAAAAAAGTGATATAATATTTCTCGAGGTGAATGCAATGCCAACAACGTTATCGTCAATTAAGAAAGATTTGGAAGGCCGTATCGGCAGTGAAATTATGTTAGTTGCTCAGACTGGAAGAAAGCGCCAAACAGAACGTAAAGGAATCTTAACGGAGACTTATCCATCTGTTTTTGTTGTTGACTTGGATCCAGACGAGAACTCATTTGAACGTGTATCTTATAGCTATTCAGATGTTTTAACACGCACCGTTGAAATCGAATTCATCGGTCAAGCCGTATAATTTAGAAAGTCCGCTTAGGAGTGAAGGAAGAGCCCTTCGTTCCTAAGCTCTTTTTAATTTCAGCCATCTGTCGTCAGAGAAAGAGCAATCTTCGGTGTACTTCTTCATGGACATATGATAGAATCTAAAAGATTAAAATGTTGGTAGACAAAAGATTAAGGAAGGTGAATCAGGGAACCGATGGAAATAATCGAACGAGCTCCTGCGAAAATTAATCTTGGGTTAGATGTTCTGCATAAACGTGTGGATGGCTATCATGAAGTTGAATCTATTTTTGCAAGTGTAGATTTAGCCGATCATTTAACTTTTGAAAATCTAGAAGAAGACATCATTCGTATTGAAACGGACAGCTCTTTTTTACCCGTGGATCGACGGAATCATGTCTATCAAGCAGTTGACTTATTAAAGCGTACCTATAATATTCATAAAGGAATTAAAATATATATTGAAAAACGTATCCCCGTGGCAGCTGGTTTAGCAGGGGGGAGCAGTGACTGTGCCGCAGCATTACGAGGCTTGAACAAACTGTGGAATCTGGGGTTGACGATGGACGAACTCTGTGAAATTGGCAGCCAAATTGGTATGGATGTTCCTTATTGTTTAAGGGGCGGAACAGCCTTTGCAAACGGACGTGGGGAGAAAATTGAAGCATTACCGACCATGCCTCAATGTTGGATTGTGTTAGTTAAACCGAGAATTAGTGTATCCACTAGTACCGTTTTTAATGATTTAGCGGTAGATGAATTGCACCATCCAGATATTGCTGGACTAAGAATAGCCATCGAAAATGGTGATTATACTGGGATGACCCAAACGGTTGGCAATGCGTTGGAAAGTGTCACGATTGCCAGACATCCGATCGTGCAACAAATCAAGGATCGCATGCTGAAGTACGGCGCTGATGCAGCGTTGATGAGCGGCAGTGGACCGACAGTCTTTGCTTTATGTGAAAAGAAAACACGAGCACAACGGATTTATAATGGACTTAAAGGCTTTTGCGAAGAAGTTTATTTGGTTCGGACATTGAAATAAAAAACAACAGAGCGTGGAGCAAAAAACCAAAGTGATTTTTGTCCCACGCTCTGTTGTTTTTTTAAATTTATTCCTTGACGTCCCGTGATCCATTTGGTACATTATTCCTGGCAAATCGTAAATATTACGGTTTATAATAGGTAAATCGAAAAGAGGACAGAACATGACGAAAATCTACCGCCGTTTGATAATCGGCGTTACTTTAGCAATCAGTGCTTTTCTTTTAGCTAGCTGTGGGCAAACCACACAATCGCCAAAAGAGAAGAAAGAGCTCACGGTAATGACTACTTTTTATCCGATGTACGACTTCGCAAAACAAGTCGTTGGTGATGAGGGAGAGGTTGAGCTGTTGATTCCAGCTGGAACGGAACCACACGATTATGAACCAAGCGCAAAAGACTTAGCGAAAATTACTGATGCGGATGTCTTTGTTTATAATAGTAAAGAGCTAGAAACTTGGGTTCCGAATGTTATTGAAAACTTGGACACGAAAAAAGTTTCAATCGTGGAAGCCAGTCAATCCATTCAATTGATGCAAGGAACAGAAGAGGAAGAATCTGGCGAAGAAGGTCATGAAGGCCATAACCATTCCCACGAACTGGATCCGCATGTCTGGTTAGACCCCGTGTTAGCGCAAAAAGAAGTGACAGCGATTCGGGATGCGCTTATCAAAAAATATCCTGAGAAAAAAGCCGTATTTGAAAAAAATACCGCTGCTTATTTGGAAAAATTGACTGCGCTAGATAAGGAATACCAAGCTGCGTTTGCAGGCGCTAAAAATCGGACCTTTGTGACGCAACATGCTGCATTTGGCTATTTGGCGAAACAATATGGCTTGACCCAAGAACCGATTGCTGGGATTTCTCCAGACCAAGAACCTTCGCCAAGTCGTTTAGCCGAATTAAAAAAATATATTAAAACAAACAATGTTTCTGTGATCTATTTTGAAGCATCGGCTTCTACAAAAGTAGCCAAAACATTGGCAGACGAGACAGGCGTCGAATTAGCCGTATTGAATCCTTTAGAGAGTTTAACTCAAAAAGAACAAGAAGCAGGCGAGAACTACGTGTCTGTCATGAAAGAAAACCTCGCTGCTTTACAAAAAAGCATTCATTAATCTGGCAACAGAAAGGAGCCAACTTATGCATTATATTGAAGTCGAAAATTTAACCTTCTATTATGATGATGAACCTGTTTTAGAAGATGTTTCTTATTATGTTGATCCAGGGGAATTCGTTATTTTAACAGGAGAAAATGGCGCTGCCAAGTCAACGCTGATCAAAAGTACCTTAGGGTTATTAAAACCAACAAGTGGCAAAATTACGGTCGCTAAAAAAAATAGTGCTGGTGAAAAAATCAGCATTGGCTACATTCCACAACAAGTCGCTTCTTTCAATGCGGGCTTTCCTAGCACCGTCATTGAATTAGTACGTTCAGGTCGCTTTCCCAGAAATCGTTGGTTCAAACCGTTGACGAAAAAAGATCATCTTCATGTGGAAAAAGCTTTGAAATCAGTGGACATGTGGGAAATGCGCCACAAACGAATTGGCGAGCTTTCTGGCGGGCAAAAGCAACGAATTAGTTTAGCACGAGTGTTTGCGACCGATCCAGATTTGTTTATTTTAGATGAGCCAACAACAGGTATGGATGAACAATCGCGAAACGAATTTTATCAATTGTTGCAACACAGTGCGCATGAACATGGAAAAGCTATTTTGATGATTACGCATGATCATGAAGATATCAAAACCTATGTGGATCGTCAAATTCGTCTTGTCCGCAAAGAAGATTCGAAATGGCGTTGTTTCCATATGAGTGAAGAATCGTATACGTAAAGTTTCCAATAAAACGTTATCTGGCTCGATCATAACGAAAGCCAAGGAACGGCTTAAAGAAATGTTGGAAAAATTTAAAAAATAAGCAGGAATTAAAAAATTAATTCGCTTAAACGTCGCTACAATGGTAGTGTTCATTTTAGCGGTAAGGAGTGAATCGTATGGCAGAAATGCTTTCTTATGCATTTATGCAAAAGGCCTTTTTAGCAGCACTGTTTATCTCAGTGATTGCCCCAATGCTCGGCGTCTTTCTAGTTATTCGCCGACAATCTTTAATGGCAGATACCCTTTCACATGTGTCATTAGCCGGTGTGGCACTAGGCTTCTTTTTTAATTGGAATCCTAATTTAATGACCTTAATTGTCGTGATTGTGGCTGCAATCATTCTAGAATATTTACGAATGATTTATAGCACCTATTCAGAAATTTCGATTGCTATTTTAATGTCAGGCGGTTTGGCTTTGGCGTTAGTTTTGATGAATTTAACAGGAGGCAATTCAGCTGCTAGTATTCAATCGTATTTATTTGGTTCCATCGTCACGATTACGTGGGATCAAGTGGTTATGTTGGCAATTTTATTCGTAGTTTTAGTTCTATTGTTTATGTTATTTAAACGTCCAATGTATGTTTTAACATTTGATGAAGATACTGCTCATGTTGATGGGCTACCTATTCATTGGATGTCGATGCTTTTTAATGTAATTACTGGCGTGGCGATTGCTGTGATGATTCCGATCGCGGGAGCCTTGTTAATTTCAGCAATTATGGTCTTACCAGCTGCAATAGGTATGCGAATTGGTAAAGGCTTCAACACGGTGATCATCATCAGTGTGTTTATGGGCTTGATTGGCATGCTAACAGGGTTGACTAGCTCGTATTATTTGGAAACACCACCGAGTGCAAGCATTACCCTAATTTTTATTGGTTTATTCTTATTAGTCAATATTTATCGCCGAGTGGTTGTCATGGTCCAACGAAAACAAAAAATGCAAAGAAACTAAGGAGAAAAACGAAAGTTTTTCTCCTTTATTTCTTTTTTTTAAAAGAAATGGCGAACTATTTTCAGTTATTTGAAAAAAATCCTCGAATTTTTCGGTTAAACCCCTTATAATAAGGAACGATAGAATGAAAAGGAGTGACGAATTTGAAAATTCGGAGAAGTGAACGATTAATCGATATGACCCAGTATCTTTTAGATCATCCCCATACATTGGTTTCTTTGACATATTTTGCTGACCGATACCAATCTGCCAAGTCTTCCATTAGTGAAGATTTAGCAATTGTTAAAAAAACATTTAAAGAACGTGGAACAGGTATTTTAGAAACGATTCCAGGCGCTGCAGGCGGTGTCCGCTTTATCCCTGAAATTCCTTATGAGGAAGCGGAGCAGTTGATTATGGATTTGTGTGATCGTTTGTCAGAACAAGATCGCTTATTACCTGGGGGCTATGTTTATCTTTCAGATTTACTTGGGGAACCGAATTTATTAAGACAAGTGGGCCGGATTATTGCTTCTAAATATTTAGGCAAACAAATTGATGCGGTAATGACCGTTGCGACTAAAGGAGTGCCAATTGCGCAAGCTGTGTCTTATTACTTAAATGTTCCGTTTGTGATTGTTCGTCGCGATTCTAAGATTACTGAAGGTTCAACGGTGAGCGTGAACTATGTATCAGGGTCTTCAGAACGTATCGAAAAAATGGAACTTTCAAAACGCAGCTTAAAACGCGGCTCAAAAGTTTTAGTCGTGGATGACTTCATGAAAGGCGGCGGCACCGTCAATGGTATGAAGAGTATGATTGAAGAATTTGAAGCAGAACTTGTGGGCATTACCGTTTTTGCTGAGTCAAAATTCAATGGCCGTCGTGCAATCGATGACTACACTTCGCTATTGTACGTGGAAGATGTGGATACACAAACAAAAACGATTAGCGTAGTCCCAGGAAACTATTTCACAGAGAAATAATTTGAAAAAGAGCGTGGAAATGGTCCATTCCATTTTCAGGTTCTTTTTTTCTGTTTTATTCCTTTAAAAAAAGATGAGAAAATAAATTGGTCTACCTTTTAAATGCCTTATTTTGTTGAAAAAGACAAAAGAGTAAGATAAACTAGAAAAGGTATAATGAGGACGATTTAGAAGAAAATCAAACAATTTAGTTAATTTGAGGTGGCAAACGTGGAAAATAGATACGCAATTATTTTAGCAGCTGGTAAAGGAACACGCATGAAATCTAAACTTTATAAAGTATTGCATCCAGTTGCTGGTAAACCAATGGTCGAACATATTTTAGATCAAGTAGAACAAACAGAACCAACAGAAATCGTGACGATCGTTGGACACGGGGCGGAAATGATTAAAAGCCATTTAGGCGAACGTAGTCAATATGCCTTACAAGCTGAACAATTGGGAACTGGGCATGCAGTCATGCAAGCACAAGAGTTATTAGGTGGTAAACAAGGAACAACATTAGTTATTACAGGGGATACGCCGTTATTAACTGCGGAAACCTTGAAAAATTTATTCGATTACCATCAAGGTAAGAATGCAAGTGCGACTATTTTAACAGCGCATGCGGAAGACCCAACAGGCTATGGTCGAATTATTCGTGACCATGTGGGCATTGTTGAACGAATCGTGGAACAAAAAGATGCCAGTGAAGAAGAAGCACGTGTTCAAGAAATTAATACAGGAACCTTCTGTTTTGATAATGAATCATTGTTTGAAGCGTTAGCGAAAACAGATACAAACAATACACAAGGGGAATACTATTTAACAGATATCATTGAAATTTTGAAAAAAGAAGGCAAAGCTGTCGCTGCTTACCAAATGGCAGACTTTGACGAAGCAATGGGTGTAAATGATCGCGTCGCTTTATCCACTGCTAATAAAATTATGCATCGTCGTTTAAATGAAATGCATATGCGAAATGGTGTTACATTTATTGATCCAGATACAACGTATATTGATGAAGGCGTGGTAATTGGTTCAGACACAGTCATTGAAGCGGGAGTCACTATCAAAGGAAAAACAGTGATTGGCGAAGATTGCTTGATTGGCGCACATTCAGAAATCGTTGATAGTCACATCGGCAATCAAGTGGTTGTTAAACAGTCTGTGATTGAAGAAAGTGTGGTTCGCGAGGGGGCCGATGTGGGTCCGTATGCACATTTACGTCCTAAAGCAGATGTGGGGGCAAACGTACACATTGGTAACTTCGTGGAAGTAAAAAATGCAACAATCGATGAAGGAACAAAAGTGGGCCATTTAACATACGTTGGTGATGCAACATTAGGCAAAGATATTAATGTCGGTTGCGGCGTTGTTTTTGTTAATTATGATGGCAAAAATAAACACCAAACAGTCGTGGGTGATCACGCGTTTATTGGCTCTGCAACGAACATTGTTGCGCCAGTCACGATTGGTGATCATGCGGTGACTGCTGCTGGTTCAACCATCACAGAAGATGTCCCTTCAGAAGATTTGGCGATTGCCCGGGCACGTCAAGTGAATAAAGAAGGCTATGCTAAAAAGTTACCTTATATGAAGGATTAACCTCAAATAAAAAAGAACGCTCTTTTGCTTAAGCAAAAGAGCGTTCTTTTTCCTCCTTAAAGACTAGACCAATTGCTGCTAGTATTTGTTTAGAGACATTCAAGGGCTAGACCAATGCTGTTTATTCGGTATTTTTAGTTATTTTTTTCAAAAAAATAGTTTTTGTTCCGCTTTTCCAATATAAAAAGACTTTCTTTTTTATAAAGTTCGTGTTTTGGTCAAAATGACTATTTTTTTCACAAACAAATTCGCTATATTGTCCAAAAATAAAAACAATTTACAGGAAAAACATCTTATTTTAACGGAATTTACTGTTTTTTATTTAACGGATATATTATGATAGGAAAAGAAGAGCAGCGTGATGGGGGAAGGCTCTTTTTGTTGTTTGTTACTTTGACAATTGTTTGTTGCAAATGGGTTGAAACACAAGGAGGAAATTTGTGAAAAAGTTGAGCTTTAAAAAAGTGAAGTGGGGCATGCATTTTTTAATGGCTGTTGCGTTGATAGCGCCAAGCGTTACTAGTACGGCATATGCAGTAGAAACAACGAGTCAACAAAGTTCAGAAGCAGTAACAAGTACCACCGATTCAAGTAGAAAACAAGAACCAATCATCACACAGGAAACAACAGACATCAAACAAGAAGCACCAAATCAGGCTACGAGTGACAGTGTCAAGCAGTCACAAGAAACCACGGCACCAGCAGAAACGACGAATTTAGAAACGTCAACCGCTGAAAAAGAAGAAACGAGCACACCACAAAAAATAACAATTTTAGGTACGTCAGATGTTCATGGTCAATTATGGAATTGGTCTTATGAAGATGATAAAGAATTACCAGTTGGTTTGTCCCAAGTAAGTACAGTCGTCAACCAAGTCCGGGCGCAAAACCCAGCAGGCACCGTTTTAATTGATAATGGCGACAATATTCAAGGCACTATTTTAACAGATGACTTGTATAATAAAGCGCCTTTAGTGAATGAAAAGACCCATCCAATGATCACCGCCATGAATGTCATGAAGTATGATGCAATGGTTTTGGGAAATCATGAGTTTAATTTTGGTTTACCGTTAATCCAAAAAATTCAAAAAGAAGCCGCTTTTCCAATTTTGTCTGCGAATACCTACAATAAGGAAGATGGTCGTCGTTTTGTTAAAGGGACTACCACGAAGGAACTTGATTTTAATCAAGATGGGCAGCCAGATTTAAAAGTTGGGATTATCGGCTTAACAATCCCGCACATTCCTTTGTGGGATGGCCCTCGTGTTACTTCGCTTAATTTTTTACCTTTGAAAGAAGAAGCAGAAAAAGCAGTTACTGAGTTGAAAGCTAACGATCAGGCTGACATTATTGTTGCCTCGATTCATGCGGGACAACAAAATAGTGATCCGGCTGCCAGCGCCGACCAAGTAATTGAAAATGTCGCGGGGATTGATGCGTATATTCTAGGTCATGACCACCTTTCTTTTACCAAGCAAGGAGCAGCGCCGAATGGAAAAACTGTACCGGTAGGGGGACCGAAAGATACGGGGACAGAAGTTGTCAAAATTGATCTTTCAGTTGCTAAAAATGCCGATAAGTGGGAAGTGCAAGAAGGTACAGCAACGATTGTACCAACAACGAATGTTCCAGCAGATGAAGCAGTTAAGGCAGCGACAAAAGAATACCATGAGCAAACGCGAGCGTTTATTCAGGAGGAGATCGGCACAGCAACAGCTGATTTTTTACCAAAACAAGAAATTAAAGGAATTCCCGAAGCACAATTACAACCAACAGCGATGATTTCTTTAATTAATAACGTTCAAAAAGAAGTAACAGGTGCACAATTAAGTGCGGCAGCGCTGTTTAAATACGACAGTAAATTACCTGCGGGGAAGATTTCCTATGCCACGATTTTTGATATCTACAAATACCCGAATACCTTAGTGAGTGTTCCCATTAACGGTGAAAACTTACTGAAGTATTTAGAAAAACAAGGGGCGTACTATAACCAAACACAGCCAGATGATTTGACCATTAGTTTTAATCCAAACATTCGTGTATATAACTATGACATGATTTCTGGAGTGGACTACAAGATTGACATTTCAAAACCAGTGGGTGAACGAATTGTAGATGCGAAAATTGACGGCCAACCGTTGGATCCTGCCAAAGAATATACGATTGCTATGAATAATTATCGTTACGGCGGTTTAGCTAGCCAAGGGATTCAAGTAGGAGAACCTATTAAAAATTCTGATCCAGAAACCTTACGAGGAATGATTGTTGATTATATTAAGAAAAAAGGAACGCTTGATCCAGAACAAGAAATCGAACGAAATTGGTCAATTATTGGGACAAATTTTGATGAAAAATGGCGTACCAAAGCAATCGAATTAGTGAATGACGGCACTCTTCAAATTCCGACTTCTCCTGATGGACGTACACCAAACGCCGCCGCTATTACGAAACAAGATGTCCGTAATGCGGGCTTTGATTTAGATAATGCATATACCATTATGCACACAAATGACGTTCATGGCCGACTAGAAGCAGGGAAAGGCGAATTAGGTATGGCGCGTCTAAAAACCTTTAAAGACCAAGAAAACCCAACCTTGATGGTGGATGCAGGAGATGTTTTCCAAGGATTACCAATCTCCAATTTCTCCAAAGGCGCGGATATGGCCAAAGCAATGAATGAAGTTGGTTATGATGCCATGGCGGTGGGAAATCACGAGTTTGATTTTGGTTTAGAGATTGCACTAGGTTATAAAGACCAACTGAATTTTCCGATTTTATCTAGTAATACGTATTACAAAGATGGCAGTGGACGGGTTTTTGATCCGTATACAATCGTAGAAAAAGCCGGGAAAAAGTTTGCCATTGTAGGTGTGACGACCCCAGAAACAGCAACGAAAACACACCCGAAAAACGTGGAGAAGGTGACATTTAAAGACCCGATTCCAGAAGTAGAAGCAGTGATTAATGAAATTAAAGAGAAGTACGCGGATATTCAAGCTTTCGTAGTTACTGGGCATTTAGGCGTAGATGAAACGACGCCGCATATCTGGCGGGGTGATACGCTAGCAGAAACCCTTAGTCAAACATATCCTGAGTTGGATATTAATGTGATTGATGGACATTCGCATACAGCCGTCGAAAGTGGCAAACGTTATGGCAAAGTGATCTATGCTCAAACAGGTAATTATTTAAATAATGTTGGAATTGTCACAGCACCAGAGAATGAACTAACTAAGAAAACAGCAAAATTGATTCCAGCAGAAGAGTTGCTAGGATTGCCAGAAAACCCGGCAGTTAAAGCCATCGTTGATGAAGCACGTACGAATTTTAACGCTGAAAATGAAAAAGTAATTGTCAATTATATTCCATTCACATTGGATGGACAACGAGAAAATGTGCGCACACGAGAGACCAACTTAGGGAATTTGATTGGTGATGCGATTATGTCATATGGGCAAGACGCGTTTAGTCAACCTGCTGATTTTGCAGTAACCAATGGTGGCGGCATTCGCGCTGATATTAAACAAGGGCCAATTAAAGTTGGGGATGTCATTGCTGTGTTACCTTTTGGCAATAGCATTGCGCAAATTCAAGTAACCGGCGCTCAAGTTAAAGAAATGTTTGAAATGTCTGTTCGTTCGATTCCACAAAAAGATGAGAATGGCACAATTTTACTAGATGATGCTGGCCAACCAAAACTTGGCGCAAATGGTGGTTTCCTACATGTTTCAAGCTCCATTCGTATCCACTATGATTCCACAAAACCAGGTACTCGCTTGGCTAGTGACGAAGGCAATGAAACAGGACAAACGATTGTTGGTAGTCGCGTATTAGGAATAGAAATTAAAAATCGGCAAACGCAAAAGTTTGAACCATTGGATGAGAAGAAACAATACCGGATGGCTACCAATGATTTCTTAGCTGCTGGTGGTGATGGTTACGATATGCTAGGTGGTGAACGAGAAGAAGGGATTTCACTAGATGCTGTCTTAATTGAATACTTGAAAAGTGCAACCAGCTTGCGGTTGTATCGGGCAGCAACGACGATTGATTTAGCACAATATAAAGAACCATTCCCAGGCGAACGAATTGTTTCTATTTCGGAAGAAGCTTACAAAGAGTTAATCGGTGGAGGAGAGACGCCAACACCAGATCCAAAACCAGATCCAAAACCAGATCCAAAACCAGATCCAAAACCAGATCCAAAACCAGATCCAAAACCAGATCCAAAACCAGATCCAAAACCAGATCCAAAACCAGATCCAAAACCAGATCCAAAACCAGATCCAAAACCAGATCCAAAACCAACACCAGAAACACCAGTAGCAACTAATAAACAAAACCAAGCGGGAGCAAGACAGAGCAATCCATCCGTAACAGAGAAGAAAAAGTATGGCGGCTTTTTACCTAAAACGGGTACAGAAACAGAAACGCTTGCATTATATGGTTTACTGTTCGTTGGACTTTCTTCTTCTGGCTGGTATATTTATAAACGACGTAACAAAGCTAGTTAGTCATTTTTTAAGAACCGTCCTTCGGGATTGGTTCTTTTTTTTATTTTAATGCTTGCCATTTGTTTTTAATTTTAGTATTATAAGAATATTCTAAAAATTAAAAAATGAAGAGTTTTTTCTGTGAAGGGAGAAAGGCATGAAAAGTAAACGTATAAAAGGACTTATCGGGTTAAGTTTAACAACGCTGTTAGTTTTAGCTGCTTGTGGTGGTGATGGGGGAGCTGGCGCCGAAAAAGCAAAGGGCGGATCAGAGAAAACTGCCGCTAAACAAGAATTTAAAGTAGTAGTTCAACAAGAAATGCCTTCTGCAGATTTATCTTTAGGAACAGATACAATTAGTTTTACGGCACTGAATAATGCGTATGAAGGAATTTATCGTTTAGATGATAAAAGCAAGCCGCAACCAGCAGGGGCTAAAGAAAAAGTGCAAGTCAGTGATGATGGTCTGACGTACACAGTGAAACTAAGAGAAGAAGCAAAATGGTCCAATGGTGATCCTGTCACAGCTGCCGATTATGTTTTTAGTTGGCAACGTACAGCAGATCCTCAGACTGGCGCTGAGTATGCTTATTTTCTAGAAATGATTGAAAACGGTGCAGACATTGTAGCTGGTAAGAAACCAGTTTCTGAATTAGGCATTAAAGCAAACGGAGATTACGAGCTAGAAATTAAACTGGCAAAACCAACACCATATTTTGATTATTTACTGGCCTTTCCACTATTTTTCCCGCAACATCAAGCAACCGTAGAGAAATATGGCAAAGATTACGCTGCTTCCAGTGAAAAAGCAGTCTATAATGGTCCTTTTGTCTTAGCTAACTTTGAAGGGGCTGGCTCAGATACCAATTGGACTTTGGAAAAAAATGAAAACTATTGGGATAAAGACAATGTCAAATTAGATAAAATCAATTTTGATGTTGTCAAGGAGGCGCCAACTGCCTTGAACTTATTCCAAGATGGTCAAGCAGACGATGTTATTTTAAGTGGCGAATTGGCCCAGCAAATGGCGAAGGATCCAGAATTGGTTATCGAAAAAGAAGCACGAACCAGCTATTTGGAATTTAATCAGCGAGATAAAAATTCACCGTATAATAATGTGAATTTACGCAAAGCAATTTCAGCAGCGATTGATCGCAACGCATTAGTAGATAAAATTTTAGGCGACGGCTCAGTAGTCGCTACCGGCTTAATTCCAGAAGGGATGTCTTATTCGCCGACAGATGACAAAGATTTTGCTGATGAAAATAAAAAAATTGTTGAATATAGCCCAGAAAAAGCAAAAGAATATTGGGCAAAAGCGAAGAAAGAATTGGGCATAACAACACTCAAAATGGATATTGTTGCCGATGATGTCGATTCTACGAAAAAGTTAGCGGAATATATTCAAGGTACGTTAAAGGATACTTTAGAGGGCATTGATGTAACAGTGAGCCCAGTGCCGTTTTCAGTTCGAATTGATCGAGGTAGTCGCGGCGATTTTGAGACAATCTTAGGTGGTTGGGCTGCGGATTACGCAGATCCAAGTAGTTTCTTAGACCTTTTTGTTACTGGTAATAACTATAATCGCGGGCGTTTTTCAAGTAAAGCCTACGATGAGTTGATTGAGGCTTCAGCTACAAGAGATGCTTCAGATCCTGAAAAACGTTGGGAAGACATGGTTAAGGCTGAGAAGTTATTGATTGGTGAAGAGACCGCTTTGGCACCACTTTATCAAAAGGCGACTGCCCATCTACGCAGTAAAGAAGTGAAAGGCGTCGTTGCCCATGGTGCTGGCGCACAATATGATTATAAGTGGACATATGTGACAGAAGAGTAGTTAAAAAGAGACACAGAATAGTCAAATCGACTGTTCTGTGTCTCTTTTAATCAAAATATTTCTGCTGTTCTTCTTTTAATTTTTCTGGGGTCACATCTTCACCAGTAGGATCATAAATAGTGACGCCCATTAATGTTTTATTGAATTGTTCACGAATGGTCCGCAAATATTCTTGTCGCAAATCGACACGAAGAGCTTGTTCTTCAGATGTTAAGCCTTGTTCACGCTCTTTTTGTGCAAGCGTATTAATTCTTTTTAAAACCTCTAACATTTCTCATTTCCTTTCTATAATAATTCTTTTGCTAGGCGTTCAAATGATTGAAAGCGCGTTTGTTTGTCATAACCTGGGGTGATTAGCATCGCTTCTGTCAACCCTAGTTCTTCTTGTTGGTGGAAAAACTCCGCAACTTCTTGGCTACTGCCAATGACAAAGCGTTGTTTATTTTGTTCTAAAACCAGTTTGTCCATTTCACTGTAAGGGAAAGCTAGGGCTTCTTCTGGCGATAAAAATTTATTTGGAAGCCCATGTTCGGTGGCAAAGATATAATGCTCGAAACTAGCCGCATGGTATTCTGCTTCTTCTTTCGTGTCGGCGGCAAAAGTGAAATACGCAGCGCTCACTTGAGGCTCTTGTTGTTCAGTTACTGGTCGGAAATGCTTGTAATATGCTGACAATACTTCTTTGGGCAAATGTCCATGAATAAACTGCGCAAAGGAAAAATTAATGCCATATTCACCAGCTGAACGTGCGCTTTCTTTACTAGCACCTAGTAACCAGGGTTGTGGTAATAGAACTTCCCGCGGAACAGCTGAAATTTTAGAATATAAATGATCTTCAGGAAATTCCTCTCTTAAAAAGAGTAAAATTTCAGGTAATTTATCAAATTGGTCTAGCTGCGGTGGCTGACCATTATTTAACGCCAACGTAGTTAAAGGGCTGCCGCCAGGCGAGCGGCCCATGCCTAAATCGATTCGATCAGGATATAAAGCTGCTAACGTTTTAAACGTTTCTGCGACTTTAAATGGCGCATAATGCATGGTCATGATGCCACCCGCGCCAACACGAATTTTTTCGGTGGCACTAGCAATATGTGCAACTAAAATTTCTGGCGTTGCACTGGCAAAGGCGTCTGAGCCGTGATGTTCGGCATACCAAATTCTTGTGTAGCCAAGTTTTTCCGCTAATTGAGCGAGCTCTTTGGCTTCTTGTAATGTGTCGCTTGCTGATTGATTTTTAGGAACCGTTAATTGATCTAAGATACTTAATTTCATGTATGTAGTCTCCTTTTTGGTTATTTTTTTTGAAGCTACCGCTATTATTACGCAAGCATGTTAAAAAAAACAGTACGCACTTTTTAATTCCCTAGTGAGCGAAAAGTAACAAATAGATGTAGCCAAGGTCGATGATAAAAAATTCTCCGCTATGGCTGTGTGCATTTTGATTTTTTTGACAATGTATAGAAATATACTTAATATTTTTTCTGTTTTTATACAACGTATTGTATTTTTTAGTATAAAAAGCATTTTCTTTAGAAAGTTGGGCTATTGACTAGCTACAAAACAAATGATAGCATAGAGATAACCTTAAAGAAGAGCTGCTGTGCGGCTAACCAAGAACGTCTATTAGTTTTTCTAATAGACGTTCTTGTGCTAATTAATAGGAGAACAGTATATGAAGCCTTTTAAAACATTAGATGAACAATTAGCTATTTTGGAAGCTCGAGGATTGGTTTTCTCGGATAAAGAAAATGCAAAAAAGAAATTATCTTTTTATGGCTATTATGAGATTATCAATGGCTATAAAGACTTCCTTTTGGAAAAAAAGCAAAAAATAACTGACCATCAAGAAGAATGTTTTATAGAAAACAGTACATTTGATCATATTTTTTCTTTATTTATGATGGACAAAACAATAACTTCATCTGTAATTGATGCGACATGTGATGTTGAGATGTATGTAAGAGCAGCTATTTCTTACGTTGTCAGTAAAAATATAGGTGAACAACAAATAGACTATTTGAATAGACGTCATTATCAAAGTGGAAAGAAAAACAAAAACGGACAAGGATATAAAGTTGATCAGCTAATTACAAAGTTTAAAAAGATTATCTACGATGATATAGAACCCATGAAACACTATCGTGGTTATCATGGAAACGTTCCACCTTGGATTATGTTAAAAGGAACAACATTTGGAAACCTGGCTAATTTTTATAAATTACAAAAAAGTGAAAATAAAAAAGAAGTTATAGCGATGATTCTAGGAATACCTAAAGAAATCGTGGATGAAGGGATTACCAATATGTTTACTGACATTATCTTTTTATGTCATAGTTATAGGAATAGAGCTGCACATGGTGGACGAATGTATAACTATCGGTCGGCTAAAGCAGTTATTAGATATAGTGAAAATTTTCATCCCCGAGCAAATATTACTCAGGCAGAGTATAGAAAAGGCAAAGGGATATCCTGTTTAGGTACCCTATTTCATGCATTGACATGGATGGATAATAAAGTAGCTTTAGCAAGGTTACAAGCAGGGGTATCTGTTGCGTTAGATCAGCACTTAAAAGTTTACCCAGAAGATTATGATTTAGTTTTGTCTGAAAGTAATATCAATCCTAAATTTTTACAGCTTTCTAGATAGAATTATTAGACTGAGTTGTACATAAAATTATTGTCTACTAGGGAGAGCGTGTTAATCTGTCTTCTGTTAGTTATTAATTATTGTTTGCTTCATCAATAGAAAGCTGTTTTATAAAGAGTGTTTTCAGGCTATTAGTATAGATTGCTCATAGGAATATTTGCAAACGATGGAGATATCGCTTAAAATAAATGAATCAAGTAAAATGGAACATATGTACGCAATCAGCAATTGGAAAGGTGACAACATGTACGAATATATTATTGGAAAAGTAACGTTTGTTAGCCCATACTATATTGTCGTTGAAACAAATGGCATTGGCTATCAGATTTCAGTCGATAACCCGTATCGCTATTCAGGAAAAATGGATACGGATATTAAACTATATCTTCACCAAGTCGTGCGGGAAGATGCACAACTTTTATTTGGTTTTGGCAGTTTAGAAGAAAAACAATTGTTCTTAAAATTAATCAGTGTCTCTGGAATTGGCCCTAAAAGTGGCTTAGCTATCATGGCTTCTGTGGCTGATCATGGTGGTTTAATCAATGCAATTGAAGGGGAAGATGTTACATATTTAACGAAGTTCCCAGGTGTTGGCAAGAAAACAGCCCAACAAATGATTTTAGATTTAAAAGGAAAATTAGGCGAATTAGAGTCTTCCGAAGCAGCGGTTGCGGCCATGACCGCAACCGAAGCGGTGACAACAAGCAATCAAGCATTGGCAGAAGCGTTAGAAGCATTAAGTGCCCTAGGCTACAGTGACCGAGAGATTAAGCGTATCACTAAGCAATTGGAAGCGTTAGGTGAGACAACGACAGATGTTTATTTAAGCAATGCGTTAAAATTCATGATGAAACGCTAAGGAGGAATAACGATGACAGAAGAAGAACGGTTGCTTTCAGCTGCAAGTCAAGAAGCAGAAGCTTCAATTGAAAAATCGTTACGTCCACAATTTTTAGCACAATATATTGGTCAAGACAAAGTAAAACAAGAACTAACGATTTATATTGAAGCGGCGAAAAATCGGAATGAAGCGTTGGATCATACTCTTCTTTATGGTCCGCCAGGTTTAGGGAAAACGACAATGGCGATGGTCATCGCCAATGAAATGAATGTGAACATTCGTACCACAAGTGGACCAGCCATCGAACGGGCGGGAGATTTAGTCGCTATTTTGAACGAATTAGAGCCTGGTGATGTGTTATTTATCGATGAAATTCATCGTTTGCCGCGAGTGGTGGAAGAAATGCTGTATTCCGCAATGGAAGATTTTTACATTGATATCATGGTCGGTCAAGGAACCACGGCACATCCCGTTCATTTTCCGTTACCGCCTTTTACTTTAGTGGGCGCTACCACACGGGCAGGGATGCTTTCAGCGCCATTACGAGATCGTTTTGGGATTATTTCTCACATGGAGTATTATCAAGAGCAGGATTTAAAAGAAATCGTTCTCCGTTCCGCGGATATTTTTCAAACGGAGATTTTTGAGGAAGGTGCCTTTGAAATTGCGCGCCGCTCAAGAGGAACCCCCCGAATTGCTAATCGTTTGTTAAAACGTGTCCGTGATTTTGCCCAAGTCCAATCAGATGGCAAAATCGACCGAGCGATTGCAGACAAAGCGTTAACCTTGCTGCAAGTGGACCATCAAGGCTTGGATTATGTCGATCAAAAATTGTTGAAAACAATGATTGATTTATACGGCGGCGGTCCAGTTGGTTTAAGTACCTTGTCTGTAAATATCGGTGAAGAAACCGAAACGGTGGAAGATATGTATGAACCCTATCTTATTCAAAAAGGTTTCATTAAACGAACACCACGAGGACGAATTGCAACGCCATTTGCGTATGCACATTTTGGGTATGATTATTTAGAGGGTCATAAAAATTAAAAATAAGTCAAAAGAAAGCAAGCCTTAACCGCTTGCTTTCTTTTGTTTCACGTGAAACGTTTGTTCTTATTTGGGAGAGTGGCATATTTCAGCTGTTGTAGGTATACTGTGTTTGTAATCGCTTTTAAATTGGAGGGATCAATGTTGAATAAAGAAATCAAAGGGGCATTAATTGTTTCTTGCCAAGCGTTGGCAGACGAACCGTTGCATAGTTCTTTTATCATGTCCAAGATGGCTTTGGCCGCTAAACAAGGAGGGGCTAAAGGCATTCGAGCAAATTCTGTGGTAGACATTCGAGCAATCCGGAAAGAGGTAGATTTACCAATCATTGGGATTATTAAACGAGATTATCCTGACGCAGAAGTATATATTACCGCAACTATGCGTGAGGTAGATGAATTAATGGCTGTTCAGCCAGAAATTATCGCTCTCGATGCAACCCATTCGAAACGACCAAATGGCGAAACGTTAGCCACATTTTTCAAAAGAATAAAAGAAAAGTATCCTAACCAAGAATGGATGGCAGATTGTTCCACGCTGGAAGAGATGATTGAAGCGGCGGAGTTAGGCTTTGATTATATTGGCACAACGTTAGTCGGCTATACGCCGCAAAGTGAAAATCAGCGGATTGAACAAAATGATTTTGAACTGTTAAGAGAAGCAAAGAAGCATTTTACTACACCAATCATTGCAGAAGGAATGATTGATACGCCAGCAAAAGTCCAACGTGTTCTGGAGCTAGGTGCTTATAGCGTGGTGGTGGGATCTGTTATTACACGACCGCAAAAAATTACTGGAAAATTTGTGGAAGCTACGAAAATAAAACAGAATCAAGCATAAACTAAATACACTATCGATACACTTGTTATTTTTTGATCAATACACTTCAATACGGTCGCTTTTTTTCTAGAGAAAGTGGAATCTTTCAATAATGAAAAGGGATACACTCCGTTTGGCATAGTCCTTGCTGATAATAAATCAGTGTATAAAGCGCTATCATTTTTATAGGAGGGGTTTTATGAAGGGTTTATCAAAAAAGAAACGGGTGTCTACTTGGTTAGCGTTAGGAATCACCGTAGTCAGCTGTTTTGCGTTAAGCGGGGAAGTGCAAGCAAGTGTTGAAAGAACAAAAGTTGATGAATTTGCGAATGTTTTAGATGTGAGTGCATCACCAACCGAACGGACGAATGGCGTATACGATACCAATTATTTTAATAATTTTTCTGATTTAGGTGCATGGCATGGCTACTATTTACCTGAAAAAAGCAATAAAGAGCTACTGGGTGGTTTTGCGGGGCCATTGATTATTGCGGAAGAATATCCAGTAAACTTGGCGGCAAGTTTAAACAAATTAACGGTCAAAAATAAAAAAACGGGAGAAACCTATGATTTAAGCCAAAGCAACCGCATGGACCTGTCTTATTATCCTGGGCGCCTAGAGCAAACCTATGAATTAGACGATGTAACGATTCATTTAGCTTTAATTTTTGTCAGCAATCGAACGGCGCTTATCCAAACGACACTTGAAAACACTGGTGAAGATCCCTTGTCACTTGAAGCAAGCTGGACAGGTGCGGTCTTTGACAAAATTCAAGAGGGAACGGAAACCTTAGATATTGGTACTCGTTTAACTGCTAAAGACAATGACATTCAAGTGAATTTTGGTGAAGTCAGAGAAACGTGGAATTATTTTGCTACGAAAGACACAAAATATACGATTCATCATGCGGATAAAGTTTCAACAAAAATTGATAATCGGAATTATACAGCGACCGCTGAACCAATTGAATTGAAGCCTAAACAAACGTACAACACCTATACGACAGAAAGCTATACTTTTACAAAAGAGGAAGAGGCAAAGGAACAACAACAAGCACCCGAATATACCAAAAATGCGGCGCGCTATTTCAAAGAGAACAAGCAAAGATGGCAAGGATATCTAGATAAAACGTTTGATCAAAAGAAAACAGCAGAATTTCCTGAATATCAAAATGCGCTAGTCAAATCGATTGAAACGATTAATACCAATTGGCGAAGTGCGGCAGGTGCCTTTAAGCATGACGGGATTGTTCCGTCCATGTCTTATAAATGGTTTATTGGTATGTGGGCTTGGGATTCGTGGAAAGCGGATGTAGCAACGGCTGATTTTAATCCTGAGTTAGCTAAAAATAATATGCGGGCCTTGTTTGATTATCAAATTCAAAAAGATGATACCGTACGTCCACAAGATGCAGGAGCGATCATTGATGCTGTCTTTTACAATCAAGACAGTGCGCGTGGTGGTGAAGGTGGCAACTGGAATGAACGAAATTCTAAACCACCATTGGCTGCATGGGCAGTTTGGCATATTTATCAAGAAACCAAAGATAAGGAATTTTTAAAAGAAATGTATCCCAAACTTGTGGCTTATCATAATTGGTGGTATACCAACAGAGACCACAATAAAAATGGGATAGCAGAATATGGAAGCATGGTCAGTGATGCTCACTGGCAAAAAGACGACAAGGATCAAATCATTAAAGATAAAAATGGCCAACCTAAAGTGGATGATGATGCTGTTATTGAAGCAGCCGCGTGGGAAAGTGGCATGGATAACGCTACACGGTTTGACAAAGAAGGTGTGGGCAAAGGCGACGTTGGAGTTAAAGTTTTTGAAAATAAAAATAAAGGAAAAGTAGTGGGGTATTCGATTAATCAAGAATCAGTGGATTTGAATGCGTATCTCTACGCTGAAAAGGGCTATTTAGCTTCGATAGCAGAAGAACTAGGCAAAAAAGAGGACTATAAGAACTATCAAAAAGAAGCGAAGAAACTAAAAAAATATATTCAAGAAAATATGTTTGATGAAAAAACAGGCTTCTTCTATGACTTACAAATAAATGAAGACGGCTCGAAAACAAAATTGTTAGTCAATCGTGGCAAAGGAACAGAAGGCTGGTTGCCGCTTTGGGCAAAAGTAGCGACCAAAGAACAGGCGGCGGCAGTTAAGAAAAACATGATGAATCAAGAAATGTTCAATACCTTTATGCCATTCCCAACAGCATCCAAAGACAATGAAAAATTTGCTGCAACGAAATATTGGCGGGGACCAGTTTGGCTTGATCAAGCCTTGTTTGGTGTAGAAGCTCTTCAAAACTATGACTATACAAAAGAAGCGAAAGAAATGACACAAAAACTCTTCTTACATGCCGAAGGATTGATGGGAGAAGGACCTATTCATGAAAATTATGATCCACTAACAGGGAAGGGCCTAAGTACGAAAAACTTTAGTTGGTCAGCGGCAGCGTACTATTTACTGTATAAAAACACCTTATTAAGTAATAACCCCACAACGCAAACCGCTTTTGAAATAAAATAGAAAAACAGCTCTTGAGAAAATATCACTCAAGAGCTGTTTTTTTCTTCACTTGCTACAATCTGTTTCCTTCTGATTTAATTGAATGTAATTTATTTGTTTTAATAAATATATTTCATTTAATTAAAGAAAATATCCGAAAATAAAAATATATGTACTTTTATTAAAAATGTTATTTAATAAAAATGAAATAGATATTCAAGGAAATTGATTGTACAATGGTTAGTGAAGAGTGGGTTTAACGGAACCGAGTAATAAGAAATAAACTAATATTGAAACCAAACATTGCGACACCTCCTGCTCTGAGTTATATTGAATTTCATTATAAGACAGATATCTTAGTTTCTTCAAGAACGAATTAGAAAAGTTTTTTTAAAATTTGTTGATGTCTAACAATTATAATGTGCGAAAAAATAATTCAAACAAATATATTATTCGATTATTTGATAATATTAAAGTTCATAGAAATAATTTTTTAGAAAATAGTATATTTTAGTTAATAAAAAAATAATACTTAATATTAACTTATTAATAGAAAGGAGCATATTATGGATGTGTTAGAGGCATTAAAGTATTTTAGAAAAAAGAAAAAAATTGCTCAGAAAGATGTTTTACCAAAAAAAGGGAAACAAACCTATCGAAGAATCGAAATTGGTGAAGCCAAGCTAAGTTACGAGGATTTAATGACAGCATTACAGTCACTTGGGATTACCTTTAATGAATTTTTTCATATGGTCTCTGAAACAAGAAGTACGGCTTCATCTAAAATTATGCATCAAATTGAATGTTGTCAAATGGGGTTGAACAATACAAGTGAAAAAAAGAACCTGATTCATTACTTTTATCAATTAGAGCGCAATCCCCAAAAAAACGCAGTAGAGATGTCTATTTATACAGATATTAAGCTAACTTTCAGTAATGATTGGGAGGAAATTCCAGAATTTGATGAAACTGATCGAATGGCAATTCTCGCACTTATCTCTAGCAAAAGCTACTATACATATTACGATTATCAAATGGTGACTAATACAGGGGCGTTATTTTCTGAAAACGAAGTCCTTCAGATTCTTGAGCAGATGTTTCCTGTCAAAGATGCTGAATTACGTGATACCCAAACATTAAATGTCGCCTATGGTTTTTACCTAAATATCATTACAGCGCAACTTTATAAGAAAAATTATGCGAAAGCCCGGGAATATTTAGCGCTAATGAGTGTTACCACGATTCCTGCCGAAATCTACTATATTCATTTTAACTTACGTTATTTAAAAAATCTTACGTATTATCTGTACACTGGCAAAATGAGATATTATAAAGAAGTAATCACCGTTATTGATATGATTGAAAGTTTTGGGGATGCACGTTTGGCGGAAGGCATGAAAAAAGAAATGCTTCAGCTGACGGCTGGTCGGACATTTAATTTAGATTATGGACAATTTCCTGTGAATATTGTCACTGAAAAATAAAAAACACCCCCGCAAGGTCAAGCGTGCGGGGGTGCTTTCTCAAGGCTACTTTAAAACATGTAGCGACTTTTCAACGATGGCATCGGTCAAGGTTTTAGAAAAATTCAATTTATTTTTTTTCCCGAGTTCATCAGACCACTTGGGAATGGTGACGGTTTTTTTGACTAACGTATTTGTTCCTAAATAATCATTTAGTTCTACATTTACCATAGAAACAAACGAGTCTGCAAGGTTAAAATTAAAGTCATCGTCATCTCTAAAGGGATTATTATCTTCTAATGACAACGTATTGATAGGAGATGGCTGGTGGATTGTTCTTTGATGTTCAATATCATCAGATAACATCATACCTAAATAATCGGAAGCCATCGCAATTGCATCAGGAATTGTATCTCCTTGCGTACCAGAACCACCTATATCTGGGAAATAAACATAGTAACCATTCTCGACACTGTAGAAACATGCAGGATAACTAATTAGCATGAATGATGCCTCCTTATCAATCATTGAGGAAGGCTATTTCAGCCCTGCCTCTTTTAAAATCCCTATTTCGGTTCCTTTTTTCAATTCTCCGTGTGGGATAATGATGGGTCTTTTGCCAGACATCTCCATTTTTATATGGGAGCCTTTTCCACCATCGGTTGGTAACCAACCGTGCTTTTTTAGCAATTTGACCATTTGTTTTTGTGTCATTGGCATGTGCACAATACCTCCTGACAGGATATATTTTAATACGTGTAATACGTGTTGTCAAGTGGATGAAAAAGTACCCCCGCAAGGTCAAACTTGCGGGGGTACTGATGTTAAACAATAATGTTATCTCTAATCATATCTAAATCTTTAATCAAAATTTTGCGGTTACGTAGTTCAATTGCCCCTAACTCTTTTAGTTGCTGCATCATCCGGTTAACGCTACTAGCAGAAGTTATCCCGCAAAAATGCGCAATTTCTTCATTGGTCACCACGAAATCAATTAAAATACCTTCCTCTGTTTCTACGCCAAATGAATCGTACATTTCATAGATTTGTGTACAAACGGCCCCAAATTTGCCATTCATCAACATTTGCTGCATCTTTTTCATGGAATGCATTAAACGGTCCCGATAGTATTCTTTGACATACATTTGCAAGTCTTTACTATTATTGATATCCCGCCAAAATTGAACACGGTCGATTTGGTAAAGTTCTGCTTGTGGAGATTCGATGCGAATATTAAAAGGTGCATCAATAAATTCTGAATATTCATCACGTAGCAATGAAACAATTTCCAAATTGTTGATATAACGTAAATTAAATTCACGACCGTCTTTGGAAATAACGCTAGTTTTGATGATGCCACTTTTTAAAATATAGGCATAACGATCTTGCAGTCCTTCATAAGTTAAATAATTTTTCTTCTTTTTTACAACGACTCGAAAGGAATGTTCATCTAAGTAGTCTTGTAAAACATTTCTCATTGGCGGTAACTCCTCAATTATCTCTAAATATTTTTGTTTTTGCCTGTTGGGCTTCTTTCTTATTTAAGCGAATTGGACATCATATGTCAATAACAAATGTTGATAAAAAAGGTCAATTAAACGCTATTTTGAAAAATAAAATCAGCTTTTAGATAATTTTGCCAAAAATTTCGCTTAATGAGTATTAAAAATATTTTTTTTATTTTATGTGCTCAAATATTTTTCAAAAAGAAAAAATTGTATTAAGGTAATAGTAGAAAGGGAGGAGATTTAATGACAGAACCAAACTTAAAAGACCCAAGAAAGTTATTTTATAGTGATGGATTTCCGCAACAAGATCAAGAAACTCCCGCATTACAGGACAAAATGGTCCCTAAACCAGATTGTGGGGAAGACAGCTATGTCGGAAATCACAAATTAGAAAATCGTCGGGTATTAATTACAGGCGGTGATTCTGGGATTGGACGAGCTGCGGCGATTGCTTTTGCTCGCGAAGGCGCAGATATCGCCTTACATTTTTTCCCAGGTGAAGAAAAAGACGCCGAAGAAGTGGCGCACTATATACGAGAAGCTGGCCGAAAAGTCATTCTTTTGCCAGCAGATTTAAGAGATAAACAGGCACCTGAAGAATTGGTTGCACAAGCTCGTGAAGCATTAGGCGGCTTGGATACCCTTGTTTTAAATGCTGCCCAACAAATTTCCTGTGCCGCTATTGAAGAATTACCAATGGAACAAGTGATAGACACTTTCCATGTCAATATTATTGCGATGTTTGGCATTGTCAAAGCAGCAGTGCCTCACTTGCCTGCCGGAAGTAGTATTGTGACAACGACTTCCGTCCAAGCCTTTAATCCCAGTGAGCATTTGTTGGATTATGCAGCAACGAAGGCATCAATTGCCAACTTTACCGTTGGTTTAGCAAAACAACTGGCACCAAAAGGCATTCGGGTAAATGGCGTGGCTCCAGGACCAATCTGGACACCGTTACAGTTAGATCATGGACAACCAATTGAAGAGTTGCCAGAATTTGGGCAACATTCTTTACTGGAACGTGCGGGTCAGCCTGCTGAATTAGCCCCTGTTTATGTTTTCTTGGCGTCCAATGATGCAAGTTATGTTACGGCTCAAGTTTATGGCGTAACTGGTGGAGAAGCAATTAATCTTTAGGAGGGATGTTCCGTGAATAAAGTTGTTAAAATACTTTTGCTTCTAGGTTCACTGATTTTAATGGCATTATTTGGCGCGGTGGCCATTACCACTTGGTCAGCCGATACAGCTTGGCAACCACCAGATAATGTCCAATGGTTCTTGCAAGACAACGAGTACGCACGTCAAGCAATTTTTTGGGTAGCGCTGGTTTTACTAGGA
Organism: Enterococcus sp. DIV0167; assembly: GCF_050541555.1. NCBI lineage: Bacteria > Bacillati > Bacillota > Bacilli > Lactobacillales > Enterococcaceae > Enterococcus > Enterococcus sp. DIV0167. The sequence goes on from NZ_CP172933.1 coordinate 77,308, forward strand.
ATTATGCTCTTTCTATTTTTATTCATTCTTTTATTCCCAAGAAGAAAAGGCACGTTTGAATTAAAAGAAGAGCAAGGAAAGTTAGTGTTACACCGTAAAGCCATCGAAGGATTTGTACGCTCTAGCTTGCAAGACAGTGACTTTCTGGAAGCACCAACCATTCGTGTAAAGGCGACAAAACGGCGCATTAAGGTCAATGTCAAAGGCACACTGAAACGAACGGCAGATTTAATTGGACAAACAGAAGCTTGGTCAAAAACAATGGAAGAACGGCTTGCTCGTTTGGTGGGGACTGGTCACAAGATTACGATTGATGTTCATTTTGAAGATATTCAATCAATGAAACGACCACAACAACAGCAAACACAAGCACGTGTGGAGTAGGAGGGATGTACAATGGTTGAATGGATAAAACAATATGCCGTTCCGTTAATTGGTGGCCTAGTCGGCTTGGTTTTTGCAATCTTGTTTCTGTCAATCGGCTTCTTTAAAACATTGTTAGTAGTACTCCTGACAGGACTAGGTATTTGGCTAGGTTTGTATTTGGAACAGACAGGCATTGTCAAAAATTATTTTCATCATAAATAGGAGGTTTTGGCTATGGAAAATGCAAATGTATCGATTGTTAAAGGTGAGTTGACGTTTGAGGATAAAGTAATCCAAAAAATTATTGGCATTGCTTTGGAAGAAGTCGACGGTTTGTTAACTGTGGACGGTGGTTTTTTCTCGAATTTACGAGATAAAATGATTAACAGTGAAGATGTTACAACAGGCATTCACACCGAGGTCGGCAAAAAACAAGTCGCAGTGGATATGGACATTGTAGCCGAATATGGGAAAGATATCGAGACCATTTATGATCAAATGAAAGAGGTTATTACTCGTGAAGTCCAACAAATGACTCACTTGGAAGTAATCGAAGTCAATGTCAACGTAGTAGATATCAAAACACAAGCAGAGTACCAAGAAGAAAGTGAAACAGTCCAAGATAAACTTGGCAACGCCGCTGAAGCGACAGGTAGTTTTATGTCAAAACAAACCAATAAAGCCAAACATGCGGTAACTAAAGGCAAGACAAAAGTCAAAGAAAACACGGCACCTCGTGTTCAATAATTGGTTATTATTTTATTAAAAATAAAGCAATAATAGAAGAAACTAGGAGGAATGAACCATGAGTAACGAAAAATTCAATAATGTACCAAAACCAGCAGGAAACGGACCACACACACCAGAAGATCATGCAATCAAAGGTGAATTAACATTTGAAGATAAAGTCGTTCAAAAAATTATCGGTTTAGCCTTAGAAAATGTCGATGGTCTATTAACAGTCGATGGCGGCTTTTTCTCAAATATTGCTGAAAAATTAGTAAACACAGATAACGTCACAGCTGGTATTGATACCGAAGTTGGTAAAAAACAAGTCGCTGTTGATATGGATATCGTGGTAGAATACGGCAAAGATATTCAAGACATTTACGAAAAAATGAAAGAATTAATCAGCCGTGAAGTGAAAAAAATGACCCACTTAGATGTGATTGAAGTGAATGTTAACGTAGTTGATATCAAATCAAAAGAAGAATACGAAGAAGATAGCGAAACGGTTCAAGATAAAGTCACAGGCGCTGCCAAAAGTACCGGTGAATTTGCTTCTGAACAAACAGAAAAAGCAAAAAAAGCTGTGAATAAAGGAACAGAACAAGTCAAAGAAAATATGGAACCACGTGTAGAATAAACGGTTAAAGGGAGGAAACAATCATGGGCTTTATTTGGGCATTAATTGTCGGTGGGGTCATTGGGGCAATCGCTGGAGCAATTACTAAAAAAGGATCATCGATGGGCATTATTGCCAATATTATTGCAGGGTTAGTTGGTTCAACAATTGGTCAAGCCATTTTAGGCACATGGGGACCAAGCTTAGCTGGGATGGCTATTGTGCCATCGATTATCGGGGCAGTGATTTTAGTTGCCATCGTTTCATGGATTTTAGGACGAAAATAGAGAAAGTTTAAAAAAATAGGGCATAAGTCGTTTCGGCTTATGTCCTATTTTTCTTTTTCTATGTATGAGGAAGTTTCGTATGAAAAGTAAATTTTGAGCAATTAGCCAAGAGCTTATTTTAATTAAAATCATTAGTCATTTTGGCTTTTCAACAAAAATCAACAACATTTGTTGAAGTTATTTGTAGATAACGTTTATCATTCACAAATTTACATTTTTTTGTAACGGATATCTCGTATAGTAATAACTGCAAATGAATTTCAGAAAATTTTTTGATAAGTCATCAAAGTGAGGGGATAGCGGTCTTTTATTGAAAAATAGCAACACAAAATAAACAGAACAAAAGAGAGAGGAATTCAAAGAATTATGACAGAACAAACACCAACAAAGCTTTTGAATAAAGGCTTTATCAGTATTACAGTGATTAATTTCATTGTCTATCTTGTTTATTATTTATTAATGGTTATTATTGCGGTGATTGCGCAAGATAGCTTACACGCTACTTTAGGTCAAGCGGGTTTGGCCTCAGGAATTTACATCATCGGGACATTGCTTGCACGACTTTTCATGGGGAAACTCCTTGAACTGATTGGGCGCAAACAAGTCTTACGTTATGGGGCTTTGTTTTATCTTTTAACGACTGTTGCGTATATGTATATGCCAAGTATGGGCATTCTTTATCTGGTCCGTTTTTTAAATGGGTTTGGTTACGGAACCGTTTCGACAGCGACCAACGCAATTGTTACCGCCTATATCCCTAAAAATAAAAAAGGGGAAGGGATCAATTATTATGGTTTGAGTACTAGTTTAGCAGCCGGCATCGGGCCATTTATTGGGATGTTATTGTTAAATGTTTCCAACTTCCATGTCATTATTAACTTTTCAATTATTTTAATTTTGTTAACAACCATTGCTTGCTTCATTTTCCCAGTGAAAAATATTGAGTTAACACCTGAACATCGTGAAGCTTTATCTAAATGGAATTTTGATAGTTTTGTTGAAAAGAAAGTTTTATTTATTACATTTATCGCCTTTTTAATGGGGCTTGCTTATTCAAGTGTCTTATCTTTCTTATCTTCTTATGTCAAAGTAATCGATTTAGTTGACGTCAGCACCTTCTTCTTTATCGTCTATGCAGTCGTGATTACCTTAACACGTCCATCGACAGGTCGGATTTTCGATGTCAAAGGGGAACGCTACGTCATGTATCCGAGCTACATTTTCTTAACACTAGGCCTGTTCTTATTAAGTATGACTACGTCGGGTTGGATGTTATTAGTTTCAGGTGGGTTAATTGGCTTAGGTTATGGGACTTTCATGTCAAATGGCCAAGCGGTTTGTCTTCAAGAAAGCCCAAGTCCTCACCGTATCGGGATTGCTTTATCGACTTATTTCATTGGTTTAGACCTTGGATTAGGGGTTGGTCCGTACGTTTTAGGTGAATTACGTAACTTTATGTCATTCCAACAAATGTACTTCTTAGCAGGCTGTATCCCAATCGTTTGTACTATTTTATATATGGTCTTCCACAAAGCTAAAAATGATGCCAAAGATTTGTCTCTTGAAACGATTGAAGAGATTGAACACGGCTCAGAACTATAAATGGACAAGGAGTGATTTCAATGCCTAACGATGAACGGATTTTAAACGTTTTACAACAAACACTAACGGAAATTCAACGCATGAACACGCGTTTAGCTAAAATTGAAACAGAGTTAGCCGATGTCGATCAACATCATGCGACTTTGGATCATTACTTGCAAGAGCTAGAATTGGTGACAGAAAATAACAACGTCATGTAAAATGAGTAGTTAGTAAATGAATGTTCTACGTTTCGGTATCACTAGAGTGGAACATTGAAAATTTTCGTAAAAAACGCCAAAAGGTAGCAGTTTTTCTGCTACCTTTTGGCGTTTTTTGTAATTTTTATCACTTAAAATGTTTCACGTGAAAACTTTTAAAAGTGGCGTGGACTTTGTTTGGTGACAATTTGTGTATTTAAGTTTTCTAAGCTCTGCGCTAGTTCACCAATGCTAGCGGAAAAATCAACATAATAAGTAGGAATCGTTGATTTGACACTAATTTCTGAAAAGATATTTGTAATAATTACATCGAAAGGCTTTTCTGGTGAAGCGACAAAAATTAATTTTTTATCCACGGCTTTACTTAGCTTTTCATAAAGGGTATCTAAAATTAAGTTACTTTGGTTGGTCCGTACTAAGACACGAATCGGTGGTAAAGATTTCGTTTTCAGTGTACAGAAAAGAATGAACAAGCAGTCAACTAACAATTTTTCATTGCCCATCAATGTTGGAAGCATTTCAATTGTAAGTCGCTTCACATCTTTGTAGAGACTCGGATTTTTTTGAAGTGCTTCTTTTAAAAAGCTTTCTTGCACAAATGGATTGGCAATCGTAACAAAGGTCTTAAAAAAGACACTTAAATTTTGGATAGAAGTATATAGATAAAGGTACTCGTGAAATGTCAATTTAATTTGATAAAAAGACGTCAGTTGATAAATGATCTCTTTAATGGGTGAGCCTAATAGCTGGACCATATGCATCCGTGCTGCTGGAATTTCCAAGACATCTTGTGTGGCGTAGCTGACACTAATCGTTAATAAGAAAAAGGCAAAAAGCCCTTCTTTTTGTATAAATTTTGTTGGAACTTGGTGTAAGGCTTCTTCTTTAAAAAACAATTCAAATTCACTCAGATTAACAAAGGGATTAACAATCGCTTCTTCCTCTACGAAAGTTTCTTTGATAAAAAAGCCCTCTTTCCAACGCGCTAAAATCACCGCAGAAAAAATCAAGTCTTTTGTAAAATCTTGTGTTGTATTGAAAGAAACAGAGTGTTTTAAACGTCGAAAGAGACTATGGACTTCTTTTTTAGTAATCGTGTGCAACGGCCAATCCCCTTCAGAGTAATTGTTCCAAAAAAGCATCATAAAGAAAATCCGGATATCTTTTTCTTTGCCCACCAACACGTTGGTACGTTTTAAATTGATTTCAATCTGATATTTTTGGAGCCATTGGTTTAATTGTCCAATTTTTCGCGTAAAGGTTGATGAAGAAATTTCTAGGACTTTTTCAAAATGTTTGCTATCAATTGCATTATGATTAAAGGCATAGGTCAGTACTTGATACGCGAAACTTTTTTTGACAAAGTAAGGCATCAAAAACGACAGTTGGAAATAGGGTGCAAACCAAAATGTGATCTCTTTGGCATTTGCTGATAAAGAAAATAAGTTCTCCCAGCCGTTTTTTTCAATTTCTGTTTGGAGCAAAGCTACAGATTGTAGAATGGTATTTTGTTGCATTTTTAATTGAGTGGCTAAAGTAGAAATCGCCAATGTTTGCTCTTCTGCTTCACGACGTTCGAGTAATTCTTCTAAAAGAGCAAAACTTTTACGATAAGGTACATCAAGTAATCCTGTTAACATCCGATTCCCTCCAAACTGTTTTCCCCACGTAATTTGGCAAAATAAATTTTGCGGACGACTTGTTTTAAGTTATGGTATTCGTCTAAATAAGGAACGGGATGCCAATAAAAGGTTTTACTGGCGTGAAAAAGCGGATTATTTTTGTCAGTAATGACTAAGTCAGGCACTTCTTGAATATGATTAACAAATTTCAAAGGAACATCGCAATAATTATTGATTTCCTTCGCTAACCAATTTTCTTGTATCTGATTAATAGATGAATGAAGTAAAATTTTAACAGGAATTTGTTTATTTAATAAAACGCTCCGAATAATTAGAAAAATGGTTTCTTTAAATAACGCATCTAGTGGATGTTGTTTGTCAAAAGGCAAACGCTTTAAGAAATAGTTGGTTGTTCGTGAAACATTTGGGTATTGTTTTTCATACAAAGAGACATTAGCAACCTCATAGCTCAATTCCTCTTCCACAGGGAAATGAATCAGTCGTTCACTGGCATTGGATAAATTAACCAACAAAAAGACTACTTCTATTGCGCTTAAATCCAACTGTAATTGCGTACATTTTTCAAAAATCCAGGTGACATGGGGACTTTCATCCATGCCCATAATCGCTAAGTTGGCAAAGTTGACTGTTTCTATTTGTTCAAGTGAATACATCGTTAATGTACTGAAAAAATCATAGTAGAAACGAATTTCAGCCCGCCATGTGTCGGGTTCTTTTTGTTCATTAATAAAACAATCATTCACTAATAATTGAAATTCTGAATAAGGAAAGGCTAAATTGATCGTAGCAATTTCAGGATAATCGCTGATTGTAAAATCAGATTGGTAACGGAGTAAACCTATGGACATAATTAATTTTAATTTGCGTAAATCGGTATATGTAAAGTAAGGATAACGGTTTTTGATGATTTCAATAAAATTCTGCAATTGCGCTTGATTGGTTTTAGATAAAAAAGGAACGAGAGAAGTTCCTGAAATGAAAAATAAGGAGTAAAAGAAACTACGAAAATCTTTCTCTTTGCCACAAATTTTTTCTCGCCTTTTTAAATTTAAATAACAATTAAATCTAGCTAGATAATTGTTTAAACGGTCACTGACTTGTTTGAAAATAGAAAAGTTAATGAAATGCTCTTCACAAAAATCTTTGGCTGAAGTATAGCGTTTTAAAAGTAAATCTAAGGCTAACATATAAGTTAATGACCCGCGAACTACGGCTTCTTTCATTAACTCAATCGGGATATTTTCATCGGCGACTAATTCTATGGACTGTTGATTATTAATAATGCGAATATGTACATTTTCATGTGTATTGACTCGAGAAATTAATAAAGTTAATTGATTCAATAAATTGTTGATATTGTAATGGGAAAATTCATATTTTCGCCGGAGTACTTGCATGGGGACTTTTTCTTTACTGTCATACAAGTATTCAATTAGGGAAAGTAACTGAATTTCCTGTTTGGTTAATAAGTTATGCATAATAACCACCTTTCTAATTGGTTACGCTTGTTTGATTTTTCAGATAATACAGATAAAACATTCTTTTCTAAGCGACATTGACAATTGCCAGTGAAAGAACTAGTTGTTCTTATGCTACTGTATCTATTCTTAAAAATCAAGAAGAACTAAATGTGTTAAATAGAAGAAAATGCGGATAAAAAATGATAGAGCAAAAAATTATTAAGAAAAACAAATGGTTTATATAAAACATTTAAATAACAAAAATGATAATTTGAGTCTATTGATTTTTTAGCTTAAATAGCTTATACAAATAGGCTTTTTTGTCTGGTTAGTTCTTATGAAAAAAAATTAAAAAAACGGTATAGTGGAAGAAGGACTAGTACAAATAAAAAAGGATTAAAGGAGTGTTTTCATAAAGATGAAAAGGGTTTCTGGGATTTCATCAACTTTTTCTATTTGGAGGAGAAGTTGTTGATAATTTTTGCTGAAAAATCTCGTTATACTCTTCTTATTCTTATAGAAGAGTCTATAGGAAAAAGCAGAAAATGAATCCGCATTCGAAGTAAGAGTGCGTTTTGAGGAGATAAAAAGAAAAGGTGTGTTGGCTGTCTGTTTTAGCAAGGAAGAAAGACAACAGAAGAGCACTCACTTATTTGGTTTAAAATAAAAAATTGGTACGAAGTGAACGTTCTCTTCTATGTGTCGTTAGTAGAGGAAGGATGAAAGAAATGAGAAAGAATGGTCCAATGGTAAACCGTTGGCTCTACGGGTTGATGTGTTTGTTACTTGTTCTAAATTATGGCACACCACTCATGGCTTTGGCGGAAGATGTTAATAGCGATGGTCAGTTAACGTTAGGAGAAGCGAAGCAAACCAGCCAGCAAGAAATGACCTTAGCGCTTCAAGGAAAAGCACAACCAGTAACACAAGAGGTTGTAGTGCATTATAGTGCCAATGTGTCAATCAAAGCTGCACATTGGGCAGCGCCCAATAATACGCGCAAGATTCAAGTGGATGACCAGAAGAAACAGATTCAAATTGAATTGAATCAGCAAGCGTTAGCAGATACGTTAGTCTTAACGTTGAACCCTACAGCTACAGAAGATGTGACGTTTTCTTATGGACAACAGCAACGAGCGTTGACATTAAATACTGGTACTGATCCGACAGAATCAACGGCAATCACGAGTTCGCCAGCCGCATCAGCGAATGAAGGTTCAACAGAAGAAGCATCTATAAACTCCTCTGTTCCTCGTTCGTCCGAAGAAACTGTCGCCAGCACGACAAAAGCGATAGAAAGTAAAACAACCGAGTCTACGACTGTCAAACCGCGCGTAGCAGGACCAACAGATATCAGTGACTATTTTACAGGTGATGAAACAACGATTATCGATAATTTTGAAGATCCGATTTATTTAAATCCTGATGGCACACCAGCAACACCGCCGTATAAAGAAGATGTGACCATTCATTGGAACTTTAACTGGTCGATTCCAGAAGATGTACGAGAACAAATGAAAGCAGGCGATTACTTCGAGTTTCAATTACCTGGCAATTTGAAACCTAATAAACCAGGTTCAGGTGATTTAGTTGATGCGGAAGGCAATGTCTATGGAACCTACACAATTAGTGAAGATGGTACGGTTCGTTTTACCTTTAATGAGCGAATCACGTCTGAAAGTGACATTCACGGGGACTTTTCTTTAGATACTCATTTGAATGATTCAGATGGGCGGGGCCCAGGAGATTGGGTGATTGATATTCCTACACAAGAAGATTTGCCGCCTGTAGTGATTCCGATTGTCCCAGATACCGAACAACAAATTGATAAACAAGGCCATTTTGATCGAACGCCCAATCCTAGTGCGATTACTTGGACGGTAGATATCAATCAAGCGATGAAAGATCAAACAAATCCAACTGTGACGGAAACATGGCCAACAGGGAATACCTTTAAGTCCGTGAAAGTCTATGAGTTAGTGATGAATCTTGATGGAACAATTAAAGAAGTGGGTCGTGAACTTAGTCCAGATGAATATACCGTTGATAAAAATGGCAATGTGACGATTAAAGGTGACACCAACAAAGCGTATCGTCTTGAGTACCAAACGACGATTGACGAGGCGGTTATTCCAGATGGCGGCGGCGACGTGCCTTTTAAAAATCACGCGACGTTAACAAGTGATAATAATCCAAATGGGTTAGATGCTGAAGCAACTGTGACGGCAACCTATGGCAAAATGTTAGACAAGCGCAATATAGATTACGATGAAACCAATCAAGAATTCACTTGGGAAATTAACTACAACTATGGTGAACAAACCATTCCAAAAGACCAAGCAGTCATTACAGACACAATGGGGGATAATTTAACGTTTGAACCAGATTCTTTACATTTATATTCAGTGACGTTTGATGACAAAGGAAATGAAGTCGTTGGAGCAGAACTTGTGGAAGGAAAAGATTACAAAGTGGTAATCAACGGAGACGGTTCCTTTGCAATTGACTTTTTACATGATGTGAATGGCGCAGTCAAGATTGATTATAAAACCAAAGTTGATGGAATTGTCGAAGGCGATGTTGCCGTGAATAATCGTGTGGATGTCGGCACTGGTCAGCATTCAGAAGGTGATGGCACAGCCAGTCAACAAAATATTATTAAAAACACTGGTGCAGTTGATTATCAAAATTCAACGATTGGTTGGACGTTAGCTGTGAATCAAAATAATTATTTGATGGAAAATGCCGTGATTACGGATACGTACGAACCAGTTCCTGGCTTAACTATGGTACCCAATTCGTTGGTTGTCAAAGATACAACCACTGGTGCTCAGTTGACGTTAGGCAAGGATTTCATGGTAGAAATAACTCGTAATGCAGATGGTGAAACAGGCTTTAAGGTAAGTTTTATAGGGGCGTATGCCAAAACAAGTGATGCCTTCCACATAACTTATACTACCTTTTTCGATGTTACCGAGTTAGACGCTAACAATCCTGCGTTGGACCATTATCGAAATACCGCTGCCATTGATTGGACGGATGAAGCAGGAAACAATCATCATTCAGAAGATAGTAAACCGTTTAAACCTTTACCTGCTTTTGATTTAAATGCGCAAAAAAGCGGTGTTTACAATGCCGTCACCAAAGAAATCACTTGGACGCTTGCGGTGAATTTAAGTAATAATCGTTTAGTCGACGCCTTTTTGACGGATCCAATTTTAGCCAATCAAACCTATTTGGCTGGGAGCTTGAAAGTCTATGAAGGCAATACAAAGCCAGATGGTTCGGTTGAAAAAGTGAAACCAACGCAACCGTTGACGGATATCACAATGGAAGAACCAAGCGAGAAAAACCAAAATACTTGGCGTGTTGATTTTCCTAATGATAGTCGTACGTATGTGATTGAATTTAAGACGTCTGTTGATGAAAAAGTTATCGAAGGTTCGGCTAGTTATGACAATACCGCATCTTATACAAACCAAGGTTCTTCACGTGATGTGACAGGAAAAGTTTCTATTCAACATGGTGGCGAATCAGTGAAAAAAGGTGGCGAATACCACAAAGATGATCCAGATCATGTGTACTGGCATGTAATGATCAATGGCGCCCAATCGGTTTTAGACGATGTGGTTATTACTGATACACCCTCACCAAACCAAGTGCTAGATCCCGAATCATTGGTGATTTACGGTACCAACGTAACAGAAGACGGAACGATTACGCCAGATAAATCTGTTATTTTAGAAGAAGGAAAAGATTACACACTGGAAGTTACCACCGATAATGAAACAGGACAACAAAAAATTGTCGTTAAAATGGCTCATATTGAAGCACCTTATTATATGGAATATCGTAGTTTAGTGACTTCTTCAGCGGCGGGGAGTACAGACACGGTATCCAACCAAGTGTCAATTACTGGAAATGGTTCAGAAGTCGTTCATGGGGATGACAATGGCGATGTGGTCGTTGACATTGATCACAGTGGCGGGCATGCCACAGGGACCAAAGGCAAAATTCAGCTGAAGAAAACAGCCATGGATGGGACGACTATTTTAGCAGGCGCTCATTTCCAAATTTGGGACCAAGCTAAAACACAAGTCCTACGTGAAGGCACAGTAGACGCCACTGGGGTTATCACATTTGGTGGGTTGCCGCAAGGGCAATACATTTTGGTGGAGACAAAAGCACCAGAAGGCTATACAGTTTCGGACGAATTAGCTAAAGGCCGAGTCATTACTATTGATGAAGAAACTTCAGCCGAAGGAGCACAACCAACCATTATTAAAAACGATGTCAATAAAGTATTTTTAGAAAAAATGGATGAGAAGGGCAAAAAATTAGTCAATGCACGCTTTAAATTAGAGCATGCCGTAACCACGCCGTTTACTCATTGGGAAGAAGTTCCCCTTGCGCCGGATCGAACCAACGCGAATGGCCAGTTAGAGGTGGATAGTTTAAAACCAGGGCTTTATCAGTTCACAGAAATCGAAGCACCGACAGGCTATCTTTTAGATACTAGGCCAAAACGATTCATTGTGACACAAAGTATGAGTGGGCAAATTCGTGACGTTCACGTTAAAATGCTGAATTACCAAGGTTCTGCTGAGCTAATAAAAAAAGATCAAGCAGGTAATCTATTGGCAGATGCTGAATTTTCGGTCCTTGATGCCACAGGACAAGTGGTTCGAGAACACTTAGTTTCGGATGCAAACGGAAAAGTCACAGTGACGGATTTAGCCCCAGGAAAATATCAATTTGTGGAAACTAAAGCGCCAGCAGGGTACCTTTTAAACACTGAACCAAGTGCTTTCACGATTGCAGCAAGCGATCGGGGCAAACCAGCAACAGTTATAGCAACGGCTAACTTTGTTAACTATCAAGGAGCAGCTAAATTAATCAAAAAAGATGTGAATGGACACTTATTAAGTGGTGCGACATTTAAAGTGCTTGATGCGAAGGGACAAACGATTCAAACAGGCTTGACGACAAATAATCAAGGGGAAATTATTGCAGAGCACTTAGCCCCAGGTAAATATCGCTTTGTAGAAACCAAAGCACCAACAGGCTATTTATTAAATACCACGCCAGTCCCATTTGAAATTGCTGAGAAAAATGCTGGTAAACCAGCGGTCGTGGTTGCTAGTGACAACTTTGTGAATTACAAAGGGGCTTTCCAAATCGTGAAAACGAATAGCGCAGACCAACCATTAGCAGGTGCTATTTTTGAATTATATGATCACAATAAACAATCATTAGGGATTACAGCAACGAGTGGCAAAGATGGCAAAATTATCTTTAGAGACTTGGCGCCAGGTACCTATTATTACAAAGAAATCAAAGCACCAAAATTACCAGATGGCGCAGATTATATTATTTATCCTGAATTAGTAAAAGTAGAAATTCGTGGTGATTTCAAAGGTGATCCGGAGATCTTCCAATTAGGGGCCTTCGCCAATTTCAAAGGACGCGCCGTCTTTAAGAAAATTGATGCCAATGCGAACCCACTTCCAGGAACAATTTTTAAATTGTATCGAATCGAAAACGGGGAAAAAATCTTTGAAAGAGAAGTAACTGCTGAAAAAGATGGTTCATTGGCTATGGAGGATTTAGGCGCTGGTAGCTATGAATTAGATGAACTGGATGCAACGGATGGCTATATCGTCAATAAACAACCCATTTATTTTGTAGTGAAGAAGAATTCAAATGATAAACAACCACTAGATGAGTTAGAATTTGTGAATTATCAAGCGGAAGTAACGGGACGTAAAGTCACTGAGCAAGGTCAAACCTTAGCGGGTGCAGTTTTTGCAATTTACAATGCCGATGAGCAGAATCAGCCCCAAGGTTCACCGATAACATTCTTGAATCGTGCAGGGGAAAAAGTTTCTGAAATAACAACGGATAAGACTGGCGAAATTTACGCTAAAGGGCTAAATGAAGGGCATTACGTTTTAGTGGAAACGAAAGCACCAACAGGCTATCTGTTAGACACAACGCCACATCCATTTGATGTAACCGCCCAATTAGGAAAAGAGCAGCCAATTGCTTTAGGCGATCTTATCAATTATCAAGGAACTGCTCAATTAACCAAAGAAAACGAAACAGGTGAAGCATTGGCAGGTGCGGTGTTTAAGGTCATTGATGAAACAGGGCAAACCGTGGCTGGACAAACTAATCTGATGTCTGACAAGCAAGGCAAAGTCATTGCGAAAAATTTAGCACCGGGAACGTATCGTTTTGTGGAGACACAAGCGCCAACTGGCTATCTTCTTAATGAAACGCCAAGCGCAAGCTTTACGATTGCCAAAGACAACCAGGGCAAACCAGCCACTGTGGTACTTAAAGCACCTTTTATTAATTACCAAGGTGCTGCCAAGCTGGTGAAAATTGATCAGCAAAAGAATGCCTTAGCAGGTGCTGAATTTAAAGTGACAGATGCAGAGACAGGGCAAACTGTCGCTCGTTCATTACGTTCTGACAGCCAAGGGTTAGTTCAAGTGAACCACTTACAACCAGGAAAATATACCTTTGTGGAAACAAAAGCACCGGATGGTTACCAACTGTCTAAGCAAGCTGTCGCATTCACTATTGCGGCAACAGCGAAAGACAAACCTGAACTCGTGGATGCGGGCACGTTTGTTAACGAGAAACAACCTGTATCCAAAAAAACAAAACCAAATCAGCCAACAACGAAACAAGTAGCTAGAGAGACAGGTTGGCTTGGTTTACCGAAAACCAACACACAAGTCAATTACTTCTTTGTCTTTATCGGCCTCCTGTTGGTCAGTTTGGCATGTTGGCTCTTCTATAAAAAGAGCAAGAAATAAGCAAAAGCTATAAAAAAACAGGCCATCCGTCCTTTCGACGGATGGCCTGTTTTTTCATCTTAAGCTAATCAACTGAACAAAAGTAGCTCCTTCTTATTGACATTCTCAGGTAAGCCTTCATCGCAGTTTAGCCTTTGAACAGAACTTACTGAGTTCTTGGAGCAAATCGCTTGTGCCTCAGCCTTTGTTTTTCGATGCTATCTTTAGGTATTTTGGCTAAAATATTGTACACTTTACATGTGCAAGAAATTTAGTTAGAGATATGAGGATAGAATGATGAAAAAGATGATGGTTTTATACAACGAAACTTCAGGAAGTAGTGAAAGTAAAGAGATTGCAGAACGCTTTAAAAAAGCTGCAGAAGCGAAAGGGGAAGCGGTTATTTTGCAACCTTCCAATCCAGACATTGATCCTGAAGAAATGCGGAAAAATGCCAAAGAAAATCAAGTGGGTGTCTTGGTCGTCATTGGTGGTGACGGGACCATTCATCATGCCGTTCAAAATTTTAAAGACACCATTCGTGACTATCAAATAGGGATTATTCCAGGTGGAACAGTCAATAATTTTGCGCGTGTGTTAAGTATTCCTTTGAAAGAAGAAGACGCCTTTGAGACCATTTTGGCAGGACAGACCACGCCAGTTGACTTTGGAATGGTAAATCAAGATGTGATGATTTCGACCTTAACGATTGGACTATTAGCGGACACAGCAGCAAATGTGACCCAACAGGAGAAACAAAAATATGGTCCTTTAGCCTTTACAAAGCAATTTTTCCGCTTATTAATGAAAAAGAAAAAGTACAAACTAAAAATTGATGGCGATGAAAGACGTTGGCATGGCAAAGCCCAATTATTAACGATGACCATGACGAATTCTGCTGGCGGCTTTACCAATTTCGATGCCAATGCCACGCCAGATGACGGCGAAGTGCACATTATCATTTTGCCTAAGTTAGTTTTTTACAAGTTTGTCTATTATTTACCTAAAATTATCAGAGGACAATTAAATGAAATTCCTGGTGTCGTGTATTTCTCTGGGAGTCAATTTAAAATTAGGGGCGAAAAAGACAAGAAAGTCCAAACACGAACAGATGGCGATCCTACCGATGATTTACCGATTAAAGTAACGGTGGAAGCTGGGGGACTCAACGTGTTTGTTCCTGAAACGTCCACATCTACGAAAGAATAAAAGAAACAACTGTTATTTTTTCGTGGAATAGATTTCTCATTTTGTGTACAATAGAACAGAAGAGAGGCAGTTGAGTGAACAGTGAAATGGGATGAATATGTTGATATATTCGATACAGATGTCGTTTCTAAAATTATTATTTTAAGAAACTTGCCAATTAATGAAGGCTGGATTGACATCAATGAGTTAGCAGAAGAATTACAATTAAACAAAAAATCAGTCAAAAAATACGTAGAACTCCTAAAAGATGACATTACGTATTATGCTGTGGATAATGATGCTTCTTTGGCTTTTGAAAAGGGGCATGGCTATCGCTTGAACTTGGCGTCTAGCCAAGCGTTCCAGAAACTTTATACAGCAATTTTTCGGGATAGTTTAACTTATCAAGTAATGGAAGATTTATTCTGGGGTCGATTTAATGGGATTGTGCCAGCGACAGCAAAATATCATACCAGTGATGCCACGATTCGGCGCTTGCTCAAAGGGTTTACAGAAATTTTAGCACCATTGGGGTTAGTGATTAATAAAAGCACATGGAAAATTGAAGGCAATGAAGCGTATTTGCGCCATTTTGCTTACACTATTTTTATGGACTTAATCCGTGATACGTGGCCTTTTGACTATATACAAGAAACGGAAGTCGCACAAACTGTCCAAAAAATGATGGCTTTTTTCAACGTAGAAGTTGCGGAAACGGTGATACGCCGAGTTAAATATATGGTCGCTATCTCAAAAGTCCGTAGTGCGCAAGGCGCCGAATATCGACCTTCAGCCGAGCAAGAAACTTATTTAGAAGGTAATAAACATTACCAAGCCTTTATAGAAGAGATGACAGCTACAACCCTTTTCCTTAACAAAAACGATTTAACTTTTGTGTACTTTTTCTTGTTAGCCAATGACCAATTTTATCAAGATGAAGCCACTGCACAAGCAATTTTAGCGCATTTTGATGAGTCTGAAGCGCCTGTTTATATGTTGACTCATTTAGTCCAACATTTCTTATTAGAAGAAATACAAATGACGCCGCAATTGGAAAAAATTCGTCCGCAAATTTTTTATTATTTGTTTGCTACACATTTATTTGCCGAACTTTACTATGTCCAAAATGTGAAAATGTATAATGTCTTTTGGAATAAAGTCAAAGAAAAATATCCGGTTCTTTTAGAAGAATTAAGCCAAGGCTTAAATCAACTTTACGAACAAACAGGCAATGAATTATTTACAAATAAAGAATTTTTGGCTTTGCGTTATTCTAGTGTTTTGGCGCTTTCTAATGATTTAATTCATCGTGAACAAAAAATTGTTTTAGGGTTAAAATCAGGCTTGCCAGTACTGGAAGATGAACGGGTGAAACTTTCGATTGAAAATAATTTTCGTCGGTTTTATGCATTGGAAGTTTTACGATACAGTGAAGCAAGCAAAGAAGAATGGCAAAATATTGATTTACTATTAGTGACTTCTTTGGCAGATGTAGAAACGGGCCATCCAGAGATCTTTTTACTTTCAAGTGAGTTAACGTTTGAGCAATATAATCGTTTGAACCAAAAAATAGTAAAAATTAACGAGAAAAGAACCACGTCACTTTAATAAAAAATCAAAAAAATGGGCTTTTTTGATGCATATGTCCGATAAATTGTAAAAAAATTTTTCTAAAAAGTAAAAAAAGACAAGAAGAAAACGTCAATAAGTAGGTGTTGATTACCTACTTATTGACGTTTTCTCGTTGTTTTTTAATAAATACTGCGTCAATTCTTCTGAAAATTATGTCCAAAAGGTACTTTTTTTGCTTTTTTTATCGTAAATAATAGATGGTTAGCTATTGATAGCAAAGGAACTACTACTTTTTTTAACAGTCAGTTAAAAAATATTGAGGGTTCTCACAAGAATTTTTCTATATAATAGAAAGAGCAAGGGAAGGAAGGCGGGATGAGATGAAAAAACGGATGGAACAAATTGAAGAAATTTTAAGTTGTGAAGAAAATAGTGCCGGTGTTCGCTTAAAGGAATTGGTTGAGGCTTTAGAATTAGAAGTCACAAATCAAAACTTGTTAAAGGTAACAAGTATCTTACATATGAATCCAAAATTTAAAAAAATTTATGCATACGAAGACAGTCGTGTTATTACGCTGTATCAACTTTTACAAAATAAGCCGTTGGAAGTAACGGAATGAAAAGTGGGAAACACATGAAGAAAACAATGCTCATTCTTCTATTTGGTTTATTGACAGTGGTGGGTCTACCAATGGTGACTGAAGCGGTTGAACCAGTTAACGCAACAGATACAACGATTTTTGGTGCGCAAGCGATGGTGCCTAATAGCACAGAGGATCAAACAGAGAAGTTACAGACGTTGCTGAGTCAGACAGCAAGGGAAGGACGGGCATTATTTTTACCACAGGGAAGTTATGCTCTGTCAAAAGATATTGTGATTTCTTCAAATTATCAATTAATTGGCGATACAACAGGAGCCACTATTTTACATAATGCTACAGGTGCACCGATTCAGCTAACAGACACAACGTACGGGACGAAAACCAATGTACGACTTCAAAATATTGCTTTTGACGGCATCAATGTGACCTTAAAATTGACGAATCAATTAACGCTAGCAAACAATATCTTTTATAATCCATTAAAAGGATTCGTGGTCAATTTAAATGCAGATATTGGCGTTAAAATTTCAGGTAATATTTTCATGCGAGACACGGCACATATGCAATCGGGAGGTGATTTTAACCGAGCGATTTACATTGGTGGTTATTCAACGCCAAGTCGCTTCCAGTATATGTCAGATGTAGACATCGTGGACAATCTATTTGGTTTAAAAGTGACAGAATTAGATGCGATTAAAAGTACCAGTCGTTCAGACTTAGCAGCGACTATTACACGTTTGCAAACAGCCATTGAAGCCGGTGCTATTTCAGTACCTAATGAACAAAATTATCTATCCACCGGGGTTAATTCTTTTAATATGTTGAAGGATGTAACTGTCCAACATAATTTTTTCTATTCACCCTATGATAATGAAAACTTGAATGGTCTAGTGGGAGATCATGCAATTTATTTCCGTGGCGCCCAAAACATCACGGTGGTGGGGAATCATTTACGTGGACTACAAAATGGTCCAGCTGGCGGATTTAAGTTTAAATCAGGTCGTAATATTACGATTATGAATAATTATTTGCGAAATACAGGCCTCATTATGTATGGAACACCAGAGATTGGTTTGGCAGAAACGCAAGCAGAGGGAGCTATTTCAGAATTATCCAACTGGCTAGTGGCTAATAACATTTTTGATTGGAAGTATTGGGACAATCAATATGCAATTGGGATGGAATACAATCGACATACAGGAAATAACAATGTGTTCAATGGCGTATTTATCAACAATCAGTTTGTTAACTACCATAATATTCCGCAAAATCGACGTCGGGAATTGTTAATCGCTAGTGGCGGTGGTTTCCGACCAGAAACGAGTTTTGTGAAAGACAATACTCGAGATGATGGCCTTAAAAACGGCCAATTATTGGTAGAAAATTGGACAGAGGAGGACTATCGCTTAATGCCAGCAACATGGGAATCGTTGGTTTCACCAACACTTTACGAGCAATATAAAAATACGCCAATTCCGGTTAGAAATACTTTAGCAACCCCTGTGGCTACAACGATTGTGCAAGGACAATCAATCGATCCGCAGCAACTGGTTGCTAATACAAATGACGCGGATGAAGCAGTCCCAGCCGCTAAAATCGTCAATCCAGAGGTCTTAAATGAAATCGGCCAACAAAAAGTGACTGTTCAATTAACTTATGAAACAGGTTCATTGGTAACAGTGAACGTACCGGTGACGGTAGAGGCTCCGGCAAAAAAGCTTGATTTGTCCCAGCTACAAACCGTTTATGCTTCGATTGGTGAAGCAAACCAATATACAGTTTACTCTTGGCAGCTATTCACTGCCATTGGGCCTAAATCAATTGTTCCTTCCTATTATCAGCAGGCGACACAATTGTTAGCAGAAGGTCAGGAGAGTCAGGACAAAACCCAAGAGCAAGTGGATCAGTTAACAAGTAATTTGCAATCTGCAATGAAAGTATTAGTCAAAAAAGCCGATATCACGCTAGAGCGTACAGAAGCAGAAAATGAACTTGCAAGCGTTCATAAATTAGACGAATCTGTATATACCAAAGACTCTTGGCAAGCCATGCAAGAAGCCTTAATAGATACAACAACTGGCGAAGGAAGCTATAAGCAGTTACAACAACTGCTTGCTTGGTCAGATGAAGAATTATTAGAGCCAACACTTGGTGGCTTTAAAACGCCTGCAGATGCACAAAAGCGTATTAACCAATTAACACAAACCATAAAAACGGCGTTACTTCTGTTAGTTGAAAAATCAACAGAGACAACTAGTAACACAAGCGAAAGCAGCACTTCAAGCACAACCAGTGAAACCAGTAATACCAGCGAAAGCAGCACCTCAAGCACGACAAGTGAAACCAGTAATACCAGCGAAAGCAGCACTTCAAGCACAACCAGTGAAACCAGTAATACCAGCGAAAGCAGCACCTCAAGCACGACAAGTGAAACCAGTAGTACGAGTGAAAGCAGCACGCCAAGCACGACAGGTGAGAGCAGTAGTACGAGTGAAAGCAACACGCCAAGCACAACCAGCGAAAGTAGTACCTCAAGTACGACAAGTGAAACAAGCAATACAAATGAAAGCAACACACCAAGTACAACCAGTAAAACAAGTAGTACCAGCGAAAGTAGTGCTTCAAGTACGACCAGCGCAACCAACAGTACAAGTGAGAGTAGCACCCCAAGCCCTGTAAACGAAAACAGCCAAAGTAAAGGCCAGAATTCTGTCATTTACGCGGTAGAGTCTAATCAAGATCCTAATGCCGCTCAAAGTAATTCAAAGCCCTCTGCCAAGGCTAATCAAACAAAGGAATCAGTAGCAGAAAACCAAGCAACTAAACAGATACAGACGAATCAAGAATCGTCAGGAACAGTCAAAAAAGCGGATAATACGACCAAAATTGCCAAGAAAAAATTCCCCAAAACAGGGGAACAATCTTCAACAGTTGGGAGCTTCCTAGGCCTGAGCTTTTTATCGTTAACTGCAGCAACCTATTGTTTTAAAGTGAAAAGATAACTCTTTAAAAACGGATAAGTAAACATCCTGAAACAAGAAATAGGACTTGTTTCAGGATGTTTTCATATAAAATTAAAAGAACTACAGTTTTTAGTGAAAAAATACACAAAAGTACTTGAATTTCTGTGATATAAGGGTAAAGTAAAGGAGGACAAAAAACAAAGGAAGTGAAATGTTTGTATACACCAGATGAAATTTTAAGTATTAGTATTGAAAATGGTCAGAAAAAAATTCAAAAGCCTTTGGTAGCAAAACTCATTTTAGGATTTATCGGCGGGGCTATGATTTCCCTCGGCTATTTAGCTTATGTGCGTGTTTCCGCCTCTATTCCAGCAGATTTAGCCAGTGTTCAAGCTTTAGTGGGAGCTGCGGTTTTCCCAATTGGTCTAATTGTTATTTTAATGGCTGGTGGTGAGTTAATCACAGGAAATATGATGGCGGTGAGTACGGCTTGGTTTGCTAAAAAGGTCTCTTTCAGAGAATTACTCGTGAACTGGGTCACAATTACATTGGCAAATATGGTTGGCGCCCTATTTGTTGCCTATTTTTTTGGCCATTATTTAGGTTTAACCAGTAGCGGCGCCTATTTAAATCAGGTTCTTTCTCTTGCAGAACATAAAGTTGCAGCAACTTGGCTTCAAGCAATTATTTCAGGTATTGGCTGTAACTGGTTCGTAGGTCTGGCCTTATGGCTTTGTTATGGTGCGAAAGATGCAGCGGGGAAACTATTAGGCATCTGGTTTCCAGTAATGATTTTTGTTGCAATTGGCTTTCAGCATAGTGTGGCGAATGCATTCATCATTCCAGCCGCAATTTTTGAAGGCGGCGTTCAGTGGGGGGATTTTTTCCGTAATTTTATTTTTGTTTATTTAGGTAATATCATTGGTGGTGCCATTTTTGTTTCTGGCTTTTACTATTTAAGCTATCGCAAACATTAAATCCATTTAGCAGATAAAAACCTACACAAAGGCTAAATGCCTTTGTGCAGGTTTTTTCTTTTTAAACAAAAAGGAAAACGGTTGAAAAATTATTGCTAGATTTTTAAAACAATGTTACATTAATGTTACAAAAAGATTTCTGGAGGTAACGAAAAATGAAAAAAATTGCTTTGTTCAGTATGTTAACGTTCAGTGTATTGTCTTTAAGTCTAGCAGGATGTGGAAACAAAAAAACAGCAAGCACAAATGATTCTAAGCCAAAGCAAGAAACAAAGAAAGCCACGCAGAAATCCTCTAGTCAACAAGAAATGAAAAGTAGTCATTCGTCTGTCACGGGTCAAAATTCTAATGTGACAGGGGAAAATCCGTCAGAAAATGCCACGCAGCCTTCTGCAGGAACTGATGGAACGAATGAAGTCCCTCAAAACCAAGCACCTGATACAAACATTACAATTACCAATGTTGTTTTCAATCCTGAAAGAAATGAAATTAATGGTACTACATTACCTAATGCAACCATTACAGCAACGGTAGTCGGTGATGCTTCTGCACAAGCAGGTGTTTTTTATGCGGATGCCAATGGCAATTTTACAGTAATTAGTCCCAGAGCGGGAGCGACTACTCAATTAATCGCAACCGTTGATCAACGGAATAGTGCACCTGTCCAAATTGACATTCCAAGTTCAGGACAAGAAGCAGCGCTTTCTTTTAGCAATATTACGATTGATCCGAAACAAGGAACAATTTCTGGTAAAACAGCACCGAATGCAACTATTTTAGTGTCACGTGCAGATGATGCGCGGGTGATTTTAGCAAGTTTTACTGCGGATGCCCAAGGGAATTTCACAGCCAGTAATTTAGTTCCCGGCACAAAAAATCGCTTAGATGTTACGTTAAATGGAGAAATAGGGACACCTTACTTGTTTGATTTACCAAATTAAAATAGAAGAGAAGTGATCAAAGCCACCAACGCTAGTTAGCGTTGGTGGCTTTGATGTTTTAAGCTTCTTCTTTTTTATGATTGCGGATATGTAAATAGATGGTATTTTTTGAAATACCTAATCGATCGGCAATCTTTATGACAGAATCTTTGAGATTAAAAATTCCTTGATCATATAAACGAATAACAATTTCTTTATTTTGATTCAAATGTGATACATTTGGATCGCTTTCTACTGCTTGTTTTACTTTTGTCAGTGAAGTAGTGATTAATTCGTCAATATTGTCAGAAAAATGTTCAGAATTTTTAAGCTCTTGGGACATATCATTTTGTTGTCCTGAAGGTAATAAGTCTTGCAAGTAATCAATTAATGGCATTTCTAAATGCATATTGATACAGATCAATCCAATAATACGATCATTTTCACCGATAACTGGAATGGTGGAAGATTTTAAAATAACCCCTTTTTGATTTTTATTGTAGTAGGGTTTCACAGCGTAATCATGTTCCGACTCTACTTGACTTAACATTTTTAACGCCATATCAGTAATGGGGGCACCTTCCTTGCGATTACTGAAATGGCCATTGATGACTTTGATAGCTGAACTTTCCAAATTTTCTAAACTATGAAGAATGACTTCATGGGTACTACCAAAGAAGTTCCCTAATCCATCAAGCATTAAGGCATGTGAATGTAAGATTTGTTTATCTACTTCACTTAAACGTAAATATGACTCCAAGTGATATCCTCCCCTACACTGAAATTAATTTTAGTGTAATACTTTTTTAATGGAAAAGCAATAAGATTCTTTGCGTTAAAAAAATACATTGACTAAACTTTTGTTTAGTCGTATACTCTGAATGTGGAATGAAATTTTTGTTACTCATTGTACTTTAGTTCATCGAAATGTTCGCTCATTCTTTCACTTGTTGAGCAATAAAAATTTTATTCAGGAGTACCATCCGTTATAAAAAAATATAGTTGGAGGCAAAGAAATGAAAACGTTATCAGGAATCTTGATGTTAGTCTTAGTTTTATGTGGCATGTCCCTATTCTCTTTTAAAGCACCGCGAGGGAAAAAATCTTTAAGTGCTTTGTCTGGTGCAGCTTGTGCCACCTTTCTACCAGAGGCATTTTTGCGGTATGCAGTAGGCGGCGTTTTTCATTTAGATTATGTGTCGCAAATTGGTGAAACTATGGGTAGTCTAGGTGGTTTAGCAGCTGGAGCTCTTGTGCCGCTGGCTTTCGGGATTAGTCCAGTTTTTTCAATTATTTTAGGTCTGTCATTGATTAAAGTCAGCTTGTTACCAGCTTTTATTACCGCGTATCTTTTATCTTTTGTTGTTGAGCAGATGCAAAAACGTATTCCAGAAGGGATTGACTTATTAGTCGTTATTTTAGTCATTCCAGTCGCTGCTTCGTTAGTTGCTGGTTTTATTCAACCCGTTGTATTAGGTGTCCTAGAAGTTATTGGGGGCACGATTTTAAGTGCAGTAGATGGCAATCCATATGTGATGGGCGCAATTTTAGGTGCTATTATCCCGATTGTTGGTATGACACCGTTAAGTTCAATGGTTTTAACTGCCTTGATTGGTTTGACTGGTGTACCAATGGCTGTCGGTGCGTTGACTTGTTACGGCAGTTCCATTGTCAATGCGGCGCTATTTAAAAAGTTAAAACTAGGCACAGCTTCAACTCCGTTAGCTGTGGCAATTGAGCCATTAACACAAGTCGATATCATCAGCTCCAATCCAATACCTATTTACGCAACGAATTTATTTTCAGGAATGGTTAGTGGTATTGTAGTGACTTTCTTTGGCTTAAAAGTACCTGTGACAGGAATGGCAACACCGTGGGCTGGTTTACTTGTGACATTAGGTAACAATGCCATTCAAACGACTTTACTAGCAGTAGCGATTATCACAGTGGTCAGTCTGATGTTTGGATTTTTAGGTGCGCTGGTCTTTAAACGTTACAGAATTGAAGCGGTGGATAATACACCAGAATTTGAAGGAACGACGGAAGTAACCAGTGAAAAAGAAAAAGAAGCAGTAAAAACCAAAGGAGGAGTTACGTATGAACACAGCTATGGCCATCAATAAACCTAAAAAAGTGAACAAAGTAATGAACTACAAAAGTTGTTTTGACATTATCGGTCCTATTATGATTGGTCCTTCTAGTTCGCATACAGCTGGGGCCTTAGCAATTGGCTTAGCGGCAAGAAAGTTATTCGGCGGAACGCCAGAAAAAATTGTGATTAAATACTATGAATCTTTTGCAGACACGCATAAAGGACATGGGACTGATTTTGCAATTATTGGTGGAATTCTTGGACTAGCAGCAGATGATGCCAACGTAACACAATCCATTGAACTTGCGGAAGAACAAGGAATCGAGATTCAATTTTTAGAAATGAGTGAAGAAAGTCCAGTGAAGCATGCTAATACAGCATGTGTGACACTCAGTGATGCAACGCACGAAATCCATTTAACAGGAATTTCTGTAGGTGGCGGTACTATCGAGGTGAAATACATTGAATTAGACGGTTTCAATGTACAACTACATGGTCCTTTACCTATTTTGTTAGTCATTAATCAAGAAGAGCAGGCGATGCAAGCTTTTAAAGATACGTTACAAAAAAATAATATTCAAGTGAATGCGGTGTCTCGTTATGTGGAAGGGAATCAAATTTTATTCATCTTTGACTTAGATTCGGCACCAATTTCCTCGGTGAAAGAACAATTGTTTTCACTAGATGACACATCGAAAATAATCTTATTATGATAGGAGTTTGACATATGTACCTTTCGATTGAAGAATTTATCGATAAAGCTGAAAAAACAGGAAAAAAAATCTCTGATTTGATGATTGAGCAAGAAATGGAGCGTAGCCAAAAAAGCTATGAAGAAATTTGGACACAGATGGGTCAAAATTTGGATGTCATGGATGCTGCTGTCAAACGCTCGCAAGAAGGAGCAGGCGTTTTTTCTCCTACTGGGTTAACGGGCGGTGATGCGGCACGTTTAAAAAAATACCGCGCAGCTGGCAAAACGTTATCAGGTGATTTAATGATGTCTGCAGTTCAAGCCGCACTAGGTACTAATGAAGTCAATGCAGCAATGGGCGTTGTTTGCGCAACGCCAACTGCTGGTGCAAGTGGCACCTTACCAGGGGTTTTAACAGCGATTAAAAATACCTTGAATTTAACGCGTGATCAACAAATTCGTTTCTTGTTTACCAGTTCTTTATTTGGGATGGTCACAGCCAACAATGCGATGATTGCTGGTGCTGTTGGTGGATGTCAAGCCGAAGTAGGCAGTGCTTCAGCGATGGCCGCCGCTGCAGCTGTTGAAGCGGCTGGCGGAACACCACGCCAATCTTCTGAAGCTTTTGCTATGGCTTTAGGGAATTTATTAGGTTTAGTTTGTGACCCAGTGGCTGGGTTAGTCGAAATTCCTTGTGTCAAACGAAATACAGTAGGTGCAGGCAATGCGTTAATCGCTGCAGATATGGCTTTAGCTGGAATTGTAAATAAAATACCAGCAGATGAAGTGGTGGAAGCCATGAATAAAGTCGGCCGTCAATTACCACGAGAATTGAGAGAAACGGGGTTAGGTGGCTTAGCTGGCACAGCGACTGGCCAACGAATGAAGAATGAAATTTTTGAAAAAGTAAAATTCACCATTGTTTAAAATTTAATCATGAAGAGGGAAATAAGATGCTGGATATGAAAAAAATTCGTCAAAATGTAGAAGTGGTACAGAAAAAGTTAAAAACACGTGGTGTGGACGAGGAAGTTTTATTACGCTTTTTGGCTTTAGATGAAGAACGGAGAGCATTACTTGTTAAAGTTGAAGAACTGAAAAAACACCGTAATCAGGTGTCAGGAGAAATTGCACAATTAAAGCGTGCACAAAAAGATGCTTCACAACAATTGCTAAATATGCAAGAAGTTAGCGAGCAAATTAAAGTTTTAGACCAAGAAGTTGTTCATTTGCAAGAACAATGCACAGCCATTGCAGAACGTTTGCCTAACTTACCTCATGAGAGCGTACCTGTTGGCGCAGACGAAGCCGCCAACGTAGAAGTTCGGCGGTGGAGTACGCCGAAAACTTTTTCATTTGAACCGAAACCACATTGGGAAATCGGTGAAGCCTTAGGAATTTTAGATTTTGAAAGAGGCGCGAAAGTATCTGGTAGCCGTTTTCTTTATTACAAAGGCTTAGGGGCTCGTTTAGAACGAGCGGTCTATAATTTTATGTTAGATCAACATGTTAATGAACATGGTTATACCGAGGTGATTCCTCCTTATTTGGTCAATAGCAAAGCAATGTTTGGCACCGGTCAGTTTCCTAAGTTCAAAGAAGATGTTTTCCAAGTTGCAGAAAGTGATTTGACGCTGATCCCCACAGCGGAAGTCCCATTAACTAACTACTATAATAATGAAATTTTAGAGGCGCAAGAGTTACCGATTTATTTTACTGCTTTAAGTCCTTCTTTTCGCTCGGAAGCGGGTAGCGCAGGCCGTGATACCCGAGGATTAATTCGTTTACACCAGTTCCATAAAGTAGAAATGGTTAAATTTAGTGATGCAGAACACTCCTATGAAGAATTAGAAAAAATGACCAACAATGCTGGAGACATTTTAGAAAAATTGGGCCTCCCTTATCGAGTGATTACTCTTTCGACAGGTGATATGGGCTTCTCGGCAGCGAAAACCTATGATTTAGAAGTTTGGATTCCGGCACAGAAAACGTATCGAGAAATTAGTTCTTGTTCAAACTGTGAAGACTTCCAAGCACGTCGGGCGTTGATTCGTTATCGTGATAAAACAGGTCATGTTCAGTATGCCCATACACTTAATGGGTCAGGACTTGCTGTTGGTCGAACAGTGGCTGCTATTTTGGAAAATTATCAAAATGAAGATGGCACCGTAACGATTCCAGAAGTTCTACGTCCTTATATGGGCGGTTTAACGAAAATAGATTAAAAAAGAAGGTTGATGTTGGGAACTGACCCAATAAACTGAGACAAAATAAAAAAGCACCTCTTGTTGAATTCACGTTAAAATGAATTTAACTAGGGGGTGCTTTTTCAATGGGAAATCGAGTGTCTTATCCGATTCACATCAAAGAAATGGCTATACAGATGAAAAAAGAGAATATTCCTGTAAAAACGATTATGGCAGAATTAGGCATTAAAAACAAAACACAAATTGAAACATGGTGGCGTTGGTACCGTAATGGCGAGAATCATCGTCTGGTTCAACCCGTTGGAAAACAATATGCTTATGGAAAAGGTCCAGAAATTCTATCAAATGAACAACAGCTTAGAAATGAAAATAACTATTTAAAAATGCATATTGAGGTGCTAAAAAAGTACAAAGAATTGGAAAGGACGTGGAGCCAGAAATATTTGTAGAATTAGTTAAAAAAATGAAAGGAAAAATAACCATTACTGCATTGTGTCAACTTTTCGGCGTTTCGCGAGCTACTTATTATCGTTGGACTCATCGAAAAGACTTAGGAAAGTTAACACCTCTTGAAGAAGCCGTTCGTCGACTTTGCTTCCAGCATAAGTTTCGATATGGCTATCGAAAGATTACTGCGTTGATTAATCAGGAATACAAAGTAAACAAAAACACCGTACAAAAGATTATGCAGAAATATCATTGGAATTGTCGCGTGAAAATGAAGAAACGCAGTAAAGTGGGACAACCTTACACGGTTGTCGAGAACAAGCTAAATAGACAATTTTCTTCAGACGCTCCTTTAAAGAAATTGGTAACAGATATTACTTATCTGCCTTTTGGTCAAAAGCAATTGTATTTGTCTTCAATTATGGATTTATACAATGGTGAAATTATTGCCTATACCATCGGTGATAAGCAAGATACGGCTTTTGTTCTGGATACACTTGATCAATTGCCCCAAACAACGGATTGTCTATTGCATAGTGATCAGGGCTCTGTTTATACTTCTTTTGACTACCAGAATCAAATAAAAGCAAAAGGCATTACCATGAGTATGTCCCGCAAAGGGACACCTTCAGATAATGCCTGCATCGAATCGTTTCATGCCTCACTAAAGTCTGAAACGTTCTACTTAGATGGGCTCACAAGTGAACCTACATCTATTGTAATAGAAATTGTAAAAAAATACATTACTTATTATAATGAAAGTCGAATTCAACAAAAACTAGACTACCAATCGCCGATAGACTATCGGAAATCAGCAGTCTAGGAAAATGCTTTTTTATTCCTGTCTCACAATCTTAGGTCAGTTCCGTTGTGACATCAACCTTCTTTTTTAATTCGTTAAATCCGTTAACCAATGCCCAATTTCTTGAAAAACTGTTGCTTTTTCCGTTTCTAATAAAATTTCATGACGCAATGTGGGAAATAGTCGTAACGTCACGTGCTGAAAACCTGCATGCTTTAATTGCTTTTGAATTTTCGCTGGCCCCTTGCTGAAATCACCAACTGGGTCTTCAGCGCCACTAATGATTAAAATAGGCAATTCTTTTGGGATCGCTTGGTACCAATTCCTTTGATTGGCTCGTTTAACAAGCGAAAAAAGGGTAGCAAAACCATTGTTGGTAAATACGAAGCCCATTAATGGGTCATTTTCATAGTCAGCCACATTGGCTTGATTTTTAGAAAGCCAATTAAAGGAACTTGCTTCAGGAAATTTTTTGCTAAAAGAACCAAATGCCAGCTTATCAATGAACGGAGCTGGTTTTTTCGGCTGTTTCTCGGCCATTTTTTTAATAAAAGGCAATGCGGCGGTTAAAGGTAACGGACTTGTTCCAGTGCCCATGAAAATGACTCCTTGCATAGTCACAGGATAGTCTTGCAGATAGTTGCGCAAGGCGAAAGACCCCATGCTGTGACCCATCATAAAATAGGGCAATTGTGGATAGTGATTCATAGCCCATTGTTTCACTTGATGAATATCTGTAACGACATTTTCAGGCCCTTGTTCTCCAAAAAAACCATAGATCGGTGCGCTTGGTTGTACAGATTCGCCATGACCTAGATGATCATGCCCAATTACGGCAAACCCTAATTGATTTAAAAAACGAGCAAATTCATCATAACGTTGGATATGCTCTGCCATGCCGTGAATCAATTGAACTACGGCTTTGGGTGAAGGACAGGGCCAATGACGTACATTGAGCTGAGTTTGTTGATCGTTTGAAGTGAGTATGAATTGTTCAGTCATAAGAAACCCTTTCTTTGCTTTTTGATTATTATACAAAAAAAAGACGGTGTTCAAAAGAAAAATTCATGAGAAAACGCCTCAGCTTTCACTGAGACGCCTTCTTTTATTTATCTTTAATAAAATAGCAATGATGTCAAAAAATAGTCGATTTTACTAAGTGATGAATTATGGGTGGTACAAATACTGCTGGAAATAGTTGTTAACTTCAAGGGCATCTTCTTTATTTTTTGAAAGAATTAAGATAGTATCATCCCCAGCGATGCAGCCCAAGATATGAGGGTTGTGGATACGTATGCGATCAATTAAAACCCCAATGGCTTGCCCGTTGCCAGGTAAGACGGTTAAAAGATTTGTGAACTCTATTTGTGTTAAAGAAACACCAGTTTCAATAATAATGTCAACAAGACGTTCTTCATCTGTTTTATATTTTGGACGAAGGGCAGAATTATTCAAGATACGATAATAGGCTTCTCCTTGACCATTGTCTACTTTGTTTAAATTCAGCTCACGAATGTCACGAGAAATAGTTGCTTGTGTGGTGTGAATATTTTCTTTTTCCAATAATGCTAGTAATTCACTTTGTGTATGGATTTCATTTTCTGTGACCAATCGCTTAATCATCGTTTGGCGTTTTAATCGGTTCATTACTTTCCTCCAGTTCAGTTAATCATGCAAAAAAACATCATTGCTGTTATTTAAAACGGTGCCAGTAATTCCCTAAAATCACTGTACAACGTTTTACTAAATTGTGCAAGTCTCACTTTTTTGAATGCGAAATATCCGACAAAATCAATGAGAACCTTTTAGCTAAACGACCCTTTTTCTATTCTAATTAGAGAGATTCTGCTAGTATTGCTTTGTAAATGTCTGGAGGAAGGGTGTTATTTGTGAATAAGCAAACACGCCAAAGTTTGATTAAAGAAATCATTCAAACAACTGTAATTCATAGTCAAAATGAGTTGTTAAGAGAATTAAAAAAGCGCGAGATAAATGTCGCACAAGCAACGATTTCACGGGATTTATGGGAATTAAAAGTCGTCAAAGCATTAGATGATTCTGGCGAGATCCGTTTAACGATTTTTGAACAATTCACTTCTTTAGAAGAACGAAAAAAAGAACAGTTGATACAAGCAATTCGTGAGGTAGTGACCAAGGTTGAACGTGTCGCCTTTTTACTAGTGGTTCATACATTACCAGACAACGCAACATTGTTTTCAGCTGTACTTGATGAAGTGTCTTTGTGTGAAAAGAAATGTTCTGTCGCTGGCTTCGACACTGTTATTATTGTTTCATCATCCGAGGAAAAAGCACAAGAACTAGAGCAGTATTTTCAACAATTTATTCAGCCAACACCTTTGTCAAAAAGTAACGCATAAAAGGAAGGGAGCCAGAAGTCGTTTTGACTTCTGGCTCCCTTCCTTTTACCTCTATAAGATTATAACTTTATTATGTGTATGGAGAAATAATTTTTTTTTGAATAAATGCATTTTTTTTTATTTAATTATGCATTATTTTTTTAGAATATCTATGAAAGCGCATTCTTTTAGGTTGAAAATATGCATAAGAAAGAATACCGTTGTATATTTGGTATTTTGTTTGGCAAATGGCTCACGTCCTAGGTTAATCAGGTCTGTTATTCTGTGTTTGTAATTAAGTTGAGGAGGTTATTTCACATGAGTCATCCAATTAATGTATTTTCTGAAATCGGGAAATTGAAAACAGTGATGTTACATCGTCCAGGTAAGGAATTAGAAAATTTAATGCCAGATTATCTGGAGAGATTGTTGTTTGATGATATTCCGTTTTTAGAAAAAGCACAAGCAGAACATGATGCATTTGCAGAGTTGTTACGATCAAAAGATATCGAAGTGGTCTATTTAGAGGACTTAGCTGCTGAAGCGTTGATTAATGAAGAGGTCCGCCGACAATTTATTGACCAATTCTTAGAAGAAGCCAATATTCGCAGCGAATCAGCAAAAGAAAAAGTTAGAGAGTTAATGTTAGAAATTGACGACAACGAAGAACTTATTCAAAAAGCGATTGCTGGCATTCAAAAACAAGAATTACCTAAATATGAGCAAGAATTTTTAACAGATATGGTTGAAGCGGATTATCCATTCATTATTGATCCAATGCCTAACTTATACTTCACGCGTGATAACTTTGCGACAATGGGGCACGGGATTTCTTTAAATCATATGTATTCAGTAACTCGACAACGGGAAACCATTTTTGGGCAATACATTTTTGATTATCATCCTCGTTTTGCTGGAAAAGAGGTTCCTAGAGTCTATGATCGTTCAGAATCAACCAGAATTGAAGGTGGCGATGAATTAATTCTTTCAAAAGAAGTAGTGGCCATTGGGATTTCTCAAAGAACGGATGCCGCGTCAATTGAAAAAATTGCGAGAAATATTTTTGAACAAAAATTAGGGTTTAAAAATATCTTGGCTTTTGATATCGGTGAACATCGTAAATTCATGCATTTAGATACCGTTTTTACCATGATTGACTATGATAAATTTACGATTCATCCAGAAATCGAAGGTGGTTTGGTTGTTTACTCGATCACTGAAAAAGCAGATGGAGACATCCAAATTACAAAAGAAAAAGATACATTAGATAACATTTTATGCAAATACTTGCATTTAGACAATGTTCAATTAATCCGTTGCGGTGCTGGAAATTTAACCGCAGCAGCCCGTGAACAATGGAACGACGGTTCAAATACATTAGCAATTGCCCCTGGGGAAGTTGTTGTTTATGATCGGAATACGATTACGAATAAAGCGCTAGAAGAAGCAGGCGTGAAATTGAATTACATTCCAGGAAGTGAACTAGTACGTGGCCGTGGTGGCCCTCGTTGTATGAGTATGCCACTTTACCGTGAAGATCTTTAAAAAACACCCAAAAATAGGAGGAATCATCATGAATTCAGTATTTCAAGGACGTAGTTTATTAGCAGAAAAAGATTTTACAAGAGCAGAATTAGAGTATTTGGTAGACTTCAGTATTCACTTAAAAGAATTGAAGAAAAAAGGGATTCCACATCACTATTTAGAAGGAAAAAATATCGCTCTTTTATTTGAAAAAACTTCGACAC
This sequence comes from Enterococcus sp. DIV0167, assembly GCF_050541555.1. Taxonomy (NCBI): domain Bacteria; kingdom Bacillati; phylum Bacillota; class Bacilli; order Lactobacillales; family Enterococcaceae; genus Enterococcus; species Enterococcus sp. DIV0167. Next base: position 109,586 of record NZ_CP172933.1, read on the forward strand.
GGACACGCTCTGCGTTTACGACAGCAGCGATTGATTTAGGGGCACATCCTGAGTATTTAGGCGCCAACGATATTCAATTAGGTAAAAAAGAATCTGTTGAAGATACAGCGATTGTTTTAGGTAGTATGTTTGACGGGATTGAGTTCCGTGGGTTTAGTCAAGAAGTAGTGGAAGATTTAGCGAAATATTCTGGTGTTCCTGTTTGGAATGGTTTAACGGATCAATGGCATCCAACACAAATGATTGCGGACTTTATGACAGTGAAAGAAAACTTTGGTCGTTTAGAAGGAATCACTTTAGTATATGTCGGCGATGGCCGTAACAACATGGCAAACAGCTTGTTAGTGACAGGTGCTATTTTAGGCGTAAATGTTCGCATTTGTGCACCAAAAGAATTGTTCCCTTCTGATGAAGTCGTTAATTATGCAAAAGAATTTGCGAAAGAATCTGGTGCAGAATTAATGATTACAGACGACGTTGCTAAAGGTGTTAAAGGAGCCAACGTGTTATATACAGACGTTTGGGTGTCCATGGGTGAAGAAGATAAATTTGAAGAACGTGTCAATCTGTTGAAACCTTATCAAATTAATATGGCTATGTTAGAAAAAACCGAAAACATGGATGGCGATTTAATCGTATTACACTGTTTACCAGCCTTTCATGATACGAAAACACAATACGGAGAAATGGTTGCTGAAAAATTCGGCATTACTGAAATGGAAATCACGGATGAAGTTTTCCGCAGTAAATATGGTCGTCAATTTGAAGAAGCAGAAAACAGAATGCATTCTATTAAAGCGATCATGGCAGCTACTTTAGGCAACTTATTCATTCCTCGTGTGTAGGAAGCAACTGAAAAAACATTGAAAAAAGAATAGTCGTTTCGCCCTTTAAGAGATTCTTTTGAAGGGCGGCCTATTCTTTATTATGATAGGAAAGAAGGATTTGTAATGGGGAAAAAAATGGTCGTTGCACTAGGCGGAAATGCCATCCTTTCAAATGATGCTAGCGCACATGCACAACAGCAAGCATTAGTTCAAACATCTGCCTATTTAGTTCATTTAATTAAACAAGGGCATCGGTTGATTGTTTCACATGGCAATGGTCCACAAGTCGGTAATCTATTATTGCAACAACAAGCAGCTGATTCTGAAAAAAATCCAGCGATGCCGCTAGATACGTGTGTTGCTATGACACAAGGAAGTATCGGCTACTGGTTGTCCAATGCGCTTAATCAAGAATTAAACAAAGCAGGAATCAAGAAACAAGTGGCTACTGTTTTAACACAGGTGGTCGTAGATCCAGCAGATGAGGCATTCAAAAATCCAACAAAACCGATCGGTCCATTTTTAACAGAAGCTGAAGCCAAAGAAGCAATGCAAGCAGGTGCTATTTTTAAAGAAGATGCAGGACGTGGCTGGCGCAAAGTCGTTCCAAGTCCTAAGCCAATTGACATCCACGAGGCTGAGACTATTAATACCTTAATAAAAAATGATATAATTACCATTTCATGTGGTGGTGGTGGCATCCCTGTCGTAGGACAAGAATTAAAAGGTGTCGAAGCAGTAATCGATAAAGATTTTGCTTCTGAAAAACTGGCAGAATTAGTGGATGCGGATGCACTAGTTATTTTAACTGGCGTGGATTATGTGTGTATTAATTATGGCAAACCAGATGAAAAACAATTAACCAATGTCACTGTAGCAGAGTTGGAAGAATACAAACAAGCGGGTCATTTTGCACCAGGTAGTATGTTACCGAAAATTGAAGCCGCCATTCAGTTTGTAGAAAGCCAACCCAATAAACAAGCAATTATCACTTCTTTGGAAAACTTAGGAAGTATGAGCGGCGATGAAATCGTAGGAACGGTTGTGACAAAATAAAGTATAGTATTTAGGAGAATTAAGATGATGATAGAGAAAATAATCACTAAAAATAATCAAGATTTTCAATACTTTTCTGAATCAGAACTAACAGAATTGCGCAACGAGAGTTTCGTTCGCTCCTATAAAAAAGGCCAAGTCCTTTTTTATCCAGGTGATCCGAGAAATCATTTGATTTTATTGGTTTCGGGTGTCATTAAAATTGAAAAAAATGATCGCAGTGGTAATTTTTCCTATCTGCATTTTATGAAAAAGCAGGCTCTTTTTCCGAGAATCGGACTGTTTCAAGATGAGGTTCATTACGACTCCGCGATTGCCTATACGGATATTGAGGTTGTGTTTGTGCCAGTTAAACTGTTTGAGCGTTTTCTCCAAAATAATCCCCAGCAATTGATTCATTGGATTCAAGAACAATCGGTCCTTTTAAAAGAAAGCATGATAAAAATCCAAAAAGGAACAACCAATGATGCATGTGAACGGATTGTGACATCACTGGCGATGTTATTAAATGATTTAGGAGAACGAATTGACAACAGAGAACGCGTTGCAATTGCTTGTCCAATTACCATTAATGACATTGCACGGATGAGTGGAACTACGCGGGAAACAGCAAGCAGTGTTATGAAAAAATTAGTCCAAATGAACCGTATTAGCTACAGTCATAAATTCTTAACTTTTCTAGATACGCCATTCTTTATTGATCGATTGAGTAATTAATCATAGAGAAGGGAGATACAGGAAAGTAGGTTCCTGTATAAAAGGATATGGCAGAAAAAAAGAAGAAAAACAAAAAACAGCTTTCGTCTTTTAGTATTTTATTTATTATTTTAATTGTTTTAGGTATCGTAACGGTCTTGCTAAATGGCCAGCCATTTACCCCAAGAGAAATTGATGGCAAAATGGTTGACCACGTGGTAGGGGCCAAATTATCGGATATTATCATGGCTCCATTCAATGGGTTTAAAGATGCCATTGAAATTAATATTTTTATTTTAGTACTCGGTGGCTTTTTAAATATTGTGACGCAAACTGGGGCTCTTGAAGCAGGGATTCAATCAGTCGTTAAAAAGTTAAAAGGGAACGAATTGAAAATCATTCCGATTTTAATGATTTTATTTTCTATTGGTGGGTCGACTTATGGAATGGCAGAAGAAACAATTCCTTTTTATGGTTTATTGAGTGCCACCATGGTCGCCGCTGGTTTTGATACGTTTGTCGCAGTGGGGACTGTGCTATTGGGTGCAGGATCAGGTGTTATCGGTTCAACGGTTAACCCTTTCTCCACAGGGGTAGCGATGGATGCGTTGCGAGGTATTGGCATTCAGCCGAATACAGGAATTATTTTAATTGTCGGTGCTATTTTGTGGGCGGCCTCTACCAGCTATTCTATTTTCATTGTGATGCGTTATGCGAAAAAAGTGAAGGCGGACAAAGGTTCAACAATTTTATCTTTACAAGAACAAGAGGATATGGAAAAAACGTATGGACAAGCAGCGTCGAAAGAAATGCCATTTACGAATCGTCATAAAAAAATCTTAATGGTATTCGCTTTCTGTTTTGTCATTATGATTGTTTCCTTAATTCCATGGAACGACTTTGGAGTGACGATTTTCAAAGGCTGGACGTCTGTTTTAACAGGCAACAGTTTCGGTGACTGGTACTTTGGCGACTTAGCGATGTGGTTCTTCCTTTTAGGGATCATTGCTGCCTTGATTGGTCGCTTTACTGAAAAAGAAACCATTGAAGCATTTATCGACGGTGCCAAAGATATGTTATCCGTTGTTTTAATTATCGTAGTTGCTCGCGGGGCATCTGTTTTGATGTCTAAAACGTATTTAGATTCATTTATCCTTGATAAAGCGGCAGGCTTATTACAAGGACTCTCCCCAGTCTTATTTGTCATCGGTGCCTTTGTTTTATACTTAGGTTTATCTTTCCTAATTCCTTCAACTTCTGGTTTAGCGTACGTTTCTATTCCTGTAATGGGTGCGTTAGCTAAAAACATTGGTTTAAGTCCAGAAGTGATGGTTATGATTTTTGCTTCAGGTTGTGGCTTGATTAATTTGATCACGCCAACATCTGGTGTTGTAATGGGTGGTTTGGAAATTTCCAAAGTTCAATATGCCACTTGGACAAAATTCATGGCCAAACCAATGATTATCTTAGGCTTAATTAACCTAATTATCTTAATTGGCGCGATGTTACTCTTTAGCTAATCAAAAATTTTTTATGTTAGGGCTTCGGCTTTCGGAAAAAAGAAGAAGCAATGAAACAACAGCGACTACCTAAAAGTAGTCGCTGTTGTTTCATTTTGATAGTTGTTGAATTAACAATCTTGCGACAGCGCGGACAGAAAAAGGATTTTGCCCAGTGATTATACGGCCATCTTGATACGCAAATTCTTTATAGGGACGCTTTTTCGCAAAAGTAGCACCATGTTCTTTGGCAATTGTTTCGTTTAAGAAAGGAACAACTGCTTTTTTCATGGCTAAAATTTCTTCTGCAGTAGTGAAGCCAGTAATGGTTTTATCTGCAATCAAATAATTTCCTGACGCATCTTTGACATTTAAAAGGCCAGCAATTCCGTGACAAACAGAAGTTAGGTACTTGCCCTGTTCGTAAAGGCTACGAGTGATTGCTTGCAACTGAGGATTATCAGGAAAGTCCCACATAACGCCATGGCCTCCTGTAAAGTAAATTGCTGCATATTCATCTGGCTCAATTTCTTCAAGAGAGAGGGAATGCGCTAGCGCTCGTTCTTGAAAATCAGCACTTTCATAAACTGCCATAATGGATGAATCTACATATTTCATACTCCGGGGATCCAAAGGGACATAGCCTCCTTGGGGACTAACATAGTCAACTGAAAATCCTGCTTTGGTTACTTCTTCCACGAACTCCGTGGCTTCACCTAGCCAGAGGCCCGTTGGTTCTTCGGTGCCGTGATAACGGGAAACGTTTGTGAGGACCACGAGAATTTTTTTCATGCTTGCTTCCTCCCTGGCATAATCGACGTAATGTGGGTCAATAGTTGTTGGAGTTGCTCAATTTTGGTGGTATCGTGAGAAAGTGAGTAATAATTTTTAGTTCCTTCACTGCGACAATCAATTAATTTGGCTTGTTTCAAAATTTTTAAGTGGTGAGAAACCGCGGGGCGTGAGAGTTGTGTCGCCTCTGTTAACTCAGTGACACGACGGCCAACACAGGCCTGGTCTTCTAACAGTGCAATAATAATTGCTTGGCGTTTTTCATCACCCAATGCGATTAAAAAATCACTAAGCGCAGTAAATTCTGTTTGAATTTCTTCTAATTCTTTCATATTCTTTCGCCTCTTTGGTTCGTATTTTTAAACGATTAAACCATTTTTCGTGTTTTTTGTCAATAAAATACGCTGAGGGCTGAAACTTGACGTGGATCCCATTTTTCGTTAAGATACTAATTGATTAAAGGTTTAAACTTTTAAACCGATAAAAAGGATAGTAAAGAGAGGAAAGATTCAATGATGAAAGCCGCTTTAATTCATAAATACGGACAAAAAGAATTAGCAATCGAGGAGGTGCCCTTACCCACCATTCATGACAACGATGTTTTGGTCAAAATTATCGCTGCCAGTATCAACCCGATTGATTTAAAAACAAAAGATGGCAAAGTAAAGATGCTTTTAAATTATCAAATGCCACTGATTTTAGGCAGTGATTTTGCTGGGATTGTTGTTTCTGTTGGAAAAAATGTTCAAAATTTTAGGCTGGGCGATGCAGTTTACGGGCGAGTACCCAAAAATCGCGTGGGAACTTTTGCTGAATATATTGCAGTGGATCAAGCGGCTGTAGCTATGAAGCCGAAAAATTTAACGTTTGAAGAAGCTGCGGCCATTCCGTTAGTCGGTTTGACAAGTTATCAAGCGCTACATGATATTATGAATGTACAGCCAGGCCAGAAAGTCCTGATTCAAGCAGGTTCAGGAGGGATTGGGACCATTGCGATTCAATTAGCAAAACTAGCGGACTCTTACGTTGCCACCACCACGAGTAGTAAAAATAAAGAATGGGTTCAAGCGTTGGGAGCAGATGAAGTGATTGACTATCAGACACAAAATTTTGAAGAAGTTTTATCCGACTACGATTATGTGTTTGATACAATGGGGGGGACAATCTTAGAAAAAGCTTTCTCAGTGGTTAAACCTCAGGGAAAAGTCGTTACATTGTCAGGCATTCCCAACGAACGTTTTGCTAAAGAGTATGGCTTGCCGCTTTGGAAACAATGGGCCTTTAAAATAGCTACCCGCAAGATTCATCGATTGGAGCAAGCCACAGATGTTAGTTATCATTTTTTGTTTATGCGTCCAGATGGCGAGCAATTAGCCTTACTCACTAAGTTCATTGAACAGGGAAAATTACAGCCGATAATTGACCGAGTCGTTCCTTTTAGCCAAATTCAAGAAGCGGTGGATTATTCACTGACAGGACGAGCACAAGGGAAAATTGTTGTGAAAATCGCCGATGTTGATCACGACTAAGTAAAGGAGACATGCAAGAAAAATAGGCCTGTTTTTCTTGCATGTCTCAAAATTTACATTTAAACGCCGTCTAACAAAAGTGATTTTAGGCGGGAAAAGATTTTTATAGAAAATCCTCATTTTTCCAGTTTCTATTTTGCAAATTCGTTATTTTTTGTTATTCTATTGATGGTTGTGTATGCGCTTTCTTTTTTAGGTGGATACACAAAAATGAACGGAGTGCAGAAAGGAATGGTGTTCAAAGTGGGGAACAATTTATCGACAAGAAAAGGAGAAAACAGAGAAACAATTGTTAGTTGGCTGGGTCTTTCGTTATTGGTTGGCTTGGCGTTTATCTTATTTAGTCTGTTTCATCAACCAATGATCAGCCAAGCCAATGAGCCGACCCAAGAGAAACATTTTATGGTTTATTATCGGGCTTGGCGTGACAAAACGATGCAAGGAGTTAATACAACATTGCCAGATGAAAATTGGCTAACGATGCACGATATTCCTTATGGTATTGACATTGTGAATGTCTTTAGTTATGTGCCAAAAGGACAAGAAGCACTTGCACAGCCATTTTATGATACGTTAAAAAATGAGTATGCGCCAGCATTACATGCACGAGGTGTTCGTTTAGTTCGTGGGATTGATTACAGCGAGCTATTAAAAGTTCCTTATGCAGGAACAACGCCTACAGAAGCAGAATTTGATGCTTATGCGAAAGAGCTGTTAACCAAATTTGTCGATGATTTAGGAATTGATGGGTTAGATATTGACATGGAAACTCGTCCAAGTGAAAAAGATATTGTTCTATCTAATGGTGTCATTCGTGCATTATCAAAATACATTGGACCGAAGTCGGGAACGGATCGTCCATTTTTGTATGATACCAATGCAGAATATTTACCACCTTTACAAGATGTCAGTGACTGTTTCGATTTTCTCGCGTATCAACAGTATGGTAGCGATGACCAACGCACGCAACGAGCATTAAATAATTTAAGTCCGGTTCTCAATGGGGAACGATTTGTTCCAGGATTAACTTTCCCAGAAGAGCAAGATCGCAACCGCTGGTATGACACAAAAGAGCCGTATATGGAAAGTAACATGTATAAAGTAGCTCGTTATTCTTATGAAAATAATTTAGGGGGCATGTTCCTCTATGCCTTAGATCGCGATGGTCGCACCTATAATGAAGACGATTTAAATCAGATAAAACCTTCTAATTTACTTTGGACAAAAACGGCCATTGCAGAGAGTAAAGGCGTTTCTCTTGCAGAGATGCAAGCGGCTGCGCAACACTATTTAAAACGAATTAGCTACGCCAACACAGACCTTGAAGCACAAAATAAAGCCGCAGAAGCAGTGACACAAGCAACGACGCTTTATGATGTGAATAAAGCTATTTTAGGTGGCGATTATGGCCAAGGGATTTCAAATACCTATGATGCTGAATTAGAAAAAGGCCTGTTAGCCATTGACTTAACCACTTTATATCGTGCGTTGGATCAAGCAGTTACAGCCATTGAAAAGGCAGAAAGCTATACACCAGAAACGATTCAAGCACTACAAACAACAAAAGAGACAGTCGCAACAGAACTTGCGGGAAAAACGTATACAGCCGCGCAAGTGACTACTTGGCAAACGGAGGTCCAAACAGCTTTGGATAATTTAAAAGAGAAACAAACACAACCTTTAAAAAGTGTCTTTTCCATTGATGCGGGAAGAAAATATTTTTCCGTGGAGCAACTGGAAGAATTAGTGGCCAAAGCCAGTCAAAATGGGTACACAGATGTCCAATTAATTTTAGGAAATGATGGCTTACGGTTTATTTTGGATGATATGTCGGTCAATGTGAATGGTAAAAAATACAACCACAACCGGGTTTCAAAAGCAATCCAACGAGGCAACAACGCATATTACAATGATCCTAATGGCAACGCGTTAACGCAAAAAGAAATGGATCGGTTGTTGGCTTTTGCGAAAGCGCGCAACATCAACATCATTCCCGTGATTAACAGTCCAGGACATATGGATGCGTTGTTAGTGGCCATGGAAAAACTAGCGATTAAAAATCCCGCTTTTGATGGCTCAAAACGAACAGTAGATTTAGGGAACCAAAAGGCAGTGAATTTCACAAAGGCGATTATCAGTAAGTACGTGGCTTATTTTTCCGCGCATAGTGAAATTTTCAATTTTGGTGGCGATGAGTATGCAAATGATGTCGACACAGGCGGTTGGGCGAAACTGCAATCTTCTGGGCGCTACAAGGATTTTGTCGCTTATGCGAATGATTTAGCTAAAATAATTAAAGATGCGGGCATGCAGCCAATGAGCTTCAATGATGGCATTTATTACAACAGCGACGATTCTTTCGGTACATTTGACCCAGAGATTATTATTTCTTATTGGACAGCCGGTTGGAGCGGATATGACGTAGCCAAACCTGAGTACTTTGTTCAAAAAGGACACAAAATTTTTAATACCAATGATGCGTGGTATTGGGTCGCTGGCAATGTTGATTCTGGCATTTATCAATATGATGATGCTTTAGCAAATATGTCGAAAAAAGCATTTACAGATGTGCCAGCAGGTAGCCCAAATCTTCCAATTATTGGAAGTATTCAATGTGTTTGGTATGATGACCCTAGTCGTGACTATGATTTTGAACGAATTTATACGCTAATGGATACGTTCTCGGAAAATTATCGTGAGTATATGGTGGTTAAATAAAACTAGTTATAGCTAACGAGTTATCTATAAAGACTGATCCTGGGACAAAAATCACTTTGGATTTTTGTCCCAGGATCAAAACCTGATAAACGGCGGGAACAGAACCAACTCCTTCGGAAATAAGCCGAAATTCTCCAAAAATTAAAGAGCAATTTTCGGAAATTTCTTCTTATTTCTCGGAGCTAAACGGTTCTTTCCCGACCTCAGCCTTCTTTAACGGAAGAAGATTTGTTTGAGGGCCAACAATCAATTTAGGAATGCCTTATTGAAATGTTCCTGTTCTTATTGTAGACTGAAAGAAGTGGTGGTGGAAAGCTATCACCATTAATAGAAAAGCAGGAAAATAAAAAGGATCTTGTTGGAAGTTTAATGCTTGGAAATGTAAGCGGAATCATTTTTGTTGAAATGCTAAAAAAGGGAGTAGAGTTATGAGTAATGAAAATATCGTCTTAGCAAGAAATACAGAGCGTGCACCAAAGCATCCTCTCGCAGCCCAAACAGTCGCATTTTCCCACTATAATCATTTGTCGGCACAGTTACCTATTGAGCCAATCTCTGGACAATTGGTAGAAGGTGGCATTCGGGCCCAAGCGACACAATGTTTGAAAAATATCCAAGCGGTTGTTGAAAGTATCAACCATGCGATGAGTGACATTATCAGAATGACCATTTTTGTCAAAGATATGCGGGATGCTGCCGCAGTTGAGGAGGTCTATGCGGCCTTCTTTACCCATTATTATCCAGCTAAAACAGTGGTCGCCGTCGCAGATTTGCCGTTAGGCGCTTCTGTTCAAATGGAGGCACTTGTTTCAAATGGGGAAGGAACTATCCCTAATGCACCTCAAGCTGGGGATTTAATTAAATTAACAAATCAGACTGTTCAGGCACCAATTGATGCTCTAGCCAGTCAAACGGTCGCGTTTTCTCACTATAACAATCTGTCTGCACAATTGCCTATAGATCCTCAAACGGGCAGAGTTGTGGCTGGCTGTGTTAAAACGCAAACAAAACAATGTTTGAAAAACATAAAAGCCATTTTAACCAGTATTGATGTGCCTTTTGATGATATTGTGAAGGTCAATATTTATTTAAAAGATTTATCTAAGCTAGAAGCTGTCAATCAAGTATATGCTGCTTTTTTCCCGGATTCAGGAATTGCGCGTACGGTCAATTATATGCCAGCACGAACAATGATTGCTGTTGCTGATTTACCAATGGGGGCGGCGGTGCAAGTAGAAGCAGTGGTTTCTCATGGAGATGGTACGCCACCACAAGCGATTGAAGATCGATATGGATTAATTATTGAAGCAAATAATACAGATCACGCACCGAAGTGTCCATTTTCGACACAAACTGTTGCTTTTTCTCATTACAATCATCTATCAGCTCAGCTACCATTGGATCCTAAAACAAATGCGTTAGTCGCTGGCGGAATCAAGGAACAAACGACGCAATGCTTAGAAAACATCAAAGCGATTATTGAAAGTGTGGATCACAGCTTAGCTGATCTGGTGAAAGTGAATATTTTTGTGAAAGAGATTGAAGAGCTGGCGGCAGTAGATGACGTCTACCAAACGTACTTCCCTGAAGGCACGCCTGCCAGAAGAGTGATTGGTGTGACGGATTTACCAAAAGGTGCCCAGATTCAAATCGAAGCGATTGCTGGGAACGCAGAAGGTACGCCACCAATTGGCTAAACAGTAAAATAAACAAACGTCAGCTGGCTTCTGAAGCCAGCTGACGTTTTTAGTATTTAGATAAATCAGTAAAGTAAGTTAATTGCCATTTTTGTGTTTTTTTCGCGGTTTGATTAAGGTTTTGGCACCAAGAAGGATAAAAACGGGCCGCCATTTTGCCTTTTTGTTGATTCGTTTTGAGAATTTTTTGTTGGATTAAACATTCTTTCGGCAGAAGAAAGAGACCTTGCTTTTCTTGATCAGCAATGACAATTGCTAACATTTCAGGGGCTTCCGTAGCATCAAAGGCTTCGTTCTGATTTTGTTGATTTTTTTCCCAGAAGGCTGCAAAATAGCCTTCTTTTTTCGGCGTTTTTTTGGCTAAGCGACTGCGGATAAGTTGTTGCGATTCATTAACTTGACATAAAAAGCCTTCATATTCGGCATTTTGTTTTTCTTCGGAAAGCAGGGTGATCGCGCCCACTGCTTTTTTAAGTATTGGCAATGAATTCATAGGGAATGTCCTTTCTTTTCGTTTAACGTCGGTAAGAATTCTTGGATAATGGTTAATCCTTTCGCCAATACCTCAAGCTGATTGGAGGCCAAGGAAATTCGTAAAAAAGCATCTGGCTGATTTTGCACAGTAAAGCGGCTCGAGTGAAAAAGACGTACCCCATTTTGGAGAAATTCTTGTTCAATTTGCGGCGCCGTTTTTTCGGTAGAAAGGGGAATAGTTCGGTAGTACGGCAAAGTATTGCTAGGTCTAGCTAACCCAAAAATGGTATCAAATAAGTCATTGGCTTGTTTTGTTAAAGCCAATTTTTCTATCACTAATTCTTCTGCAACTGGTGAGCGTAAGACTTGGGTGACAATTTCAGCATCAAAGCCAGAAGTTTTAACGTTAATGTTAAAAATCGCACGCTCTATTTCTTGGCGAAGAAGCGGAGGGAAAACAAGGTACGCAATGCGTAAGCCTGTGCAGACAAACTTTGTCATCCCCGCTAAGTAAATCGTTTGTTGAGGTAAGAGTTCTTGAAACGTTGGTAAAACTGTTTGCTGCGCATAAGTTGTTAAAAAAGAATGAATGTCATCTTCAATTACCCATAAGTGTTCTTGCTGAATGATTTCAGCTAAAGTCATTCGGCGGGCGCTAGACATTTGGAAACCAATCGGGTTATTACATGCGGGCATTAAGAAAATACCGTGTATTTTTTTCTTTTTGCATTCTTGCAGTAAATGCTCTGGGTCCATCCCCTCGGAATCATAGCCAATCGGGACGATTTCTAAATGATAAAGCTGGGCGAGTTCAATAAAATTTGAATACGTGTATCGATCTACGGCAATCCGCTGACCTGGAGAAAAAGCGGCGGCTAACGTCACGGCCAGCCCATTCTGGACACCAGATACAATGGCAACCTCTTCGGCATTGGTTCGAACGCCTTGTGTCTGAAGCCATTCGGCAGCGGTTGCTCGTTGAAAGTGCGTACCTAAAGGATCGCGATAATTTAGCAAACTGTTAAGGGCCGCATTTTTACTAACGGATTCAATAAAAGGTAAAATCCGCTGATTACACATATCAAAGGAACTAACCAGCCCTAAATCAATTAGATGGTCCGCTACTTGGTTGGTAGAGATTGTAATTGAGTGAAACGCGTTGGGAGAAACGAAAGTGCCGCTACCGATGTTGGTATAAAGTAAGCCTTTTTCCATAGCGTGTTTATAGGCTTGACCAATCGTCGTGAAATTCAGATCCAAGTAATCAGCTAATTCTCTTTGCGAAGGCAATTTCACATTTTTTTGAAGTGCACCAGATAAGATATCCGCTTCTAATTGTTGAACCAATGATTGGTAATAAGGTCTTGTTAAACGTTCTTTAACAGGGCGCCATGACAACGCATAGTTCTCATAGGAATTAATCGGCATGAGGGGAATTTCCTTTCTATAAAATTGTATTCCATACAATTATAGCATTGAGTGTATTGTTTGTCTGGTTTATGATAGCGCAAAGGGAGGAATTCAGATGGACATTATTTCTTATGAGAGGGTCATTCAACAATTGTCGTTTTCCGAAGCAATTCAAGTGATGAAATGTTGCTTTGCAGAGTTGCAAAAAGGAAAAATTTCGCAAAGTGAGCGCCATGTAGAGGTTTTACCAGATGGGGAAAATCAGAATCTTTTTGCATTAATGCCTGCTTACTTAGGAAAAAATCGCTTTTTTGGGGCAAAAATCATTACAGCTTTTCCAGAAAATCCACAAAAAAATTTGGCCTCACATCTTGGTCAAATTTTATTGTTTGATAGTTCTACTGGAAGACCAGTTGCGATGATGGACGCCAATGCGATTACGTGGCTTCGCACAGCAGCTGTTTCTGCTTTGGCAACCGATTATTTAGCAGCTCCAGAGGCAAAAAGTATCGCTTTGATTGGTGCAGGTCAACAAGCTTCGTCTCATCTCGCAGCGCTACAAAGCGTTCGGGCGATTGAAAAGGTTTTTATATATGACCGAACAGCAGAACGCGCACGAAAATTAATCGCTAAGCAACAGCACAATTACCCCGCATGTACCTTTATTGGTTGTTCTTCTGTCCAAGAAGCCGTCCAGGAAGCGGAAATTATCTGTACACTAACTTCCAGTCAGGACGCATTTTTAGAAGAAAAAGACGTTTTGCCGAATGCCCATATCAATGCAATTGGTACATTCACGCCGACTTCCAGAGAATTAACAAGCGACCTTGTTAAAAACAGTCAAGTGTTTGTAGATGAGTATGCGGCTGCATTAAAAGAAAGCGGGGATCTTTTAATTCCGATTTCAGAAGGTGCCTTTTCAGCTGAAAAAATTGTAGGTTCTCTCGGCGAATTAGTGACTGGCAAAGTTAAACTAAAGGCGGAGCAGAAAGGCCGCACGATTTTTGATGCAGTTGGCTTAGCAGTTGAGGATTTGTGTTGCGCGGAATACATTTATCAAAAAATACAAGGAGAGAATTAAAATGAGTTATCCCTATTATATTGTCGATGCTTTTGCGGAGGAAGTTTTTAAAGGCAATCCCGCAGCTGTTTATGTTTTGGAAAAGTGGTTGCCAGAAGCGGTGATGCAAAACATTGCGATTGAAAATAATTTGTCAGAGACTGCTTTTACGGTCAAGGAGGGACAAAGTTACGCCCTGCGCTGGTTTACGCCGGAACGAGAAATCGATCTCTGTGGACATGCTACATTAGCGACGGCTTTTGTGTTATTTAACTATTATTCCGTTGCGGAAGAAACGCTTCATTTTACTAGTCAAAGTGGACCGCTCGCAGTGACCAAAAAAGAGGAATACTATTATCTAGATTTTCCTTATATCCTACCGGAAAGGATTCCAATTTTGCCAGAGTATGAAGTCGCTTTAGGCGCGAAAATTTATGAAGCTTATTTGGGTCGCGATTTATTTTTTGTCTTAAAAGACGAAGAGACAGTGGCAAAAATCACACCAGATTTTTCTGCATTAAAAGCATTGGATTTAGGAGTAGGAGTCATTGTAACGGCACCAGGAGACTCGGTGGATTTTGTTTCGCGGACTTTTTTCCCGAAACTAAGAATTAACGAAGATCCAGTTTGTGGTTCTGCGCACGCCAATTTAATTCCTTATTGGGGAAAACGGCTCAATCAAACGACCCTTTCGGCCTATCAAGTGTCCCCAAGAGGCGGCTTTTTAACTTGTGAAGTGAAAGAAGATCGAGTCATTATTGGTGGTACTGCTAAACTATTTGCAAAAGGGGAAGCGTACTTACCTGTATAAAAGTACACCGACCGCTAGAAATTCGTCGTTAGCGGTCGGTGTACTTTTTAAATAGAATAGTTGCGAGAAACAAAGGGAACTTCTTCACCATTTTCGAGCTGATTTAGGTACAAAGCTAACATGAAAAAGTAACCTGAGAGTAAGTTGACTACATCATACAGCTGCGGATCAATTTTTTTACCACCATAGTCCATGCGATAAAGCAAACGAACAATATCTTTGGCTTTGGCTCTTAAAATGTGTGCATAAGAGGAACAGATTGTGCCCATCGGTAAAACAAAAGGACGATTTTCTTCGTATGTCAGTTCATTCATAGTATTGACACGTTCCAAAAGCCAGGCTATTTCTTCCTCTGTGACTGTTAATTTTGTTCGGGTCGTTGGATTGACATGGTAGATTAACTCGCAAATTTTAGCTAGTTCTTCTGTTAGTGCAGGCTGTTCAGGGACGTCTAATTGTTGCACATATCCTCGTAGAAGACCTGTCATCGAGGCCAATTCATCAGTCATTAATTCAAAATCACATCGTAAATCTTCTGGTTTAGAAGATAGATACGGGTACGCTTCATACGGACTGCGGTACATTTTTTCCATTCAATTTCCCTACTTTCTAAAAATAAAAAGCGCTCAAAAAGAATGCACGAAAGCCAATCTTTTTGAGCGCCATTGCTCGACTGTTCACAGTACACCATTGTACTTGCTAAGGTAATCATAGCCAAGAGTGAAGGGAGAGTCAAGGGGGAATCAATATGAGATAACTCTATTGATTTATTTTTTGCTTAATATAATCAATGACATCTTTCTTTTGTTCTTTAGCCTCTGATATATATTCCTTTAGTTCTTTATCCGTAATTGTTGAACTGTTAATTCCTTGTTCATACAATTGTCGTCTAGTTTTTGAAACATCATCTGTTGGATTCAATTCTCTATTCTTTAAATTCTCGGTTGTTTCAATTGTTATAGATGATGTAGAAGTTGGTGTTGTGTCCGGATTACTACTATCTTTTTTAGAAGACTGGGTAGTTTGCTGTTTAGTTGATACTTCAGTAGATGAAGCGTCGCTATTTTTTCCCCCAGTATTATTACTACATGCCGTTAAAAATAAGGCTAACAATAGTACAATAAGTTTTTTTTTCATTATATCCTCCTATAAAATAACGAAACATGGTCGGCCTTCTGTCCAATCAATTGGATCATTTGACGGAGTATTCCAAAGTGCTTGTGTTGACACCCAACCTGAGTAAAACTGGCGGCCGTATGGATCATAGGTTAAAGTGTAACCATTTTTGTACTCATGAACAACAATAGCATGTCCAATCCCAACATTTTGATATAAAATAACAGGATATCCTTCAGAAAGATAGGCGTTCAATGTAGCTACATCATTAATAACTTTGATCGAACGGCCATATGATTGAGCTGTTATCACTAAATCAGTTGCAGAAGCGCCAAAGTATCTTTGATTTAACCCGCCATAAGATGCCATTCTTGTTGCAACACTGACAGGATTTACATTATAACCGTAAGAGCCTCTTAAAATCATAGATAAACTTGTTGGAACACATCCTGCTGCGCCAATGGTATAGTTTCCGATATAAGTATTAATCCATTGTGGGTCACGTTGAGAATAATAATAAGGTTTTTTCTTTAATCTTTCTGCACGTAATCTGTTTGCTATCTCTGCTGGTGTGCGAGCTTCATCGCCAACTAAAAAAGCTTTTCCAGATCCTTTAGGAGTCGCTTCACCCTTTCTAACTATTTTGATTTGAATAGCTTCCAATCGTTTAGATGCAGATTGACTCCCAGATGGTGCACCATTAGCTGCCCAATTCAACCAACCTTTATCTTGGATATGAACACGGTAATAGACATCATAATATCTGGAAACATCTCCAGATAGGTTTATTTTAATCGCTTCCAAACGTAATTTTTTCCCACTAGTACCAGATAACTCACCATTTTTTTTCTTTTCTTGCCAACCAATACTTTGAACATGTGTCGAATATTCTATATTTCCGGCTAAAGCAGCATCACTAAGATTGATTTTAATCGCTTCTAATCGTAGTTTTTTTCCACTAGTACCAGCGCTTTCACCATTTCTAACAAACCCTTGCCATCCGATTTCTTGCACGTGTGTTTGATAATTGACATTTGGTTTGATTTCATCTGGACGTTTTGCTTCATTTCCAATTAAAAAGGCTTTTCCATTTCCTTCAGGTGCCGCTTCGCCCTTCTTCACTAATTTAATTTGAATGGCTTCTAATCTTTTAGCGGCGCTTTGACTACCTGCGGACTCACTGTTTTTTGCCCAATTCAACCAACCTTTATCTTCTATATGCACACGATAATAAACATCATATGCGTTAGCTATTTCTCCAGTTAAGCGAATTTGAATCGCTTCGAGCCGCAAAGACTTTCCGCTTGTACCAGACAATTGATTATCTTTCACATATCCTTGCCACCCAATTTCTTGGACATGTGTTCTATATTCTACAGATCCAGCCAAATCTGAATTTGAAATATTCATTTTAATTCCTTCAAGACGTAAAGAGCGTCTGCTAGTCCCAGAAATTTCCCCGTTTTTGACAACCCCTTGCCATCCGATGTCTTGGATATGCGTCTGATAATTAATATCAGGAACTTTTTCTTCTGCTTTTGCCGGTGCTACAGGTATGTCCTCATTACTTTGTGATGTTTCCAAAGTAGTTTCAGTATCGTCGCTACTATTTTCTGTATCATTAACAGTTGTTACTTCTGATGTAGAAACTTCAGTGGTGGAATCGGAGGTTGAGGAAGTGGAAGTTGTTTCTGTTTCCTCTTGAGAATTTATGATGCTTGGATTCATTTCTTCAGTGACACCGCTACTCATTTGTTGCTCCGTTAGAGATGTTTCTGAAGCCACCGTTTCTTCAGTAGTTCCCTTAGAGCGTTCCAAAGCGTAAGCAGAAATAGGGGTAACGAGAAATCCCGACAATAAAACCGCTAACATAGAACTAGTTATAACACTTTTTTTCATTAATTTACTCCTTCATAGCTTATTTATTATTTATAGTATACGACAACGTCAAAGGCCAAACAAGAACGTCTTGTTTTTATAAGAACAATAGTGAAAAAGTGTCTATAAAATGACTGAAAAAATTACCAGAAGTAAACCAATCAATAAACTGACAAGACCAGAGATTTGACCTAATCGTTGTTGGATAGAAGAAGGCTGGTCGGTAACTGTGAGCAAACTTGAGAAAAAGTTCATTTTTTTCACGAGTATTAAATACGCAACAATAAGCAAAAGAATACCCGAAAAAAGGTACGAAAGGGGCTCAGAAATAAATTTTTGGGCACGAAGTAAAAAAATTCCTATGAAGAGGACAACAAAACCATACTTAAGAAAAGTTTCTTTTGACATGTTAAAATCGCTTCCTTTTAATTGATGAATTTTATTAATAGCCACTATTCTTATGATTAAATTATAGGACTTTGAGGGCGGTGGAGCAAAGGAAAAATGGAGAATGGTGGGAGGAAAGTGTGATAACACAAAAGAAAACCCGCTAGAAACACCTATTTTATAGGTTTTCTAGCGGGTTGATTGTTATTCCCACTCCACAGTTGCAGGTGGTTTTGAAGTAATATCGTACACGATACGGTTTACATGTGCAACTTCGTTCACGATGCGCACAGAGATTTTTTGTAAAACATCCCAAGGGATACGGGCAAAGTCAGCGGTCATGCCGTCGATAGAAGTCACAGCACGGATACCGACTGTGTAATCGTAGGTACGGCCATCGCCCATAACGCCTACTGAGCGGATGCCAGGTAAGACAGTAAAGTACTGCCAAATGTCACGATCTAAGCCAGCTGCTGCGATTTCTTCACGTAGGATAGCATCTGAATCACGAACGATTTGTAATTTATCTTCTGTAATTTCACCAAGCACACGAATACCTAATCCTGGTCCTGGGAATGGTTGGCGCCAAACGATTGCATCAGGCATGCCAAGTTCAGTTCCTAAGGCACGAACTTCGTCTTTGAATAATGTATTTAAAGGTTCAATTAATTCAAATTGCATGTCTTCAGGAAGACCACCAACGTTGTGATGTGATTTAATTGTTTGCGCAGTTTCTGTACCAGATTCGATGACGTCTGTGTAAAGAGTTCCTTGTGCTAGGAATGAAACGCCTTCTTCCCCAGCAAGTTTAGTTGCTTCGTCATCAAAAACATACACAAATTCGTTACCGATGATTTTACGTTTTTGTTCAGGGTCAGAAACGCCTGCTAATTTGCTTAAGAAGCGTTCTTTCGCATCTACTTTAATAATGTTTAAGCCAAATTTACCGCCTAAACTTTCCATTACTTGCTCTGCTTCACCTTTACGTAATAATCCATGGTCAACGAAGATACAAGTTAATTGGTCGCCAATGGCTTTTTGTAAAAGTACGCCGACAACACTTGAGTCAACGCCACCTGATAAACCAAGTAAGACTTTTTTATCGCCTACTTGTTCACGGATTTTAGCGACTTCCATATCGATGAAGTTTTCCATGCTCCAGTCACCAGTACAGCCACACACATCAAAAGCAAAGTGACGTAATAAGTCGTTACCATATTCTGAATGACGAACTTCTGGGTGAAATTGTACGCCGTAGAATTTGCGGTTGGCATCTTCGATAGAAGCGATTGGACAATCATTGCTTGTCCCAACTTTTTCGAATCCAGGAGCGATTTCTGTTACTAAATCACCGTGGCTCATCCAAACGGTTTGTTTCGCAGGTGTTCCTTGGAATAATGTCGCATCACCAAGGATTTCTAATTCTGCTTTTCCGTATTCACGGTTTGCGGCAGGTTCTACTTTTCCGCCTAAGTTATGAGTCATTAATTGCATACCGTAGCAGATGCCAAGAATGGGAATTCCTAACTCATAAATTTCTGGATCAATGCTAAAAGCATCTTTGTCATACACGCTGTTTGGTCCACCTGAGAAGATGATTCCTTTAGGCGCGATTTTGCGAATTTCTTCTGCCGTAGTTCGGTGGCTTAATAACTCAGAGAATACGCCAAATTCACGAATACGACGAGTAATCAATTGGTTAAACTGACTACCAAAGTCTAAAACAATAATTTTTTCGACAGATGTCAAATCGGCAACGTTAGTCACGTCTATTACCCCTTATCCATTTAAATTTATCTAAAGAAAAGGCGGTTAAAAAGTGGTCAGCACCAAGAGTTAAGAAAGGATTTTCAAAAATTGTTTTACGATTTTTAGAAAATTTTGGCTTAATTCCGCAGGGGCTACTTTTAAACAGCCGAGAATCAGGCGGTTAAAAAGTGGTTCACTTTTGTTCCGTACTCTTCTTTGTCTAGCTATACTTATTAAAACATTTTACTCCTTGAAAGTCATGCATTCTGCTGAAAATTTTCAAGGATATTTCTACAAAAGATACAGGATATTTCTTAGCTCGTCAACCCTTAATATTTACGTAGATAGATTTGGTCAATCAAATGATTTTCCGTTTTATGCAAAATAATGTCCGCACGTCCGCGCGTTGGCAAGATATATTCCTCCAAGTTCGGTAAGTTCACGGTTTTCCAAACATTCCGTGCCATGGCGAAAGCATCTTCTCGTTTGCCAATTGCATATTGGTAATAATAATTATTAGGATCTAAGAAAGCCGTATCTAATAAGGCCCCAAAACGTTCTAGATACCATTTTTCAATTAAGGCTGGATCGGCATCCACAAAAATAGAAAAATCAAAAAAATCACTCACATAAATTTGTTGATTGGCGGGTAACTGTAATGTGTTAATGCCTTCAACAATCAAAATATCTGGTTGTTGAATCAACTCATATTCGCCTTCGATAACATCGTAGACACTGTGAGAATAGACGGGTGCTTTAATTTCGTCTTTGCCGCTTTTGACTTCGTTTAAGAAATTAATTAGCTTCTCCATGTCATAACTTTCAGGAAACCCTTTTCGGTCCATAATTCCTTGTTCTTCTAACACTTTATTGGGATACAAAAATCCATCCGTTGTAATGAGTTGAACGTTTCTTCGTTTAAACGTTCGGGCCAGAATTCTTTGCAAAAGACGAGCTGTGGTGCTTTTACCAACGGCGACACTGCCGGCAATTCCAATGATGAATGGTGGTACAGAGACATATTCATGTAGGAACAATCCTTTGCTAAGTGTTAGCGATTCAAATTCTTTCATGTATAAATGAATAAGATGCGTTAAGGGTACATAAATTTCTTGTACATCTTTTAGTGAAATTTGGTCGTTCACACTTTTAATGTTATCCAATTCTGCTTCGGTTAACGGTGCTTTGCCGTCATGATAAAACCCATGCCATTCTTCTCTGGAAATTGGGTAGTAATTCATTTTATCGTCCATTGTTCCTCCACCAAACCCTGTTCAATCTTTGTACATTTTACCATAATTTCACAAGGGAAACACAGGATTTTACAAAAGAATTCCCTTCTTCGCCAATTTATGATGAAAATGGTATCATGAAAAGAGAAAACTGTTAGAAAAGAGGGGAAAAGCCATGAGAAAAATTGTATTATTTGGTGATAGCATTACTGCTGGTTATTTAGACGAAGCTGTCTCACCTGTTCTTGTTGACTTAGTAAAACGGGATATTGCTGCGATGGGTCTAGAAGAAGTGGCTGTCATTAATGCTGGAATGCCTGGCGATACAACAGAAGATGGTTTAAAACGATTAAATAAAGAAGTACTAATTGAGAAACCTGATGAGGTGGTGATTTTCTTTGGCGCCAATGATGCGTCACTGGATCGAAATATAACAGTAGCCACGTTTAGAGAAAACCTTGAAACAATGATTCACGAAATTGGTTCAGAAAAGGTGATTTTAATTACACCACCATATGCGGATAGTGGCAGACGTCCAGAACGTCCACAAACGCGTATCAAGGAATTGGTCAAGGTTGCACAAGAAGTCGGAGCGGCACATAACTTGCCAGTTATTGATTTGTATAAAGCGATGACTGTTTATCCTGGAACGGATGAATTTTTACAAGCGGATGGTTTGCATTTTTCACAAGTGGGCTATGAATTATTAGGTGCCTTGATTGTTCGAGAAATAAAAGGTAGACTAAAACCAAAACAAGCATAGATAGGAAGAACAAAATGGCGAATCATTATTATACAGAAAATCCAGAATTAGCACATGATTTAGAAAGCTGGTCTTTTCCATTACGTGGTCGGACCTTTCAGTTTACGACCGATAGCGGGGTCTTCTCAAGAGGAACAGTGGATTATGGTTCTCGTGTGTTGATTGATGCCTTTGAATGGGAAAATTTACCAGCAGGCCGTTTGTTAGATGTTGGTTGTGGCTATGGACCAATTGGGTTGTCCTTAGCAGCGGCGACTGGTCGACTGGTGGAAATGGTGGATGTCAACCAACGGGCGGTTGGGCTAGCTCAAATGAACGCCCAACGTAACCAAATTACTACTGTGGATATCCATTCTTCCAATGTGTATGAAACCTTAAACGAAACGACCTACGCGGCGATTGTTAGCAATCCGCCCATTCGTGCAGGCAAAAAAGTTGTCCATGGCATTTTAACAGGGGCTTTTCCGTTGTTGAAAGTTGGTGGCACACTAACGGTGGTTATTCAAAAGAAACAAGGTGCACCTAGTGCAGAAAAGAAAATGGCTGAAGTATTTGGCAATGTTGAAATTGTGACAAAAGACAAAGGCTATTATATTTTACGAAGTGTTAAAGAAGCAGAGTAAAAAAGAACCTCCACTTTAGTGGAGGTTCTTTTTTAGAATAGATATGCTTGATCAATTTTTTGGTTCAACAGTTTTTTTTCGTCTGGCGATAAAAAAGCACCTGCAAGCGCATTTTTAGTGAGTTGCTTCATTTCGTCATAACTTAATTGATACCAAGTGGCCAATTTCATGAATTCTTTCGTTAACGTAGTATCTGAAACAGTGCGATTATCGGTATTGATGCAGACGGCTAAGCCAGCCTCGATAAATTGTTGAAAAGGGTATTCAGCCAATGTTTTGACGGTGCCTGTTTGGAAGTTGCTAGTTGGACACATTTCTAAAAGAACCTTTTTTTCTTTTAAGAGCGCCAAGTATTCGGGTGTATCTTTCAAAGCAATACCGTGGCCAATCCGAGTAGCACCTAAAGTGACAGCATCAGCGACGTTTTTGCCACAGCCGCATTCCCCAGCGTGGAGTGTTAATGGAATTGACAATTGGTTGGCTAAAGCTAATACGTCTTCAAATGTGTATGGAGGGAAATCGACTTCATTGCCAGCTAAATCAAAGCCGCCAACGCCTGTCTCTCTGAAATCATGCGCTAAGTGAACGATTTTTTCTATGGCTTGTTGTTGGTCATGCCGCATGCCGCATAACAGTGCATTGCTTTTTACACCAAAATCTTCTTCGCCTTGTTTTAAGCCAGTTAAAACAGCAGTCACGATTTCAGGTAACCGTAAGCCTTTTTCTGTGTGTTGTGAAGGCGCAAAACGCACCTCTATGTATGCCACGCCATCTTCGGCAGCTTGGCTAATCACGTCATACGCCGCTGCTTGCAAAGCTTCAGCTGTTTGTAGACAGGTTAGCACGAAGTCGAACCGAGTTAAATAATCATTCAAATCGGTGCATTTTTCAGGGGCAACCACTAACTCTTTCAAGGCTTGTTCGTCTTGGGGTAATGGAATGTTTTGTTTTTCAGCAATGGTGCGTAAAGTGGTTGGTCGAATCGACCCATCTAAGTGACAGTGCAACTCGATTTTTGGTAATTGACGGACACGGGATTCTTCCATGAAAAAAATAGCCTCCATTTTCTTTTGTTTTTTAATCTTTTTAGTCTATTTCTTTTGTCTTTTTTTTGTTAAAATGTAAAAGATTCGATAAGTATTTTGAAGACTGTAACACGTCTACAAATGTCTGTCAATGCAAAAGGAGACGTTGGGAGGGGCGCGATGAAACTAACGATTAAAGAAATTGCTGATATGGCTGGTGTTTCTGTCACAACCGTCTCACAAATTCTGAATAATAAAGGGAGTCGTTTCAGTGAAAAAACCCGCAACAAGGTGTTGGCGGTAGTCGCTGAAAATCATTACAAACCAGATTACTTTGCTTCGAATGTAATCAACCGTCATTCCAAAACCATTGGTATGATTGTGCCAGATGTGACGGATTTCTTTTTCTCAAAAGTGATTGAAGGTGTGGAAACATATTTAAATTCGTTAGGCTACATGATTTTGTTATGCAATTCAAAGCATGATTCCGAGCAAGCGATGCAATATGTTAGCGAGTTGATTCATCGGTCGGTGGATGGCATTATTTTTGCCACGCCGAATGTTTTGCCAGAAAATCATATTTTAAAAGACCGACGAGAACATCCGATTCCTGTCATTCTTGTCGATCGTGGGATTAATCCACGAGATAGTGGACGACTAATCGTTAAAGAGTACGAAGGTGCTTACCAAGCGGTCCATCATTTAATTCAACAAGGGCATCAGCATATTGGTATGTTGCGTGAAAGTGCCGGCTATTATCGTTTAACGGAACGAGTGACGGCGTATCAGCATGCGTTACAGGACAACAATTTACCTTTTCGTCCGCATTATGTTTGTGCTGGGGAATTGAACTTGCATGGCGGCTATGCTGCGGCGAAAGAAGTTTTGAAAAATGAAGAAATCACAGCAATTTTTTGTGGCAATGATGAAATGGCGATGGGAGCTTATCAAGCCATTGAAGAAGCGGGCAAGAAAATTCCTGACGATATTTCGGTGGTTGGTTTTGATGGCTTGGAAATTTCCGAATATTTGGTGCCGAGTTTAACAACCGTCTATCAGCCGAGTTTTGATATTGGCTATTATGCAGCAAAATTTTTGGTGGAAGCTATTGCAGATCCAACAGGGAAAGTTCCGAATAAAGTTTTCGATGCGACGTTTATTGCTAGAAAAAGCACAAAACCGATTTAAAAAACAGCTTAGAAATAGAACGTTCGTGTTGTTTGCGTTTTCACAAGAAAAAAATAATAGTAAACTGGTTTACTAAATGGTTTAAAGCTGAACGATTTTGTTGTATAATACATTATCGGGAAATCGGAGGGAACGAATTCATGAGAATGGTAGACATTATTGAAAAGAAACGTGACGGGCATCAACTAACAAGCGAAGAAATTCAATTTATTATCAACGGATACACAGATGGTTCAATTCCAGATTATCAGGTAAGTGCCTTTTTAATGGCTGTTTTTTACCAAGATATGACAGACGAAGAAATTACACAAATGACGTTAGCAATGGTCCATTCAGGCGAAATTGTGGATCTTTCTTCTATAGAAGGAATCAAAGTCGACAAGCATTCTACAGGTGGCGTAGGCGACACTACGACGCTTATTTTAGCGCCATTAGTTGCTAGTGTCGGGGTCAATGTAGCAAAAATGTCTGGTCGTGGCTTAGGCTACACGGGCGGTACGTTGGATAAATTAGAAGCGATTCCTGGTTTTAAAGTTGAATTGACAGAAGAACGTTTTATTCAATTGGTGAACGATACAAAAGTGGCAGTGATTGGTCAGTCAGGTGATCTAGCACCAGCAGACAAAAAACTTTATGCGTTACGTGATGTGACCGCCACTGTTGACTCAATTCCATTAATTGCAAGTTCCATTATGAGTAAAAAAATTGCCGCAGGGGCAGATGCGATTGTCTTAGACGTGACTACTGGTGAAGGGGCCTTTATGAAAGACCTAGCAAGTGCTCGTCGATTAGCGGAAACAATGGTTCGCATTGGGAAACTGGCAAATCGCCAAACGATGGCAGTAATTTCAGACATGTCACAACCTTTAGGGGAGGCCATCGGAAATAGTTTAGAAATCGTTGAAGCAATCGAGACCTTGCAAGGAAATGGGCCAGAAGATTTAGTGGAGATGTGCTATGTCTTAGGAAGTCAGATGGTCGTTTTAGCTAAAAAAGCCGAGACGTTAGACGAAGCACGGGCTTTATTAGAAGAAGCTTTAACAAGCGGTCGAGCGCTCGCAAAATTTAAAGAAATGATTGAAAATCAAGGCGGCGACAGTTCCGTTGTTGACCAGCCAGAAAAATTATTAACCGCAACTTATCAATTTGATTTACCTGCCAAAGAAACAGGCGTGGTACAAAAAATCGTTGCCAATGAAATTGGCGTTGCCGCAATGTTGCTGGGCGCTGGTCGGGCTACGAAAGAAGATACGATTGATTTTGCAGTTGGCTTGAAACTTCACAAAAAAGTAGGGAGCCCAGTTGAAAAAGGCGAATCATTACTAACCATTTATGCCAATCGTGAAGACGTGACAGAAGTCGAACAATTGCTTTATAAAAACATTGAAATTGGACCAACCGGCGAAGAGCCTATTTTGATTCACGATATTATTACGGAATAAAACAAAAAGAAAAGAGGAATTCTCATCATGGAATTAAACCGCATGATTGACCACACTATTTTGAAACCAGAAGCGACAGAAGCCGCTGTCCAAAAAATTATTGACGAAGCTAAGGAGTACAACTTCTTCTCTGTATGTATCAATCCTTGTTGGGTCGCTTTTGCTAGCGAGCAATTAGCTGATACCGACGTCGCTGTGTGTACCGTTATTGGCTTTCCTTTGGGGGCGAATACACCAGAAGTTAAAGCATACGAAGCAGCTGATGCAATTAAAAATGGTGCGAATGAAGTGGATATGGTGATTAATATTGGTGCATTAAAATCACAACAATACGATTACGTACGTCAAGACATTCAAGGCGTAGTAGATGCAGCCAAAGGAAAAGCGTTAGTCAAAGTGATTATTGAAACAGCATTATTAACAGACGAAGAAAAAGTTAAAGCTTGTGAATTAGCCAAAGAAGCAGGTGCCGATTTCGTTAAAACATCTACTGGCTTCTCAACAGGCGGTGCTAAAGTAGCAGACATTCGTTTAATGCGTGAGACAGTTGGTCCTGACATGGGCGTTAAGGCTTCTGGTGGCGTGCATAATGCAGAAGAAGCGTTAGCAATGATTGAAGCGGGGGCAACACGCATCGGTGCAAGTACGGGTGTAGCAATTGTTTCTGGCGCAACTGGCGAAGGGTATTAATTCGTATTTCAAATTAAACGAAGGTGTGGCGAAAAAGATGACAGTAAAACAAGAATGGCTTGATTGTGCCGTAGAAGCATTGGCACACGCCTATGTACCGTATTCTAACTTTCCTGTGGGCGCTTGCTTAGTGACTGCAGACGGGAAAATGTATCAAGGAGTCAACATTGAAAATGCCTCCTTTGGTTTAACAAATTGTGCAGAAAGAACGGCGATTTTTAAAGCCATTTCAGAAGATGAACGGACCTTCCAACATTTAGTTGTAGCAGGTAATACAGAGGCACCCATTTCTCCATGTGGCGCTTGTCGTCAAGTAATGGCTGAATTCTTTGATCCACAAATGCCAGTCACGCTAGTTGGTAAAGATGGCGCGACTAAAACAATGACAGTTGAGGCATTATTGCCCTATTCATTTACAGATAAAGATTTTTAAAAAAAGGACATAAGGTTTCGTTGGGCTCAAAGTAGATTTCAATAGCATAAATGCGAATGAAATAATAGATAAAATAGTAGGGGGCTTTTCGGAAAGTGAAACAAGCAAAATTTTTAGGTCTAGGATTGGCGGCAGTTGCCTTAACCATTGGGTTAGCTGCATGTGGTGGCAATAGCAAAAAGAACGCCGACACAAAAGGTGATCCACAACATAGTGTCGTAATGGTCACAGATACAGCCGGCATTGATGACAAATCTTTTAACCAATCTGCGTGGGAAGGAATGCAAGAGTGGGGCAAAGAGCACAAACTTCCAGAAGGACCTCAAGGGTATGCGTATATTCAATCAAATGAAGCATCTGATTATACATCAAACATTGACCAAGCCATTTCAAGTCAATTTAAAACGATTTTTGGCATTGGCTATTTACTAAAAAATGCAGTAGTAGATGCAGCGGACGCCAACCCAGAAACGAATTTCGTTCTAATCGACGATACAGTTAATGGGAAAAACAACGTCGCTTCTGCAACATTTAGAGATAATGAATCTGCGTATTTAGCAGGTGTGGCAGCAGCTAACACTACGAAAACCAACAAAGTAGGATTTATCGGCGGGGTTGAAGGACCTGTTATTGGCCGTTTCCAAGCTGGTTTTGAAAAAGGTGTAGCAGATGCTGGCAAAAAATTAGGAAAAGATATTCAAATTACGTCTACTTATGCAGGGACATTTGCAGACGCTTCAAAAGGACGGGCCTTAGCTTCTTCTATGTATCAAGCAGGTGCCGACATTATTTATCACGCAGCGGCGACTACAGGACAAGGAATCTTCCAAGAAGCCAAAGCGCTAAATGAAACAGGTTCAAAAGATAAAGTTTGGGTGATTGGTGTTGACCGTGACCAAAACGAAGACGGTAAATATACAACCAAAGATGGCAAGGATGATAACTTAACGTTAGCTTCAACCATTAAAGGGGTAAATATTGCTGTGAAAAAAATCTCTGATCTTGCATTAGAAGATAAATTCCCTGGCGGCGAACATTTAACTTATGGATTGAAAGATGGCGGTGTTGATTTAACAACAGAAGCCCTAAGCGATCAAGCCAAAACGGCAGTTAAAGAAGCCAAAGAACAAATCATCTCTGGTGACGTAAAAGTCCCAGACCAACCTTAGAAACAACTTAGTTGTTTAAATACATTAAACTATTTTTAGGAGGCTTTACAGAAATGAAAAAAGCAAAATTATTCGGTTTTAGTTTGATTGCATTAGGTTTATCAGTTTCACTTGCAGCATGTGGTGGTGGCAAAGGCAAAACCGCTGAAAGCGGCGGTGGCAAAGGGGATGCAGCGCATAGTGCTGTAATCATTACAGATACAGGCGGCGTGGATGACAAGTCGTTCAACCAATCTTCTTGGGAAGGATTGCAAGCTTGGGGTAAAGAACATGATTTACCAGAAGGTTCAAAAGGGTATGCATATATTCAATCGAATGATGCAGCTGACTATACAACAAATATTGACCAAGCGGTATCAAGTAAATTCAACACAATCTTTGGTATTGGCTACTTGCTAAAAGATGCAATTTCTTCTGCAGCAGATGCCAACCCTGATACAAACTTTGTTTTAATCGATGATCAAATCGATGGCAAAAAGAATGTCGTTTCTGCAACATTTAGAGATAATGAAGCAGCTTACTTAGCCGGTGTTGCTGCTGCAAACGAAACAAAAACGAACAAAGTCGGTTTTGTTGGTGGTGAAGAAGGGGTCGTAATTGACCGTTTCCAAGCTGGTTTTGAAAAAGGTGTGGCTGATGCTGCGAAAGAATTAGGTAAAGAAATTACTGTTGATACAAAATATGCGGCTTCATTTGCTGATCCTGCCAAAGGGAAAGCTTTAGCTGCTGCAATGTACCAAAACGGCGTTGATATCATCTTCCATGCTTCTGGTGCGACTGGACAAGGGGTCTTCCAAGAAGCAAAAGACTTGAATGAATCAGGTTCTGGCGACAAAGTTTGGGTAATCGGTGTTGACCGTGATCAAGATGCTGATGGCAAGTACAAAACAAAAGACGGCAAAGAAGACAACTTCACGTTAACTTCAACACTTAAAGGTGTCGGCACAGCGGTTCAAGATATTGCCAACCGTGCGTTAGAAGACAAATTCCCTGGTGGCGAACATTTAGTTTATGGATTAAAAGATGGTGGCGTTGACTTAACAGACGGCTATTTAAACGACAAAACAAAAGAAGCTGTTAAAACAGCAAAAGATAAAGTAATCTCAGGTGACGTAAAAGTCCCAGAAAAACCAGAATAATTTAAGCTCCTAAATGAAAAAAGAAGGGCTCATTATTGTTCCTTCTAAAAATAAAGTGGTCCTTGGCAGCGACGGCTGCCAAGGGAACCCTTTATGATGTTTGGATTTTTAACTAAATAGTTGAGGTTCTTCAACTACTTAGTTAAGGGTCAAAATTACCCTCTAAAGTATTGCCAATATAATTTTGTTAGGAAGTGAATAGACCTTGTCTCAAGAAGAAAACGTAATTGAGATGCGTAAAATCACCAAAGAATTTGGGACGTTCAAAGCCAACGACCAAATTGATTTACAAGTAAAACCTGGTGAAATCCACGCACTGCTAGGTGAAAATGGTGCAGGCAAGTCGACCTTGATGAATATCTTATCAGGGCTATTGGAACCGACCTCAGGTGAGATTTATATGAATGGCGAAAAAGTCAACATTACAAGTCCTACTGCAGCCAATCGTTTAGGAATCGGAATGGTCCATCAGCATTTTATGTTAGTTGAAGCCTTTACTGTGACTGAAAATATTATCTTAGGTAGTGAACCTACCCATGGCGGTATTTTAGACCGGAAAAAAGCGAAAAAAGAGATTGAAGAAGTGTCTAAGCAATACGGGTTGGATGTAAATCCCAATGCCTATATTCGCGATATTTCTGTAGGTATGCAACAACGGGTTGAAATTTTAAAGACCTTATATCGTGGTGCGAACGTTTTAATTTTTGACGAACCAACCGCAGTATTAA
Organism: Enterococcus sp. DIV0167; assembly: GCF_050541555.1. Lineage (NCBI taxonomy): Bacteria > Bacillati > Bacillota > Bacilli > Lactobacillales > Enterococcaceae > Enterococcus > Enterococcus sp. DIV0167. The sequence goes on from NZ_CP172933.1 coordinate 139,717, forward strand.
CGCCACAAGAAATTGATGAATTAATGATTATTTTGAAAGAACTAACCGATGAAGGCAAATCGATCATTTTAATTACACATAAGTTAGATGAAATTAAAAAAGTGGCAGACCGTTGTACGGTCATTCGCCGGGGGCAAAGTATTGGCACTGTCAATGTGAAAGATGTTTCTTCGCAACAGTTAGCCGATATGATGGTGGGCCGTTCTGTTTCTTTCAAAACAGAGAAAAAACCAGCGCAACCGAAAGAAACAATTTTATCAATTAAAGATTTAGTAGTGAAAGAAAGCCGCGGCTTAGATGCGGTGAAAAATCTTAGCTTAGATGTCCGAGCAGGGGAAGTTGTTGGAATTGCGGGGATTGATGGCAATGGACAAACAGAATTAATCCAAGCCTTGGCAGGATTAACAAAAGTCGAAAACGGGTCCATTCATTTGAATGAAAAAGAGATTACTAATCGCAAACCTCGTGAAATTACGGAAATGGGTGTCGCCCACGTTCCTGAAGACCGACATAAATATGGCTTGGTATTAGAGATGACATTGGCTGAAAATATTGGCCTACAAACGTATTACCAAAAACCATACAGTTCAACAGGTATTTTAAACTATCGAATGATTAACAAACACGCCCGTGAATTAATTGAAGAATATGATGTACGGACTCCTAATGAATTAGTACCAGCTCGGGCGCTTTCAGGTGGGAATCAGCAAAAAGCGATTATTGCCCGAGAAGTTGACCGCGATCCAGATTTGTTGATTGTTTCTCAACCAACACGCGGTTTAGATGTCGGAGCTATTGAATACATTCATCGTCGACTAATTGAACAAAGAGATAAAAATAAAGCTGTTTTATTAGTAAGTTTTGAATTAGACGAAATTTTGAACGTTTCTGATCGTATCGCTGTTATTCATGCGGGGGAAATTGTCGGAATTGTTGATCCGAAAGAAACGACAGAAAATGAATTGGGCTTGTTAATGGCTGGCTACTCATTGGAAGAAGCCCGTGCTGAGTTATCAAAAGTAGAGGCAGGTGAAACTGTTGAATAATCGTTCTGAAAAAATAAGAAATATTTTAGTCCCTGTGTTATCTGTTATTATGGGTTTCCTCTTAGGGGCAATTATTATGGTTATCTTTGGCTATGACCCAGTGGCTGGGTATCAAGCGATGTTTGAAACAGCTTTCCAAGGAAAGAAAAGTATTGGTGAGATTTTTGTCACCGCAGCACCGTTGATTTTTACCGCTTTAGGATTCTCGGTGGCTAATTCGGCTGGATTCTTTAATATCGGGCTTTCTGGACAAGCCTTATGTGGTTGGGTGGCTAGTATTTGGGTCGCTTTATCCATGCCTGATGCACCCCGGATGATTGCGTTGCCGGTGGCGATTATTGTTGGCGCGGTTGCAGGAGCTTTAGCAGCAGCCATTCCAGGTTTCTTGCGTGCCTATTTTGGGACGAGTGAAGTTATTGTTACAATTATGTTGAATTATATTTTATTGTACACAGGAAATCATATTGCTAATAATGTCATGAAACCAAGTATTATGGCGAACAAAGGGATCACCAAAATGATTGGTGCGAATGCATCATTACGCTCACCGTTTTTAACAAGTATCAGTGATGGCTCTCGTTTGAACATCGGCATTTTCTTGGCCTTCATTTTCCTTATTCTTGTGTGGTTCTTGATGAAAAAAACAACGCTTGGTTTTGAAATTCGGTCGGTGGGGTTAAACCCATTTGCTTCTGAATATGCTGGAATGAGCAGCAAGCGAACGATTATTTTATCCATGATGATTTCAGGAACGCTGGCTGGTTTAGGTGGTGCGGTCCAAGGATTGGGGACTTTCCAAAACTTCTTTATTCAAAACACATCGTTGAGCATTGGGTTCGATGGTATGGCCGTGTCTCTATTAGGAGCAGGTAGTTCAATCGGGATTTTACTTTCCGCATTACTGTTCGGGATGTTAAAACTTGGTGGACAAGGAATGCCGTTGATAGCTGGTGTACCAACCGAATTAGTTGATGTTGTTATTGCAGCGATTATTTTCTTTGTGGGAATTAGTTATTTAATTCGTTTCTTGTTAGCAAAAGCGTCTGGTAGTAAAAAAGAAGTAGCGATTGTAGAAACAATTGAAGCGGCGCCAGACAAAAACAATCAAGAGGGGGGAGACATCTAATGGATTTAGCAACAATTTCCTCAATCATCACGCAAACATTAGTGTATGCAACTCCGCTCATCTTGACAGCATTAGGCGGAACGTTCTCAGAACGAAGTGGTGTGGTTAACGTTGGTTTAGAAGGTATTATGGTAATGGGCGCTTTCAGTTCGGTCGTTTTTAACTTGACGTTTGCTGATACATTTGGCGCGGCGACACCATGGATTGCTTGTTTAGTAGGAGGCGTTGTCGGGATTGTCTTTTCTCTCTTACATGCCGTTGCAACTATTAACTTACGAGCAGATCATATTATCAGTGGTACTGTCATTAACTTGATGGCACCGGCGCTAGGGGTTTTCCTAGTAAAAGTTATTTATCAAAAAGGACAAACAGATATGATTACACAATCATTTGGTTATTTTTCTTTCCCAGGATTGTCAAAAATTCCAGTGATTGGTGAACTATTCTTTGCAAAAACCTCTTTGCCAGCTTTCGTAGCAATTTTGATTGCGATTTTAGCTTGGTTTGTCATTTATAAAACACGTTTTGGCTTACGGTTACGTTCTGTGGGAGAACATCCACAAGCGGCAGATACATTGGGAATTAATGTCTACTTAATGCGTTATTCTGGCGTCTTGCTATCCGGCTTCTTAGGCGGTATGGGCGGAGCTGTCTTTGCTCAAAGTATTGCGGGTCGTTTTGGGATTACCACAATTGCAGGACAAGGGTTTATTTCAATGGCCGCAATGATCTTTGGTAAATGGAATCCACTTGGGGCAATGGGCGCAGCCTTATTCTTTGGTTTTGCACAAAACTTAAGTATTGCTGGGGAAAACTTACCAATTATTTCAGAAATTCCAAAAGTTTATCTACAAGCAGCACCATACGTATTGACCATTTTAGTCCTAGTTGTGTTCTTCGGAAAATCATCGGGACCAAAAGCGAACGGGAAAAATTACGTCAAAACGAAATAAGAAAAGAAATAGGCCCTCCGTCAAAGCGACGGGGGGCCATTTCTTTTCTTAGGATAATCAGTTGAACACAAGCGACATTAGGTACTGCTTCACTGCAAAAAAGCGAGTTGATAAAGGTAACTTTTCTTTTTTCTTTTGGCTGTTTTTTACAATTCGAAGGAAGTGTCGAAATTTTGAAAAAAACCAACAAGTCTAGCAGCTTTTTTTTCAAAAATCGTTGGTTTTTCTGCTATACTTTTGTTTGTAGTAAGAATAGGAAAAGTGGAGGACGTTCAATGAATAAAACACGTGTAGAAGCATTTAGTGATGCAGTCATTGCCATCATCATGACCATCATGATTTTAGAAATTAAGACTCCTCAAGTGGGTGTTTTGGCAGGTTTGATAGAAAATATCCCATATTTTTTATCGTTTATTGTCAGTTTTATTTTTATCTGTATCGCTTGGTACAATCATCATTACATAATGTCCGTAACTCATTGGTTTTCTAAAAAAGCGTTTTGGGCAAATAATTTTTGGTTATTCTCCATGGCCTTCATTCCGGTAGCAACTGCTTGGGTGAGTGAATTTTGGTGGATGCGGGCACCTGTTTATTTTTATCTTGTTGTGTATACGGTTTGGGATTTTGCCTACTTCTTGCTAACAAGGATCATTTATGAAGACAATGTAGTGAAAGATCCACAAGGTGCAGCTAAGTTAAGAAAATCGAAATCTTATAGTAAGGCAACAAAAATCATTCATCTTTGTCTTTTCGCAATCGGATATATCGGCATTTATTTTTATCCGCCCATTGGCATTGGTGTGATTTTATCAGAAGCGGTTATCTGGTATTTAAATGTGCCAAAAGAGGGAGACCGCTTGGAGTGTTAAAAGTTTCGATTGTATAAAGAGTCGTGTTCTTTTTAAAGAGCAGGCTATTCGAAAAAAACAATAAAAAAGTTTCCTAATTACGGTGGGAGACTTTTTTTCTTTCAATTTTTAAGCCCTGCTAAAATCGAAGGAATCAGTGAAAATTTTAATGCTCTTTCAGGCAATAATAGCGGATTCATGGTATAATTGAAGAGCTGAGAATAAATAGATTATTCTGTTTGATTCTCGAGACTATTTAAAAGGCTAGCGTAAAATAATTGTCATTCTTGACGTATTTACGACCTTAGAGGAGGAAGCAAGTGTGTTTAAACGTGTTCATTTAATCGTACTAGATTCAGTCGGTATTGGTGAAGCACCAGATGCTGAAAAATTTGGAGATGTCGGCAGTGATACACTGGGTCATATTGCCAAAGAAGCGGGACTAACCATTCCTCATTTAGAAAAACTTGGATTGGGAACTATTGCTCCTTTAACAGGTGTCAAAGCAGTGGCAGACCACGATGGCTATGCCACCAAATTAGAAGAAATTTCTGTTGGAAAAGATACTATGACCGGTCACTGGGAAATTATGGGCTTGAACATCAAAAAACCTTTTCGAGTATTCCCAAACGGCTTTCCTGAAGAATTACTGAAACAAATTGAAGATTTTTCTGGGCGAAAAGTTGTTTGTAACAAACCATATAGCGGGACAGCAGTCATTGATGATTACGGCGAACATCAAATGAAAACAGGGGATTTAATCGTTTATACTTCAGCGGACCCTGTTTTACAAATTGCGGCGCATGAAGACATTATTCCATTAGAAGAATTGTATAAAATTTGTCAATATGTTCGTGACATTACGAAAGACGAACCTTATATGATTGGTCGGATTATCGCTCGCCCGTATGTTGGTGAACCAGGTAATTTCACTCGAACCAGTAACCGTCATGACTATGCTTTAGATCCTTTTGGCCATACTGTTTTAGATTCGTTGAAAGAAAACGGCAATGATGTGATCGCTGTTGGGAAAATTAACGACATCTTTAATGGACAAGGAATTACTGAAGCTATCCGCACGAAGAGCAATATGGATGGGGTGGATCAATTATTAACGGTCATGAAGAAAGATTTCACAGGTTTAAGTTTTACTAACTTAGTGGATTTCGATGCGCTGTATGGCCACCGTCGTGATGTGAAGGGCTATGCAAAAGCCATCGAAGATTTTGATGGTCGTTTGCCAGAGATTATGGCAGCTATGGCCGAAGATGATTTGCTTTTAATTACAGCAGATCACGGGAATGACCCAACTTTCCCAGGAACAGACCACACACGTGAATATGTGCCTTTATTGGCTTATAGTAAAAAAATGACAAAACAAGGCAGCTTGCCACAAGGATTTTATTCAGATATTTCAGCAACGATTGCTGAAAACTTTGAAGTTCCTGCAACGGAAAACGGTCAAAGCTTTTTAAATCAATTACAATAATTCGAGGAGGCAACACATGACAACGTTAACGAACCATTTAAACGAAACAACTGAGTTTTTGAAAGAAAAAGGGGTGCAACAAGCAGACTTCGGTCTAATCTTAGGTTCTGGGTTAGGTGAATTAGCTAATGAAATAACCGATGCGATTGCTATTCCTTTCTCTGAAATTCCCCATTTTTCTGTTTCAACAGTCGTTGGACATGCTGGACAATTAGTTTACGGAACGCTTTCTGGAAAAAAAGTTTTGGCGATGCAAGGACGTTTTCATTATTATGAAGGACATTCGATGCAAACGGTCACTTATCCCGTTCGTGTGATGGCTGCTTTAGGCATTCATTCAATGATTGTAACCAACGCAGCTGGTGGCGTAAATGAAACATATACACCGGGGAATTTGATGTTAATCAATGACCACATTAATTTTACAGGCGATAATCCGTTAATTGGTGAAAATGATGAAGAAATCGGGCCGCGTTTTCCAGATATGAGTCATGCTTACACGCAAGAATATCGGGAAGTGGCAAAAAAAGTGGCTGCGGAACAAAATATTGATTTAAAAGAAGGCGTGTATATGGGCTTTTCTGGCCCGACATATGAAACGCCTGCAGAAATTCGGATGTCACGGACGATGGGTGCAGATGCAGTTGGCATGTCAACTGTTTCGGAGGTCATTGTAGCTGTGCATAGTGGCATGAAAGTACTAGGCATCTCTTGTATTACGAATTTAGCAGCTGGTATGCAAAGTAGTTTAAATCATGCAGAAGTAGTTGAAACAACTGAACGCGTTAAAGGACAATTCAAAGAGTTAGTGAAAGCAACACTAGCAGCTTTATAAAAAAGGAGTAAACCAGAATGAGTGTGCATATCGAAGCAAAACCAGGTGAAATTGCCGATAAAATTTTACTACCAGGGGATCCCCTCCGAGCAAAATATATTGCGGAAACTTTTTTAGAGAATCCTGTCTGCTATAATCAAGTTCGTGGAATGTTAGGTTACACAGGAACGTATAAGGGACAGCGTGTTTCGGTCCAAGGAACAGGGATGGGGATGCCTTCAGCAGGTATTTATGCCCATGAGTTAATTAACTCTTACGATGTGAAGAAGTTAATTCGTGTTGGTACGTGTGGTTCTATTTCAGAAAAAGTCAACGTTCGTGAATTAGTTATCGCACAAGCAGCAGCGACGCCTTCTTCCGCGATTCGCAATGATTTTCCTAAATATGATTTTCCACAAATTGCGAGCTTCGACCTTTTACTCAAATCTTACGAAATTGCTAAAGCAAAAGGCTTTACTACCCATGTTGGTAACGTATTGTCAGATGATGTTTTTTACAAAGATAGCTTAGATGATGTCTTTCGTTTAGGTCGATACGGGGTATTAGCGATTGAAATGGAAGCGGCAATGTTATATTATTTAGCAGCAAAATTTGATGTAGAAGCATTGGCGATTATGACGGTGAGTGATAGCTTGGTGACAGGCGAAGAAACAACGGCAGAAGAACGCCAAACGACGTTTAATGAAATGATTGAAGTTGGTTTAGAAACGGCAATTGCTAATTAAAAAATGCTTGGATGATTATTTTCATCCAAGCATTTTTTTAATTTAAGAGCGCTTTTTTTACATCTTCAACAATTTGAGTATTCGCAATAGGTCCGTTGTATAACCAACTACTTTTTTTATCATAGGTATGAACTTGGTTATTTTTCACAGCAGGTAAGTTCTTCCAAATTGCTTCTTGGAAAAGAGGTGCTGATTCATCGCTGTTTACAAGGAAAATGTGGTCTGCGTCAAGCTCAGCTAATTTTTCTAAAGAAACTTGATTCCAATCCGCAGTAGCGTTTTTAGAAATTTCTTCCACTAATTTTGGAACTTGGAGGCCTAAGTCCTGATAGAGCACAGTTCCGCTTGAGCGATTATCGCTAACCATAAAGACTTGGTTGTTGGTTACCCATAAGACTGCCGCAGATTTGCCAGCATCTTTTTTGCCAAGGTCTTCTTGGACGCCTTTGGTTAAGGTATCATAATCTTCTAACACTTTTTTCGCTTGTTCTTTTTTATCTAAAACAGTAGCAATATCTTCCAATTGATCACGCCAGGTGACATTTTCGCCGTTTTTGACTACATAAGTTGGCGCAATTTTACTGTATTCTTTGTATTTACCGCCTTCAACTAGAGCAGATGAACTGATTAATAATAAGTCAGGTTCAAATTTTAGAACCGCTTCATATGGCAAGTCATAGGAAATAGTGGGGACATCTTTCAATTCTTTCGCTAAATAATCTTGAATGCTGCCTTGTCCAACTGTCCATTGTGCCACTGGTTTTTCTCCTAATGCAACTAGATAATCTTCTAAATAACTCGCAATAATCCGTTTGGGTTTCGCAGGGACGGTTACTTTATTGCCTAAGGTATCTGTTACTTCATGTGTTTTGTCAGCGTTGTTGGCTTCTTTATTCGTATTACCACAAGCTGCGAGTAAGAATGAACCAAGAAGAAGGGTTGTACCAATTAGGACCGTCTTTTTTAAAAGTTTCATTGTGTAACTCCTTTATTTTTAGTTGATAACGATTCTCATTATCAGTTAAAAACGACCGTTTGTCAATCATCGCTTGCTTTTTTGAGCAAATAAGTTGCATTTTTTAGATAATTCGTTTTTTTGATTGGAAGAAACATTGCTTTTTAAGGAAGGGTCTTTTATAATCAAGGAACAATGAGTGAGAACGATTCTCAATAAATGTAAAATAACGACAGAAAAATTAAAGAGGAATGGTTATGAATTATTTAGAGGCAGAGGACTTAACTACAGGATATGGTCGTCAAGTGATTAGTGAAGCGCTGAACTGTTCATTTGAAGCGGGAACTATTACAAGTATTATTGGACCAAATGGTTGTGGCAAATCGACCTTGTTAAAAACACTTGCGCGTATTTTGCCAGCCGAGAAAGGCAAGGTGTTCATTAAGAACCAAGAACTTCAACATTTTTCTTCAAAAGAAGTGGCGCAAGAATTAGCGATCTTATCACAAACGCCAGAAAATACAATCGATTTATCTGTTTTTGACCTCGTCTCTTTTGGGCGGTATCCATATCAATCGGGCTGGAAAAGTGTCACCACAGAAGATCAAGAGTACATACAATGGGCATTAGAATTAACAGGCTTAACTGAGTTAGCTAGAGAGTCTGTGGCAATTTTATCAGGTGGACAACGTCAACGGGTTTGGATTGCTATGGCGCTAGTGCAGGATACAGATATTTTAATTTTAGATGAACCGACCACCTATTTGGATCCAGCGCATCAGCTAGAAATTTTAAATGTGTTAAAACGAATTAATCAAGAACATCAGAAAACTATCGTGATGACGATTCATGATATTAATTTAGCTTCTCGTTTTTCTGATCGCGTGATTGCGATGAAAGAGGGAAAGATTATCAATGAGGGAACACCGCAAGAAGTGATTACTGTTACTGGTTTAGCAGATGTTTTCGCTATTCAAGCAGAAATTAGTTATCATAGTCAGACACAGCGGCCACTAGTGCTTTCTTATGAGTTGATGGAAATGGAGCTGGATGGATGAAAGGCATAAGCGGATTTTATAGACACCAATGGCAAGTGTTACTTGTCTGTCTTTTTTTGCTAATGGGGACAATGCTTCTGTCGCTGATGTTTGGTGCGACGTCGGTTTCGATTCAAACGATTATTGATTCATTTACGCACTTCGATGCGACCAATCAAGCGCATCAAGTCATCCAAACGGTTCGGTTGCCGCGGATTTTAGGGGCCGCTTTTGTGGGGGCGAGTTTAGCGGTGAGTGGGGCGTTAGCGCAAGGGATTACGCAAAACCCATTGGCAGATTCTGGCTTGCTGGGTATCAATGCTGGGGCTGGCTTGGGCTTAGCGCTTGTTTTTGCTTTCCTCCCTCAGGCAAGTTATTGGTGGCTTTTAGTTGTTTCTTTTCTTGGTGCTGGCGTGAGTGTGGCACTGATTTATTATCTTTCTAATCATTCAATTCGAGGAGCAAGCCCCATGCGTCTGACCTTGGTGGGAGCTGGTATTAGTGCCCTTTTTTTATCATTTAGTCAATTCTTAGCCATTCAGTTCAATTTGAGTCAAGAGTTAACGTTTTGGTTTCTTGGCGGTGTCAGCGTTATTTCTTGGGCACAATTAAAAATAGTCGTCCCTATCTTTCTGGGCGCATTTGCATTAGCAGTTCTGATTAGTCCGTCGGTGACTATTTTACGGTTTGGCGATGATGCAACAATTGGTTTGGGGCGAAATCCGCAGCGTATTCGGTTGTTTGCCAGTATAACGATTTTGCTTTTATCAGGATTGTCTGTGGCGCTGGTTGGCTCGGTCAGTTTTGTTGGTTTGGTGGTGCCTCATGTGATGCGAACAGTTTCTGGAGAAAATTACCGGAGCTTGATTCCGTTCTCGGCGTTAGGCGGTGCGCTCCTCGTTTTGGTGGCAGATTTAATCGCTCGAATGGTGAATCCGCCTTTTGAAACACCATTTGGGATTATCACGGCCTTAATTGGCATCCCATTCTTTCTTTATTTATTTCGTAAAGGAGGGCAACTAGGATGACACAGAAAAAAGTGTCCCGTTGGGTGGCTGTCTTAATAGTTGGGATTATCCTAACTGCTTGTATCAGTTTAACGCAAGGGGAATTATCTGTTTCCTTCATGGATTTAAAAGCCCTTCTTTTGGGACAGGGAAGTCAGGCCAAACAACTGTTAGTTTGGGATTTTCGGTTACCACGGATTGTGCTTGCGGTCCTAGCGGGCGCAGCTTTAGGCTTAAGCGGCGCTATTCTTCAAGGGATTACTCGGAATCCGTTAGCAGATACTGGGATTTTAGGCATTAATGCGGGTGCGGGTTTGGCAGTGATTTTGTTTATTAGTTTTGTTGAGACGACAAGTATCACAACGTTTGCACTTCCACTCGTGGCCTTAGTTGGCGGCTTGCTAGCGGCTGTTGGGATTTTGGTAATCGCGTATCATCATCGTTTAGGATTGACGCCAGTTCGAATGGTCTTAGCGGGTGTCATTTTGAGTACGGGTATTTCAGCACTCACCTTATTAATTACATCAAAAATTGACACTGAAAAGTACCGTTTTGTTACAATGTGGCAAGCAGGCAGTATCTGGGGCAGTAATTGGTTCTTTGTGGGCGCTTTGTTGCCTTGGCTAGTCATCGGGTTCTTTTTTGCGATGAAGCGTCATCGTCTGTTGGATATTTTACAATTGGGGGACGAAACAGCTATTTCTGTAGGTGTTGCTGTGAAAAAAGAACGAATCGTTTCGTTGCTGTTAGCGGTGATGTTGGCGGCATCAGCGATTTCCGTTACAGGGGGAATTAATTTTTTAGGTTTACTTGCGCCACATATTGCTCGCAAATGTGGTTTTACGCAACAAAAACAGGTATTGCCATTGGCGGCGTTGTTTGGGAGTTTACTTTTGTTGGTTAGTGATACGATTGGTCGGCTATTGCCTGGCAATGGAGAAATGCCTGCAGGGATTATTGTTGCGATCATCGGTGCGCCTTATTTTCTTTATTTGTTAATCAAAACAAGCGATTCGTTATAAAAAAGAATCAAAAGCTGGGTCAATTGGTCGTTGTGAAAGCAACTGTCATTTGCTCGGCTTTTTTATTGGCGGATTTTTGAAAAAATAGTATGATAAATGCGTAAGAGCATTGAATGGAGGATGAAAGAATGGAAAACTTTAATTTTTATGTACCAACAGACATCCGTTTTGGGAAAGATCGTTTAGACGAATTACCTGCTGTGTTAGATCAATTTGGCAAAAATGTCTTACTTGTTTATGGTGGCGGTAGTATCAAACGTAATGGCTTGTACCAACAAATTACTGATTTGGCCCAAAAAAACGGGCATACACTGATTGAGTTGAGCGGTGTCGAACCAAACCCGCGCATTGAAACCGTTAGAAAAGGAATTGAGTTGTGTAAAGAAAACCAAGTCGATGTTATTTTAGCAGTTGGCGGTGGTTCAACCATTGACTGTTCCAAAGCAATAGCTGCGGGCTTTTATTCGGAAGAAGATATCTGGACAGTCATTGCGGCCAGAAAAGGGTATACTGGTCCTGCTTTACCAATCGTGACCATCTTGACTTTAGCAGCAACAGGTAGTGAAATGAACGCAGGTGCTGTCATTTCTAACTTAGAAACCAATCAAAAATTAGGCTTTGGTGGTCCGAATATGATTCCAAAAGTTTCGTTCTTGGATCCAACGAATACTTTTACGGTTCCTCAAAATCAAACAGCAGCTGGCTCAGCGGATATTTTCAGTCATTTGATTGAAAACTATTTTAGTATTTCGACAGGCACGGACGTCCAAGATTTTGTGTCAGAAGGCTTAATGCGAACGGTTATCAAAAATTGTCCTATTGCTTTAGAAAATCCAGAAGATTATGATGCACGTGCTAATTTAATGTGGGCAAGTAGTTTAGCCTTAAATGGTTTAACAGGGCGCGGCAAACAAGGTGTTTGGTCTTGTCACCCAATGGAACATGAATTAAGTGCGTTTTATGACATTACGCATGGGATTGGCTTAGCAATTTTAACGCCTCGTTGGATGAATTACGTTTTGTCTGAACAAACCGTAGGCAAGTTTGCGCAATTTGCTCGAAATGTTTGGGGAATAGTCGAACAAGAAGAGGAAGTAGCAGCGAAAAAAGGTATTCAAGCATTATATGATTACTTTGTGGCTTGTGGCATTCCAATGACATTACCAGAAGTTGGCATCGAAGCAGATAAATTTGAAGAAATGGCACAACAAGCTGTGGCCCATAGTGCAATTGCCGAAAAGGCTTATGTACCATTGGATGCAGCGGATATAGTAGCGATTTATAAAGATTGTTTAACCGAAAGTCAATTTATTTAATCCATAAAAAAGCGGTTTGCCTTGGCAAACCGCTTTTGTTAATAAGAAACAAGTTCTTATAAGTAGTATTTTTCTTTCACAGTTAAATCATCGTTTAATTCATAAACTAATGGTTTACCTGTTGGGATTTCAAGATCCATAATATCTTCATCAGAAATGCCTTCGATGTGTTTAGCTAAAGCACGTAATGAATTACCATGAGCCGCTACTAAGACAGTTTTGTTGTCTTTTAAAGCTGGCGCAATTTCATCTTGCCAGAATGGTAATGCACGTTCCAAAGTAACTTTCAAGTTTTCGCCACCAGGAATATCGCGTTGGTCTAACATTGCATAACGACGGTCGTTTGCTGCAGAACCTTCATCTGTTGCTTCCATTAATGGAGGAAGAGTATCGTAAGAACGACGCCAGATGTGGACTTGTTCGTCTCCGTATTTTTCAGCAGTTTCTTTTTTGTTTAGTCCTTGTAATTTACCATAGTGACGTTCGTTTAAGCGCCAAGATTTGATTTGAGGTACCCATAATTGATCTGAGTATTCTAGTAAATAGTTACAAGTTTTGATGGCACGAGTTAAAACAGAAGTATAAGCAACGTCGAATTCGATGCCTGCTTCTTTAATTTTACGGCCGCCTTCTTTTGCTTCTTCAACACCTTCAGGTGCTAAATCTACGTCAGCCCATCCAGTAAATTGGTTTAAGGCATTCCATTCGCTAAGTCCATGACGAGAAAAAACTAATTTTGGCATGTATAAGCTCTCCTTTGAGTTTAGTTTTCTGAAAATAAGATTTCCACGTTTATTGTACACCGTTTTGCGCAAGATTTCCAATGGAAAATAGTAAAAAAAAGTGAAAGTTGCTGAAAAATTAGAGTGAAATCGAATCAAAAAAGAAGCCCCATCTGAAGGACTTCTTTTTTATTCTTAGGAATACAGCCGCTCGACATCTGTCTCAGGTAAATTGATGTATTTATAACAAGTGCCCACCGAAACGCCGCATTTATTAGAAATAAATTGGATTGTTTCTTTGTTTTCATAATATAATGCACGGATTTTGCGGACGGTGCGTCCATCAATTTTTGGACGTCCACCTACTTTTCCGTTTTCACGAGCTTTGTGGAGCCCGACGAGTGTTCGTTCTTTAATTAGTGCACATTCCATCGCAGATAAGCTCTCCATTAATTGGAAATAGGCTTCACCTGTTGGAAGGTGAGTATCAATTCCTTCTGAAATGCTGACAAAATCAACTTGTTTTTCCTTTAACATTTTCATAAAGTCTGTTAATTGGCGGGTTGTTTTACCTAAATGGTGCAATTTACAAACAATAAGTGTATCCCCAGCAGAAAGAAGTTTTTCGACTTCGTCTAAGACACTGATCTCCGCTTGAGGATCAAATGTCTCTTGGAAAATATCATCACAACCAAACGATTGAAGAGTGGTTAGTTGATTTTTTAAATCGTCTTCAATAATAGTTGTGCGTGCATAACCAATTCGTTTCATATATTATCCTTCCTATATAAATAATCTTTTTTCACACATTCTTAACGTGCGGGAACATGTAAGGTTTTCGGTCCATCTTCATAACCGACGATTACCATAGAAACCATATTTAAAAATAAGCCGTGTTCAACGACGCCAACCAAGTTGTCTAAATAAGAACCCAAAGCTTCTGGATCTGTAATTTTTTCTAAATGCAAATCGATGATATGGTGGCCTCCATCTGTTATTAATGTTTCGCCAGCAGCGTTTAAACGAAGTGTTGGGTGATAGCCTTTTTCTTCAAATAAATGCACTAGTTGGCGGCTGCCATAAGGAACAACCTCAACTGGAAGTGGGAAAGCCCCTAAATCGTCCACCATTTTTGATTTATCCACAATCCAAATACATTTCTTTGAATAAGTGGCCACAATTTTTTCAAAAAGTAAGGCAGCGCCACCGCCTTTGATTCCTTGAAAATCAGCGCTGATTTCATCGGCGCCATCAATCGTAAGATCTACATACGGAACCTCATCAATACTTTTTAAAGGAATGCCCAAGGCCAAGGCTTGTTTCTCTGTTTCTTTTGAAGTAGTAACCCCTACGATTGACAATCCTTCTTCTTTTACGCGACGACCAATTTCGTCTACCATAAATTTTGCTGTTGAGCCAGTACCCAAACCGACAATCATGCCGTCTTCTACATATTTTGCAGCTTCGATTCCTACCATTTGTTTCAGATTCATCGCTGTTTTCCGCCCCCTTCAATAGTCAAAGATATTGTACCGTTAATTAACTAAAAAAGATAGAAAGTTTTTGAAAAAGTCATAAAAATTTTTAAAGGAAAAGTGCGTTTAAATAGAAGGAAAAGCTTTTTTTCGAAAGGCGAAAGAAGAGGGTTGACAGCTGATACTTATCGTGGTATCCTAACAAAGGTGCTTTATCTACAGGTTCCTTATAGGGACGTGCTGACTGTCTATCAAAGCATATTTGATAAAGAGTGCAGAGATTGCATTATTTTTTATCGCGAAAAAAGAACCACCTGGATGTGTGGAACTAGAAGCGAAGTAAGGAAGGAGGAGAACAAGGAATGCCTACAATTAACCAATTAGTACGTAAACCTCGTAAATCTAAAGTAGAAAAATCTGATTCACCAGCCTTAAACAAAGGATATAACAGTTTTAAGAAAACTCAAACAAACGTTAACTCTCCGCAAAAACGTGGAGTTTGTACACGTGTGGGTACGATGACACCTAAAAAACCGAACTCAGCTTTACGTAAATATGCCCGTGTTCGTTTGTCAAACTTAATCGAAGTTACAGCTTATATCCCAGGTATCGGTCACAACTTACAAGAACACAGCGTGGTATTATTACGTGGTGGACGTGTAAAAGACTTACCAGGGGTACGTTACCATATCGTTCGTGGTGCGCTTGATACTGCCGGTGTTAACGACCGTAAACAAAGCCGCTCTAAATACGGTACAAAACGTCCTAAAGCTTAATTATAATAAGACAATAACAACTTGAAAAATCATATTTCGGAAGGAGGAGTTACGGATGCCTCGTAAAGGTCCTGTTGCAAAACGTGATGTTTTACCAGATCCAATTTATAACTCAAAATTAGTAACTCGCTTAATCAACCGTGTAATGGTTGACGGCAAACGCGGGATTGCTGCTAACATTATCTATAATTCATTTGATATCATCAAAGAATCTACAGGTAACGATCCATTGGAAGTTTTTGAACAAGCAATGAAAAACGTTATGCCTGTTCTTGAAGTTAAAGCACGTCGTGTTGGGGGTTCTAACTACCAAGTACCAGTTGAAGTTCGTCCAGAACGTCGTACAACTTTAGGTTTACGTTGGGTAGTTAACTACGCACGTCTACGTGGTGAACACACAATGGAAGAACGTCTAGCGAAAGAAATCATGGATGCTGCTAACAACACTGGCGCTTCTGTTAAAAAACGCGAAGACACACACAAAATGGCAGACGCAAACCGCGCATTTGCTCATTATCGTTGGTAAGATCCTCTCTGTCTGTCGCGTAAAGTGGCAGCAGAAAGTCAATTTACAATCGATTTAAATAAAGAGAGGAGTAAACATACAAAATGGCAAGAGAATTTTCACTTGAAAAAACTCGTAACATTGGTATCATGGCCCACGTTGATGCTGGTAAAACAACAACAACTGAGCGTATCTTGTACTACACTGGTAAAATCCATAAAATCGGTGAAACCCATGAAGGTGCTTCACAAATGGACTGGATGGAACAAGAACAAGAACGTGGTATCACGATTACATCCGCTGCGACAACTGCACAGTGGAAAGGCTACCGTGTAAATATCATCGATACTCCAGGACACGTGGACTTCACAATTGAAGTACAACGTTCTCTACGCGTATTAGATGGTGCGGTAACAGTTCTTGACTCTCAATCAGGTGTAGAACCTCAAACAGAAACTGTTTGGCGTCAAGCGACTGAATATAAAGTTCCTCGTATTGTATTCTGTAACAAAATGGATAAAATCGGTGCGGACTTCTTCTATTCAGTAGAATCATTACATGATCGTTTACAAGCAAACGCTCATCCAATTCAAATTCCAATCGGAGCTGAAGAAGACTTCACTGGAATCATTGACTTGATTAAAATGAAAGCTGAAATCTACACAAATGATTTGGGAACAGATATTCAAGAAACTGATATTCCTGAAGATTATTTAGAAAAAGCGCAAGAATGGCGCGAAAAATTAGTTGAAGCTGTTGCTGAAACTGACGAAGACTTAATGATGAAATATCTTGAAGGTGAAGAAATCACTGAAGAAGAATTAGTCGCTGGTATCCGTCAAGCAACAATCAACGTTGAGTTCTTCCCTGTATTAGCTGGTTCAGCATTCAAGAATAAAGGGGTTCAATTAATGTTGGACGCTGTTCTTGATTACTTACCATCTCCATTAGATATCGATGCTATCAAAGGGATCGATACTAAAACAGACGAAGAAACAACTCGTCCAGCTGATGACGAAGCACCTTTCGCTTCATTAGCATTTAAAGTTATGACTGACCCATTCGTAGGTCGTTTAACTTTCTTCCGTGTTTATTCTGGTGTCCTTGAAAGTGGTTCATACGTATTGAACGCTTCAAAAGGCAAAAAAGAACGTATCGGTCGTATCCTACAAATGCACGCCAACACTCGTCAAGAAATTGACAAAGTGTACTCTGGTGATATCGCTGCTGCTGTTGGTCTAAAAGACACAACAACTGGTGATACATTATGTGCATTAGATGCACCAGTTATTCTTGAATCTATTGAATTCCCTGATCCAGTTATCCAAGTCGCTGTTGAACCTAAATCAAAAGCTGACCAAGATAAAATGGGCGTGGCTCTACAAAAACTTGCTGAAGAAGATCCATCATTCCGCGTTGAAACAAACGTTGAAACTGGTGAAACAGTTATCTCTGGTATGGGTGAATTGCACTTAGACGTTTTAGTAGACCGTATGAAACGTGAATTCAAAGTTGAAGCTAACGTAGGTGCTCCTCAAGTATCTTACCGCGAAACATTCCGTGCTGCGACTAAAGCAGAAGGTAAATTCGTTCGTCAGTCTGGTGGTAAAGGACAATACGGTCACGTATGGGTTGAATTTACACCAAATGAAGAAGGTAAAGGCTTTGAGTTTGAAAACGCAATTGTCGGTGGTGTGGTTCCTCGTGAATACATCCCAGCAGTTGAAAAAGGGTTAGAAGACTCTATGAACAACGGTGTTCTTGCTGGTTATCCATTAGTTGATATCAAAGCAAAACTTTACGATGGTTCATACCACGATGTCGATTCAAATGAAACGGCCTTCCGTGTAGCTGCTTCTATGGCATTGAAAGCTGCGGCTAAAAATGCAAACCCAGTTATTTTAGAACCAATGATGAAAGTTACAATTACTGTTCCTGAAGATTACTTAGGTGATATCATGGGACACGTAACAAGTCGTCGTGGACGTGTTGAAGGTATGGAAGCACACGGTAACTCTCAAATCGTTAATGCGATGGTACCTTTAGCTGAAATGTTTGGTTATGCTACAACATTACGTTCAGCAACACAAGGACGCGGTACATTTATGATGGTATTTGACCACTATGAAGACGTACCTAAGTCTGTTCAAGAAGAAATCATCAAGAAAAACGGCGGCAACGCATAATTTTTCTTGAGAATAAAAGGTTTGTTTTTAGAACTATCCTTTTTTCAAGATTTCGTGTAAAATAGCTTATGATGATCAGACGATTTTTAGTAACGTCTATCACATATAAAACAAACAATAAAATTTATATTTTTAGGAGGAACATTCAAAATGGCAAAAGAAAAATTTGACCGTTCTAAATCCCATGTTAACATTGGTACTATCGGACACGTTGACCATGGTAAAACTACATTAACAGCTGCAATTGCTACTGTATTATCAAAACACGGTGGCGGGGAAGCACAAAGCTACGATTCTATCGATAACGCTCCAGAAGAAAAAGAACGTGGAATCACAATCAACACTTCTCATATCGAATATGAAACTGAAACTCGTCACTATGCACACGTTGACTGCCCAGGACACGCGGACTACGTTAAAAACATGATCACTGGTGCTGCTCAAATGGACGGAGCTATCTTAGTAGTTTCTGCTGCTGATGGTCCTATGCCTCAAACACGTGAACATATCTTATTATCACGTAACGTTGGTGTACCATACATCGTTGTATTCTTAAACAAAATGGATATGGTTGATGACGAAGAATTATTAGAATTAGTAGAAATGGAAGTTCGTGACTTATTATCAGAATACGATTTCCCAGGCGATGATGTTCCAGTTATCGCAGGTTCTGCTTTGAAAGCTTTAGAAGGCGACGAGTCTTATGAAGAAAAAATCTTAGAATTAATGGCTGCAGTTGATGAATATATCCCAACTCCAGAACGTGATACTGACAAACCATTCATGATGCCAGTCGAAGACGTATTCTCAATCACTGGACGTGGTACTGTTGCTACAGGCCGTGTTGAACGTGGTGAAGTTCGCGTTGGTGACGAAGTTGAAATCGTTGGTATTAAAGACGAAACATCTAAAACAACTGTTACAGGTGTTGAAATGTTCCGTAAATTATTAGACTACGCTGAAGCAGGCGACAACATCGGTGCTTTATTACGTGGTGTAGCACGTGAAGATATCGAACGTGGACAAGTATTAGCTAAACCAGCTACAATCACTCCACACACAAAATTCAAAGCTGAAGTATACGTATTATCAAAAGAAGAAGGCGGACGTCACACTCCATTCTTCACTAACTACCGTCCTCAATTCTACTTCCGTACAACAGACGTTACTGGTGTTGTAGAATTGCCAGAAGGTACTGAAATGGTAATGCCTGGTGATAACGTTGCTATGGACGTTGAATTAATTCACCCAATCGCTATCGAAGACGGAACTCGTTTCTCTATTCGTGAAGGCGGACGTACTGTAGGTTCAGGCGTTGTTACTGAAATCGTTAAATAATTAACTTTTTAACTATAGCTTTAACCAGCGTAAAAAACTGGGGTATTCGGACGTAAGACCAGAGAATTTATTCTCTGGTCTTTTTTTGTTTAGAAATTGGCTGGCTAAAAAATAAGCCAATTGGCTGTTTTAGCAGTCTTGTTTCTTCCGTATACTTGGAGAAAAAGGTTAGGTGATTTAATGGAAAAAGTATTGACGATTGCAGGCTCCGATTCAACTGGAGGGGCAGGGATTCAAGCAGATTTAAAAACATTTGAAGAGTATGGAGTTTTTGGGTTTTCAAGTTTAACCTCGATTGTGACGATGAATCCTACGACAGGTTGGTCACATGAAGTAACTGAATTGCCAGAAACGCTCTTAGAAAAACAATTGATTTCGGTTTTTGCAGGCGGTCCAGTCGCGGCTTTGAAAACAGGGATGATGGGTAATGAACAAAATATTAAAATGGCTAGTAAGTACATTAAACAAGAAAAAATTCAAAAAGTCGTGATTGACCCAGTCATTGCTTGTAAGGGAACGGCACAAATTCTGCAACCCAAAAGTGTGGAAGGCCTAAAAAACGATTTACTGCCATTAGCATTAGTTGCCACGCCTAATTTAATTGAAGCGGGCATCTTATCTGGTTTAGGCGAAATTTCTTCCGTGGCGGAGATGGAAGAAGCGGCAAAACGAATTGTACAAATGGGAGCCAAACATGTCGTGGTTAAAGGGGGACATCGCTTAGCTGGTGAAAAAGCACTGGACTTATTTTACGATGGTCACACCGCGCATCTTTTGGAAAATGAATTATATCCAACTGATTATAATCATGGTGCAGGTTGTACTTTTTCAGCGGCAATCACAGCTGGCTTGGCGAAAGGTTATTCGGTGTTAGAAGCAGTAACTTTAGCGAAAAAATTTGTAGCAGCGGCGATTAAACACGGTATTCAAGTTAATCCTTATGTGGGGCACGTATGGCATGGCGCATACACTCATGCGGAACAACGGATGTGTAAGAAAGCATAATATTTAGAACTAGAGGAGTCTGTCAAGGACTGGCTCTAGTTTTTTTGTGATAAAGAATAACAATAGTAGGTATTACGTTAAAAGAATGTTCAAATTTTTAAAAGAGGAGTAGAATAGAACTGTAATTGCAAAAAAAGAAGCGGAACATAGAAGGGGTGTTAACTTTTCTGTGCTTCAGTTTAGAACGGACTGTGGTGTTTGTTTTGACGAACTACCGGAAAGCGACTTCTTTTTGTTTTGGCTTCAAATGGTATTTAATGGAGGGAATGCAATGTTAGAAAAAGAAACGTACAGTCAACTGTTTAAATGGTCTTTTTCAAAAAAGACACAAGTCACATACTGGGATGGTACCGTCAAAGAGTATGGGCAAGGGTCGGGGGATCCGGTTTTTAAAATTGTATTCAATGAAAAAATTCCTGTGAAGGATTTACTGAATAACGCTTCGTTAACTTTAGGGGAAGCCTACATGGATCGCAAAATTGAAATCGAAGGCGATATCCAAGCATTGATTTATGATGTGTATAACCAAAAGGATAGCTTTTTACACAATGCTAAATTTATTAAATGGCTTCCTAAAGAAAGTCATTCAAAAAAACGTTCGCAAGAGGATATTCACAGCCATTACGATCTAGGAAATGATTTTTACAAAAAATGGCTTGACCAAACAATGACGTATTCATGTGCTTATTTTAAAACGCCTGAAGATACATTAGAACAAGCGCAAGTGAATAAAGTTCATCATATTTTAGATAAATTGTTTATCAAAGAGGGCGACACTTTACTGGATATTGGCTGCGGCTGGGGCACGTTAATTTTAACTGCGGTAAAAGAATATGGAGCCAAAGCAACTGGGATTACATTAAGTGAAGAGCAATTTCATCATATTCGCCATATTATAGAAAAAGAAGATCTACAAGATCGAATGACTGTCAAATTGATGGATTATCGTGATTTAAAAGGAGAGTCTTTTGATCATATTACGAGTGTTGGGATGTTTGAACATGTCGGTGCGGAAAATCTACATGAATATTTTGATGTCGTTCAGCGGAATTTAGCGCCTAAAGGTACGGCGTTGATTCATGGGATCAGTCGCCAACAAGGTGGGGCTAAAAATGCTTGGATTAATCGCTATATTTTCCCTGGTGGCTATATTCCTGGTGTCACTGAGCTAGTCGGCCATATGACAGAAAATGATTTGCAAGTGATTGACTTGGAAAGTTTGCGCAGAGATTATCAATTGACGTTGGAACATTGGACAAAAAACTTCCATAATATAGAAACAGAAATTGTTGACGAAAAAGGTGAGCGCTTCTATCGAATGTGGGACTTATATTTGCAAGCATGTGCAGCCTCATTCCAAGCAAGCAATATTGATGTTATTCAATATTTATTGGTTCATCCAGATAACAATGATATTCCAATGCGCCGGATTGGTTAATAGAATAAAAAAGAGAGAATTTGAGATTCTGGTAAAAAAGGAATCTCAAATTCTTTTTTTATAAAAATAGAATGAAAAGAATTGAAAAACAAAACAAATGCTTTTCAAAACAAGAAAAAATTCTTTCAAAAAAACGCAGAAAATCCTTGCTAACACTATCCTTTCATAGTATAATCAAAAAGGTGCTGTTTACAGGAGTGTAAAAAGCATTGGTAGATCAACGATTTGATTTGCCGGCTGTGAAGCGAGAGGTTGCGACACGCTCGGACGCTTTGCCATGAACGAGCATGCCGGATAAATTTTCGTGGAGCTATGTCTACTTTTAAAATAGGCGAAGGAGGGAACAAGATGGCAAAACAAAAAATTCGTATCCGTTTAAAAGCGTATGAACACCGTATTTTAGATCAATCAGCGGATAAAATTGTGGAAACAGCAAAAAGAACTGGAGCTGACGTATCAGGTCCGATTCCATTACCAACAGAACGCTCACTTTACACAGTTATTCGTGCGACTCATAAATACAAAGATTCTCGCGAACAATTCGAAATGCGTACTCACAAACGTCTAATTGACATTGTGAACCCAACACCAAAAACAGTTGACGCTCTAATGAAGCTTGACTTACCGTCTGGTGTTAATATTGAAATCAAACTATAAAATTAAGATGGAGGTGTACTCATGACCAAAGGAATCTTAGGGAAAAAAGTGGGAATGACACAAATCTTTACTGAGTCTGGTGAATTAATTCCAGTAACAGTAGTTGAAGCTACGCCAAACGTAGTTTTACAAGTAAAAACTGTTGAAACTGACGGATACGAAGCTATCCAAGTTGGTTACCAAGACAAACGTGAAGTTTTATCAAACAAACCTGCGAAAGGTCATGTTGCAAAAGCAAACACGGCTCCTAAGCGCTTCATTAAAGAATTCAAGAATGTTGAGCTAGGAGAATATGAAGTAGGTAAAGAAATCAAAGTAGATGTTTTCCAAGCAGGAGACGTTGTTGATGTTACAGGTACTACGAAAGGTAAAGGATTCCAAGGGGCAATCAAACGTCACGGCCAAAGCCGCGGACCTATGTCTCATGGTTCTCGTTATCACCGTCGTCCTGGGTCAATGGGTCCAGTAGCGCCTAACCGTGTATTTAAAAATAAACGACTAGCCGGCCGTATGGGTGGCGACCGCGTAACAATTCAAAACCTTGAAGTTGTTAAAGTGGACGTAGAAAGAAATGTTATCTTAATCAAAGGAAACATTCCTGGAGCGAAAAAATCTTTAATCACAATTAAATCAGCTGTGAAAGCTAAATAAGTGTAGGGAAAGGAGGAACTAAGGAATGCCGAATGTAGCATTATTCAAACAAGATGGAACTCAAAACGGTGAAATCACTTTAAATGAAGAAATCTTCGGAATCGAACCTAATGAAAGTGTTGTCTATGATGCAATCATCATGCAACGTGCTTCATTAAGACAAGGAACACACGCAGTTAAAAACCGTAGCGCTGTTCGTGGCGGTGGCCGCAAACCATGGCGTCAAAAAGGAACTGGTCGTGCTCGTCAAGGTTCAATCCGTTCACCACAATGGCGTGGAGGTGGCGTAGTCTTTGGACCAACACCGCGTTCATACAGCTACAAACTTCCTAAAAAAGTTCGTCGCTTAGCAATGAAATCTGTATTATCAGACAAAGTTGCTGAAAATAACTTGGTAGCAGTAGAAGGTTTAAGCTTCGATGCACCAAAAACAAAAGAATTCAAACAAGTTCTTGCTAACTTGTCTATCGATACTAAAGTATTAGTTGTTTTAGAAAATGGTAACGACTTTGCAGCTTTATCAGCTCGTAACTTACCAAACGTTTCTGTAGTAACTTCTGATAACGTTAGTGTGTTAGATGTTGTGTCAGCTAACAAAGTCTTGGCAACACAAACAGCTCTTACTCAAATTGAGGAGGTGCTTGCATAATGGAATTACTAGACGTAATCAAACGCCCAGTGATCACTGAAAAATCCATGTTAGCTATGGACGAAAAGAAATATACTTTCGAAGTGGACACTCGCGCAAACAAAACTTTAGTAAAACAAGCTGTTGAATCAGCATTCGATGTTAAAGTAGCAAACGTAAACATCTTAAACGTGCGTCCAAAATTCAAACGCATGGGTAAATATGCAGGTTATACAAAAAAACGTCGCAAAGCGATCGTTACATTAACTGAAGATTCAAAAGAAATTCAATTATTCGAAGCTGCTGAATAAGCAGTCCTGAACAATATCAACGTAGGAGGGAAATAAGACGTGGCGATTAAAAAGTACAAACCTACCACAAATGGCCGTCGTAACATGACAAGTTCTGATTTCGCTGAAATCACAACTTCAACACCAGAAAAATCATTGTTACAGCCATTAAAAAACAATGCCGGTCGTAACAACAACGGTCGCATTACGGTTCGTCACCAAGGTGGCGGTCACAAACGTCAATACCGTGTGATTGACTTCAAACGTAATAAAGATAACGTCGCAGCGGTTGTTAAAACGATCGAGTACGATCCAAACCGTTCTGCTAACATCGCGTTAGTCCATTACGAAGACGGGGTTAAGGCATACATCTTAGCACCAAAAGGATTAGAAGTAGGCATGCGCCTAGTATCTGGTCCAGAAGCAGATATTAAAGTAGGTAACGCATTACCATTGGAAAACATTCCAGTTGGTACAGTTATCCACAACATTGAAATGAAACCTGGTAAAGGTGGACAATTAATCCGTTCAGCTGGAACAAGCGCGCAAGTACTTGGTAAAGAAGGCAAATACGTATTAATCCGCTTAAACTCTGGCGAAGTTCGTATGATCTTAGCAACTTGCCGTGCAACAATCGGTTCAGTTGGTAACGAACAACACGAATTAATCAACATTGGTAAAGCTGGCCGCTCTCGTTGGATGCGTAAACGCCCAACTGTTCGTGGTAGCGTAATGAACCCTAACGATCACCCACACGGTGGTGGTGAAGGTAAAACACCAATTGGACGTAAAGCGCCAGTATCTCCATGGGGTCAACCAGCAATTGGATACAAAACACGTAATAAAAAAGCTAAATCAGACAAACTTATCGTTCGTCGTCGTACTAAATAATTTTTTTGACCATGTGTCGTACATTTTGAGAGGAGGTTCACCATGGGTCGTAGTTTAAAAAAAGGACCTTTCGTCGATGATCATTTGATGAAAAAGGTCGAAGCACAACAAGGTGCCGAAAAGAAAAAAGTAATTAAAACTTGGTCTCGCCGCTCTACAATTTTTCCATCATTCGTAGGTTTCACAATCGCTGTATATGATGGACGGAAACATGTCCCTGTTTACATTCAAGAAGACATGGTAGGACATAAATTAGGTGAATTTGCACCAACTAGAACTTATCGTGGCCACGTTGCTGACGATAAAAAAACTAAACGCTAATTTTGAGGGGAGGATATGCAAATGTCAGAACAAATTACATCAGCTAAAGCAACTGCAAAAACAGTTCGCACTTCACCTCGTAAAGCACGTTTAGTAATCGATCTTATCAGAGGGAAAAGCGTTGCGGATGCAATTTCAATCTTGAAATTCACACCGAACAAGTCTGCTGGAATCATTGAAAAAGTTTTAATGTCAGCAGTTGCTAACGCAGAAAACAACTTTGACTTAGACGTTGAAAGCTTAGTCGTATCTGAAGCATTTGTTAACGAAGGACCAACAATGAAACGTTTCCGTCCTCGTGCAAAAGGTTCAGCTTCACCAATCAACAAACGTACTAGTCACATCACAGTAGTTGTAACAGAGAAATAAGTCTCATGAAATAGGCTGTTTTCTTTATGAAAACAGAGCTTAAACATTTAAGAGGAGGGACAATCAGTGGGTCAAAAAGTACATCCAATTGGAATGCGTGTAGGCATCATCCGCGACTGGGATGCGAAATGGTATGCTGAAAAAGAGTATGCTGAATTCTTACACGAAGATTTAAGAATCCGTAAATTTATCGCAACAAAACTTGCTGATGCTGCTGTATCTACAATTGAAATCGAACGCGCTGCAAACCGTGTTAACATTTCAATTCACACAGCTAAACCAGGTATGGTTATCGGTAAAGGCGGATCTGAAGTCGAAAACCTAAGAAAAGAATTAAACAAATTAACTGGCAAACGAGTTCACATCAACATCGTTGAAATCAAAAAACCAGATTTAGATGCAAAATTAGTAGGCGAAGGAATTGCACGTCAATTAGAAAACCGTGTTGCTTTTCGTCGTGCTCAAAAACAAGCCATCCAACGCGCAATGCGTGCTGGCGCTAAAGGAATCAAAACTCAAGTATCAGGTCGTCTAAACGGTGCGGATATCGCTCGTTCAGAAGGATACTCTGAAGGAACTGTACCACTTCATACATTACGTGCGGACATTGATTACGCATGGGAAGAAGCGGACACTACTTACGGAAAACTAGGAGTTAAAGTGTGGATCTATCGTGGAGAAATTCTTCCAACGAAAAAAAACACTGAGAAAGGAGGGAAATAATCATGTTAGTACCTAAACGTGTAAAACACCGTCGTGAATTCCGCGGAAAAATGCGCGGTGAAGCTAAAGGCGGAAAAGAAGTAGCATTTGGTGAATGGGGTTTACAAGCAACTGAATCTCACTGGATTACTAACCGTCAAATCGAAGCAGCCCGTATTGCAATGACTCGTTACATGAAACGTGGCGGGAAAGTATGGATTAAAATTTTCCCTCACAAGTCTTACACAAGTAAAGCTATCGGCGTACGTATGGGTAAAGGTAAAGGGGCACCAGAAGGCTGGGTATCACCAGTTAAACGTGGTAAAATCATGTTTGAAATCGCAGGCGTTCCTGAAGAAGTAGCTCGTGAAGCTCTTCGTCTTGCATCTCACAAATTGCCGGTAAAAACTAAGATCGTAAAACGTGAGGAAATGGGTGGTGAATCGAATGAAGGTTAAAGAAATCAGAGAATTAACCACTGCCGAAATGCTAGATAAAGAAAAACAATTAAAAGAAGAATTGTTCAACTTAAGATTCCAATTAGCAACAGGTCAATTAGAAAACACTGCACGTATTAAAGAAGTACGTCAATCGATTGCACGCATCAAAACAGTATTGCGTGAACAAGCTAACTAATAGTGGAAGGAGGCCAAACGCGTATGACTGAAGAAAGAAATCAACGTAAAGTTTACCAAGGTCGCGTGGTATCAGACAAAATGGATAAAACAATCACAGTTGTCGTTGAAACAAAGAAAAACCACCCTATCTATGGCAAACGTATGAAATATTCTAAAAAATATAAAGCGCATGATGAAAACAACACAGCGAAAGTTGGAGACATCGTAAAAATCATGGAAACTCGTCCATTATCAGCTACAAAACGTTTCCGTTTACTAGAGGTAGTCGAAGAAGCAGTTATTATCTAATAAAACGAGAATTTCCTAATAGATTGAAGCACAAAATCTGAAAGGGGGATACACATCGTGATCCAACAAGAAAGTCGTTTAAGAGTCGCTGACAATTCTGGCGCACGTGAAATTTTAACGATCAAAGTCCTAGGCGGATCTGGTCGTAAAACTGCTAACATCGGTGACGTTATTGTTGCTACTGTCAAACAAGCAACGCCAGGTGGGGTTGTTAAAAAAGGTGAAGTAGTTAAAGCCGTTATCGTTCGTACAAAATCTGGCGCTCGTCGTGCTGACGGTTCTTACATCAAATTTGATGAAAATGCTGCGGTAATTATCCGTGACGATAAAAGCCCACGCGGAACACGTATCTTCGGACCAGTTGCACGTGAATTACGTGAAAACAACTTCATGAAGATCGTTTCTCTAGCACCAGAAGTATTATAATCTCGAGCCCACGTTAAAGGAGGTGCGAAACAGTAATGTTTGTTAAAAAAGGCGATAAAGTAAAAGTTATCACTGGTAAAGATAAAAACAAAGAAGGCGTTGTCTTAGCAGCGTTTCCTAAACAAGATAAAGTTATCGTTGAAGGTGTCAACGTCGTTAAAAAACACCAAAAACCAAACCAAGCAGCCCCACAAGGTGGAATCCTTGAAGTGGAAGCGCCAATTCATGTTTCTAATGTAATGGTGATTGATCCTTCAAACGGAGAAGCTACTAAAGTTGCGTTTAAAGAAGTCGACGGCAAAAAAGTCCGCGTTTCTAAAAAAACAGGTGAAGTTTTAGATAAATAAAAATTGCGGAAGGAGGGCTTACTGAATGAACCGCCTGAAAGAAAAATATATTAAAGAAGTAACACCATCATTGGTGGAAAAATTTAATTACAGCTCAGTTATGCAAACACCTAAAGTTGATAAAATCGTTATCAACATGGGTGTGGGTGATGCAGTATCAAATGCTAAAAACTTAGACAAAGCTGTTGAAGAATTAGCATTAATCACTGGTCAAAAACCACTTATCACAAAAGCTAAAAAATCTATCGCTGGATTCCGTTTACGTGAAGGAATGCCAATCGGTGCGAAAGTAACGCTACGCGGCGAAAGAATGTACGAATTTTTAGATAAATTAGTAACAGTTTCTTTACCTCGTGTACGTGACTTCCACGGTGTCAGCAAAAAAGCTTTCGATGGTCGTGGTAACTATACTTTAGGTATTAAAGAACAATTAATCTTCCCAGAAGTTGATTATGATTTAGTAGATAAAGTACGCGGTATGGACATCGTAATTGTTACAACAGCGAACACTGACGAAGAGTCTCGCGAATTGTTGGCACAATTAGGTATGCCATTCCAAAAATAATATAAGGAGGCGAACTACGTGGCTAAAAAATCAATGATTGCTAAAAACAAACGTCCTGCTAAACATTCAACACAAGCTTATACTCGTTGTGAACGTTGTGGACGTCCACATTCAGTTTATCGTAAATTTCATCTTTGCCGTATTTGCTTCCGCGAACTTGCCTATAAAGGTCAAATTCCCGGCGTGAAGAAAGCTAGCTGGTAAACAAGTAAACTCGCATAAAGGAGGTAAATAGTTCAATGGTCATGACAGATCCAATTGCAGATTTTCTAACTCGCATTCGTAATGCGAACATGGTTAAACATGAAACTTTAGAAGTACCTGCTTCAAAAATCAAACGTGATATCGCAGAAATCCTGAAACGTGAAGGATTTATCCGCGACGTAGAATACATCGAAGATGACAAACAAGGCGTAATCCGTGTTTTCCTAAAATATGGTAAAAACGAAGAACGTGTTATCACAAACTTAAAACGTATTTCTAAACCAGGTTTACGTGCATACGTAAAAGCTGACGAAGTACCAAAAGTATTAAACGGTCTAGGAATTGCAATCATCTCTACATCAGAGGGTGTAATTACTGACAAAGAAGCTAGAGCGAAAAATATCGGCGGCGAAGTAATCGCCTACGTATGGTAATTCTAAAAAATACACAAGGAGGTGTCTCTAAGTGAGCCGTATTGGTAATAAAGTTGTTGTTCTTCCTGCTGGTGTTGAAATCAAGCAAGACGGAAACAACATTACAGTTAAAGGACCTAAAGGTGAATTAACACGCGAATTTTCTTCTGATATCAAAATGAACATCGAAGGAAACGAAGTGACATTCACTCGTCCAAACGATTCAAAAGAAATGAAAACAATCCACGGAACAACTCGTGCAAACTTCAACAACATGGTTGTTGGTGTTTCTGAAGGTTTCCAAAAAGCACTTGAACTTATCGGGGTCGGATACCGTGCCCAAGTACAAGGCAACAAATTAACTTTAAACGTTGGTTATTCTCATCCTGTCGAAATGACAGCACCAGAAGGCGTAACATTTGAAGTACCTGCGAACACACAAGTTATCGTTAAAGGCATCAACAAAGAAGTTGTTGGTGAATTAGCTGCTAACATCCGTGGCGTTCGTCCTCCAGAACCTTATAAAGGCAAAGGGATTCGCTATGTTGGTGAATTTGTACGCCGTAAAGAAGGTAAAACTGGTAAATAATAACAGCTGTGTAGAAAACAGAAGTCAACAACAAGCAACTGTCATTTTATGGGATTTTTCCAATAAAATGCTTTTGTCTTGTCTGCCAGCTTCTCTTTTCCGTAATCTGCTGACTGCTTGAAATATTAGTAGTAAACATTAAATCAAAGAGGTGAAAATTGTGATTACAAAACCAGATAAAAACAAAACACGTCAAAAGAGACATCGTCGTGTACGTAACAAAATCTCTGGTACTGCTGAGTGCCCACGCTTGAACATTTTCCGTTCTAACAAAAACATCTACGCGCAAGTCATTGATGACGTAGCGGGTGTGACGCTAGCAAGTGCCTCTGCCTTGGATAAAGAAATTTCAGGTGGAACAAAAACAGAAACAGCTGCAGCTGTTGGTAAACT
The DNA here is from genome assembly GCF_050541555.1 of Enterococcus sp. DIV0167. Lineage (NCBI taxonomy): Bacteria > Bacillati > Bacillota > Bacilli > Lactobacillales > Enterococcaceae > Enterococcus > Enterococcus sp. DIV0167. The sequence continues at coordinate 169,893 of NZ_CP172933.1, forward strand.
AGTTGCTGAACGTGCCGCTGAAAAAGGCATCAAAAAAGTAGTCTTCGACCGTGGTGGATACCTTTACCATGGCCGCGTGCAAGCTTTAGCTGAAGCTGCTCGTGAAAATGGACTAGAATTTTAGGAGAAGGAGGAACACCATTCATGGTTTATATTGATCCAAAACATTTGGAATTAGAAGACCGCGTTGTAGCGATCAACCGTGTAACAAAAGTTGTTAAAGGTGGACGTCGTTTACGTTTCGCAGCTTTAGTTGTTGTCGGTGACAAAAACGGACACGTTGGTTTCGGTACTGGTAAAGCACAAGAAGTACCTGAAGCTATCCGTAAAGCAATCGAAGACGCGAAGAAAAACTTAGTTGAAGTGCCTATGGTTGGTTCTACTATCCCGCACGAAGTAATTGGCGTATTCGGTGGCGGCCGTATCCTTATGAAACCTGCAGTAGAAGGTTCTGGGGTAGCTGCTGGTGGACCAGTTCGTGCCGTATTGGAATTAGCTGGTGTAGCAGATATTACATCTAAATCACTAGGTTCAAACACACCTATTAACGTTGTTCGCGCAACTGTTGAAGGTCTAAAACAATTAAAACGTGCCGAAGAAGTGGCAGCACTTCGCGGTAAATCTGTAGAAGAAATTATCGGTTAAGGAGGACAAAAATAATGGCTGAATTAAAAATTACTTTAAAACGCAGTGTTATCGGACGTCCTCAAAACCAACGTGCTACAGTTAAAGCGTTAGGTTTAGGTAAAGTGAATAGTACTGTTACAAAACCTGCCAATGAAGCAATCAAAGGTATGGTTAACACTATTTCACATTTAGTGGACGTAGAAGAAGTTTAAGATTTATAGATTTGTAATAGAAGATTGCTTAAGGAGGTGCCAAACCTATGAAACTTCATGAATTAAAACCTGCTGAGGGCTCACGCCAAGTACGTAACCGTGTTGGACGTGGTACTTCATCTGGTAATGGTAAAACAGCTGGCCGTGGACAAAAAGGGCAAAAAGCCCGTTCAGGCGGTGGTGTTCGTTTAGGATTTGAAGGGGGTCAAACTCCATTATTCCGTCGTTTACCAAAACGTGGGTTTACAAACATCAATCGTAAAGATTACGCTGTTGTGAACTTAGATACTTTAAACCGTTTTGAAGATGGAACAGAAGTAACTCCTGTTGTCCTAAAAGAAGCAGGAATCGTTAAAAACGAAAAAGCGGGAATCAAAGTTCTTGCAGATGGTGAGTTAACGAAAAAATTAACTGTGAAAGCAGCTAAATTCTCGAAATCAGCACAAGAAGCTATCGAAGCTGCTGGTGGTTCAATCGAGGTGATCTAATTGTTCAAGCTATTAAAGAACGCCTTTAAAGTCAAAGACATTAGATCAAAAATCTTATTTACAGTTTTAATCTTGTTTGTATTTCGCCTAGGTGCGCACATTACTGTGCCCGGGGTGAATGCAAAGGGATTGTCTGATTTAAGTAGCTTACCCTTTTTGAATATGTTGAATATGGTGAGTGGTAGTGCCATGCAAAACTTCTCTATCTTCTCGATGGGGGTTTCGCCATACATTACAGCCTCTATTATTATTCAACTATTGCAAATGGATATTGTACCTAGATTTGTAGAATGGTCAAAACAAGGGGAAGTTGGTCGTAAGAAATTAAATCAAGCAACAAGATATCTAACGATTGTCTTGGGTGTGGCTCAGTCAATGGGGATCACTGCTGGTTTTAATAGCTTAAGTCAAACTGGGATTGTCAACAATCCAACCTTAGGTACCTTTGTGATGATTGCAGTTATTTTAACTGCTGGGACGATGTTTGTGACTTGGATGGGTGAACAAATTACAGAAAAAGGAATCGGAAATGGTGTTTCAATGATTATCTTTGCCGGGATTATTTCTCGTTTGCCAGGAGCAGTCAAAGAAATCTATGAAGATTACTTCGTCAATATCGAGTCTTCTCGTATTTGGCAATCTGTTATTTTCATTGCAATCTTAGTTATTGCTATTTTGGTGATTGTTACAGTCGTAACGTTCTTCCAACAAGCAGAACGTAAGATTCCAATCCAATATACAAAACGTGTTTCTGGTGCACCAACAAGTAGTTATTTACCGTTAAAAGTAAATGCTGCTGGGGTTATTCCAGTTATCTTTGCCAGCTCGTTAATTGCAACACCAAATGCCATTTTACAAGCTTTCTCATCAAAATTCGCTGGTGAAAATTGGTATGACATTATGACAAAAATCTTCAGTTATAACACAGTTCCAGGGGCAATCATCTATACTGTCCTAATCGTTGCGTTTACGTTCTTCTATGCATTTGTTCAAGTAAACCCTGAGAAATTAGCGGAAAACTTACAAAAACAAGGAAGCTACATTCCAAGCGTGCGGCCAGGTAAAGGTACAGAAGAATATGTATCTGGCGTGTTAATGAGATTAAGTGTTGTCGGCTCAATTTTCCTAGGACTTGTTGCTTTACTTCCAATCATTGCGCAAATGGTTTGGAACTTACCTCAATCAATCGGTTTAGGTGGAACAAGTTTACTAATCGTTATCGGGGTTGCATTAGAAACAACGAAACAATTAGAAGGATTAATGATGAAACGTCAATATGTCGGCTTTATCAATAAGTAAGAATCGAGTGTTGAGGTTTTACCTCAGCACCATTCTCACATATGGCTAGCTTCATAAGCCGGTCTTTAAAATTAGGAGGAGAATATATGAACCTCATTTTAATGGGATTACCTGGAGCAGGTAAAGGCACCCAAGCAGAAAAAATCATTGATACGTATGGCATTCCACATATTTCTACTGGAGATATGTTCCGTGCAGCAATGAAAAATGAAACTGCCTTGGGCCTAGAAGCGAAATCTTATATCGATAAAGGTGAACTGGTTCCTGACGAAGTAACAAACGGAATTGTTAAAGAACGCCTTGCTGAACCAGACACAGACAAAGGATTCCTATTAGATGGTTTCCCACGTACACTGGATCAAGCAAAAGCATTAGATACAATGCTTAAAGAATTAAACAAAAAAATTGATGCTGTCATTGACATCCATGTAGAAGAAGATGTATTAATCGAGCGTTTAGCTGGACGATTCATCTGTCGCACATGTGGCGCAACGTATCATAAATTATTCAACCCGCCAAAAGTTGAAGGCACTTGTGATCGCTGCGGCGGACATGAATTCTACCAAAGAGAAGATGATAAGCCCGAAACGGTTAAAAATCGTTTGGCAGTCAACATTGAAAGTAGCGCACCAATCTTAGCTTTCTATAAAGAACAAGGCTTGATGCATACAATCGATGGCAATCGCGAAATCGATACTGTTTTTTCTGATGTGAAAAAAATCATTGACGAAAACTAATTTCCAATTGCCCGCAGTTTAACCCTGTTGTTGTATTCAGTTTCTCTTGCCAAAACATAACTAAATATGGTAGAATATATCAGTCCGACTTCTACAGTTTTGTGACATCAAAATGAATAACGAAGTTAGTTGAGAATTTCTAGGTGGGAGCTGGAGTTTCCGCCGTTTTATCGTGTGAAAACGCGAAACAAGTACAAGGAGGTACTGTGCGTGGCAAAAGAAGATATGATTGAAGTCGAAGGTACAGTCGTCGAAACTTTGCCGAATGCAATGTTTAAAGTCGAACTAGAAAATGGACACCAAGTTCTTGCTACTGTTTCAGGTAAAATCCGTATGCACTACATCCGTATCTTACCTGGTGACAAAGTAACAGTTGAATTATCACCGTATGATTTAACGCGTGGCCGTATTACTTATCGCTTTAAATAATTGTACTCCGTAAAACCACAGGAGGTATTATCATGAAAGTAAGACCATCAGTAAAACCAATGTGTGAACATTGTAAAGTAATTCGCCGTAAAGGACGTGTTATGGTTATTTGCCCAGCAAATCCAAAACATAAACAACGTCAAGGATAATTAGGAGGTGTAACGAATAATGGCTCGTATTGCAGGAGTAGACATCCCTCGTGACAAACGTGTAGTAGTTTCTCTTACTTACATTTATGGTATTGGTAACACTACAGCTAAAAAAGTTTTAGCAAACGTTGGCGTATCTGAAGATGTTCGTGTACGTGATTTAACAAACGAACAAACAGATGCGATTCGTGCGGAAATTGATAAGTTAAAAGTTGAAGGGGATCTTCGTCGTGAAGTGAACTTAAACATCAAACGCTTGATGGAAATCGGTTCATACCGTGGAATCCGTCACCGTCGTGGATTACCAACTCGTGGACAAAACACGAAAAATAATGCACGTACTCGTAAAGGCCCTACTAAAACAGTAGCAGGCAAGAAAAAATAATTCCTAAGTGAAGGAGGTTAGAACTTCATGGCAGCAAAAAAAGTTAGTCGTAAACGCCGTGTCAAAAAGAATATAGAATCAGGTGTAGCACATATCCATTCTACATTCAACAATACAATCGTAATGATTACTGATACACATGGTAATGCATTAGCATGGTCATCAGCAGGATCATTAGGCTTTAAAGGAAGCAAAAAATCAACTCCTTTTGCCGCTCAAATGGCTGCAGAAGCCGCAACTAAAGTGGCAATGGAACATGGACTTAAAACTGTAGACGTAACAGTTAAAGGACCTGGTTCTGGACGTGAAGCAGCAATTCGTTCATTACAAGCAACAGGTTTAGAAGTGACTGCAATTCGTGACGTGACTCCAGTTCCTCATAATGGATGCCGCCCTCCAAAACGCCGTCGTGTTTAATGAGCGCCACTCATTCTGAGTTTGAATTAGGAACGTCATTGAACAAGACACTTTTCGTTTTGAAAGGGGTATAGATAAGAATGATTGAATTTGAAAAACCAAGAATCGAAAAAATTGATGAAAATAGAGATTATGGTAAGTTCGTCGTTGAACCATTAGAACGCGGTTACGGAACTACTTTAGGTAACTCTCTACGTCGTATTTTATTGTCTTCTTTACCAGGAGCTGCAATTACGAATATTCAAATCGATGGTGTTTTACACGAATTCTCAACCATTCCAGGTGTACGAGAAGACGTAACACAAATTATTTTGAATATTAAAGGCTTAGCATTGAAATTATATGCTGAAGAAGAGAAAACCCTTGAGATCGATATTACAGGACCCGCTACCGTGACTGCCGGCGATATTATCGTGGACAGTGATGTTGAGATCCTAAATAAAGATTTAGTTATCTGTAGTGTTGCTGAAGGAGCTACTTTCCATGCTCGCTTAACAGTGAAACCTGGTCGTGGCTATGTTCAAGCAGACGAAAACAAAAAAGAAGATATGCCAATCGGTGTACTTCCAGTTGATTCCATCTACACACCCGTTCGTCGTGTTAACTACCAAGTAGAAAATACACGTGTTGGTCGTCGTGATGATTTTGACAAATTAACAATGGAAATATGGACAGATGGTTCAATCATTCCTCAAGAAGCACTAAGTTTAGCTGCGAAAATCATGACTGAGCATTTAGATATCTTTGTAAACCTTACTGACGAAGCGAAAAACGCTGAAATCATGGTGGAAAAAGAAGAAACTCAAAAAGAGAAAATGCTAGAAATGACGATTGAAGAACTTGATTTATCAGTTCGTTCATATAACTGTTTAAAACGTGCAGGCATTAATACTGTACAAGAACTTACAAACAAATCTGAACCAGAAATGATCAAAGTACGTAATTTAGGTCGTAAATCTCTTGAAGAAGTAAAACTTAAATTGCATGATCTAGGATTAGGATTACGTAAGGACGATTAAGACTTTTACGAAGTTTCCAGTCCTGCTTAACAGCAGTGGCTCGTGAGAACAGAAACGAAGGAGGGAACCCAACGTGAGTTACCGTAAATTAGGACGCACATCAAGCCAACGTAAAGCTATGCTACGTGATATTACAACTGATTTAATCATCAACGAACGCATCGTAACTACTGAAGCTCGTGCGAAAGAAGTACGTTCAACTGTAGAAAAAATGATTACTTTAGGTAAACGTGGAGATCTTCATGCACGTCGTCAAGCAGCTACTTTCGTTCGTAATGAAGTTGCTAGTGTTCGTGAAGAAGATGAGTCTATCGTTGTTGAATCAGCTTTACAAAAGCTATTTAACGATTTAGGACCTCGTTTCGCGGAACGCCAAGGTGGTTACACTCGTATCTTGAAGACAGAACCAAGACGCGGCGATGCAGCACCAATGGTAGTTATCGAATTTGTTAAATAATTAATAAACCGATCACTTTATAGATGTTTCTTTTAGAGTGTTATGATGTTGGAGGCGACTCCGAGTCTAGCTCTGCTTTCCCTGCTAAAGATGGCTTTAGCAGGGGAGCACTCATCATATAAAGGTGATTTTTTTTTGCTTTGGGAAAACGCTGTTTTCTCAAAGCTTTTTTGTTTCTTAAAAGCATTGCAGAAGCTTTTCCGGTTTGTTATACTGGTTATTAATTGGAATTTTCAGATAATTAAACATCTGAGTTAGTAGAAGGGGGAATTATATGTCGCAAATGTTTGCTTTTTCGTTGCTGATGGTTATTTTATACATTGGTGATGTAGTTTCTATCAAAACAAAAGCTTGGATTCCATCCGTTTTTGTTTGTGGTGTTTTATTTATTCTTGGTTATTGGACTATTTTTCCACAAAATATTGTGGAAGTGGCAGGGATTCCTACAGTGGTTGCCACTTTATTAATGTATCTGTTGATTACTAATATGGGCACTCTGCTCTCTATTAAAGAATTGGTTAATCAATGGAAAACGATTGTGATTGCTTTGTCAGGTATTCTGGGCATTATTGCCTTGTTATTAGCTGTAGGGACTTTTGTTTTTGACTTAAAAACAGTTTTAGTTGCAATCCCGCCGTTAGTAGGAGGTTTAGTTTCTTCATTAGTAATGTCAGAAGCGGCTCAATCAGCTGGTTTAGCCTCACTTTCGGTTTTGGCAATTTTAATTTATGTCATTCAAGGGTTTGCTGGTTATCCCTTAACTTCAATTGTTCTAAAAAAAGAAGGAAAGCGGAAGCTTCAAGAATATCGAGCAGGGACATGGCAGCCGGTTCATGAACAAGAGGGGCAAGAAACAGGAGCAGAACCAGATGTGCCTAAACTATTTGAAAAAGTACCCAAACGATATCATACAGATTATTCACGAATTTTACGTTTAGCCTTAGTTGCCACACTCGCTTATTATGTTTCTGTGTGGACGGCACCGTTTGTGACGATTAGTCCTTTTGTGCTGTGTTTATGTTTTGGCGTGATTGCAACGTCTTTAGGCTTTTTAGAAAAGCAACCATTACAGAAAGCAAATAGCTTTGGTTTTGCGATTTTAGGGTTAATGCTTTTTGTCTTTGATGGCTTAAAACAAGCCACACCTGAAATGTTGATGGATTTATTTTTACCAATGATTGGGATTATTGTGATTGGTGTTATCGGGATGTACATCTTTTCAGCAATTGTTGGTCGTGTATTAGGTGTGAGTAAAGAGATGGCATTCGCTGTTTCGTTGACAGCTTTATATGGCTTTCCAGCCGATTATATTATTACGAATGAAGTGATTCAATCATTGACAGAAGATGAACAAGAACAGGCAGCTTTAACGAGCCATTTAATGCCACCGATGTTAGTGGCAGGTTTCGTAACAGTCACTATTGTTTCGGTTATTTTAGCGGGTATTTTTTCAAGTATTTTATTAAGTTTGTAGAAACGGGGCGTAAGTATGAAAAAAATCAAAGCACTAGTCAAGCAGCATGCACAAGAAATGATTGCTTTTCGACGGGATTTACACCAACATCCAGAATTACAATTTGAAGAATTTCGAACGACAGAAAAAGTCGCGGCAGTTCTTGATCAATTAGGAATTACTTATCGCAAAACAGAACCGACGGGTTTAATTGCTGAAATTGTGGGCGGCAAACCAGGCCGAGTGGTTGCGCTGCGGGCGGATATGGATGCCTTACCTGTACAGGAATTAAATGAAGATTTAGCTTATAAATCTTTAGAAGCTGGCAAGATGCATGCATGTGGGCATGATTCCCATACCGCGATGTTAGTAACAGCGGCTAAAGTATTAAAAGAAATCCAAGAAGAACTTCAGGGAACAGTAAGGTTAATTTTTCAACCATCTGAAGAAAATGCGCAAGGTGCTAAAGCAATGGTTGCGCAAGGCGCAATGACCGGTGTTGATGATGTATTTGGCTTACATATCTGGTCACAAATGCCTGTAGGAACCGCTTCGTGTCGAGTGGGCTCAAGTTTCGCATCCGCAGATATTTTTTCTGTTGATTTTAAAGGCCGTGGTGGCCATGGTGCCATGCCAAACGCTTGTATTGATGCGGCAGTCATAGCTTCTTCTTTCGTGATGAATCTGCAAACGATTGTTTCTCGGGAGACAGATCCTTTAGATCCAGTAGTTGTCACGATTGGACGGATGGATGTGGGGACCCGTTTTAATGTGATTGCTGAGAATGCACGTTTAGAAGGAACGGTTCGTTGCTTTAGTGTAGCAACGCGTAATCGAGTAGAACAGGCGCTGCAACGCTATGCGGAACAAACAGCCGCTATTTACGGTGGGACGGCTTCGTTAGATTATCAATATGGAACGTTGCCGGTGATTAATGATGAGCAGGATGCCTTGTTTGCTCAAACACTAATTAAGGAAAATTTTGGTGAAGCGGCCTTAAGACAAGAAGAGCCGACAACCGGTGGTGAAGACTTCAGTTATTATACTGAACATGCTTCTGGTTGTTTTGCCTTAGTGGGAAGTGGTAATCCAGAGAAAGATACGGAATGGGCACATCACCATGGTCGTTTTAATATTGATGAAGATGCGATGGCAATGGGTGCTGAGTTATATGTCCAATATGCGTTTGAATATTTGAAAACACATTTTTAAAAGAAAATCAGTAACTTCTTGTTTTATGAGAACAAGAAGTTATTTTTATGAAAAATAGACCTGTCAAGACAGATAAGAGCTCCCATAATGACCGTTCTTTTGGTATAATAAAAAATAGTGTGAAGAATCAGAACAGATGATTGAAAAAACGCTACTTTTTTGGTAGTGTTAGAAAGAATAAATAGATTGAGGGAGTACGCGATGCAACCAATCATTGAACTAAATAATATCCAATTTAATTATCAACCAGAAGATGCTTCTCCCGCTTTAAAAGATGTGTCTTTTTCCATTCAACAAGGCGAATGGGTCGCTATTATTGGCCATAATGGTTCTGGTAAATCAACGTTAGCCAAAACGATCAATGGTCTGTTACTGCCAGCTGCTGGGACTATCAAAGTTGGCGGCAAAGAATTAAATGAAGCAAACGTCTGGGATATCCGGCGTATGGTAGGAATGGTCTTTCAGAATCCAGATAACCAATTTGTCGGTTCAACAGTCGAAGACGATGTGGCTTTTGGTTTAGAAAATCAAGGTATTCCGCGTGATGAAATGGTCGAACGTGTCCACGATGCCTTAGAACGGGTTCGTATGTTAGATTTTGCCAAGCGAGAACCTGCTCGGCTATCTGGCGGCCAAAAACAACGAGTAGCTATCGCTGGTGTGGTTGCTTTGCGACCAGATATTATTATTTTAGACGAAGCGACAAGTATGTTAGATCCAGAAGGTCGTGCAGAAGTAATTGCTACCATTCAAAAGATTAAAGAAGAAAGCAATTTAACAGTTATTTCTATTACCCACGATATTGATGAAGCGGCTAATGCGAATCGTATTTTAGTGATGCGCCAAGGACAATTGACAAACGAAGGAACACCAGAAAAGATTTTTTCTGCAGGAGAAGCGCTTGTTGAAATGGGCTTGGATTTACCGTTTCCTGAAAAATTAAAAGTAGCTTTGAAAGAGCGTGGCGTTGTTGTGCCAACGAATTATTTAACAGAAGAAGGGATGGTGGATTGGTTATGGACATCCGTTTTAAACAAGTAGATTTTACTTACCAACCCAATACTCCTTTTGAGCAACGGGCATTATTCGATATTAATTTAACGATTCAAGACGGCTCTTATACGGCGATTGTCGGACATACTGGCAGTGGCAAATCAACGCTATTGCAACATTTAAATGCTTTGGTGAAACCAACTAAAGGCCAAGTGACAATTGGAGAGCGTGTAATTACGCCAGAAACTGATAATAAGAATTTAAAACCAATTCGTAAAAAAGTTGGGATCGTTTTTCAATTTCCAGAAGCACAATTGTTTGAAGAAACAGTGGAGCGAGACATCGCTTTCGGACCGAAAAACTTTGGTGTTTCAGACGAAGAAGCGAAAAAATTAGCTAAGAAAATGCTTGATTTAGTCGGCTTAGATGAAAAATACTTACAACATTCTCCGTTTGAGTTATCAGGTGGTCAAATGCGCCGTGTCGCAATTGCTGGTGTGCTAGCGATGGAACCAGAAGTCTTAGTATTAGATGAACCGACTGCTGGTTTGGATCCTAAGGGTCGTAAAGAAATGATGGAGATGTTTAGCCGTCTGCATAAGGAACATAATATGACCATCGTTTTAGTAACACATTTGATGGATGACGTGGCTAATTACGCAGATCATGTGATTGTTTTAGAAAAAGGACAAATCGTCCGAGCGGGAGCACCACAAGAAGTGTTTCAAGAGACACAATGGCTGAAAGAAAAACAATTAGGCGTGCCAACTGCAGCCGAATTTGCTGAAAAATTAGTGGCAAAAGGCTTTTCTTTTGAGCAATTACCATTAACGGCCGATCAATTAGCCGATCAGCTTCTGAAAAAAATGCAGGAAGCAGGTGAGGCAAAATGATGAATAAATTGATTTTTGGGCGTTATATTCCAGGCGATTCTTTTATCCATCGTTTAGATCCGCGTGCAAAATTATTAGCTAGTTTTTATTTTATTGGAATTATCTTTTTAGCAAATAATTGGCAGAGTTATGTTTTAATAGCAGCCTTTACTGCTTTTGCTATTTCATTATCAAAAATCAGCGCCCGCTTCTTTATCCGCGGTGTTCGGCCATTATTATGGCTAATTCTGTTTACTGTGGCTCTTCAAACCTTGTTTACACAAGGGGGGGAAGTGTACTTTCAGTGGGGAATTATTTCCATTACCCAGTTTGGTGTGACGAATGGGCTATTTATTTTCTGTCGTTTTGTTTTAATTATTTTCATGTCAACGTTATTAACTTTAACGACGGCACCATTAGAGTTATCAGATGCGATTGAATATTTGTTACGCCCACTTCGTGTGGTGAAATTTCCAGTTCATGAAGTTTCATTGATGTTATCAATTGCCTTACGTTTTGTCCCAACATTAATGGATGAAACGGAAAAGATTATGAATGCCCAACGTGCCCGTGGTGTTGATTTTGGTGAAGGAAACTTACTTCAAAAAATGAAAGCTATTGTTCCACTTTTGATTCCGCTTTTCGTAAGTAGTTTTAATCGTGCGGAAGACTTAGCGACTGCCATGGAAGCAAGAGGTTATCAAGGCGGTGAAGGACGGACGAAATACCGCATTCTTCATTGGCACCTACGAGATACAATAGTAATGTTTGGCTTTGTCTTGTTAACCATTGGCTTATTTGTATTAAGAACTTAGAAAAGGTGAAGAAAAATTATGCCCCGCTATAAAGCAATCATTGCCTATGATGGCACTCATTTTCATGGCTTTCAAAAGCAGCCTAATGAGCGTACCGTTCAAGAAGAAATAGAAAAAACGTTAGCACGCATGAATAACGGACGCTCCGTGACGGTTTTTGGTTCAGGACGAACAGATGCAGGTGTTCATGCAATGGGCCAAGTGATTCACTTTGATTATCCGCAGGAACGTCCGTTGGAAAAAATGCGCTTTGCGTTAGACACACAAACACCCGAAGACATTGCTGTGCGCAGCGTGGAACGTGTTTCAGAAGACTTTCATGCACGTTATCACGTGATCGAAAAAACCTATCAATTTAAAGTGGACATTGGCAAACCACGAAGTCCATTTCGACGTTTTTATGCCAGTTATTTTCCGTATCCCATTGATCTCGAAAAAATCCAACAAGCTTTGCCTGATTTATTAGGTACCCATGATTTTACCTCTTTCTGTGCCTCAGGAAGTTCGGTAGAAGATAAAGTCCGAACTATTCATGAAGCCAGTGTTCATGTCAATGAAACGGGGGATGAATTAACATTCACTTTTCGGGGCGATGGTTTCTTGTACAAAATGATTCGGATTTTAGTTGGTACGCTATTGAAAATCGGCAATGGGCGGCTGGAACCAACCGCGATTCCAGCAATTATCGCAGCCAAAGATCGAAATTTAGCAGGTCCGACTGCTCATCCAGAAGGATTGTATTTAGCAGAAGTGAAATATGAAAAATAAAAAGACGTAGACCTTACAAGAAAAGGTCTACGTCTTTTTAGTTGCAAAATTTAGATGTATTTAACAGCTGTTCCGTAAGCCACGACAGATTGCATGTCTGTGCCAATTGTGCCAGAATCAAAACGCATCATCACAACGGCATCTGCACCTAATTTAGAGGCTTCTGCTTTTAAACGTTCGATTGCTTGGTCGCGTGCTTCTCGTTGCATATCAGTGTAACCTTTGATTTCACCGCCAACTACGCTTTTTAGTCCAGCACCTAAATCTTTAAACATATTTTTAGAACGTGTGGTTAACCCGAAAACTTCTCCAATAATTTCATATTCTTGACCGCTAATTCTCTCGGTTGTTGTAACTAACATGGGCAATTTCCTCCAGTACTTGTTGGTAACTTCAATTTACCATAGTCAAGAGTTTGGTACAACGAATATACATAAAAACGACACTAGAAAAGATGCGCTTCCGCATTTTTTCTAGTGTCGTTTTGGTAAGAATTAATCAAGAATAGGATCTTTTTTAGAAATCATGACCCAAACCCAACTAATTAGAAAAGCAACCGTTGCTGGAACGACCCAGCCCATGCCAATAGTGAACAATGGTAAGTATTGGCCGGCTTTTTCTAAAAGCGTTGTTACAAACGCCGTATCTTTGATAAAGGCAGGCGCGCTATTTAATGCATCTAAAACAGCAGCAATCAATGTGATATAGGTCGTTGCTTGATAGACTTCCCGTCGATGTTTGAAAATAGGACTGATGATTACCAAAAGCATTAAAGTAATCGCCAATGGATAAAGGAACATCAAGACTGGAACGGCAAATTGAATGATGTTGGTTAAGCCGACATTTGCAAAAATAGCTGGTAAAATAACAACAATTGCCAAGAATTTTTGATAGGAAACTTTCGGAAACATTTCTTCAAAAGTCTCAGAAAAGGCTGTGCTTAAGCCGATACCGGTTTTTAAACAAGCAAGAACTACGATAAAAGCCAGTAAAATACTCCCTGGTAGGCCTAAATAGTAATTGGCAATTTGGGCTAAGGCAATCCCGCCGTTTTCACTGATTGGAAAAGCCCCGATACTCATTGTTCCCATATAAGCAAGTAAGGTATAGATAACCCCCATCAATACAACACTGAAAGCACCTGATTTAATCATTCCTTTAGCGATATCTCCTGGTTTTTCGACGCCCATATTTCGTAAAGTGGAAACGACAACAATCCCAAAAGCTAATGAAGCTAAAGCATCCAACGTATTATAACCTTCTGTAAATCCTTTAAAAAAAGGACTTGAAATATAATTTTCACCAACAGCGGCACTGGCCACATGACCTAATGGTTTTACAAAGGCTAAAACAATCAAAATTCCTAGCAATGCTAAAAATAACGGATTTAAAAATTTACCCACATAATCTAAGATTTTACTTGGCTTTCTAGAGAAGAGCCAAACAGCTAAGAAAAATAATGCGGAAAAACCAGCAAGAACCAGCCATTGCAAGTCTTTAGGAACAAATGGTGCAAGACCAATCTCAAAAGAAGTAGTTGCTAACCTTGGTAAAGCAAAGAAAGGACCAATCGTTAAATATAATAGTAAGGTAAAAATAAGAGCATAACGACGATTAATCCGAGAAGCTAAGTCAAAAACACCTGAACTTTTAGAAACACCCATAGCAATGACACCAAGAAAAGGTAAGCCAATTCCAGTGGCTAAGAAGCCCAAGTTTGCTAAAAAGACGGAAGCCCCCGCTTCTTGTCCCATATGTACAGGGAAAATTAAATTTCCAGCACCGAAAAACAAACCGAATAACATTGAACCAACGTATAGATAATCACGCCAAACTAACTTTTTTTGCATAGATTCACACTCCTTAATATTGTCTTATTATTTAAAATAACAGAAGAAGAAACAGAGAGCAACCAGTTTTTATAGAAAACATTGGTTTTCTTATTTTTCTATGAAATAAGCATACTGATAATCATCACAATAGTGTCCATTTATATAAAATTCTTCTTTAAAATGTGCTTCCTGCACAAAACCATGTTTTTCATAGAATCGAATGGCTTCTTGATTGGTAGCCATTACTCGCAAACTCAGCTTATGAATCCCGCTTATCTGGGCCATATCTTTGACATACGACAACAAAGTACCACCAATCCCTTGGCCTTGGAAATCTGGCGAAACGCCAATACTTAGTAGCCATTGCTTTTGATGAGCTGCTAACGAAGTGGGCGGATGGACTTCAATAAATCCAGCGAGTTGTTGTTCGCTGATGGCAACAAAAATCGTTTCATCTTTCATTTTTTCTTGATATGCCGCAAGCGAGAGTGGTTGTATCTCGGCAGGGGTATTCTTTTTTGTCCAAATGATTTGGTCCAAGGCATGTAATGCGGGCCAATCTACTTCGGCAACTAAGCGAATAGTGAGTGAGGTAGACAAGATAATAGGGCTCCTTTTTCTGAAATTTTAAAATATAAAAAGACTATAGCATTTATTGTCTGAAAATTCAAATACTTTTAAAACGAAAAAAAAGTGGCTGCACCTTTTCGAGAAAATCAAAATATGCTACCATAGCTACCAGAGGATAGATGGTAAAAAAGAATCTATCTAAATGGAGGGTATGTTTGTGAAAAAAATGGCAGTATATTGTGGCGCCAGTCTGGGAAATGAGCCAATCTATCAGCAAGCTGCAGTAGCGTTAGCCGCTTGGATGAAAGAAAATCACTATGATCTAGTTTATGGCGGTGGCAATGTTGGTCTAATGGGTACGGTGGCTGACACGCTTTTAGCAGAAGGTGGAGAGGTAATTGGTGTCATGCCCACTTTTTTAATGGAGCGGGAGATTGCACATAATGGCATTACAAAGATGCATACAGTCAGTGATATGCATGCGCGTAAGAAAAAAATGATTGAATTGGCAGATGTGTATTTAGCTTTACCCGGTGGTCCCGGCACACTCGAAGAAATTAGCGAGGTGATCTCTTGGGGCCGAGTCGGTGAACATATGAATCCGTGTATTTTATACAATGTGAATGGTTACTATGACTTATTAGCTGCCTTTTTTGATAAAATGGTAGAAACTAGTTTCTTAACAGAAGCGGATCGAGCTAAAATTTTCATTTCAGATTCCTTAGAAGAAATTGGTGCATTTATTGATTCCTATGAACCGCCAATGATTCGTCAATACAAAAAATAACAAAAGAGGCAGTCACTCTAACCAGAATGACTGCCTCTTTTTTACTAGTTTTTCGTTAAAATCCGATGTAAGAACTCTTTTGTCCGAGCTTCTTTTGGATGGACAAAAATATCTTCAGCGGTCCCTTCTTCGGCAATGACACCTTTATCCATGAAAATAACACGATCGGATACGTCCCGCGCAAATTCCATTTCATGTGTTACAATCACCATTGTTAGCCCTGTATGGGCAAGATTTTTCATCGTTTTTAGCACTTCGCCAACCATTTCAGGATCCAATGCAGAAGTTGGTTCATCGAAAAGTAAAACATCTGGATCCATTGATAATGCTCGAGCAATGGCTACCCGTTGCTTTTGTCCACCAGATAATTGAGCAGGTTTGGCATCAATAAAACGAGCCATGCCAACTTTTTCTAAATTTTCTAAGGCAATTTTTTTGGCTTCTTCTTTGTTTCTTTTTAGGACAGTCATCTGACCAGAAGTACAGTTTTCTAAGACATTCATGTTATTAAATAAATTGAATGATTGGAAAACCATGCCTAAATGGGTCCGATATTTGGGCAAACTATAACCACGTTCTAAAACATTTTTACCATTATAGATGATTTTGCCATCTGTTGGTTTTTCTAACAAATTAATACAACGTAGTAACGTTGATTTACCAGAACCAGAAGAACCGATAATGGTGACAACTTCTCCTTTGTTGACGTTCATATTGATATCTTTTAATACTTCGTTTTCGCCAAAGCTTTTTCGTAAATGTTCAATTTCAATAATTGCACTCATCTGTTTGCCTCCTAGCTTTCTTTTCCTTCTTCAGTTAATTCTTCTACTTTAACGTAAGCAGAAGGGCCATCCATTTTACGTTCCACAACACGTAAGATTCGTGTGATCACAAAAGTCATTACCAAGTACATGATGCCGACAATTGTAAAGGTTTGGAAGAACTGGAAGTTTGCGCCAGAAGCAGCATTCCCTTGGAAGAATAAATCTGCAACACCGATAACACTTAACACGGCCGTATCTTTGATATTAATGACAAATTCATTCCCTGTTGCAGGTAAAATATTACGTAATACTTGGGGAATAACGACTTTACGCATTGTTTGTCCATGGGTCATCCCGATCGCTTGTGCTGCCTCGAATTGTCCTTTATCTACTGCGAAAATACCTCCGCGAACAATTTCAGACATATAGGCACCAGTATTCACAGAAACGATAAATAATGCGGCCACTGTTCGGTCTAAAGAGATGCCAAAAGCTAGAGCTAAACCATAGAAAATAACCATTGCTTGAACCATCATTGGTGTACCACGGAAAACTTCAATATAAATAGAAAGAATTAAATTTCCTAATTTTTGGAAGAAACGAGCGACTGGGTTTTCAGAATCTGGAATTGTACGGAAGACACCAATTAGTAAACCAAGGGTTGTTCCGACAACTGTCCCAATTAACGCGATAAATAGCGTTAAACCAGCACCACGTAAAAACATGTCGCCATATTGATTCCAAATATTTTTGAAATCGTTAATAAGTCCTGTTTTTTGTTCATCACTATCTGTTGCTGCAGGTTGATCCTTGATTGCTTGGTCCATAATTTTTGTCCGTTCATCTTGAGAAATACCTGCTAAAATTTTGTTTACTTTTTCAATGTCAGGATCGCCTTTACGCATGCCGACTGCTACTTGTGAGTCTTCAGCGCTAGCATCAAAGCCATTTTCTTTTGGAAATTCTAACATTTTTAATTCTTTATTGACACTAGTTGCTGTTATGCCTTCAGGGCGTTCACTAACATACCCATCAATCATGCCAGAAGCAAGTGCTGTTCGCATAGCTGAAAAGTTATCCATTGCTTGCTGTTTATTGACATTTGGAATTTGATCAATTAATCCGTAGTGGAATGTATTTAGTTGAGCTGTAATTTTAGCATCAGCTAAATCTTTCAAGCTTTTTGCATTAGCGTATTTGCCATCTTTTTTTACAATTACGACAAATTGTGATTCATAATAAGGGTTTGTAAAAGCAATTTCTTTTTTTCGTTCAGCGGTTGGGCTCATTCCGGCGATAATGGCATCAATTTTTCCAGATTGTAAGGCGGGCGCCAAGCCGTCCCATTTGGTTTGGACGATTACTAATTTACGACCTAAACCATCGGCAATTTTTTTAGAAATTTGAACATCATAGCCGCCTGCATAAGAGTTGCCTTGAATAGGCACTGCGCCATGTGCGTCATTTTTCTGTGACCAGTTAAAAGGGGCGTAGCCAGCTTCCATGCCGACACGAAATTCACCATTTTCCTCCGCCGAAGCGTTGGTTGTCATGCCAAGTAACGAAAATAGCGTGACAAGTAGTAGACTGAATGAAAAAACTTTTTTGTTCATCTTTTTCTCTCCTTTAAATTTCTTGTCTGATTGATCGTTTTGTCTTTTTTCAATCAACAAGCTTTGATAATCAGCTGAGCAAAAGCGATTCTGTCTTTTTAAAGGAGAATACTTCTGTCACAACCTATTTTTGAATACAAAAAAACAACCAAACAGATGTAAGGTTGCTAGGTAATGTCGAAAAAAATTCCTCAACGAAACATAGCACAACTTAGCATCACTACTAAGACAGTCCGCAAGCTCTTAACTTACGTCCCAACACACAACAGAAGAGGCTCCGTTATGCATTTCGGCGATTGATCCTAAACTTGCTTCCCAGTGTCCTCTCACTCCACAAGCGTAATAAAAACCGCGACCTCTACCTCTTTTTTGAGGCACTATTCAGTTATTAAATTCAGTTATTAATTTTAGGATAAATCCAGAAGAAAGTCAATATGTTCCAGCAAAGGAATTTATCAAGAGGACACAAACACCATGAAATTAGCGTAACATTTTCCCTACGAAATAGAAACTAATACGAAAAAAGCAACCATTCCTAAAGGAACAGTTGCTTTTTACTTAAGCTTTGACAGCTTTTGGTTCACGACCTAAAATAGCTTGAAGAACAGTCAATACACCTAAAGAAGCTAAAATTGTATAAATTAGACTTGAGTAAGTTAAGATACCGAAATCCCAAGTTTTGTAAACTAATAAAACAATTGCTAAGGCGATAATAGCGATAACGTTGAAGAACGCAAAAGCCCAAAGATTTCCGTTTTCTTTACGAGAAAGATAAAAAACAGAGAACCAAATGCTTAAAACGCCCCAAGCGATGCAGGCAATAATTGCAGCCCAATAAATAATAAATGCGACCATTGTTGTTTCACCTCACTTTTACTCATGCATATTTTACCACGAGTTGAGAAATTTGTCACAAACTCTTTCAAGATAAATCAATATATAGGTAAGAAGTTTTCAAAAAGTGGAAAAACTTTTGGTGCTAATGTTAAAATACGTTATAATATAGAAGATTAGGAGCTGAATCGATATGCAAGATATCACGCAAGCCGAGGCAATTCATTGGTTGGCAACCCAACAAAAAATCACATTTTTAACAGGTGCGGGTATCTCGACAGCCTCAGGTGTGCCAGATTATCGTTCCTTAAAAGGTGTCTATCAAGGAATCCAGCAACCGGAATACTTATTGAGCCGGACTTGCTTAAAAACAGAGCCAGAAAAGTTTTATCAATTCGTTAAAACGCTCTATCATCCAGACGCACAACCTAATATCATTCACCAGAAAATGGCACAATTAGAGCAAATGAAACGGGGAAAAATTGTTTCACAAAATATTGATGGGCTTCATCGAAAAGCAGGTAGCCAAGAAGTGGTGGACTTTCACGGTAATTTATATGAATGTTATTGCCAAACTTGTGGTACAACGGTTCCTTGGCAAGACTATTTACTTAGTGATCGGCACGCAGACTGTCATGGACAAATCCGTCCAGCTATTACTTTGTATGAAGAAGGATTATCCGAAGAGGCAATCGAAAAAGCCATTCAGGCCGTTGCTTCTGCCGACTTAATCGTGATTGTCGGCACGAGTTTTCAAGTGCATCCATTTTGCGATTTGATTCATTATAAACAACCAACGGCAGCTATCTTAGCCATTAATCAAACGCCGCTATTTTTACAACAACCTTATTATTTTTTAGAAGCGAAAGCCGAAACGATATTTGCAGAATTAACGATAAAGGAGTAACGGAATGGAAGAATTTAAATCAGAAAAAGAAAAAATGATCGCAGGTGCACTATATTTTGCCTCAGATCCTGAATTAGTGGCTGATCGCAAAAAAGCCCGTGAACAAATGGCGTTAATTAACCAACAACCAGACACTTATATTCGTCGTCAATTAATAGAAGAAACATTTGGAAAAGTGGGTGTCGGGACGTACATCGAACCGATGATTCAATTTGATTATGGCTACAACATTTCTGTGGGAAAAAATTTCTATGCCAATTTTAATAACGTTTTTTTAGATGTTTGTCCAATTGAAATTGGCGATAACTGTATGTTTGGCCCCAATGTGCAACTTTATACAGCCGAGCATCCATTACAAGCGGCTAAGCGTAATAGCGGAATGGAATCAGGGAAACGAATTATCATTGGCAACAATGTTTGGATTGGCGGTGGAGCGATTGTCCTTCCTGGCGTAACATTAGGCGATAATGTAGTGGTGGCAGCAGGTGCTGTTGTGACCAAATCGTTCCCAGAAAACTGTGTGATCGCAGGTAATCCAGCACGGATAATTAAAGAATTGACTGAAGATGACGCTCCAACAACTTCTTTAGAACAACAACGAGCAAAGATTAACCAAATCGATAAGGAACTGGTCCGTTTATTAGAACAGCGGATGGACGTCGTCGCAGAGATTGCTGCAGTGAAAAAGAAAGCAGGTCATGCGGTTTTTGATTCTGAAAGAGAACAACAAGTATTAGAAACTATTCTGAATCATGTTGAAAATGCCGAGTATGAAGAAACATTATCTGAGACTTTCCAGGGAATTATGGACGCCTCTAAACGTTTCCAAGAAAAACATTTAGGAGAGTGAGGCGAAGGTCGTGGATGGAGAAATCAGAAGAAGAGAGATTGTTAAAAGATTAAGAGAGACCGAAAAGCCAATTAGTGCCACTCGTTTTGCAAAAGCTTTTGATGTCAGCAGACAAATTATTGTAGGAGATGTCGCTCTATTACGGGCGACAGGGGTCGAAATTGTCGCAACAGCTCGAGGGTATATGTTGGAACAACCTTTAGAAGGAATTGAACGGAAAATTGCTTGTCAACATACACCTGAACAAACGAGAGAAGAATTGTCAGTCATTGTTGCCAAAGGTGGAGAAGTGGTAGATGTGAGTATTGCACATCCGCTTTATGGGGAATTAATTGGCAGTTTGCGCATTCAATCAGAGAAAGATATTGATAAATTTATGGACAAGTATCAAAAAGAGCATGCTACATTACTATCAGTTTTAACAGGAGGCGTCCATCTGCATACTATTCGCTGTGCAGACGAAGAAACTTTCCAAGAAATCAAAGAGGCACTTCGAAAAAAAAGTATTTTGTTTGAAGGATAACGAGAAAAAGAGAGGACATTGATGTTTGTTCAAGCCCTTTCTTTTTTTTCTTAGAAAATTACCAAAAAAAGATAGAAGAATTTGTGAATTTTCTTCTATTTTTTTAACTTTTTGCTAGAAATTTTTTATGAAACAGTATACTATTAAAAAAGGAGCCATTTAAACAATAACTATGTCAATTATATATGTTGGTACATAAAAATAAATGGAGAAAAATAAAAAAGGAGAATGAGTATGAAAAAACAATTTGCCCTGTTCTCTACCTTATTACTTTTAGGTTCATCAATGCCAGTAGGTGCATTTGCAGAAGGTAATAACTTGGTAGCTGAAAATAGTTCTGTTGCAGAAACAACCGCAGAAGCAACAACTGCTGAAGCCACTGAAACGACAGCGACTAGTGAAACAACAGAAGCGACAGAAGAATCAACAACTGAAACAGAAAGTTCAACCGAATCAAGTGAATCTGCAACCACGGAGTCCACGGAAACGTCAGGAACCGAAACGACAGATTCCACAACGGATTCAACATCCACAAGTACGACAGAATCGACTACTGACTCCACCTCAACGAGTGCAACAGAGTCAACCACAGATTCTACGTCAACAAGTACAACTGAATCAAGTACCACGCCGACGACTACACCAAGTTCTTCTAAAGAACAGCCAAAACCTGGCACGAGTACTTCTGAATCAAAACAGCCGGCGAAACCAGTGACACCAACAGCGCCAGCTGAAAAGCCAGTAGAACAACCAGCAGCGTCAACACCGCAGCCCGAAATAGTCCCACCGGTTACAAATGAAACGGTTGGGTTAGTGGAAGACGATGAGACGTTTACGGTCAGCAAAACGAAGAAGACAGAAGAGTTTATTCAAGAAATCGGTGAATCTGCTCGGAAAGTGGCCAAGGACAAAAACTTATATGCTAGTGTGATGATTGCTCAAGCAATTTTAGAAAGTGGCAGCGGCAATAGTAAATTAAGCCAGAAACCAAACTACAATTTGTTTGGTATTAAAGGCGATTACAAAGGTCAATCTGTTTCTTTTATTACCTATGAAGACAATGGTTTCGGTAACCTATACACAGTAGAAGCAAAATTCCGTCAATATCCAACGTATAAAGAATCAATGGAAGATTATGCGAAATTATTGAAAAATGGTTTAGATTCCAATAAAGATTTCTATCATGGTGTCTGGAAAACGGAAGCCAAATCATACAAAGAAGCGACACGTTTCCTAACAGGAAAATACGCAACGGACAAAGATTACCATAAGAAATTAAATGCGTTAATTAAAACATACGATTTAACTTATTATGATAAAGAAAAAGCAACCGTTGAACCAATGGAATCAAATTTCCCAGCCTATAATGGCAAAAACTATGACACCTTTAATAGTTATGCTTGGGGCAACTGTACACAATATGTCTACAACCGTATTACGCAATTAGGTAAACGTGTGGACTTAACAATGGGGAATGGTCAAGATTGGGGCGAAACAGGTCGTGCACGCGGGTACAAAGTAAGTCGTACACCAAAAGCAGGCGCAGCGGTTTCCTTCCCAGCTGGCGTTTTAGGCGCAGACAATACTTATGGTCATGTCGCGTTTGTGGAAAAAGTCTTTAAAGATGGTAGCATCTTAATTTCTGAAATGAACGTGAAGGGATTAAACGTTGTTTCGACACGTACAATCTCAGCCGATCAAACACATTTAATGAACTATATCGTTCCAAAAGATAAATAAAAAAATCAGCTCTTTGTCAATAAGAACGAATGAGTTGGAAAAATCAAAGCTAGCACTGAAGAAGCAATTTTAATTCTTCAGTGCTAGCTTTTTTTGTGGCAAAAGTTCTCTCCAATAAAGTTTAATACATTCAGTTATTGCCAGGAGACTTCAGGTCGGGATGAGTTAGCAACAGTCGCTGAGAGCTATATTTTTTTTAGGTAGAATCATTTACTTTTAGGTGAAAGATGTCTTATAATTGTAAGCGGATACAAAAATAAAAAAAGAGGTGGGTAAATGAGTAAAAAAGAAATAAATCAAGTAGTTGCCAGTAGCTATCAATTGTATATTAATGGAGAGTGGACAACAGGTAGTGGTAACAAAATGATTGCTAGTTACAATCCTAGTAATGGCGAAAAATTAGCAGAATTTGTTGATGCCACAAATGCAGATGTGGATCGAGCTGTAGAAGCAGCTCAAGAAGCGTTTCAGACATGGAAAGATGTTGACGTTGTAACAAGAAGCAATCTTTTGTTGAAAATTGCTGATTTGATTGAAGAAAATCAAGAACATTTGGCTATGGTGGAGACTTTAGATAATGGAAAACCGCTTCGGGAAACGCAATCAATTGATGTCCCTGCCAGTGCAGACCATTTTCGGTATTTTGCTAGTGTGATTCGTGGAGAAGAAGGGTCTGTCAAAGAATTTGATAAGGATACGTTATCCATTGTTGTGAAAGAACCCATTGGTGTTGTGGGTCAAATTATTCCGTGGAATTTCCCCTTATTAATGGGCGCTTGGAAATTAGCGCCAGCGTTGGCAGCAGGTAATACGGTTGTGATTCATCCATCCTCGAGCACATCATTAAGTCTGTTGGAATTGTTTAAAATTTTTGATCAAGTCTTGCCGAAAGGAGTAGTGAATTTAATCACCGGTCGTGGTTCTGATTCAGGAAATTATATGTTGGCACATCCAGGGTTTGATAAGCTAGCTTTTACAGGTTCAACAGAGGTGGGGTACACTGTCGCTAAAGCGGCGGCCGACCGCCTAATTCCAGCCACTTTAGAACTTGGCGGAAAATCAGCCAACATTATTTTTGAAGATGCCAATTGGGAACGAGCATTAGAAGGTGTGCAGTTAGGAATTTTATTCAACCAAGGGCAAGTTTGTTGTGCTGGGTCTCGTGTGTTCGTTCAGTCAGGTATTTATGATCAATTTGTAGAAGCTTTAAAGGAAAAATTTGAACAAGTGAACGTTGGTTTCCCGTGGGAAAAAGATGTTGAAATGGGCGCTCAGATCAATGAGCATCAATTGGAAGAAATTTTAAAATATGTCGAAATTGGTGTGAAGGAAGGAGCTACACTGATTACTGGTGGGCAACGTTTAACAGAAAATGGGCTAGACAAGGGGGCATTTTTAGCACCTACGTTATTAGCGAACGGCACGAATACAATGT
Organism: Enterococcus sp. DIV0167; assembly: GCF_050541555.1. NCBI lineage: Bacteria > Bacillati > Bacillota > Bacilli > Lactobacillales > Enterococcaceae > Enterococcus > Enterococcus sp. DIV0167. The sequence goes on from NZ_CP172933.1 coordinate 194,083, forward strand.
GCGTGGCCCAAGAAGAAATCTTTGGTCCTGTTGCAACAGTGATTAAATTTGAAACGGAAGAAGAAGTCATTCGTTTAGCTAATGATTCTGAATATGGTCTAGGTGGTGCCGTCTTTTCTCAAGATATCAATGTGGCATTACGGGTTGCTCGTGGTGTACGGACAGGTCGGATGTGGGTCAACACATACAATCAATTGCCTGCGGGCGCGCCATTTGGCGGTTATAAAAAATCAGGAATTGGTCGAGAAACGCATAAATCAATGCTAGATGCTTATACGCAAATGAAAAATATTTACATTGTGACAAAAGAAGAAGCAGATGGACTGTATTAAGTAGTGTAGTGAATTTTAGATAACAAACTTATTTTTGGTTATTGTTATTTTTCGAGCTAAACAAAACAATAATTTTTTTAAAAAGTTGAGTGATGAGTAAAGTAAAACAGATTAAAAGTAAAGCCTGGTGCAAAAATCACTTTGGATTTTTGTACCAGGCTTTAAAGCGGAGTAACAATAGTGGTCACTCTTGGTTATTTTCAATTTTCGACTATTATAGAAGGAGTTATTTTGCTTCTTCTGCTTCAAATTTAGCAAAAGCTGTTTCAATAACTTCTTTTAATGCAGAAGCAGAAGCTTCCATTTTTTCTTGTTCAGCATCTGTTAATGGAATTTCAATGACTTGTTTAACTCCTTGGCGGTTGATGATCGCTGGTGCACCGATATAAATATCGTTTTGACCATATTCACCTTCTAAATAAACAGATAATGGTAACACAGAGTTTTCATCGTTTAGGATAGCTTTAGTGATACGCGCTAGTGCCACCGCGATTCCATAGAAAGTAGCTCCTTTTTTCTCGATGATTGTGTAAGCAGCGTCGCGTACGTTGAAGAATAAATTAACCATTGCTTCTTCATCGACGTCAGGATTATTTTTCACCCATTCGTAAATTTGTAAGCCAGCGACATTTGCATGTGACCAAACTGGGAATTCTGTATCTCCGTGTTCACCTAAGATGTAGGCATGGACATTTCGTGCATCAACGTCAACTAATTCGGCAATTGCTTGACGGAAACGAGCAGAATCTAGTGAAGTTCCTGAACCGATTACTCGTTCTTTCGGGAAGCCAGAGAATTTCCAAGTTGAATAAGTCAAAATATCAACTGGGTTTGCGGCAACTAAGAAGATACCGTTGAAACCAGAATCAACAATTGTTGTAACGATTTCTTTATTAATTTTCAAGTTTTTATGAACTAAGTCTAAACGAGTTTCGCCTGGTTTTTGAGGCGCACCAGCTGTTAAGACAACTAAGTCTGCATCATGGCAATCGTCATAAGTAGCAGCATAGATTTTTTTAGGAGAAGTAAATGCTAATGCGTGAGATAAGTCCAACGCGTCTCCTTCAGTTTTTGGTACATTAATATCAATAATCCCAACTTCTTGAGCAATATTCTGAGTTACTAAAGCAAAGGCATAGCTAGAACCTACGGCACCGTCCCCGACTAAAATTACTTTTTGGTGATCTTTATTCCCTGCGGCTGCAGTCATGTGTACCATTCCTTCCTCTACATTCTTTTTCGTGAGCAACGAGTTTTTATTTCCTGTTGCTAAAGTGATAGTAACATGGTTTGTAAAAAATGTCACGAACTTTGATTGTAAAAATGATACAGTTTTCAGACCTGTTTCAAAATGGTAGCTCTTACATGTGCGTAATTTCACTATCTTATGCATATTTAAATTTCTAAAAAATTTTTTTACATCTTTCTTAATCTTCAAAGACTGCGAGTTTTTTTATTTCTATGGTATAATGAATAAAACTGGGTAGCGCATACGCTTCCCAGCCATTTTGTGTTGGCAAGCTTATAATCCAAGGAGAATGAAAGATGAAAGTAATCGTAGGACTGGGAAATCCCGGTAGTAAATACAAAGAAACAAAACACAACATTGGCTTTATTACGCTAGATGAAATTGCGTATCGGCAAAATGTTTCGTTTAATAATAGTAATTTTGAAGCAGATATTGCAGAGTTTTTTATAGGGACTGAGAAAGTATTGTTAGTGAAACCATTAACATTTATGAATGAATCAGGTCGCTCTGTTGGTCCGTTGTTGACCTACTTTGGGGTAGATGAGGAAGACTTGATTGTTATTTATGATGACTTAGACTTAGAGGTCGGTAAAATTCGTTTACGGCAAAAAGGTAGTGCTGGCGGCCACAATGGGATAAAAAGTCTGATTGCCCATTTAGGCACAAATGTCTTTCCTAGAATTAAAATTGGCATTGGTCGGCCCTCAAAAAATGATACAGTTATCCACCATGTACTAAGTACTTTTCCCAAAGAAACACACGAAGAGATGTTACTTGCTGTAAAAAAAGCAGCCGATGCCGCTTTATATGCATGCGAAGGACATACGTTTGTTGAAACAATGAATCAATTTAATGGAAAATAGCAGAAAGGAGGGCCCTTGTTTGAATATTATCGAACGAATTAGCCAAACAGAAATTGCTAAATCATGGCGCAGTCAACTAATGACAACAGGAACGCGCCAACTAATTACTGGGTTATCAGGCTCTGCTAAAACATTACTGATGGCAGGCGCTTTACAAAAGACGCATCAAAAAATTGTTATTGCGGTCCCAAACCTATACTATGCCAATCAATTAGTAGATGATTTTTTAAATATTTTACCTTCAGAACAAGTTCATCTATTTCCAGTAGATGAAGTGTTATCCGCCGAAATGGCCTTTTCTTCACCAGAAGCGCGCGCAGATCGAGTGAGTGCGTTAAATTTCCTGATGACAGCGAATGCAGGAATCGTGGTCGTGCCAGTAGCTGGACTACGAAAATATTTGCCAACGAAAGAAACGTGGCAAAATGCGCAACTTCATTGGGAAATCGGGACAGAAGTAGAACCTGAAATCCTCGCGCAACGCTTAGTGTTAATGGGCTATGAACGCCAATCGATGGTCGGAAAGCCCGGCGAATTTAGTATTCGCGGAAGCATTGTTGATGTCTATCCGCTAAATGCCGAATACCCTGTTCGGGTGGAACTGTTTGATGTTGAAATTGACTCAATCCGTTATTTTGAAGCAGATACCCAACGTTCATTAGAAAATCTTGAAGAAGTAACGATTTCACCAATGACTGATTTAGTATTCTCAAAGGCAGATATGAATCATGGCATGACGAGGTTACAAGATGCTCTAGAAAAACGTTTAGCGACAGCTAAAGATCAAACGGAGACCGATTTTTTAGAAGAATATTTTGGTCAGTTGCTGTCTTCTTGGGAACAAGGGATTCCTACAGAAAATGCTCACTATTATACAGATTTTCTGTACCAACAAAAAACTACGCTGTTAGATTATTTACCAGAAAATAGTTTGCTTTTTGTGGATGATTATTCTCGTATGATGGAAACGGAGCGAGAAATCGCTAGAGAGGAAGCGGAATGGCAAACCCTGAAAATTGAAGAAATGCGCGTGTTTTCTGAACAAACTTTCGGCGTAGACTTTCATGATCAATTGCGAAAAACTGCACGAAATACGACCTTCTTTTCACTTTTTCAAAAAGGAATGGGGAATCTTCGTTTCCAAGAAGTCCATAATTTCCAATATCGTTCAATGCAACAATTCTTCGGTCAAATGCCGTTGCTAAAAGCGGAAGTGGACCGTTGGCAAAAGCAAAACCAAACGGTCGTTGTTTTTGTTCCTACGAAAGAACGGATTCAAAAAGTCGAAGAGCTATTTCAGGACTTTGACATACCTAGCGTAGTAAGCAATTGGGATCAGTTGTTAGGTGGGCATGTCCAAATTGTCCAAGGGGCATTACAAACAGGGTTTGAATTACCTAAAAACAAGCTCGTGGCGATTACGGAAAAAGAAATTTTTCATACAACGACCAAAAAACGGGCACGTCGTCAAACAATCTCTAATGCGGAACGTTTGAAAAGTTATAGCGACTTAAAAACGGGCGATTATGTCGTTCATGCGAATCACGGGATTGGTAAATATATTGGTATGGAAACCTTAGAAGTTGATGGGGTCCATCAAGATTACATGACTATCTTGTACCAAAATGATGACAAGTTATTTATTCCAGTAACACAATTGAACTTGATTCAAAAGTTCGTTGCTTCCGAGTCTAAAACGCCGAAAATTAACAAGCTAGGCGGCAGTGAATGGACGAAAACTAAACGAAAAGTTGCTTCGAAAATTGAAGATATCGCGGATGATTTAATCTTACTTTATGCGACAAGAGAATCGGAAAAAGGCTATGCTTTTCCGCCAGATGATGCGTATCAAAAAGAATTTGAAGAGGCTTTTCCGTATTCTGAAACAGATGATCAATTACGTAGTGCTGCCGAAATTAAACACGACATGGAAAAATCTCGACCAATGGATCGTTTGTTAGTTGGCGATGTAGGGTTTGGTAAAACAGAAGTGGCTTTACGAGCGGCTTTCAAAGCTGTTAGCAACAATAAACAGGTTGCCTTTTTAGTGCCAACAACTATTTTAGCGCAACAACATTACGAAACGATTCAAGAGCGGTTTGAGGGCTTTCCTGTAGAAATTGGTTTATTAAGTCGTTTCCGCACGAAAAAACAGCAAAATGAAACAATTGAAAAAATTAAACATGGCCAAGTAGATATTGTGATTGGTACTCATCGTTTATTGTCGCAAGATATTAATTTTAGTGATTTAGGCTTGTTGATTATTGATGAGGAACAACGGTTTGGAGTGAAACATAAAGAACGACTAAAACAATTGCGTTCACAAGTGGATGTCTTGACGTTAACAGCAACGCCAATCCCAAGGACCCTTCATATGTCGATGTTAGGTGTCCGTGATTTATCTGTCATCGAAACCCCACCAGAGAATCGTTATCCGATCCAAACGTATGTCATGGAAAATAATCCTGGGGCGATTCGGGAAGCGATTGAGCGAGAAATGGCTCGAGATGGTCAAGTCTTTTATTTATACAATCGAGTAGATACGATTGAACGAAAAGTTGAAGAGTTACAAGCGCTAGTTCCAGATGCAAGAATTGCGTATGCACATGGTCAAATGACAGAAGTACAACTGGAGAATACTTTGTTTGATTTTATTGAAGGACAATATGATATATTAGTCACTACAACAATTATTGAAACAGGAGTAGATATTCCTAATGCTAATACCTTGTTTGTAGAAAATGCGGACTACATGGGCTTATCTACGTTGTATCAATTACGTGGTCGTGTGGGGCGTAGCAATCGAGTGGCCTATGCTTATTTTATGTACGAACAGCAAAAAATCCTAAACGAAGTTAGTGAGAAACGTTTAGAAGCAATTAAAGACTTTACGGAATTAGGTTCTGGGTTCAAAATTGCGATGCGTGACCTTTCCATTCGAGGGGCTGGAAACCTTCTTGGTGCCCAACAACATGGCTTCATTGATTCGGTTGGGTTTGATATGTACTCACAGATGTTATCTGAGGCAGTTGCTCGTAAACAAGGAAAAAATATCCAAGACCAAAAAACGTCTGTTGAAATTGATTTGGGCATTGATGCTTATATTCCAGGAACGTACATTACAGACGAACGACAAAAAATTGAAATTTATAAACGGATTCGTCAATTAGAAAATATGGATATGTACGAAGAATTAGAAGCGGACTTGTTAGACCGCTTTGGAGAGTATCCTGACGAAGTGGCGCATTTATTAACCACTGGCCGTATCAAAATGGATGGCGACCGTGCCTTGTTAGAAAGTATTCGTAAACGCGACCAAAAAGTCAAGTTTGTGTTAAGTAAAATTGGCACAAAAACATACTCTGTGGAGCAGTTGTTTGAAGCGTTATCGGCAACCAGCTTAAAAGCGGATCTAGCAGTTGAGAAAGAACAAATGACTATTTCCTTGAAGTTGCCGAAAGATTGTAAAGAAGCTGTTTGGATTCAAGAAATTGCTACTTTTACAACCGCATTGCGACAAGAAAAATACAAACATTCGCAAGAAACGGATTCCCTTTAAAAGGAGGCCTAGAAGATGGCACAAAAAGAAATGCAGCGAATGATGCAAGGTGCCGTTGTGTTAACCATTGCTTCCTTCATTGCAAAAGTGTTGAGTGCGTTTTATCGCGTTCCTTTTCAGAACTTTGTAGGGGATGAAGGATTTTACGTGTATCAGCAAGTTTATCCAATCTATGGGATTGCGATGACATTAGCATTGTCAGGCTTACCGCAATTTATTTCCAAAATTGTTGCTGAACAATCAGATATTCGGAGTCAAAAACAAGTGTTGCGCCAACTATATCCCTATGTGTTATGGTTAGCGATTGCTTGTTGGGCCTTCTTTTTCTTTGGTAGTCAAGAAATTGCTATTAGTATGGGGGATGCTGCACTCCAACCATTAATGGAAGTTGTTTCCTTTACCTTTTTACTCGTTCCAATTCTTTCCTTCTATCGTGGAAATTTTCAAGGTCATTTGTTGATGGTGCCTAGTGGTATTTCACAGGTGATGGAACAGTTTGTGCGTGTTGGGGTTATTCTAGTAGCTGCGTTGTCCTATCATTACTTTGGTGGCTCCATTTACCAAACGGGGACGGTGGCCATGAGTGGTGCGTTGGCTGGCGGTATCTTAGCAGTACTTGTCTTATGGTACTACAATCGAAAAATTCTTAGTGGAAGTACGGAATACTTGCATCAATGGAAGATTATGCCTCAAACCACAGGACTATTTAAACGTTTAATGATTGAGGGTGGTTTGGTCTCTTTATATAGTGCTTTTCTGATTCTATTTCAATTAATTGATTCCTTTAAAGTAAAAAATGCTCTCATGCTTTTCGGGCTCTCTGATTTAGCTGCGAAAGTGGACAAAGGGGTCTATGATAGAGGACAACCACTAGTTCAATTAGGATTGGTAATTGCTTTAGCTTTAAGCTCGACCTTTTTACCAGGTTTGACAAAATATTTTATGAAAAAAGACCGTCAACAATTTTTACAAGTTGCAAAAATCTTTTTGCGTCTTACCACAACCTTGGCATCGGCGGCTTCGATTGGTCTGATGATGTTATTGCCGTACATGAACTTTACGCTTTTTAAAGATTATAAAGGCAACGATGTTTTAGGGGTGTATGTTTTATCCATCGCTTTTATGGCCATTATTCAGGCCTACCAAAGTATTGAACAAAGTCGCAATCGTTTTAAAGGTCCTTTAGTGGCAGCTGGTGTGGGCTTATTAGTGAAGTTACTGACAACGGGCTTTTTCACCATTCGTTGGGGAACATTAGGTGCTAGTTGGTCTACCATCCTTGGGTTACTAGCGACGTTATTCGTTTTAGTCCGACAATCGGATGCAGCGATTAATTGTTTTGTTCGAGAACGAAGTTTTTTGAAAAAACTGTTGCTTAGTTTAGCAATCATGATGCTGTCATTACTGGTCTATCAAGGAATTATCTCCATCTTGTTCCAAGGTGTGCATCACCGAAGTCAAGCGTTTTTCGTTACAGTTTTAGGTGTTGCAGTGGGTGGTACAGTTTTTATTAGCACCATCATTAAGTTAGAATTATTTACGATACGTGAATGGTTAAGTTTACCGTATGGCGCAAAAATTTTACGGATGAGACAAAAAAAATAAAAGAGGTGAATGTGATGCGGTTAGATAAATTTTTAAAAGTTTCTCGCATTATTAAAAGAAGAACAGTTGCCAAAGAAGTCGCTGATAAAGGCCGGATTCAAATCAACGGAGTCTTAGCCAAATCTTCTAGTACTGTGAAGATTGGTGACCTTGTCAAAATTCAATTTGGGAACAGAATTTTAGAAGTAGAAGTCCTGCAACTAAATGACTCTACGAAAAAAGAAGATGCCACAAAAATGTATGAAATAAAATCAGAAACACGTGTCTCTGAAGAATAAACAGGTGAGGATGGAGCGCTTGGCAAGTTCATTGAAAAGATGAATATTCCAAGCGCTTCATCCTTTCAGCGTTTTAATGAAACAGACGCGCCGCTTTTGAAAAAAATTAATAAATCAACCGCTGTTATTTCAAAAGCAAAGAATATTTTAGAAAAAAGCTTGATTTTCTTTAACTTCTCTGAAATTAACATTAGACAAGGTTCTTAGATGTTGGTATAATAAAACGGACAATCCAAAGCGAGTGGAGCGAGACGATGGGAAAGAATGAAAAAAACTCGAAGAAAGTTGCGGCATTGGAAAATGACTACACGAAAGAACAGTATGTCGAATTCCAAAAACAACAGAAACAATTGATTTTTAGACGCAGACGCTTGGCAGCGATTTTTCTCGTGGCCTTCATTATTTTTGCCTTTTCTGGCATCCAATTGATGAAAGATTATCATCGCTTAGGTGCTTTCAAACAAGAACGAGCAGATGCAATTGCTGAATCCGTAGCAGTTGATAAGAAGGTCAAGGATCTAAAAAAAGACGTTGCTTTGTTAAAAGATGATGATTATGTGGCAAAATTAGCACGTAGCCGTTTCCTTCTCTCAAAAGAAGGCGAACAGATTTATCCCACACCAGAACAAATGAAAAAAACACAGACTTCTGGAGCGGAAGAAAGCAAGAGCAGTTCAGAAAAAAATAGTCAATCACAGTCTTCAACTGAAACAACTAAGTCTTCAGCTGAATAAACTGCAATTATAATTAGGGAAAAAATAGGAGGAACAATTTTTTTATGTCAATCGAAGTAGGAGCTAAATTGCCAGGAAAAGTGTCAGGGATTACTAACTTTGGTGCATTTATTGATTTAGGAGAAGGAAAAACTGGGTTAGTACACATCAGTGAAGTGTCTAATGGATTCGTTAAAGATATTCATGATGTATTAACAGTAGGTGACGAAGTAACAGTGAAAGTAACCTCAGTTGGTGACGACGGCAAAATTGGCTTATCGATCCGTAAAGCGCAAGAGCCAGCAGAAGGGCAACAACCAAAACGTGAATTTCAACGTCGTGAAAACAATTATGAGAATCGTGACCGTAATCCACGCGCAGGGGGCAAAAAGCCTTTCAATAAACCACAAGCAAATAACAATAACAATAAACAAGATTTTGACTCATTGATGAGCTCTTTCTTGAAAGATAGTGATGACCGTTTATCTTCATTAAAACGTAATACTGAAGGCAAACGTGGCGGACGTGGCGGACGTCGCGGCTAAGCACAAACAAATAGGGGGACTGGGGATAACGAATGGGTTATTTCTCGGTTCCTCTTTTATTCTAAGGAAGAAAGAAGGGCGAACAATGTTTTGGCAGTTTTATAAACGAGGAAAAGAACAAGGATTTTGGCAACCGCATCAAACAATCGTGGTCGCCGTTTCTGGTGGTGTAGACTCCATGGCCCTTTTGACGTTAATGGAACAGGTGGCAGAAAAAGAACAATTACAATTGGTTGTTGCACATGTCAATCATCAATTGCGAGAAGCGTCGGCACAGGAAGCGCAATATCTCGCTACCTATTGTCAGCAGCGAGAGCTAACGTATTATGAAACACGTTGGGAAGACCCTGAAAAACAACGGAATTTAGAAGCAAAAGCGCGCACATTTCGTTATGAATTTTTTAAAGAAGTCATGGAAATTGAAGGTGCGGCGGTCTTAATGACGGCACATCATCTAGACGATCAAGCGGAAACGATTTTAATGAAGCTGATTCGAGGAACTAATTTTTCCCATTCCGCAGGCATTAAAGAGAGACGTCCTTTTGCGACAGGGGAATTGATTCGTCCGTTACTCATTTATCCAAAAGAAGAATTGTATCAATTTGCACAGCGCCAAGCATTCGTTTATTTTGAGGACGAAACGAACCAAACCAATGAATATTTGAGAAATCGGCTCCGTAATCAGGTTTTGCCGCTATTAAAGCAGGAAAATCCGCAATTCTTAGATCAGATTGCTTCTTTTAGTAATGAACAACGTTTTGCCCAAGAATTTATTCAAGAACAAATTGAGCCTCAATTATCTGAAGCCGTAGAACCAACCAAACAAGGCTGGCGCATTCCTTTGAAGAGATTATTAAAAGAAACGCCTGCGTACCAGCACTTCTTTTTAACCGCGTTTTTCCAAAAAACATTAGTGCCATTAGGGGTTTCGTTAAACCAACGCCAGATGACACAAGTTTTAAAAGTTTTGAATGATGAACGCCAACCGCAAGGCTCGGTTATGTTAGAACAGCAATGGCAACTAGCTAAAAGTTACGATTGGCTGTACTTAGAACAAAAACAGGTTGCACTGCGAGAAGAAGTTACACATTTATTAGTACCTGGCGCGGGGATTTATTTATCGGAAACCGAGTGGCTAGGATTAATTGCGACAGACAAACCGTTTCCTCTTCCTGAAGAGATTAATCAGTGGACGGGTCAGTTGTTAGCGATCCCGTTGACCACAGCCACACCTTTGACCGTTCGTCATCGCCAAAGTGGTGATCGGATTACATTAAAACCAGGGTTTACGAAAAAATTAAGCAGAGTTTTTATTGATCAAAAAGTGCCAAATGAAGCGAGAGAGAGTGCTTGGGTCATTACGGATGAGCAAGAGGAAATCATTTGGGTACCAAAATTTGCAAATTCCTATTTGAGTATTCCTTTAGAAACTGATAAAATACACTACAGACTCCTTTTTAAGACAAAGGAGTAATGCTGAAAGGAGCGCACTATGATAGAAAAAGATATTGAGAAAGTCCTAATCTCCAAAGAAGAAATTCTTGCGAAGTCTGCAGAGCTTGGCAAGCAACTGACAGAAGAATATCAAGGGAAAAATCCTTTAGTGGTCGGTATTTTAAAAGGTGCAGTACCATTTATGGCTGATTTGACTCGTGAAATCAATACTTATTTAGAATTGGACTTTATGGATGTATCTAGCTACGGCAACGCGACAGTTTCTTCAGGCGAAGTAAAAATTGTCAAAGACTTGGACACAAATGTCGAAGGTAGACATATTTTAATCGTAGAAGATATCATCGATAGTGGTCGTACATTAGCGTATTTAGTAGATTTGTTTAGATACCGTAAAGCTGCATCTGTGAAAATTGTTACCTTATTAGATAAACCAGAAGGCCGTGTAGTAGACATTAAAGCTGACTACGTAGGGTTTGATGTGCCCAATGAGTTTGTGGTCGGTTACGGATTAGACTATGCAGAAACGTACCGCAACTTGCCTTATATTGGCGTTTTAAAACCTGAAGTTTACGAATCAAATTAATATCTATCAAGGAATTAATTGTGTTACAATGTAAAGGTCAGGATTGATAAAAGAATAACATGAATTGTAATGATGAGCATAAGGAGGACAGGCATGAACAAAAAGAATAATGGCATGAAAAATGGTTTATACTACGTCTTAGTAGTACTTGCCATGGTCATGGTTGTCTATTTCATTTTTGGAAATAACAACCAACAATCGCCAGACATCGATTACTCAACCTTCCAACAACAATTGGAAGACGGAAAAGTCAAAGACATGACCATTCAACCAACCAATGGGGTTTACCGGATTGAAGGTCAGTATAAAGAAAAACAAGAAGTGAAAGACACAGGTGGTCTGTCATTGTGGGGCTCAACGCAAGCGTCGTCAAAAGGCTTCACAACAACCGTTTTACCTAGTGATACAACCTTAGCTGGCATTCAAGATGCGGCACAAAATAACAAGGTGAAGCTAGTTGTCAAAGAACAATCAACAAGTGGAGCTTGGTTGTCACTGTTGTTTAGTTTCTTACCATTAGTGATTATTTTCTTCTTCTTCTACATGATGATGAGCCAACAAGGCGGTGGCGGTGGCGGCGGTGGCCGTGTGATGAACTTCGGTAAATCAAAAGCCAAAGAAGCCGATAAAAAAGCTAACCGTGTCCGCTTCTCAGATGTAGCTGGTGCGGAAGAAGAAAAACAAGAATTAGTTGAAGTAGTGGAGTTCTTAAAAGATCCACGTCGTTTCGCTGAATTAGGCGCACGGATTCCTGCGGGCGTACTATTAGAAGGACCTCCAGGGACTGGTAAAACGTTACTTGCTAAAGCCGTAGCAGGTGAAGCAGGTGTGCCATTTTACTCAATCTCAGGTTCAGATTTCGTTGAAATGTTTGTCGGGGTCGGTGCTAGCCGTGTCCGGGATTTATTTGAAACAGCGAAGAAAAACGCACCTGCGATTATCTTTATCGATGAAATCGATGCAGTTGGTCGTCAACGTGGTGCTGGTATGGGTGGCGGACACGACGAACGTGAACAAACCCTTAACCAATTATTAGTTGAGATGGATGGTTTTGATGGCAATGAAGGAGTTATCGTAATTGCTGCAACGAACCGTTCAGACGTGTTAGACCCAGCGTTGTTACGTCCAGGTCGTTTTGACCGCCAAATCTTGGTAGGACGTCCAGATGTCAAAGGTCGTGAAGCGATTTTACGTGTTCATGCGAAAAACAAACCGTTAGCTGATGACGTTGATTTGAAAGTTGTTGCACAACAAACACCAGGTTTTGCTGGTGCTGATTTAGAAAATGTCTTAAACGAAGCAGCCTTAGTTGCCGCTCGTCGTAACAAGAAAAAAATTGATGCTTCTGATGTGGATGAAGCCGAAGACCGCGTAATTGCTGGTCCAGCTAAAAAAGATCGCGTGATTAATAAAAAAGAACGCGAAATGGTGGCTTACCATGAAGCGGGACACACAATCGTTGGTTTAGTCTTAAGCCGTGCCCGTGTTGTCCATAAAGTAACAATTATCCCTCGTGGTCGCGCAGGCGGTTATATGATTGCTTTACCAAAAGAAGATCAATTCTTAATGACTAAAGAAGATATGTTTGAACAAATCGTTGGCTTACTTGGTGGACGTACAGCAGAAGAAATTATCTTTGGCGTTCAATCAACAGGGGCTTCAAATGACTTTGAACAAGCAACAGGGATTGCCCGTAGCATGGTAACTGAATATGGAATGAGTGACAAATTAGGACCTGTTCAATATGAAGGAAACCATCAAGTCTTTGTCGGTCGTGATTATGGTCAAACAAAAGCTTACTCAGAACAAGTGGCGTTTGAAATCGATCAGGAAGTTCGTCGTATCTTAATGGATGCTCATACGAAAGCGCATGAAATTATCGAAGCGCACCGTGAACAACATAAACTAATCGCTGAAAAACTATTAGAATATGAAACATTAGATGCAAAAGCAATCAAATCATTATTTGAAACAGGTAAAATGCCTGAAGGTGCTGACAGCGACTACCCTAGTGAAAAAGAAGCGCAAACATTCGAAGAAGCAAAACGTGCTTTAGAAGAAAAAGAAGCGCAAAAACAAGTTGAAGAAAAACAAGACTTTGAAGAAGCGAAAAAAGAATTACATGATGAAGCAGAAGAAGTCAAAGTAGAAAGCGAACAAACAGAAAAAGAAGTCCAATCTGAAGAGAAAAAAGATTCAGATTCCAATTCTGAATATGATCGCAATAACTACGAAGATCGTTATAAATAACCAATTAGTAGAAGGTGCAGTATTTGTCGAGTTGACGAATACTGCACCTTCTATAATATTAAGATATTCTATAGAAGGAAGATTATTTGGTTGAAAAAACACCTGATTCCTAGTATTATCTGACTAATGGACAAAAAAGCACCAAGAGAAGAGGAAAAAGAATGGAAGATTATTTAGTAAAAGCCCTTTGTTATAAAGGTTCAATTCGAGCATATGCCATCAGTGCCACTGAAACTGTTAGCGAAGCGCAAAGAAGACATGATACATGGAGTTCTTCTACCGCAGCGTTAGGGCGCACATTGATTGGAGCCCTTTTACTAGGAGCGACTTTAAAAGGTGACGATAAATTAACTGTAAAAGTACAAGGGAATGGCCCAGCTGGCGCTATTATTGTCGATAGTAATGGCCGTGGAGAAACAAAAGGCTACATTAAAAATCCACATGTCAGCTTAAAGTTGAATGCAACAGGTAAAATTGATGTACGTGGCGCTGTCGGTAACGAAGGAATTTTCACAGTCATTAAAGATTTAGGATTAAAAGAAACCTTTTCTGGACAAACACCTATTGTTTCTGGTGAAATCGGTGAAGACTTTACATATTTTATGGCGGTCTCTGAACAAGTTCCCTCAGCTATCGGTTTAGGTGTATTGGTGGACACGGATGAATCGGTGAAAGCAGCCGGTGGTTTTATGATTCAAGTAATGCCAGGTGCCGATGAAAGTACCATTGATTTTATTGAACAGCGTCTAGCGGAAGTGCCACCAATTTCACAATTACTAGAAAATGGAGAAACACCTGAACAAGTCTTGTATCGCTTATTGGGAGAAGACGAAGTAGAAATTTTAGAAAAAATGCCTGTACAATTTAAATGTGACTGTTCTAAAGAAAAATTTGCGACCGCTTTGATTGCTGTTGGGATCGATGAATTAAATGCGATGATTGATGAAGATCATGGAGCAGAAGCAGTTTGTCAATTCTGTAACAATAAATATCACTATAGTGAAGAAGAATTAATTGAACTTCGCGATGAAGCGATTCGCAATACGAAACAAAAGTAGGAGGAAAGACTATGTGGAAAATTGGAGACGTTGAAATCCCCAACCGTGTTGTCGTAGCTCCGATGGCGGGTATTAGTAACGCCGCTTTTCGTGTGACTGTAAAAGAATTTGGCGCAGGATTAGTCGTTTGTGAAATGATTAGTGACAAAGGAATTAAATTAAGGAACAAAAAAACCTTAGAAATGCTATATATTGATGAGCGAGAATATCCTTTAAGTGTACAAATTTTTGGTGGAGATAAAGAAACATTAGTGGAAGCTGCTAAGTTTGTTGAAGAAAATACGCAAGCGGCGATTATTGATATTAACATGGGTTGCCCTGTCAATAAAATAATTAAAGCTGAAGCTGGTGCGAAATGGTTGCTGGATCCGAATAAAGTGCATGAGATGGTTCACGCAGTCTCTTCGGCAGTTTCTTTGCCTGTCACTGTAAAAATGCGAACAGGCTGGGATGAAGATCATCTATATGCTGTAGACAACGCTTTGGCTGCCGAACAAGCAGGTGCTTCGGCAATTGCTATGCATGGTCGGACACGTGTCCAAATGTACGAAGGGACAGCCAACTGGGACGTTTTAAAGGAAGTGAAAAAGCATTTAACCATTCCTTTTATGGGAAATGGCGATGTCAAAACGCCTGAAGATGCTAAACGCATGTTAGAATATGTTGGAGCGGATGGTGTGATGATTGGTCGAGCTGCTTTGGGCAATCCTTGGATGATTCAACGGACGAAAGAATACTTGGAAACGGGCGAATTGATGCCTGAGCCTTCACCAGCTGAAAAAATCAATATTGCAAAAGTTCATTTACAACGATTAGTGGATTTAAAAGGTGAAAAAATTGCGGTCCGTGAGTTTCGCCAACATGCTTCTTACTATCTAAAAGGAATCTCGCGAGCGGCCAAAGTAAAAGTTGCGATTAACCAAGTTGAAACACAACAAGCAGTTGTCGATTTACTTGATGCCTTTGTAGAGAAGATTTCCAAAGTTGTTGTAACTACTATAGAAGAATAAAAAATTCAAGCCGAAAGTAAAATTCGGCTTGCTTTTTTTCGAATTACTGTGGCATTATTAGGATAGGTTAAAATCAAGAATGGAGGAACAACAGTGGCAGAAGAACAACAAGCGCATTTAGAGGATTTAAATGATCAAATGCTCGTGCGCCGCGAAAAAATGGAAGCTTTACGTGAAGAAGGGATTGATCCTTTCGGTAAACGTTTCGATCGCACTCATAATTCAGCAGAACTTCATGAACAATATGATAATCATACAAAAGAAGAACTTAGTGAAATGAATACAGAAGTCAGCGTTGCTGGACGTATGATGACAAAACGTGGTAAAGGAAAAGCTGGTTTCGCCCATTTGCAAGACCGTGAAGGCCAAATTCAAATTTATGTTCGGAAGGACCAAGTTGGAGACGAAGCCTATGAACTATTTAAACATGCTGACTTAGGCGACTTCTTTGGTGTGACAGGTCAAGTAATGAAAACCAATACGGGGGAAGTTACTGTTAAAGCTCAAACAATTACGTTATTAACTAAAGCTTTGCGTCCATTGCCAGATAAATACCATGGATTAACGAATGTGGAACAACGTTATCGTCAACGCTATTTGGATTTAATCAGTAACAAAGAAAGCTTTGATCGTTTCATGAAACGCAGTCAAATTATTAGCGAAATCCGTCGTTATCTAGATGGCAATGGCTATGTCGAAGTAGAAACGCCTGTCTTGCATAACGAAGCAGGAGGAGCTGCTGCTCGTCCGTTTATCACACACCATAATGCATTAGATATGGACTTATACTTACGCATTGCCCTAGAGTTACATTTAAAACGTTTAATTGTCGGTGGCATGGAAAAAGTCTATGAAATTGGTCGTGTCTTCCGTAATGAAGGGATCGATACCACTCATAACCCAGAATTTACAATGCTAGAAGCTTATACTGCTTATACTGATTATCAAGATGTGATGGATTTAACAGAGGGAATTATTCGTAATGCTGCGGAAAAAGTCTTAGGAACTACTGATATCACGTACGATGGTCAAGCGGTTGATTTAGGCAGTCCTTTCAAACGTCTACACATGGTAGATGCGGTCAAAGAACAAACGGGCGTAGATTTTTGGCAAGAGATGACGATAGAAGAAGCCCGTGCGTTGGCTAAAGAACATAATGTTGAAATTACAGATGCCATGACAGTCGGTCATATCATTAATGAATTTTTCGAAACATTTGTAGAAGATACATTGCAACAACCAACATTTATTTATGGTCACCCAGTCGCTGTTTCACCATTAGCGAAGAAAAATCCAGAAGATGGTCGTTTCACTGACCGCTTTGAACTATTTATTATCGGAAAAGAGTTTGCTAATGCATTTACAGAATTAAATGATCCAATTGACCAACGTGAACGTTTTGAAGAACAAGAAAAAGAACGGGAACAAGGAAATGATGAAGCACACGGAGTAGATGAAGATTTCATCGAAGCCTTAGAATATGGCTTGCCACCAACCGGAGGATTAGGTATTGGGATTGATCGACTAGTTATGTTATTAACCGATGCTCAATCAATTCGTGATGTATTATTATTCCCAACAATGAGATAAAAAAAGATGCCTTAAGGGCATCTTTTTTTTGTATTCGCAAAAAATTAAATAAAAAACAATTGAAACCAATTCTTTTTTTCTAAAAAAATCGAAGATGAGTAATAAAAAGAATGGGTAATCTGATAAAAAAACGAACTTTATCTAATCGAATAAGAAAGAACAATCGGTATTGAAAAAAAGTTTAAAAAAAGTGAAAATAATGATTGACCAATGCTTGAAATCTTGGTATATTATTACATGTCGCAAGGCGAGTCACACAGCTGAGCGATTCAGAAATCAATAATTAAATAACAATTCTTGGTTTCAAATCTCTCGAAAAAAGTTTGAAAAAACAACAAAAAAGTTGTTGACAAATAACAAACGAGATGATAAGATATAGAAGTTGTCACAACAGACGACAACAACCGAGCAAAACAACTTAAAAAAACTTTTTTAAAAAAAGTTCTTGACATTCAAACGAAAGTTTGTTATGATATAAAAGTTGCTGCGAGGTAACGTAGACCTTTGAAAACTGAACAAAGAATAGACGAACCAAATGTGTAGGGCGTCTTGATTCAATTCAAGACAACAAACATTTTTAACAAGCAAGCAATATGCTAGCAAACAAATTGAGCTTAACAATCGCAAGATTGTTCTAACTTTTATTATGAGAGTTTGATCCTGGCTCAGGACGAACGCTGGCGGCGTGCCTAATACATGCAAGTCGAACGCTTCTTTCCTCCCGAGTGCTTGCACTCAATTGGAAAGAGGAGTGGCGGACGGGTGAGTAACACGTGGGTAACCTACCCATCAGAGGGGGATAACACTTGGAAACAGGTGCTAATACCGCATAACAGTTTATGCCGCATGGCATAAGAGTGAAAGGCGCTTTCGGGTGTCGCTGATGGATGGACCCGCGGTGCATTAGCTAGTTGGTGAGGTAACGGCTCACCAAGGCCACGATGCATAGCCGACCTGAGAGGGTGATCGGCCACACTGGGACTGAGACACGGCCCAGACTCCTACGGGAGGCAGCAGTAGGGAATCTTCGGCAATGGACGAAAGTCTGACCGAGCAACGCCGCGTGAGTGAAGAAGGTTTTCGGATCGTAAAACTCTGTTGTTAGAGAAGAACAAGGACGTTAGTAACTGAACGTCCCCTGACGGTATCTAACCAGAAAGCCACGGCTAACTACGTGCCAGCAGCCGCGGTAATACGTAGGTGGCAAGCGTTGTCCGGATTTATTGGGCGTAAAGCGAGCGCAGGCGGTTTCTTAAGTCTGATGTGAAAGCCCCCGGCTCAACCGGGGAGGGTCATTGGAAACTGGGAGACTTGAGTGCAGAAGAGGAGAGTGGAATTCCATGTGTAGCGGTGAAATGCGTAGATATATGGAGGAACACCAGTGGCGAAGGCGGCTCTCTGGTCTGTAACTGACGCTGAGGCTCGAAAGCGTGGGGAGCAAACAGGATTAGATACCCTGGTAGTCCACGCCGTAAACGATGAGTGCTAAGTGTTGGAGGGTTTCCGCCCTTCAGTGCTGCAGCAAACGCATTAAGCACTCCGCCTGGGGAGTACGACCGCAAGGTTGAAACTCAAAGGAATTGACGGGGGCCCGCACAAGCGGTGGAGCATGTGGTTTAATTCGAAGCAACGCGAAGAACCTTACCAGGTCTTGACATCCTTTGACCACTCTAGAGATAGAGCTTTCCCTTCGGGGACAAAGTGACAGGTGGTGCATGGTTGTCGTCAGCTCGTGTCGTGAGATGTTGGGTTAAGTCCCGCAACGAGCGCAACCCTTATTGTTAGTTGCCATCATTTAGTTGGGCACTCTAGCGAGACTGCCGGTGACAAACCGGAGGAAGGTGGGGATGACGTCAAATCATCATGCCCCTTATGACCTGGGCTACACACGTGCTACAATGGGAAGTACAACGAGTCGCTAGACCGCGAGGTCATGCAAATCTCTTAAAGCTTCTCTCAGTTCGGATTGCAGGCTGCAACTCGCCTGCATGAAGCCGGAATCGCTAGTAATCGCGGATCAGCACGCCGCGGTGAATACGTTCCCGGGCCTTGTACACACCGCCCGTCACACCACGAGAGTTTGTAACACCCGAAGTCGGTGAGGTAACCTTTTTGGAGCCAGCCGCCTAAGGTGGGATAGATGATTGGGGTGAAGTCGTAACAAGGTAGCCGTATCGGAAGGTGCGGCTGGATCACCTCCTTTCTAAGGAATATTACGGAAATACACATTTCGTCTTTACTTTGTTCAGTTTTGAGAGGTCTACTCTCAATCAAATAAATTCGGGGCCTTAGCTCAGCTGGGAGAGCGCCTGCTTTGCACGCAGGAGGTCAGCGGTTCGATCCCGCTAGGCTCCATTGATAGCTTTTGCTATCAGATTCGTTCATTGAAAACTGGATATTGAAGTAAAAAGAATCAAAACAAACCGAGAACACCGCGTTGAATGAGTTTTTTAATAAGTTCAATTGCTTATTTATTGATTAACCTTCTATCGCTAGAAGAAGTGATCAAGACCCAACCGTAAGGTTGATAAGGTTAAGTGAATAAGGGCGCACGGTGGATGCCTTGGCACTAGGAGCCGATGAAGGACGGGACTAACACCGATATGCTTTGGGGAGCTGTAAGTAAGCTATGATCCAGAGATTTCCGAATGGGGGAACCCAATATCTTTTATAGGATATTACTTTTCAGTGAATACATAGCTGATTAGAGGTAGACGCAGAGAACTGAAACATCTTAGTACCTGCAGGAAGAGAAAGAAAATTCGATTCCCTGAGTAGCGGCGAGCGAAACGGGAAGAGCCCAAACCAACAAGCTTGCTTGTTGGGGTTGTAGGACTCCAATATGGTAGTCTGTTAGTATAGTTGAAGGATTTGGAAAATTCCGCTAAAGAGGGTGAAAGCCCCGTAGACGAAATGCTAATAACACCTAGGAGGATCCTGAGTACGGCGGAACACGAGAAATTCCGTCGGAATCCGCGGGGACCATCCCGCAAGGCTAAATACTCCCTAGTGACCGATAGTGAACCAGTACCGTGAGGGAAAGGTGAAAAGCACCCCGGAAGGGGAGTGAAATAGATCCTGAAACCGTGTGCCTACAACAAGTCAAAGCTCGTTAATGAGTGATGGCGTGCCTTTTGTAGAATGAACCGGCGAGTTACGATTGCATGCGAGGTTAAGTCGAAGAGACGGAGCCGCAGCGAAAGCGAGTCTGAATAGGGCGAATGAGTATGTAGTCGTAGACCCGAAACCATGTGATCTACCCATGTCCAGGTTGAAGGTGCGGTAAAACGCACTGGAGGACCGAACCCACGTACGTTGAAAAGTGCGGGGATGAGGTGTGGGTAGCGGAGAAATTCCAAACGAACTTGGAGATAGCTGGTTCTCTCCGAAATAGCTTTAGGGCTAGCCTCGGAATTGAGAATGATGGAGGTAGAGCACTGTTTGGACTAGGGGCCCATCTCGGGTTACCGAATTCAGATAAACTCCGAATGCCATTCATTTATATCCGGGAGTCAGACTGCGAGTGATAAGATCCGTAGTCGAAAGGGAAACAGCCCAGACCACCAGCTAAGGTCCCAAAATATATGTTAAGTGGAAAAGGATGTGGGGTTGCACAGACAACTAGGATGTTGGCTTAGAAGCAGCCACCATTTAAAGAGTGCGTAATAGCTCACTAGTCGAGTGACCCTGCGCCGAAAATGTACCGGGGCTAAACATATTACCGAAGCTGTGGACTACACCATTAGGTGTAGTGGTAGGAGAGCGTTCTAAGGGCGTTGAAGGTCGATCGTGAGGACGGCTGGAGCGCTTAGAAGTGAGAATGCCGGTATGAGTAGCGAAAGACAGGTGAGAATCCTGTCCACCGTATGACTAAGGTTTCCTGGGGAAGGCTCGTCCGCCCAGGGTTAGTCGGGACCTAAGCCGAGGCCGATAGGCGTAGGCGATGGACAACAGGTTGATATTCCTGTACCAGTTGTTTTTGTTTGAGCAATGGAGGGACGCAGTAGGCTAAGGAATGCATGCGATTGGAAGTGCATGTCCAAGCAATGAGTCTTGAGTAGAGTTAAATGCTTTACTCTTTAAGGACAAGTTGTGACGGGGAGCGAAATAATAGTAGCGAAGTTCCTGATGTCACACTGCCAAGAAAAGCTTCTAGTGAGAAAACAACTGCCCGTACCGTAAACCGACACAGGTAGTCGAGGAGAGTATCCTAAGGTGAGCGAGCGAACTCTCGTTAAGGAACTCGGCAAAATGACCCCGTAACTTCGGGAGAAGGGGTGCTGACGACCGTCAGCCGCAGTGAATAGGCCCAAGCGACTGTTTATCAAAAACACAGGTCTCTGCAAAATCGTAAGATGAAGTATAGGGGCTGACGCCTGCCCGGTGCTGGAAGGTTAAGAGGATGGGTTAGCTTCGGCGAAGCTCAGAATTGAAGCCCCAGTAAACGGCGGCCGTAACTATAACGGTCCTAAGGTAGCGAAATTCCTTGTCGGGTAAGTTCCGACCCGCACGAAAGGCGTAACGATTTGGGCACTGTCTCAACGAGAGACTCGGTGAAATTTTAGTACCTGTGAAGATGCAGGTTACCCGCGACAGGACGGAAAGACCCCATGGAGCTTTACTGTAGTTTGATATTGAGTGTTTGTACCACATGTACAGGATAGGTAGGAGCCGATGAGACCGGAACGCTAGTTTCGGAGGAGGCGCTGGTGGGATACTACCCTTGTGTTATGAACCCTCTAACCCGCACCACTAATCGTGGTGGGAGACAGTGTCAGATGGGCAGTTTGACTGGGGCGGTCGCCTCCTAAAAGGTAACGGAGGCGCCCAAAGGTTCCCTCAGAATGGTTGGAAATCATTCGAAGAGTGTAAAGGCAGAAGGGAGCTTGACTGCGAGACCTACAAGTCGAGCAGGGACGAAAGTCGGGCTTAGTGATCCGGTGGTTCCGCATGGAAGGGCCATCGCTCAACGGATAAAAGCTACCCTGGGGATAACAGGCTTATCTCCCCCAAGAGTCCACATCGACGGGGAGGTTTGGCACCTCGATGTCGGCTCGTCGCATCCTGGGGCTGTAGTCGGTCCCAAGGGTTGGGCTGTTCGCCCATTAAAGCGGCACGCGAGCTGGGTTCAGAACGTCGTGAGACAGTTCGGTCCCTATCCGTCGCGGGCGTTGGAAATTTGAGAGGAGCTGTCCTTAGTACGAGAGGACCGGGATGGACTTACCGCTGGTGTACCAGTTGTTCTGCCAAGGGCATTGCTGGGTAGCTATGTAGGGAAGGGATAAACGCTGAAAGCATCTAAGTGTGAAGCCCACCTCAAGATGAGATTTCCCATTTCTTTAAGAAAGTAAGACCCCTGAGAGATGATCAGGTAGATAGGTTGGAAGTGGAAGGCTAGTGATAGTTGGAGCGGACCAATACTAATCGGTCGAGGACTTAACCAAAGAATGGATAAGTAAAAGCAACTTGGTTATTTTGATTCAAACTTCAATCCAGTTTTGAGTGAATGAAGATTCAACTCAATAAGAAACAACACCCAGTGTGGTGGCGATAGCGAGAAGGATACACCTGTTCCCATGCCGAACACAGAAGTTAAGCTTCTTAGCGCCGATTGTAGTGAAGGGTTTCCCTTTGTGAGAGTAGGACGTCGCCACGCGAATTGTTGTTTTTGGAGGTTTAGCTCAGCTGGGAGAGCACCTGCCTTACAAGCAGGGGGTCAGCGGTTCGATCCCGTTAACCTCCATTTTTTGAGCCGTTAGCTCAGTTGGTAGAGCATCTGACTTTTAATCAGAGGGTCACAGGTTCGAGCCCTGTACGGCTCATATTCATATTTCATTTGCGGGTGTGGCGGAATTGGCAGACGCACTAGATTTAGGATCTAGCGCCGCAAGGCGTGGGGGTTCAAGTCCCTTCACCCGCATATTTAGCCGGCTTAGCTCAGTTGGTAGAGCATCTGATTTGTAATCAGAGGGTCGAGGGTTCAAGTCCTTTAGCCGGCACCATTTTGCGGAAATAGCTCAGTGGTAGAGCACCACCTTGCCAAGGTGGGGGTCGCGGGTTCGAACCCCGTTTTCCGCTTAGCCAATTCATTACGCCGGGGTGGCGGAACTGGCAGACGCACAGGACTTAAAATCCTGCGGTGAGTGATCACCGTACCGGTTCGATTCCGGTCCTCGGCATTGTTTTATATTTAGCACCCATAGCTCAACTGGATAGAGTGTTTGACTACGAATCAAAAGGTTAGGGGTTCGACTCCCTTTGGGTGCATTAGTTATATACGGGAAGTAGCTCAGCTTGGTAGAGCACTTGGTTTGGGACCAAGGGGTCGCAGGTTCGAATCCTGTCTTCCCGATAATAATTTTCATGGGGCCTTAGCTCAGCTGGGAGAGCGCCTGCTTTGCACGCAGGAGGTCAGCGGTTCGATCCCGCTAGGCTCCATTCTTATTTAATATAAGAGTTTCGCGGTGTAGCTCAGCTGGCTAGAGCGTCCGGTTCATACCCGGGAGGTCGGGGGTTCGATCCCCTCCGCCGCGATTATACATTTGGAAGAGCCTGGACCTTTAGCTCAGTTGGTTAGAGCAGACGGCTCATAACCGTCCGGTCGTAGGTTCGAGTCCTACAAGGTCCATTGTGACGTTGTTTATAGTTTTATTTTTATCATGGAGGATTACCCAAGTCCGGCTGAAGGGAACGGTCTTGAAAACCGTCAGGCGGGTAAAACCGTGCAAGGGTTCGAATCCCTTATCCTCCTTTCTTAGGAATTAAATTTCCTTAGTCTAATTATCGCGGGGTGGAGCAGTCAGGTAGCTCGTCGGGCTCATAACCCGAAGGTCGTAGGTTCAAATCCTGCCCCCGCAATTGCTTTTGATTTCAAAAGCACATAAAAAGAAAAGTATGGTTTGGTAGTTCAGCTGGTTAGAATGCCTGCCTGTCACGCAGGAGGTCGCGGGTTCGAGTCCCGTCCAGACCGCCATGCGGGTGTAGTTTAGTGGTAAAACCACAGCCTTCCAAGCTGTTGTCGCGAGTTCGATTCTCGTCACCCGCTTTTCTTTTTGGGCCTATAGCTCAGCTGGTTAGAGCGCACGCCTGATAAGCGTGAGGTCGATGGTTCGAGTCCATTTAGGCCCATAATTTTATAAAATGGCCCGTTGGTCAAGCGGTTAAGACACCGCCCTTTCACGGCGGTAACACGGGTTCGAGTCCCGTACGGGTCATAGTTTTGTTACGGAGGATTACCCAAGTCCGGCTGAAGGGAACGGTCTTGAAAACCGTCAGGCGGGTAAAACCGTGCAAGGGTTCGAATCCCTTATCCTCCTTTCTTAGGAATTAAGTTTCCTTAGTCTAATTATCGCGGGGTGGAGCAGTCAGGTAGCTCGTCGGGCTCATAACCCGAAGGTCGTAGGTTCAAATCCTGCCCCCGCAATTGCTTTTATTTTTTAAAGCATACATTTGCATAAAGCAAAAACGAATTGGTTTGGTAGTTCAGCTGGTTAGAATGCCTGCCTGTCACGCAGGAGGTCGCGGGTTCGAGTCCCGTCCAGACCGTTTTTGGCTCGGTAGCTCAGTTGGTAGAGCAATGGATTGAAGCTCCATGTGTCGGCAGTTCGATTCTGTCCCGCGCCATCCAAGAAAAATTTGCGGGTGTAGTTTAGTGGTAAAACCACAGCCTTCCAAGCTGTTGTCGCGAGTTCGATTCTCGTCACCCGCTTTTTTCTTATTTGGGGCCTATAGCTCAGCTGGTTAGAGCGCACGCCTGATAAGCGTGAGGTCGATGGTTCGAGTCCATTTAGGCCCATTTATTTCTTGGGGAAGTACTCAAGTGGCTGAAGAGGCGCCCCTGCTAAGGGTGTAGGTCGGGAAACCGGCGCGAGGGTTCAAATCCCTCCTTCTCCGTTTTTTCTTTTTAATGGCCCGTTGGTCAAGCGGTTAAGACACCGCCCTTTCACGGCGGTAACACGGGTTCGAGTCCCGTACGGGTCATAGTGAAGCATACAAACATTGTTTGTATGCTTTTTTTATTTTTATTACAAAAAAATGTCGTTGAAAGCGTTGACATTTGTTGTAAATATGTTATTCTTTGGATGTAGGGATAAGTAAATAGATGGATAGTGATTGTTTAAAGACAAGCTAAACCTAATTTTTTCATGAAGCGACAGATGTGTCGTTCTTTTTGAAGAAATTGGGTTTTTCTTTTTTCAACGAAACACAAAGGAGGTGGGGCATTGATTATTCACAAAATTTTGAACAATAATGTGGTTATTACATTAGATGATGATAAACGAGAGCAAATTGTTATGGGCAAAGGAATTGCTTTTAAGAAACGCATTGGTGATTGGGTTCCTGATGAAAGCATCGATCAAGTTTTTTATTTAGCCAATCAAGAAACATCACTTAAGTTTCAAGAATTGTTAGGAAATATTCCTTTAGAGATGATGAAACTCTCGGATGACATTATTGTTTATGCAAAATCAACGTTGAAAAAGAGTTTGAATGATACCATTTATATTTCTCTGACGGATCATTTGTACACAGCTTTAGAAAGAAAAAAACAAGGAATTGCAATTAAGAATTTATTATTATGGGATATTAAACGTTTTTTTCCTGAAGAGTACGAAGTAGGAGTAAATGCTTTAAAAATGGTACAAAAGCGCGTAGGAATGGAATTGTCAACGGATGAGGCAGGTTTTATCGCATTGCACTTGGTGAATGCGGAGATGGAGGAAGAAGTCGGTAATATTTACGAATTGACAAAGTTGATGCAAGAGATTACAAATATCGTCAAATACTATTTTAAGGTAAGTTTTGATGAAGACTCTGTCTACTTTTATCGATTTAGCACACATTTAAAATTTTTCTGTTATCGCTTATTACACCAACGTGAAGTTGTCGAAAATGATGATGAAGAACTGTATGCGGTAATTAAAAAGAAATATCTCAACGCCTATCGTTGCGTGGAAAAGATCAGCTTGTATTTAAATGAGAACTATGACTATCAAGTTTCAAATGAAGAACGCTTGTACCTAACGATTCACATTGCACGAATTGTACAAACAACGGAACAATAAACGCACCACTTTGGATAGTGACATTCAGTTGGCTAAACCTTCAAATGAAAATAAATTTTTGGAGGAAAAAAAGATGGGAAAATATCATGAACTAGCAGAAAAAATTGTAAAAAATGTCGGTGGGCAAGAGAATATTAATAGTTTGACACATTGTATCACACGTCTTCGCTTCAAATTAAAAGATGAGAGTCAAGCGAATGATGATGTCTTAAAAAATATGGACGGTGTGGTAACTGTTATGAAAAGCGGCGGACAATACCAAGTCGTTATTGGGAACCATGTTCCAGCCGTTTACGAAGAAGTAGTTAGTATTGCAGGCTTGTCAGGAGAACGTGAAGAAGAAGCTTCCAGTGGGAATTTATTTGATCGCTTAATAGATATTTTAAGTGGTTGTTTCCAACCCTTTTTAGGGGCGTTAGCAGCGGCTGGGATGGTCAAAGGGTTAAATGCCTTATTGGTTTTCTTAAAGCTCTATACGGCTACGTCAGGGACTTATACCATGTTAAATGGGATTGGCGATGCAATTTTCTACTTTATGCCAGTTATTTTAGGTTATACAGCAGCTAAAAAATTCCGGTTGCATCCAATGGTAGGGATCGTGATTGGCGCAGCTTTATGTTACCCAACGATTCAAGGAAGTGCATTACAAACGGCCTTTGAAACAACAGCGGGTGCGGGAGCCGCAGCACCGTATAATTTATTCGGTTTACCTGCCTATAATACCTTTATGGGGATCCCTTGGGTCGGTGCGAACTATACAAGTAGTGTCGTACCAATCATCTTCATTATTGCTTTTGCGGCACAAGTTCAAAAAGTGTTTAAACGGATTATTCCAGAAGTTGTTCAAACGTTCTTAGTACCGTTTTTCGTCTTGTTGATTGCCTTACCAATTGGTTTCTTAGTAATTGGGCCAATCGTTAGCATGCTAACAGATTTATTAAGCGCTGGCTTTACAGCATTAATGAGTTTCTCACCAGCTTTGTATGGTTTGATTCTTGGCTTCTTCTGGCAAGTCTTAGTTATTTTTGGTTTACATTGGAGCGTTGTGCCATTAGCCATTATGCAAGTGACACAAGAAGGTTCAAGCCAAGTATTAACGGGATCATTTGCAGCTAGTTTTGCGCAAACAGCGGTTGTTTTAGCGATGTTCTTCAAATTGAAAGATAAAAAGTTAAAAGCTTTGTGTCCGCCAGCAATTATCTCTGGTATTTTTGGTGTAACAGAGCCAGCAATTTATGGAATCACTTTACCAAAAAAATGGCCATTTATTTATTCAATGATTGGTGGCGCTGTCGGTGGTTTATATTTGATGATCAACAATGTGACAGCTTATACAATGGGTGGTTTAGGAATTTTCGGTGTGCTAAACTTTATCAATGGTGATGATGCAAGTGGGATGATCCAGTCCTTTATTGCAATTGCCATTGCAGCGGTCGTTGGTTTTGGTCTAACATTCTTCTTCTGGAAAGACAATACAGTTGAGGAAGAAGAAGTGATTATTGATAAAACAACGATTAAAAAAGAAAATATTACAAGTCCAGTCAAAGGACGAGTGTTATCTTTAAAAAATGCAGAGGATCCTGCTTTTGCAAATGGAGCATTAGGAAATGGGGTCGTGATTGAACCAACGGAAGGCAAAGTGGTTGCACCCTTTGATGGAACGATTGTCACACTATTCCCAACAAAACATGCATTAGGTTTGATTTCAGATAACGGCACAGAATTATTGATTCATATTGGGATTGATACAGTTCAATTAGAAGGCGAAGGCTTTGAAGCTTTTGTAAAACAAGGTGACCGCGTGAAAAAAGGTCAAACATTAGTAACCTTTGATTTAGAAGGAATTAAAAAAGCTGGGTTTAGTACACAAATTCCAATCGTTGTGACGAATACAGCGGATTATTTAGATATTTTGGAAGTCGGCAGTAATGAAGTTTCAACAAGTGATGATTTGCTGACCGCTTTAATATAAAAAGATGTGGAGGAAGAGAATTTATGGCATTTAGAAAAGACTTTTTATGGGGTGGCGCAACAGCAGCCAATCAATGTGAAGGTGGCTATAACGAAGGCGGACGCGGTTTGGCAAACGTCGATTTAGCGCCAACGGGTCCAGATCGTTTTCCAGTAATCACTGGTGAAAAGAAAATGTTTAACTTTGATGAAGAACATTTCTATCCTGCACAAGAGGCAATTGATATGTATCATCGCTATAAAGAAGATATCGCCTTATTTGGTGAAATGGGTTTTAAAACATACCGTTTATCCATTGCTTGGAGTCGAATTTTTCCAATGGGAGATGAAACAGAGCCGAATGAAGAAGGCTTGAAGTTCTATGAAGACTTATTCAAAGAATGTCATAAATATGGGATTGAGCCACTAGTAACGATTACACACTTTGACTGCCCAATGCACTTAGTGGAAGAATATGGCGCTTGGCGTAGTCGTAAGTTAGTAGGTTTCTATGAAAATCTTTGCCGTGTAATTTTCAACCGATATAAAGGATTAGTCAAATATTGGTTAACATTTAACGAAATTAATATGATTTTACATGCACCATTTATGGGAGCAGGTCTATACTTTCAAGAAGGCGAAAACAAAGAACAAGTGAAATACCAAGCGGCCCATCATGAACTACTAGCAAGTGCAATTGCGACAAAAATTGCTCATGAGGTAGATCCTGAAAACCAAGTAGGTTGTATGTTAGCGGCTGGTTCCAACTACGCTTATACTTGTAAACCAGAAGATGTTTTCGCTGCTCGACAAGCAGATCGTGAAAATTATTTCTTTATTGATGTCCAATCACGTGGGGAATACCCTGCGTATGCTTTAAAAGAAATGGCCCGTAAAGGTATTCAAATTGAAATGGAAGAAGGCGACGAAGAACTTTTAAAAGAACATACGGTGGACTTCATTTCGTTCTCTTATTATTCTTCTCGTGTCACATCAACAGATCCAGAAATTAATGAACAAACAGCTGGTAACATCTTTGCCTCTGTGAAAAATCCTTATCTAAAAGCCAGTGAATGGGGTTGGCAAATTGATCCACTTGGTTTGAGAATTACGATGAATGACTTATATGATCGTTATCAAAAACCACTATTCATTGTTGAAAATGGCTTAGGAGCGGTAGACACACCAGACGAAAATGGTGATGTAGTCGATGATTATCGTATCGATTATTTGGCGGCGCATATTCAAGCGATGAAAGATGCCGTTGAACAAGATGGTGTCGACTTGTTAGGCTATACGACTTGGGGCTGTATTGATTTAGTATCAGCTGGAACAGGTGAAATGAAAAAACGCTATGGCTTTATCTATGTGGATCGCGATAACGAAGGAAATGGTACGTTAAAACGAAGCAAGAAGAAATCGTTTGATTGGTACAAAAAAGTAATCGCAACAAATGGTGAAGATTTAAGTAATTAATAAAATTAGCAACTATTAAAGGGCGTTTGACGTTGGTAGAAAAAACAAGGACTCTTCTGCCAGCGTCAATTCCCTTGATGGTTTCTTTGTGATGCCTAAAAACAGAGGGAAAGAGGGGTTTTATGGGATTTCCAGAAAATTTTTTATGGGGCGGTGCAACAGCTGCTAACCAATATGAAGGTGGCTACCTTTCAGGAGGCAAAGGTCTGAGTACATTAGATGCAATTACTGGTGGTAGTCAAACAGAACCGCGACGGATTACGTATTTAACTAAAGAGGGCCAAAAAGCTTCGTGTACGCGCGATCAAGCATTACCCGAAGGAGCGATTGGCTATATCGATGAAGAATTATACTATCCTAGTCATGTAGCGACGGACTTTTACCATCATTACGAAGAAGATATCGCCTTATTTGCAGAAATGGGTTTCAAATGTTTTCGGCTGTCTATCGCCTGGAGCCGGATTTGCCCAAATGGAACAAAAGAGATTAATGAAGAAGGCTTAGCCTTTTATGATAAAGTTTTTGATACTTTGCTGCGCCATGGAATTGAGCCCGTTGTGACGATTAACCATTTTGATATTCCGATGTATTTGGCCGATGAATATGATGGTTGGAAAAATCGTGAAGTGATTGATTTCTTTGTTTTCTTTTGCGAAACCATTTTTACGCGTTATCAGGATAAAGTGAAGTATTGGATGACTTTTAATGAAATTAATTTTTTAAGAAGTTGGACGCAAATTGGGATTCACAATAATGATAAACAAAGTAAATATCAAGCAGCGCATCATCTATTTGTAGCAAGTGCGAAAGCAGTTGAATTAGGACATTCCATCAATCCAGATTTCCAAATTGGTATGATGGTGGCTTATATTCCAAGTTATCCTTTGTCCTGCAAACCTGAGGACGTGA
This sequence comes from Enterococcus sp. DIV0167, assembly GCF_050541555.1. Classification (NCBI taxonomy): domain Bacteria; kingdom Bacillati; phylum Bacillota; class Bacilli; order Lactobacillales; family Enterococcaceae; genus Enterococcus; species Enterococcus sp. DIV0167. The sequence goes on from NZ_CP172933.1 coordinate 224,573, forward strand.
TGGCAGCTGTTCAATTTAACCGAGAGCAAGAATTTTATATGGATGTCCAGGCTAAGGGCTATTATCCAGCGCATAAGCTCAAAGAATTTGAGCGTGAAGGAATGACAATTCAAATGGAGTCAGAGGATTTAGCGATTATTCAAAAAGGAACAGTTGATTATATCGGGTTTAGTTATTATATGTCGACCGTTTCGACTGCTTATCCCGAAGAAGTAAAATATGTCGGAGGCAACCAAATGCCTGCGGTTAAAAATCCTTATTTGCAAGAATCTGAATGGGGCTGGGCTGTCGATCCTTTAGGGTTAAGAATTTCATTGTGTCAGTTGTCAGATCGTTACAATATGCCATTGTTTGTGGTTGAAAACGGGTTTGGCGCGGTAGACACATTGCAAGAGGATGGCTCGATTGTCGACGATTACCGCATTGATTATTTTAAACAACATATTGACGCCATGAGAACCGCAATAGAAGAAGACGGGGTTAACTTAATTGGTTATACGCCATGGGGTTGTATTGACTTAGTTTCAGCAGGGACTGGCGAAATGAAAAAACGTTACGGCTTTATCTATGTAGACATGGATGACGAAGGTCAGGGAACCTTGAAACGAACTAAGAAAAAATCATTTAATTGGTACAAACAAGTTATCGCTAGTAATGGTGAAAACTTAACAACTGAGTAGAAAATGAGGGGAAATAAAAAATGAAAAAACGATTGACGATTGTGGGGATGCTTTTTCTGGCCATTTTAGTAATGGTTGGTTGTGGTAAAAATCAGCAAGCAACGACAAAAGAAAAAGAGACAAAACCTGAAGAACTAACTCTTTACATTGTGCGCCATGGAAAAACCATGTTAAATACGACGGACCGCGTACAAGGATGGTCAGATGCGGTCTTAACACCAGAAGGTGAAAAAGTTGTGACCGCAACTGGGATTGGCCTGAAAGATGTTGCCTTTCAAAATGCATATAGTAGTGATAGTGGCCGCGCCTTGCAAACTGCTCAACTTATTTTAGATCAAAATAAAGCAGGCAAAGACCTTGAAGTCGTGCGTGACCCAGATTTACGTGAATTTAATTTTGGTAGCTATGAAGGGGATTTAAACAAGACAATGTGGCAGGATATTGCTGATGATCAAGGTGTTTCCTTAGAAGAATTTATGAAAAACATGACCCCTGAATCCTTTGCCAACAGTGTAGCTAAACTGGATCAACAGCGCGAGGAAAGCAAGAATAACTGGCCTGCAGAAGACTATGCTACAATTACCAAACGTTTGAAAAAAGGCTTAGATAAAATTGTTGCCACAGAATCAGCCAATTCTGGGAATGGCAATGTTTTAGTGGTCTCTCATGGCTTGAGTATTTCAGCGTTGTTAGCAACTTTATTTGATGATTTTAAAGTCCCAGAAGGCGGTTTGAAGAATGCTAGTGTTACAACGATTCATTACAAAAATGGCGAGTATACTTTGGATAAAGTCAATGATGTCAGCTACTTAGAAGCAGGCGAAAAAGAATCAAAATAATCTAAGGCATCGAGAAACGGTCTAGTTAGGAGTTGGTGGAGCAAGAAAAGGGTTGCTTCACCAACTCCTATTGTTTTTTATTAAAAGTGAAGGCTTACCTCATCACATTTTTAAATAGAAGTGGTTCGAGCTCAAAAATGATTTATCGCATAACTATGCTGACTAGATTTTGGACCGTTTTTTTTACTAACTGAATAAAAGCATGTTCTGATGGGGTATTTTTACATTTATATTAAGTGAAAATTAGAAATTATTTTTTTAATTAGTGAATCAACTATTAAATAAATAGCATGAAAACATTGTGACATGTATCTGTTAAAAACCAGTCCTTTTTATGACTATTGTTGTTTTAGTTAATGAAATAGGTTGTTATTTATTATCTAAATTGTATAAGGCTGTTACTATGCTTGCTTATATTAGTAATGTGTCCCTATAAAATAGAATAATAGCTATGTCTATTTAAAATAGTGTATGCTACTATTTTTTACAACAGACAAATTTATGAAAGTAAGACTGTTTGTTGAAAAATAATTTATATATTAATGAAAAAGTTTAAGAAAGTGTATTGATGGTTTCAAGTGAAGCGATATAATTAATTTCATTAGAGAGAAGTGGTAGAATGGCGAGAAAGCAATGGTTTATTGTTAAGTCAATGTTACTATCATTCCTTATTTTGGGAGTCCTTTCCTTCATTTTCAAAGAATATATTTTTGAAAATGTTGGTTTATTGAGGGCTTCGTTAGCTCTGATAGTATTTTTCATTGGCGAGTATATCTATTTAGACTATACTTTATCAAATAACAGGGCTTTATTGATCTGTTCGGTGTTGATATTTCTGCTTTCAGCTTCATTGTTATTTTAATAAGGGAAGTGTAGGAAAAATAAATGATGATTTGAGACGGTTATTATCAGCTACTTAGAAGCAGGCGAAAAAGAGACAAAATAATCCCTGGCGTCGAGAAACAGTCTATTTAGGAGTTGGTGGAGCAAGAAAAGGGTTGCTCCACCAACTCCTATTGTTGTGTTCTTTTTTTATTAAAGGTAGAATCAGAAAGAAGAATTTTTTCATTGGGAGGAAATGAGATGAAAAATAGAACAAAATCACGCTGGAAAAAAATTGTCCTAGGACTTGGGCTTTTTTTAGTAATCTTAGTCATCGGCCTGACTATTTTTATTAAAAATAGTACGTATCAAGCGACCGATTCGGCCTTAAAAATAAGTCAAAGTGCCACGCAAGAAAAAAACTATGATTATTACACAAACGGGCAAAAAAATGATACAGCACTGATTTTTTATCCAGGTGCATTGGTTGCGCCCGCTAGTTATAGTGAATGGGCGCAAGAAGTTGCTACGAAAGGTTATGATGTCTATATTGTTCATTTTCCTTTGAATTTAGCGGTTCTTGCACCAAATGCTGCAGAACAAATTATAAAGGATCATCCACAACAAAACTTCGTTTTGGCTGGGCATTCTCTGGGTGGTGTGATGGCTAGTCGTTTTGTAGCGGAAAATGAGCAACGAATCAAAGGCATGATTTATTTAGCCAGCTATCCTGACGAAAAAGGTGCACTAAACAAGCAAAATCTGCCGGTTCTGTCAATAACAGCCACAAACGATGGTGTTTTAAATTGGACTAGCTATCAAAAAGCCAAACAGTTTTTGCCAAAAGATACGCAGTATGTATCTATCGAAGGTGGGAATCATGCAGGGTTTGGTAATTACGGTGTCCAAAAAGGAGACAACAAAGCGACAATTTCTAATGAGCAACAGCAAACAGAAATCAGTCAATTGATTGTAGCGTGGCTACAATCACGCCCCAATAAATAATCCGATGAGCCGAAATGTTATTTTTTCGGCTCATTTTTACTGCGATAAACAGAGGGGGTTACGCCTGTTTCTTTTTTAAAAGTGGTGGCAAAATATGCTGCGGTTTGGAAGCCAACTTTTTTCGCGATTTGTTGAATCGTAAGGGGTGAATGGAGAAGCAATTCTTGGGCTTGCCTAATTCGGACACTTGTTAAATAAGCTGACGGGGTTTGTTTTGTCTGTTCCTTAAAGGTTCGCTGCAAATGAAAGGGACTACCGTGGCAGGCTTGCGCTAAATAGTCTAAACTTAATGGTTCCGCTGAATGCCGATCAATAAATTGCTTAATTTGAGCAACCCATTCCTCGTTAGGAACGACTTGCCCGGTTGGTTGACATCTTTTACATGGACGAAAACCAAGTGTTAAAGCTTCCTGAGCCGTTTTGAAGATCAGAACGTGGTTCTTGTTGGGCACACGGGAAGGGCACGAAGGACGACAAAAAATTTTCGTTGTGGTCACACCATAAAAAAAATCACCATCAAATTGCGTATTATTATTTTGAATGGCTTCCCAACGTTTCTGAGTAAGTCGATACGTTGTTTTCATTGTAAACACACCTCCCGTTTTCTTCTTCATTGTAAAAGAATCCCTAATAAAAACAAGTAAAAAGTGATAGGAGCGCAAGATTTTGAAAGCCAAAAGAATTATAATGAAGATAAGAAAAACACGAGAAAGAAGTGTAGAAATATGGTAAAAAAGATTTATTATGCGCAACAAGAATGGCAGAACGATCACTATTATCTTGGTGTGACAGACGCTGGACTAGCTTTTGTAGGTTCAGCCAATCAATCGATAGAAGAGCTGAAAAACTGGTACCCTCAAGCACAATTAGAAGCTTCTGAAAAGAAAACTGCGCCTTATAAAGAAGCATTAATAAGTTATCTTAACCAACATTCGACAACGTTTGCTTGCCCCATAGACATCGAAGGAACGCCCTTTCAAAAAGAAGTTTGGCAGGCGTTGCAAGAAATACCTTATGGTGAGACAATGACCTATCAAGAAATTTCAGAAAAAATTGGGCGTCCACGTGCGGTTCGAGCAGTTGGCACAGCGATTGGGAAAAATCCTTTATTAATGGTCATTCCTTGCCATCGAGTCATCGGCAGCAAGGGACAATTAACCGGTTACCGTGGTGGTTTAGCAATGAAACAAGCATTATTAACATTTGAACAGTCTTAAAAGGAGGCGGCGATGAACAACTATCAATGGTATACAGAACAATGGGGAAAACCTACAAGAGAGGATGATTTGCTGTTTTTATTGTTGACGGTGGGTGTTTTTCAAGTTGGTTTAAGTTGGAAAGCAGCAGCAGGGAAAAAAGTAGCATTCATGAAAAATTTTTGCCAAATGAAGCCGGAAAAAGTTGCCGCGCTGTTGCCTGACGAAGTCGATCAAATAGTAGCTGATCCAGATATGATTCGCAATCGGCGCAAAATTGAAGCAACCATTAAAAATGCGCAAGCAATTTTAAAAGTACAAGAAGAATTTGGCAGTTTTGCCAATTATCTATGGCAATTTGTAAAAAACGTCCCCGTTTTATCTATTTATGAAGAAGCATACCAAGTCCCACGCACACAGCTTTTGTCAGATAACGTAGCAAAAGACTTAAAAAAAAGAGGATTTTCTTTTGTAGGTCCGATTGTCACCAATATGTTTCTGAAAGCTAGCGGGATTATCCAAGTGGAAATTTTAAATCCAGAATAAAGGAGTGTTAGGATGTTTGAAAATGAATCTCTTAGTTTTGAAGAACAAACAATTATTCAAGCAGCAGAGCGTTATGTTCAACAAGAATTAGCCAACGAAGCAAGTGGCCATGACTGGTGGCATATTTATCGAGTGACACAATTAGCAAAAACAATTGCAGAGAAAGAACAAGCAAATTTATTTTTATGTATATTAACAGCATTGTTACATGATATTGGCGATGAAAAATTTAACGAAAGTGAAGAGGCTGGCTTGCTAAAGGTGCAACAATGGTTGGAAGCAAATAACGTATCAACAGGGCAAACGAATCACATCCTTTCCATTATTGCTAATATGTCCTTTAAAGGAGGAAATACTGGGAAAACAGTCACTACATTAGAAGGAAAAGTGGTCCAGGATGCGGATCGACTAGATGCCATCGGCGCAATTGGAATTGCACGGGTGATGGCTTATTCGGGAAATAAAGGCCGTTTAATTCACGATCCTCACAAACAACCTCGTGAACAGTTAACCCAAGAAGAATACCGGAATGGGGAAGATACTGCTATTATGCATTTTTATGAGAAACTTTTAAAGTTAAAGGAACAAATGAATACAAATTATGGTCGCTTATTGGCGGAAAAGCGTCATCAATTTATGGAACTTTATCTGGAGGAATTTTATCAAGAGTGGGATGGACACCGATAAATGAGGGTCAACTAAAACAGTCAGTACATTTCTTTTTGAATTTTAAGAGAACTCTTTTTTACAAATACCTCAGAAGTGGTAAAATGATGGATGAATAAACGGGTGGTTTATCTTAGTTTTACGTTACATATAGGAGGTAATTATGGAGACAAAAAAATCGAGTGGCATGTTTGCAGTTATTGCCGCACTGATTGCGAATATTTTAGTAGCGATTAGTAAATTTGTTGGTTTTGCTTTAAGTGGTAGTACCGCTATGATGAATGAAAGTATCCACAGTGTCGTGGACTGTAGTAATCAGGTGTTATTACTTTTTGGGAATAAGCGCGCTTCTCGTGGACAAAGTGCGTTACATCAATTTGGAGAAGGCCGTGCAAAATACTTTTTTAGTACAATTGTTGCAACGATGCTCTTTTTTGGTGGGGGCGCGTTAGGCGTAATGGAGGCTATTCAGAAGTTACTGCATCCCTCTCATGAAGTAGAAAATGTGGCTATTGTCATTGGTATTTTAATTTTTGGTTTGCTTGTGGAAGGTAGCTCTTTGCGTGTAGCGATGAAAGAAATCAAAGAATTGAATACAGAGAAGTTATCGCTCTTAAAATTTTTGCGAGAAAGTCGTCACAGTGAAATTTTAATTATTTTTACGGAAGACTTTTGTGCGGTTATTGGTTTGTGTTTAGCTTTGGTGGGAACCCTTTTAACAATGGTAACTGGGATTGCTGCATTTGATGCTATCAGTGGTTTACTGATTGGTTTACTATTAATGTGTGCAGCCATTTTCTTAGCGAAAGAATTTTATAGTTTGATTATTGGCGAAAGTGTGACCGCTACAGATTTAGCAAAAATTAAAACCGCATTTGATCGGGCGGATGTTGAAAAACTAATTGATGTAAAGACCGTTCATTTAGGCCCAACTGAAATTTTAGTAGCGGCAAAAATTGATGTGGTAGAACCAATGGAAGAAGATGCACCTGATGTTGTGAATGCGATTGAACGAGACATTCGCAGTAAAATGCCTGATAAAAAAATCTATATCTATATTGAAGTTGACGATTATGATGTGAATTACGTTCGTAAATAACAAATGAAAGAATAACTTTAAAAAACAATATGGGGGAAGAAACGATGCAAGAGGCAATTATAACAAGTACAGTAGATTTAACCAGTGGTGGTTGCAACGCCTGTGGTTTAGTGGAAGATACCGTCTACACATTAGCAATGAATGGAGTGGACATTCCGTTAGATGGCTTGACTGTTGCTCATCTAGTTTCTGCTGTTGTTGCCAGAAATGGATTTAAACAGGAGCTACAAATGGATATGCTAGATGACGAATATATCCTTTATCGAAAAGAAGACACAGCAGTAACCTTTAAAGAAACGTACAATCATTTAAGCTACGATAACGGTTCTGAAAAAATCCAATCTAAAAATAAACTGGAAGATTTACCAAAACTTTTTGAACAAGTCAATCAAATCCTAACAACTGTTTTTGGAATTGGAACTGTCAATTTTATTATAGAATAAAGTACAAAATAGAACAGAAATTGGACAATCAATGAGTGAAAGAGATTGTCCAATCTCTGTTTTTTAATGTATAAATAGAAAATAAAGACAAAAAATGATTAAGTTAAGTGAACGCCTTTATCGACATAAATGATGTCACCGACCACACCACTAGCTAGTTCACTGACTAAAAAGGCACAAGTGTTTCCGACTTCTTCAATGGTTACGCCTGTTTTATCTGGTGTCCGCTCATTAGAAATACTAATCAATTGATCGTAGTCTTTTACACCAGTCACAGCCAATGTTTTAATCGCTCCTGCGGAGATTCCGTTGACACGAATTTTATCTGCAGCTAATTCAAAAGCTAAATATTTCACGGCAGTTTCTAAAGATGCTTTAGCAATCCCCATCATATTGTAGTTAGGAATCGCACGTTCGGAACCTAAATACGTCAATGTGACAATTCCTGAACCAGGATTTAACAAAGGTTTCGCATAATGAGTGACTGCTAAAAGAGAGTAGCTACTAATATCTTGTGCTAATAGGAAACCATCACGAGTGATGTCACTAACGTTTCCAGACAATTCTTCTTTTTTGGCAAAAGCAATCGCATGGACTAGTCCATCGATCGTGCCCACTTCATTTTTAATTGTTTCAAAGGCTGCTTGAATGGACGCATCAGAAGCAACATCGCACTCCACCAACAAATCATTTTCATCTGCTAATTTAACCACTTGCTTTTTCATGCGTTCGTTTTGATACGTATAAATAACATTGGCCCCTTGATCTTTTAATGCTTTTGCACAGCCCCAAGCAATACTTTTTTTGTTGGCAACACCCATTACGACGACATTCTTATTTTGTAAAAACATATAAAATCTCCTTTAATAAAAAATTTTTGTTGATAGAATAGGCTTTTCTTCATCAAAATGTAAAAGTTACATTTATTGAGTTGACGAATAAAATTTCAACTGGTATTATCTGTGTGAGAATGATAACAAAATCTTCTCAATTTTCTAATCTTGAAAAAAACAGACATTTTTCCTGATGTCTGAATTATTAACCAAAATACTTTGAAAGTCAAACTATTTTTCTTATTTTTTAAGAAAAAGTGCTGGAAACCGCATGAAATAATAGTTTGATAATCAAAATAAACTCGGAGGTACAGTATGAAAAGAGTGGTCATAACCGGCATGGGAGCCGTAACACCATTAGGCAATACCGTAAAAGAATTTTGGCATAATCTAGTGGATGGCAAGCTAGGAATTGGCAAAATTACTAAATTTGATTCTGAAGATACTGGGGTAGCTTTGGCTGGCGAAGTGAAAGAGTTTGACCCAAGTGCTGTTTTAGAACGCAAAGAGCAAAAAAGAATGGACTTATTTTCTCAATATGGCTTGGTGGCTGCTTTAGAAGCGTGGGAAATGAGTGGTTTAACAGAAGCAACGATTGACCCGACTCGTTTAGGTGTGATTGTCGGTAGTGGAATCGGCGGGATGACTACCTTACAAGACCAAGTACGGGTAATGGATAAAAAAGGCGCAAAACGCGTAACACCATTTTTCGTGCCTATGGTAATTGCTAATATGGCAGCGGGAAATATTTCGATTCGTTTAGGTGCAAAAGGACCTTCTCAAACTATCGTGACTGCTTGTGCTTCTGCGACGAATGCGATTGGTGAAGCTTTTCGCACGATTAAATATGGTTTAGCGGACATGATGGTAACTGGGGGGACAGAAGCCACAGTATGTGAAATTGGGATTGCAGGCTTTGCAGCATTGAATGCTTTAAATACAACAGAAGATGCGACTCGGGCTTCGATTCCTTTTGATAAAGAACGAAAAGGTTTTGTGATGGGTGAAGGCGCAGGAATGCTGGTTTTAGAAGAACTCGAGCATGCACAGAAACGTGGCGCAACTATCTACGGCGAAATTGTTGGTTATGGCAGCAACTGTGATGCTAGCCACATGACCGCTCCTTTAAAAGACGGTAGTGGCGCGGCTGCTGCGATGGAAATGGCGATTGCGGAAGCAGGGATTACGCCGGAACAAATTGGGTATATCAATGCTCATGGTACGTCAACCCCAGCGAATGATGCTGCGGAAACAACGGCCATCAAGCGTGTCTTTGGTGAGCGAGCATCGCAAATTCCAATTTCAAGTACAAAGAGTATGACTGGACATTTATTGGGCGCGGCTGGCGGTATCGAAGCGATCGCTTGTGTGCAAACATTGCAAGAAGGAAAAGCTCATCCGACAGTAGGCTACCAAGTAGCTGATCCAGATTGTGATTTAGATTATGTCACAGAAGGTGCACGTGACATTACAGCGGACTATACAATTAGTAATTCGTTTGGCTTTGGAGGCCATAATGGTGTAATTTGCTTGAAGAAATGGGAGGAAAACTAGTATGAAAAAAGTAATGACTGCAACAGAAATTATGGAAATGATTCCTAATCGCTATCCGATTTGTTATATTGATTATGTGGATGAAATTATTCCAAATGAAAAGATTATTGCAACAAAAAATGTGACAATTAACGAAGAGTTTTTCCAAGGACATTTCCCTGGAAATCCAACAATGCCAGGCGTTTTGATTATTGAAGCATTGGCACAAGTAGGTTCGATTTTAATCTTAAAAATGGATCAATTTGAAGGTGAAACAGCCTATATTGGCGGTATCAACAAAGCCAAATTCCGTCAAAAAGTGGTCCCTGGTGATGTCTTGAAATTACATTTTGAAATCGTCAAATTACGTGACTTTGTCGGCATCGGCAAAGCGACTGCTTACGTGGAAGATAAAAAGGTCTGCGAATGTGAATTGACGTTTATTGTGGGACGATAAAAAGATAATTAGAAAGAGCAAGCGGTGAAGGCTTGCTCTTTTTTTGTTCTGGTATGATAAAATAAATTTATGGTAGAAAAAAATTCAAGACGGAGGCGTAAGATGAAAAAGAAGTTATTTTTTAATGGAATACTTATCATTTTTTTAACAGGTTGTGCACCGAAAGTAGAAGATGCGGGAATAACTCATACACAGATAACATCAACTATTTCTAGTGTATCTAGTAATATAAATAGTACAGGATCAAGTGATAACTTAACTGACAATGGGCAAGATATTTCTTCAGATGAAGTGAATTCAGCAAATGAAGACTTAAATATCGAAGCAATCAACAATGGTGATTTTACAACTTTGGCGGGGATTTGGCAAAATGGAAATGGTCAAGTATTAGTGATTAACCAAGATGGCACGACAGAAGATGGTCAAATAATTACAGGTGTTCCTCAATCTGATGTAACTAGCAAGATCCCCTATGCAAATATTAGAAGTGGACAGACTGGAGCGGCACTTGGACTTTATAAAATTGGATTTAGCAATCCTGATGGTGATCAGTCAGATACCACTAAACCACGGATATTGATAGCTCAAAATGCTGGAAATTACTCTGCCGAATTCTATTATTATCGTCAGCAATAGTGTATAAATAACACTAACACAAAAAAACATGCTGAAAGTCAAAGAACATGCTATAATCATAAAAAGCTTACGTGAAGGTGGTAAGCTTATGAGTAAAACAATTTACAGGAGGGTTTTTCTTTTGGATATTTCAGTAGAGTTTTCGGGACATAAATTGGCGAATGTGTTAATGAACGCATCAGGCATTCATTGTATGACAATTAAGGAAATGGATGAGTTAGCGGCTTCTCAAGCAGGTGCTTTTGTCGCTAAGACGGCAACACCTAATCCTCGTCAGGGCAATGAGGAACCACGGTATTTTGATACACCATTAGGAAGTATTAACTCAATGGGCTTGCCTAATTTAGGGATTGATTATTATTTAGATTATCAGATTGCACGTCAAAAGGAATTTCCTGAGGAGTTACGCTTTTTATCTGTATCTGGTATGAATTATGAGGAAAATATCGCTATTTTAAAAAAAGTGCAAGAAAGTGAATACACAGGAGTGACAGAATTTAATTTGTCTTGTCCCAATTTGCCTGGTAAACCGCAAATTGCTTATGATTTTGAATTAACAGAAAAGCTTTTAACAGAAGTTTTCCAATTTTTTACTAAACCATTAGGTGTAAAATTACCCCCATTTTTTGATATTGCACATTTTGACGCAATGGCTGAAATTTTAAATAAATTCCCTTTAGTATACGTGAATAGTATTAATAGCATCGGTAATGGTTTATATATTGACAGTGACAAGGAAGAAGTGGTCATTAAACCAAAAGGAGGCTTCGGTGGACTGGGCGGCGAATATGTCAAACCAACAGCGTTAGCCAATGTTCGTGCGTTTGCGCAACGTTTGAAACCAGAAATCAAAATTATTGGAACGGGCGGTATTACATGTGGAAAAGATGTTTTTGAGCATCTTTTATGTGGTGCGACATTAGTACAAGTCGGCACACAATTGCATCAAGAAGGTCCACAAGTTTTTGAGCGTCTAGCCAAAGAATTACAAGAAATCATGGCAGCAAAAGGTTATGAAAGTATTGAAGAATTTCGTGGGAAATTGAAAGAGATGTAACAAAAAAACCGTCAAGAAATTTTCTTGACGGTTTTTTGTTATTTCACAGCCTTAACATTTTCCATAAAGGCTTCCAAATATTCAGGTTGTGTTAATTGTTGGTTACAGGTGTCGCTATCATGGCAAATGTAATTGCCTTTTTTCGTGTAGGTTCCGTCGCCACCTGATTTGGTGGTAGCTAGGAACATAGACACATTCGTGATTGTTTGACAGATGGAGCAAACACCTTTAACAATGGTGGGTGAAAGGGTGCCGTGGACGCCGATTAATTTATTTTCTCGATAAGCTAAGATAAATTTTTTCTGAGTCCCAGCGTCGTTCCAACCGACATAGGTATTGTTCCGTAAATCCATGTTTTCCCACTCAGGAATCTTTAACTTTTTCACTTTGCGAAAGACTTTCGTGACTTGTGGTGTTGAAGGTTCTTTAAAGGGCAACACGGTTTCTTTTAATTCATCTAAATATTTTTCAGCACGTGCGCGTGTTAAACGACGATCCATCACTTTGTCCAACAAAATCGTAACAGCAGGGTGTTCTTCTGGAAATAACCCATTGATTTTTTCGGCACATAGGGCCTGGACAGTTTTGACAGTCGTAGCATCGTTAACAGACGTATAGGTATTTAGTAACACAGCGACTTGTTCTTTAATTATGTTAAATTGGTAAGGTTGAATAGTTGAGTTCATGATTTTAAATTCCTTTCAAATAGACCGAGTACATACGCTGAAAGGCAATTTGTCTCACCAACGTATGTTTAGTGACAGACAACCTCATGTGTTTTTGATAAAGATAGCGTTTGACGTATCATATCATCACCCCCTTTAATGATTGATTTTTTCTATGTAAAAAGTGAAAATAATTGATGAAAGCTTGGTAATTCTAACGCAATTCAAGAAAAAAGGCAAGTTAAACTCGTTTTATTTCCCAATTCAATGTCTGGGGAGTGATAAACTTCTAAAAAAGATACGTGATTTCCTAGATTAATCCTAGGTTATTTGCTACAATAATGAAGAATTAACCAGAGAAAAGGAGAAATTACAATGATTGCAGCAAGCGATTTAAAAGCCGGTATGACTTTTGAGCAAGACGGCAAATTAATTAAAGTAATGGAAGCTAGCCACCACAAACCAGGTAAAGGTAACACGGTTATGCGTATGAAATTAAAAGATGTTCGTACGGGTTCAACAACAGATACAACAATGCGCCCAGATGAAAAAGTGAAAAAAGCGCACATCGATACAAAACCGGTTCAATATTTATACAGCCAAGATGATATGGCTATTTTCATGGATTTAGAAACATATGAACAATATGAAGTACCAACTGCTTTAATTGAAGAAGAATTAAAATATTTATTAGAAAATATGGAAGTAAAAATTCAATTTTATGGTGAAGAAGTCATTGGTTTAACTTTACCAACAACGGTAATCTTACGTGTTGCTGAAACGCAACCTTCAATCAAAGGCGCAACAGTAACTGGTTCTGGTAAACCTGCTACAATGGAAACAGGATTAGTTGTTAACGTTCCAGATTTTGTTGAAGCAGACGAATTATTAGAAATCAATACTGCGGAAGGTACGTATTTAAAACGTGCTAAATAAGTAGCAGAAAAACAGAAGGCTAGCCTTCTGTTTTTTTTGGTCTATTAATTCTTTTGCCTATAAGAAAACCATTGGTGTGATAGGAAATAGCAATCGTTAGAATCGTTGACACTAGAAAATGGGAAATGGTATAGTTTGGTCAACACATGACGAAGGAGGAAATCAACCATGACGAAAAAACAAGCTAGCCCTTTTTTAGAAACGGAAAGCTGTTGTTGTATGGTGCAAAATAGTGCAGCATACTCTTTTGTGATGGGGAAAACCTCCGTTATTTCTGAAAAATTGCCTAACACGATTCCTCTCTGAATCTAGACAACCAGAAATAAACAAAAAAGGTGCTGATGCGATCAGCACCTTTTTGTTTTATGTACATGTATTAGAAGGAGGAATTCGCTATGATTGTTCAGTCAATTTTAGACACAATCGGAGCAACACCATTATTTGAATTTACAAGTGAACAATATCCTATGCCAGAAGGCACTAAAATTTATGCGAAGCTAGAATATTTGAATCCAGGTGGCAGTGTCAAAGATCGGCTTGGTGTGCATCTTCTCAAAGAAGCAATGAAAACGGGAAAGATAAATCAAGCCACAACAATTATTGAACCGACAGCGGGGAATACAGGGATTGGCCTGGCATTAGCAGCCAGTCAACTGGGCCTCAAGACAATCTTTGTTGTGCCAGAAAAATTTAGTCAGGAAAAACAACAGCTGATGCAAGCGTTAGGTGCTAAAATTGTCCCTTCGCCAACAGAGCAAGGGATTGTCGGAGCGATAACTAGTGCCCAAGACTTAGCCAAGGAAATTCCTAATAGTTACGTGCCGTTACAATTTGAAAATCCGGATAATCCTGCTGCTTACTACGAAGGATTAGGACCTGAAATTGTTCAAGACCTAGGCGGGAAGATTACTAGCTTTGTCGCAGGTTTAGGCAGTGGTGGAACGTTTGCAGGTGTTGGCAGATATCTCAAAGAACAAAATAGTAAGACGCAACTATGGGGCGTGGAGCCAGAAGGTTCGATTTTAAATGGCGGACCTGCACACGGACATGAAATCGAAGGTATTGGCGTGGAGTTCGTGCCGCCTTTTCTTAAACAGATTCCTGTGGACGGCTTTTATACCATTTCAGACGAGGATGGTTTTTTCTGGGTCAAACAATTAGCCAAGAAAAGCGCTTTGCTGGTGGGAAGCTCCAGCGGCGCAGCGTTTGCGGCGGCATTAAGAGAGGCGCGCCGCTTACCAGCAGGCAGCACAATTGTAACTATTTTTCCTGACGGTAGTGACCGTTATTTATCAAAAAATATTTATTCTTAGGAGGAAAACTTTTATGAAATTCAATACCAAATTAATTCATGGCGGCATTAGCAAAGACGCAACAACAGGTGCAGTGAGTGTTCCTATTTATCAAACGTCAACCTTTGAACAAAATGGCGTGGGCCAGCCAAAAGAATATGAATATTCTCGTTCAGGTAATCCCACACGTCACGCGTTAGAAACCTTAATCGCTGAGTTAGAAGGTGGGAGCCATGGCTTTGCGTTTAGCTCAGGCTTAGCTGGTATCCATGCAATCATTTCTATGTTTGGACCCGAAGATCATATTTTATTAGGTGATGATGTCTATGGGGGGAGTTTCCGTTTATTGGATAAAGTATTTGTAGCAAATGGGTTAAGCTACACGATTGTAAACGCCAGCGACTTATCAACAATTGAAGCCGCAATTCAGCCAAATACAAAAGCCTTGTTTTTGGAAACACCAAGTAATCCACTGTTAAAAATTACAGATATTGAAGCGGCGGCTAAGCTTGCTAAAAAACATCAGTTGTTAACCATTGTCGATAATACGTTTGCGACGCCTTATTTTCAACGGCCGTTAGCGTTAGGTGCTGATATTGTGGTTCACAGCGGGACAAAATATTTAGGGGGCCATAGTGATGTAGTTTCTGGTTTAGTCGTAACGAATCATCCAGAAAGCGCAGAAAAGATTGC
This sequence comes from Enterococcus sp. DIV0167, assembly GCF_050541555.1. Classification (NCBI taxonomy): domain Bacteria; kingdom Bacillati; phylum Bacillota; class Bacilli; order Lactobacillales; family Enterococcaceae; genus Enterococcus; species Enterococcus sp. DIV0167. Next base: position 239,971 of record NZ_CP172933.1, read on the forward strand.
CTTTTTACAAAATGCGATTGGCGCTGTTTTAGGACCACATGATAGTTGGTTGGTCCAACGTAGTTTAAAAACATTAGGCGTCCGGATGGCAGCGCATGCCCAAAATGCTCAAAAAATCGCAGAATTTTTAGAAGCGCATCCAGCTGTAGCAACGGTGTATTATCCAGGACTAGCGAGTCATCCTGGTCACGAAATTGCGCAAAAACAGATGTCGGGGTTTAGTGGTATGATTTCTTTTGAATTAGCCAAGGATGAGCAAGTCGTTCCTTTCGTAGAAACGTTGGAAATTTTTACTTTAGCGGAAAGTTTAGGTGGCGTAGAAAGTTTAATTGAAGTACCTGCCATTATGACTCACGCATCTATTCCCAAAGAAAATCGTGAAGCTGTGGGAATTAAAGATGGACTCATTCGTTTATCTGTAGGAATTGAAGCAGTCGAAGATTTATTGGCTGATTTAGAAAAGGGATTACAAGCATAAACAAAAGGCCCTCGTCTTTAGACGAAGGCCTTTTGTTTATAATTCTTCTCCATTCGTAGCAATCACTTGTTGATACCAAGCAAACGATTTTTTCTTTCGCCGTTCCAACGTTCCGTGACCATCGTTGTCCTTATCTACATAAATGAAGCCATACCGTTTCTTCATTTCGCCTGTACTAGCGCTCACTAAATCGATGAATCCCCAAGGTGTATAGCCCATCAAATCAATGCCGTCATACGCAACGGCTTCTTTCATCATCTCAATATGTTCACGTAAATAAGCGATTCGGTAAGTGTCGTTAATCGTTCCGTCTGGTTCTAGCTCATCAATAGCACCAAAGCCATTTTCGACAATAAAAAGTGGTAATTCATACCGATCATTGAACCAATTCATTGCATAGCGTAAGCCCATAGGATCGATTTGCCAACCCCAATCAGATGTTGCTACATAAGGATTTCGCACCAAGTCTTTTGCTTCATTGTAGTCAAAAGTAGGGGCCTTTTCTGCACCTTTCACAGCAAACGACATGTAATAGCTAAAGCCAATATAATCAACACAGCCATTAGCCAAATCAGTTAAATCTTCTTCTGTGACATCTAATGAAATGTTTTTTCGTTTCAAATAGCATTGAATTGCACTTGGATAATGACCGCGGACATGAACATCGGTAAACCAATAACGTTTTTGCATTGCGCTAACACTCATCATCATATCCTCAGGATTACAAGAATAAGGATAAATAGGCACCATCGCAATCATACAGCCAATTTGGAAGTCGGGATTGATAGCGTGGCCAATTTTCACTGCACGTGCGCTAGCGACTAGTTCATAATGAGCAGCCTGATACATAATTGCTTCGCGGTCTTCTCCTTCCTGGTAAGCAATACCAGAGTTAGTAAAAGGTGCAAAATCTTCTTCATAATTGGCTTGGTTGTTAATTTCATTAAAGGTCATCCAATATTTGACTTTTTTCTGGTAACGAGTGAAACAGACTTCAGCAAATTTGACAAAAAAATCAATGACCTGGCGATTGCGAAAGCCGCCATATTTTGTGACTAAATGATAAGGCATTTCAAAGTGAGACAGTGTCACGACTGGCTCAATGCCATTTTTCAAACACTCGTCAAAAAGTGCATCATAAAAACGAAGGCCTTCTTCATTGGGCGTTTCTTCATCTCCGTTAGGAAAAATTCGTGTCCAAGCAATAGAGGTTCGGAAACAATTTAAACCAAGTTCTTTGAATAGTTGAATATCTTCTTGATAGCGATGGTAAAAATCAATCGCTTCATGGTTAGGATAGTGTTCATCTGGTAAAACGCCTGCGGTAATTTTACGAGGGACGCCATGTGCACCGGCAGTCATTACATCCGCCACGCTCACCCCTTTACCGCCTTGGTCCCAGCCTCCTTCTAATTGATGAGCAGCGACAGCGCCGCCCCAAAGAAAATCATTTTTCAAAATTGACATATCGTTTCAGTCCTTTGTTCAAATTTTTATACGTTTTGTGCTTCGACTTTTTCAAGGGTTTCTTCAGTAATTGGTTGATTGGTTTCTTCTGCGTAATTAAGTGCATCCATTTTTTTAGCAAACGGTAAATAGATAAAGAAACTCATCGTCAGTACTACTACTTGAAGCAACGCTGCTTGCCAACCACCAACTAAAAGTCCAGAAATGATTGGAGGAGTAGTCCAGGGAACTTGTACCGCAGTAAAGAGAGGAACCAGTCCTGTGTACAAGGCAAAATATGTCACAACAGAAGAAACAATCGGTGTGATAATGAACGGCACAGCCATGATTGGGTTCATCACGATAGGTGTAGCAAAGACAATTGGCTCGTTAATATTGAAAACAGCTGGCCCAATTGAAAGCCGACCTAATTGCTTAAACTGAGCTGATTTGGCAAAGAAAACCATGAACACGACTAACCCGATTGTCATGCCCGCACCAGTGACCGTTAAAAATTGATCTAAAAATTGTTGTGTAACAATATGGCCACCATTAGCCAGTGTTAAGTCTTTTCCTGATTTCAAAATTTCGGTATTTTCTAAAGAGTTTGCTTGTAAAATAGGGCCCATGATACCGCCAACGATTGTTGACCCGTGAACACCGAAAAACCAAAAGAGCGGAATGACAAAACCTAATAGTAATGCGCCACCTAGTGAATCTGTGACTCCTTGAAGTGGTGATTGTAGCACTTCGTAAATAAAGTCAAAGAATGTCGTATTGAAGACTTTATCTAGAAGAATGAAAATTAGCATTGCACCAGTTACAATGACGCTGGCAGGAATTAACGCAGTAAAGGAATTGGCCACATTTTCTGGTACAGCTTCTGGTAATTTGATACGAATATCATGACGTAAAAACCAACTATATACAACGCCGACTAACAAACCAACAATAATAGCTGTAATCATCCCTTTGCCAGCTGTCCAATCTTTGTTGATGACATTGCCAACTACTGCGCCAGAAACCGCATCTTTGACTTCAGATGACATAAACAAAATGAAAACCACCATGGCAATCATGCCCGCTGGGAGTCCTTCAAATCCCTCGCTTTTTACATACGAGTAGGCAATACCGATGACCGCAAATAACGACATAATCGCAAAAGATGCACCATATGCTTGATTGAAATAAACAGCCAGACCGCTTGCGTTAACCCATTCAGAAATAGCTGTAACTGGGAAATTCGCTAATAGAAGAAACACTGAACCAACAATGGTAAAAGGCATCGTGTAAAGCATCCCGTTCCGTAAGGCAGTAATTGCTTTGGTATTGACGAATTTTAGTACTGGAGGTAATAATTTCTCGTTAATCCATTCGTTCATAAAAATCTCTCCTTTGAAGAATAATATAAATGCAAATGTATCCGTTTACATATTTACTATATAAGGTTATTTGAAGAAAAAATAGACTTTTGCTTGAATGAGAAACATGTACCAAGAAAAAAAACAAAAAAGCTCATGCTGTTTTAGACAGCATGAGCTTTTGTGAAAAGCAACTAGGAAGGTGTTTCATCTAGTTCCTTTAAAAGTTGACTTGCTTGATGAGCTAGGAGTTCAATTAAAGCAATGACAGGGATTTGAGTGGTTGTATTGACTGACTTATCTGCAAATGGAGAACGTTCGTCGGGCATATAATAGGAGATGTTGTAGTCAGCCAAGCGGGCAATAGTTGAATGTTGATTGTTGGTAATGCTTAGCACTTTGGCACCAGCTGTTTTAAAATCGGTCATTTGTTTAATCATTTCATTGGTTTCCCCAGATACAGACAGAATCAAGGCTAATGTATTTTCAAATCCGCGCTTGGGGATAGGCGTAAAGGGATCAGCAATACTGTAAGAATTGATATTTAAGTTGGCAAAATAACGACTGCCATAACTACCTAAAATTCCGCTAGTACCAATGCCAGTAAAGGCAACGTGACGTGCTTGAACAATCATTTGGATTGCTGGACGAAGCATTTCGTAATAGGTTTCTTGGTTTAATTTTTTCAAAAAAGCATCGACGTGAACCGTGGCATCATAAAAATTTTCAAACGTTTGTGTTTGTTTGGCTTCTTCTTTCACTGCATATTTTAATTCGGAAAAACCAGCATAGCCCATTTTGTTACAAAATCGTAGAATCGTTGAGGTGGAGACATGACAGGAAGTAGCCAGTTGGCGAATGGTCTGTTGAGGGATTTGGTGCAGGTGTTCCAATACATAATGGTAAACGAGCATTTCTAATTCATTCAAGGTCTGAACCTTCTCTAAATCAAACAAAGTAATCCTCCTTTATATAAAAACTGAATATGTTATTTTTTTGTGTAAATCAAATAAACCAATTCTTATTTTTCTTGAAAAAAATGTAAAATAACTCAATAAAAAGTTTCTTATTTCCTATTTTACAAAAAGTAGCCCAATTATCCTAGTTTTTCTCTTTTTTCTTTTAAAAATAACAATGCGCACCCCTAGAGTTTTTTGAGAAAACAAGCTAAAATAGATAAGAAGAGAAAAGGGGGCGTTGATGTGGCACGGGAAGTAATTTTATTTATTGCAGCGAGTATTGATGGTTTCATTGCGGATAAAGCGGGCGGTGTTGCTTGGTTAGAAGAGAATATTCGTGGCGATGAAGAAGATCGTAGTTACGATGAAATGTATAAAAAAATAGACACTGTGGTAATGGGGCGGACTACTTATGATCAAGTTACACAAGAATTGTCCCCAGATGTGTATTTTTATGAAGACAAGCATTCTTATATCATTACCTCTCATCCAGAACCATCAACTGCTTCAAGAACTTTTACCAAGGAAGATCCAGTCACATTAATTCGTCGTCTCAAAGAAGAAGACGGCGCGGGAATTTGGATTGTTGGAGGCCCAAAAGTGGTTCAACCGCTTTTGGCAGCTGATTTAATTGATACCTTCATTTTGACGACAATACCACTGTTTCTGGGTGAGGGCATTGCTCTATACGAGACAATGGCTCAATCAATTCCAGTTCGTTTAAAACAGGTTTATCAAAAAAATGAGTTGGTTTATTCGATTTATCAACGTGAAAACAAAAATTAAAAAATAATTATTCGGTTGGGCAAGTTGTTTTCAAGGTTTTGAGTTTCTCATAGGGCGAGAGGAACAAAGCAACAGTTGTCTAGCCGTTTGTGTTGTTTTTGATTGACAAAGAAATGGTAGAGGAGAAAAAAATGAAACATCAGATCAAAAAAAGGTTGTATATTTCACCTGTTCAAACAATTGTCTTAGGCTTTTTTTTATTAATTGTTGTAGGCACAATCTTATTAATGATGCCTTTTTCTGCACAAGCTGGACAAAAAACGCAATGGATTGATGCTTTTTTCGTGGCAACTTCCGCCGTCTGTGTTACAGGGCTTTCGCCTTTGAATACGGCGGAGCATTGGAGTCCTATCGGGCAAGTTATTATTATGATTTTGATTGAATTAGGCGGCTTAGGCTTTTTAACCGTTGCCACGATTTTCTTTAGTTTGCTGCGGAAAAAAGCGTCACTAAGTGTACGGATGTTGTATCAAGAAGCGTTAAATGTTAGTGAAGTTTCCGGAGTTTTTCGTTTAATGAAATATATTATGAAGTTTGCGGCCATTATTCAATTACTTGGAGCCTTCTTGTTGTCCTTTCAATTTGTGCCAACATTTGGGTGGAAAAAAGGGTTGTTTTTTAGTCTCTTCCATGCCGTTTCGGCATTTTGTAATGCTGGCTTTGATTTGCTAGGGGATAGTATGGTTCCTTATCAAAATTCGCCTTATCTTTTACTAGTCATTAGCTTTTTAATTATAGCTGGTGGTTTAGGATTTATTGTGTGGCGCGATATTTTTGCAATGATTAAAGGCTATAAAAATAAAATTAAGCACCGTGTTAGTATTCATACACGCCTTGCTTTAACGGTGACCGCCACCTTTTTAGTCTTAGGGACCGTTATTTTTTACATTTCAGAATATCGCCATTTTCCAGCTGACATGTCTTTTTGGCAGCGTCTTGTCAACAGTTGGTTCTTGTCGGTTACACCAAGAACGGCTGGCTTTTATTCAGTTGATTATTTGAAAATGAGTAATCCAGGCCTGATTGTCACGATTTTGTGGATGTTTATTGGTGGCACTTCAGGATCAACCGCTGGCGGCTTGAAAACCACTACGTTTGGTGTGTTATTTTTACAATTTCGTGCAATTTTTAAAGGGAAACAGCGAGTGGAATTCCATGAACGCACAATTCCTGAGCGAGTAGTGCTCCAAGCGTTTACTTTGTTCTTCTTGGCAACTTTTTTATGTGTAACTGCTTCGGTTATTCTCTCGTTTACAGAAACATTACCTTTAAAAAACGGGATTGAGTATATTGTTTTTGAAGTGATTTCTGCATTTGGAACGGTCGGTTTAACAATGGGGTTAACACCAGATTTAACTGTTTTTGGTAAACTGGTGATTATTTTTCTAATGTTCATCGGTCGTGTGGGTGTGTACACGGTGTTATTGTCATTAATTAAGAAAGGCTTGGAAAGTCAGTCGAAAGTTCAATATCCAAAAGAATCAGTGATGATTGGTTAATAGAGAAAGAGGGAAATAGAATGGAATTTTTAGGTATTTTATGTTTGATTTTAATTACAACGACTTTAGCAGGTGTTGCTTGTAAAAGAGTAGGAATTCCTGCGGTAATTGGGCAATTGCTAGTAGGGATTGTGTTAGGTCCAGCGATGTTAAATATTGTGCATCAAGATGTGTTTGTGCATGACTTTTCAGAAATTGGTGTCATTATGCTGATGTTTATTGCTGGAATGGAATGTGAATTGGAATTATTGAAAAAATATGCGAAACCTAGTGTCATGGTCGCTATTTTGGGCATCGTTTTACCGGTTGGTTTTACTATGTTGATTGGTCAGCTGTTTGCTTTTTCTTGGAAAGAAGCTTTTTTCCTTGGGTTAGTTTTAGCAGCAACGTCGGTCAGCATTTCAGTAGAAGTATTAAGAGAGTTGAATGTTTTAAGTAGTAAAGAAGGTGCAACGATTCTTGGGGCTTCCGTCGTTGACGATATCGTGGTCGTGATTATTTTAAGTGTCGCTGTCGGCATGATTGGTGCAAGTACAGGCGGCAATACAGAAGTCAGCTTTATTGTTAAGTTAATTGAACAAGGCTTATTCTTTATTGGGATTTTCTTTTTGGTCCGCTTTATTGCTCCCTATTTACTACGTTTAAGTCAAAAAATGAACATTGGGTCGTCTGTTATTATCATGTCATTGATTATCTGTTTGGGCATGGCTTATTTGGCTGATTTAGTTGGTTTAAGTTCTGTCGTAGGTGCCTTTTTTGCAGGGATTGCTGTGGGACAAACGGATGCAAAAACAGAAATTGATTTCAATATTGAAGCTATTGGCTATGCCGTGTTTATTCCCGTCTTCTTTGCCAGCATTGGCTTATCAGTGACATTTAACACGTTAGGAAAAGATTTACCTTTTATTTTGGTAATGACGATTATGGCGATTTTAACGAAATTACTGGGCGGCGCCTGGGGAGCGAAAATGGTTGGTTTCTCCAATACAAGTTCTTTAATGGTCGGTGCTGGGATGGTTTCGCGTGGGGAAATGGCATTAATCATTGCGCAAATTGGCTACCAATCTAAATTACTTTCAGAAGCGTATTATACGAGCATGATTGTGGTAATTATCTTAACGACCTTAGTTGCACCGTTCTTATTGAAATACTTTGTTAAAAAACAAGAATCTGCGTTGCAATAAAAAAAGATGAGCAGAAGTTGTTGACAAAAAAATAAAATAGCTATATGATGAGTTCAAGATAAACGACTACGTTTGTAGTCAAAAACCTTGAACTCTTTTTTTATTGATGAAGGAGGAATTTAACGAGTATGGCAAAAGATAAATTAGCGACAATTACAGATGCAGAGTGGGAAGTCATGCGGGTTATTTGGACCCAAGGCAAGACCACGAGTCGTGAAGTGCATACACTTTTAAATGAGAAGAAAGAATGGAAATCAACGACCGTCAAGACGTTACTAAGTCGTTTAACAGATAAAGGGTTAGTTGGAACGGAGAAAGCAGGCAATAAATATATTTATTATCCGCTAGTAGAAGAACGTCGGAGCGTTGAAACGGTGGCAGACGAACTTTTAGCTAAGGTGTGCAGCCGTAAAGTTGGTTCCGTGGTAGAAACAATTTTAACAGAGAGTCAGTTGAGTTATGACGATTTGGATCGATTAGAGGAACTCTTGAAAGAGAAGCGCAAGACGGCGGTTGAATCCGTCCCTTGTAACTGTATTCCTGGTCAATGCCAATGTCATTTAATTTAAAAAGGAGTGAAAAAAATGGAAAGTAAAACGTTTGATATTGAAGGGATGAGCTGTGCTTCCTGTGCCCAAACGATTGAAAAGGCTACGGCGAAGTTACCTGGGATGGCAAAGGCAAGTGTCAATTTAGCTACGGAAAAATTAAGTGTCACGTATGATCAGACGGAAGTCACAGAAGAAGAAATTAAGGAAGCTGTGTCAGATGCTGGCTACAAGGCGATTAGCCCAGCCCAGCAACGAACGTTTGCGATTGAAGGAATGAGTTGTGCTTCCTGTGCCCAAACGATTGAAAAAGCTGTGAACCAATTATCTGGTGTTCAACAAGCGATTGTTAATTTAGCCACGGAAAAACTGGTGGTTAGTTATGACGACCATCAAGTAACGAGTGCTAAAATTATCAAAGCAGTTACGGATGCAGGTTATCAAGCGACAGAAGAAGTCGCTGCAGGTGCAACAGCGGACCAAGATCGTGAAAAGAAACAAAAACATATTGCTGAGATGTGGCAACGTTTTTGGATCTCAGCGGTGTTTACAGTACCCCTTCTTTATATTGCGATGGGACATATGGTAGGCTTACCATTGTCGGATTTTTTGAATCCAATGACACATGCGACGACCTTTGCAATGGTTCAATTGATTTTGACGTTACCCGTCCTATATGTCGGCAGAGAATTTTTCACAGTCGGTTTTAAAGCATTATTTAAAGGACATCCGAATATGTTTTCTTTAGTAGCTTTAGGAACCAGTGCTGCTTTTGTGTATAGTTTATATGGCACAGTCATGATATTTTTAGGAGACACAAGTTTTACAATGGCTCTTTATTATGAATCAGCGGGTGTTATTTTAACTTTAATTACATTAGGAAAATATTTCGAAGCTGTTTCAAAAGGGAAAACCTCAGATGCGATAAAAAAATTAATGGGTTTAGCACCGAAAACTGCCCATATTTTACGTGATGGCGCAGAAATTGAAGTGCCAGTTGATGCTGTTCAGTTGGATGACATTGTGATTGTTCGCCCAGGAGATAAAATCCCTGTTGATGGAGTGATTGTTTCAGGCAGTAGTTCTGTGGATGAAGCCATGTTAACGGGCGAAAGTTTGCCTGTTGAAAAGAAAGTCGGTGATGCAGTAATTGGTGCTAGCATCAATAAAAATGGCAGCTTTCAATTCAAGGCAACAAAAGTGGGAAAAGAGACGGCCCTTGCCCAAATCATTCAATTAGTGGAAGATGCGCAAGGCTCAAAAGCACCGATTGCACAATTAGCTGATAAAATTTCGGGTGTTTTTGTCCCAATCGTTATTGGTTTGGCTGTTCTTTCTGGCTTGGCTTGGTTCTTTTTAGGACAAGAGTCATGGATTTTCGCTTTGACAATTACCATTTCTGTGTTAGTGATTGCTTGTCCTTGTGCGCTCGGCTTGGCAACGCCGACTGCGATTATGGTGGGGACAGGTAAGGGCGCTGAAAATGGCGTTTTAATTAAAAGTGGGGATGCTTTAGAAACCACTCACAAAATTCAAACAATCGTGTTTGATAAAACAGGAACTATTACAGAAGGCAAACCGGTGGTTACAGATATTTTAGTTGCTGATTCAGCACTTTCAGAAGCTGAGTTACTAACATTAGCAGCTTCTGCAGAACAAGGATCAGAACATCCTCTAGGTGAAGCAATTGTGGGAGCGGCTAAAGAACGTCAATTGCCATTAGTAGAAGGAAGCGATTTTTCAGCGATTCCAGGTCACGGCATCCGTGTGACAATCAACGAACGAGTCCTACTTTTGGGCAATATAAAATTAATGAAAGAAGAAGCCATCGAGCTATCAACGTTTGTTCAACAAGCGGATCGTTTGGCAGAAGAAGGGAAAACCCCAATGTTTGTGGCAAAAGATGGTTCGTTTGCGGGTATCATTGCGGTAGCAGATACTGTGAAGGATAGCAGTCAAACAGCCATTGCACGTTTGCATAAAATGGGGATCGAAGCCGTGATGATTACGGGAGACAACAAGCGTACTGCCGAGGCGATTGCAAAACAAGTAGGTATCGATCGTGTCTTAAGTGAAGTTTTACCAGAAGATAAAGCGTTAGAAGTGAAAAAACTACAAGCAGAAGGCAAAAAAGTAGCGATGGTGGGTGACGGTATTAATGATGCACCAGCACTTGCCCAAGCAGATGTGGGGATTGCTATTGGTTCAGGCACAGATGTTGCAATGGAATCGGCCGACATTGTGCTAATGCGTAGTGATTTAATGGATGTGCCTACAGCAGTTGAATTAAGTAAAGCGACCATCAAAAACATCAAAGAAAATCTTTTCTGGGCATTTGCCTATAATACATTAGGTATTCCAGTGGCTATGGGTGTGTTACACTTATTTGGTGGACCTTTGTTAAGTCCGATGATTGCAGCAGCAGCTATGAGTTTTAGTTCAGTCTCTGTCTTACTAAACGCCTTACGCTTAAAAGGATTTAAACCTTCGACGGTGAAAAGAACTAGTGGAAGTCAAAAATAAAATTGAAAAGGATGAAGTGAAATGGAAAAAACAGTAAAAATTGATGGGATGAAATGTGATGGCTGTGTTCAAGCGGTCACTGAAAAATTTAGTGGAATTGACGGCGTAACGAATGTTGAGGTTCACTTGGCAGATCAAACAGCCGTTGTGACAGCAGATCGTGAAGTAAGCCAGGATGAACTGAATACCACGTTGGCAGATACAAAATTCAAGGTTGTCAGCGAATAACAAAAAAACAGGGCCTACCATCATGAGTAGGCCCTGTTTTTTTGTTATGGAAGTTTTGCTTTGATTTCCTGATAAATCTTAGTCGTTTCTTGACCCTCACGCGCAGTATAATAATAAACTTTCTTCCGCGTTTCTATTTTCAGAATCGGATGACTTTTTGTATAAATTAGTAAATAAGCAGGTTTTCCAGCGACTTTAAATTCTCCTGTTAAGTAACTATCTGTCGCAGCACCCATTGTGCGGATGCGTTCTTGAGGTAAGTCATCAATCAAAGAAACAGCAGTGATTTGGTTAAAAGGAATTGACCTTGTTTTTGCTAATGGGGCAGATAACTCAATTTGTTTCTTTTCAATAGTTGCTTGAAAGGCATGACTAGAAAAATCATTTATAAACATCGGCACTGTGGCAAAGAACAGCACCGCAATCGTTAAAATGCCAGTAGCGGCTAGAATAATTTTCCCAGCAGGCCGTCCTAGGTTAATAGATAAATTCATACCAATGCGATCAGGAACCATGATTTTGGGGTCCTTGGGATTGATATAAATCCCATACCGCCAATATTGATCATCATCCCCATAGCGATAATCGCCAGCCTGTAAAACGAATTGATCTTGTTTTTTGCGCATTGAAAATAGGTAGTAGAAGAGAAAGCCTACATAAACAAACAAAAGAATAAAGTAACAAAATGTAAGAGCCATCGCAACCGTATAATCAATGACAATTGTGAAAGTTGGTAAAATGGTTAGCGGTGCAAAAACTAAGGCGGATAAAACCATTAAAACAGACCAATGATGCCGAAATAAATCATTGATTTGCTGATTAATTTTTGAGTCACTAGTTAGCGGTTTGACAGGTAAGCGCGCAATAAAATAATAGCCGCCAATGAACAAACTTAACATCAAAACAGTAATTAAGAAAAGAATCCAGGAACCAATCGCCGTTTGCAAGGAATAAAAGCCCCCAGCAAAAGTAAGAATAATTGCAGGTAAAAACCACCAAAATGAAATAAGTTTCTGGTTTTTATTTAAAACTAATTGCGTATCGATTAAGAGAGGACGCTTAGGTAGCAACCAGCCGTTTTGCATTTTTAAAGCGGCCATTTTGCGAATATAAACGATTTGCAGATAGTAGCCACTGCCAATAAAACTAAATAAAAGTAACAGAAAAAGGAACAATAAAATCGAATCATAAGGAATAAATAACAAAGGCAAACTAAGAACACTAAAAACGGCTGCTAGTTGAACCAAGCGTTTTTTATAACGTTTTCGGATTGCTTGAACGCTGGGATCTTGTAGTTTATCTTCTGGTAAAGTGTTTTCCAAAATAATATTTTTGTGAGGATTTGCATAAATCCCCATAGTAAATGCCATAAAAAAAGCGACAGAAACTAGGATGAAATAAAAGAATACCGCCATTATAATGCACGCCCTTTCGAATCAAAATTTTGATAAATTTTCTGAATAAGTGCTTGGATTTCTGCTTCGGATTGCTGATGTAAAAAACTTTCAGCCAACAGAAGTTCTAAACGCTCATGCAATTGCTGTTGCCAAACAGCGGTAGCAGGTAACTTTGCGGCAATTTTGGTGCCGTTACGACGGTCAGTCACAATATAACCTGATTGCTTTAACTTATTATAAGCTTTTGAAACAGTCATCATATTGACCCCGATTTCGTCCGCCAATTGTCGGATAGAAGGCAAACTTTCATTAGGAACCAGTTCACCTTTGGCAATGCCTACAATGATTTGATCAATGAGTTGCTGATAGATGGGCTGTTCGCTTTGTTCATCTATTTCTAAAAGCATCGAATCACTCCTGTCTTATTTGTGCTATCTGTATTATATATACTAATACAAAAAGAGTTGGAAAGCAAGGAATTTAGAGTAAATGGTTGTTTCTGTTTAAAGAGAAGCATATAATGAAGAAGAACGTAAAATGAAAGGACGATGAAAATATGACAGCAATTGAACCAAAATTAACAGAGAAATTCCATCAAGATTTCTTGAACAATAATAAACAAAATGCCTTACAACGTAGTGTAGTAAAAAATGGTATCAGCGCTTCAGGTGAATCTGTACAAGGAGCCGTGAATAACGTACCCGTCTTTTCAGTCGACTTAGCTACTGGAAAAGTGGCCAATCAAAAACAAAGCGGTCGCTGCTGGATGTTTGCGGCATTAAATACATTTAGACATAGAATGTTAAATGCGTTTCAATTAAAAGATTTTGAATTATCACAAAACTATACATTTTTCTGGGATAAATATGAAAAATCAAACTATTTCTATGAAAATATTATTGCAACAGCCGATCAACCGTTGACTAGTCGTAAAGTGGCCTTTTTATTAGCTACACCACAACAAGATGGTGGGCAATGGGATATGATCGTTTCAATTTTTGATAAATATGGCGTAGTGCCTAAAACGGCAATGCCTGAAAGCAGCAACAGCTCCAATTCACGTGATTTAAACAACTATTTAAATAAAAAATTACGCAAAGATGCAACAATTTTACGTAGTTTAATTGAAAAAGGCGCTTCTGCTGAAGAAGTCCAAAAAAACAAAGAAGCAATGTTACAAGAAATTTATAATTTCTTAGCAATCTCTTTAGGAACACCGCCAGAAACCTTTGATTTTGAATACCGTGACGAAGAAAAAAATTATCATTTGGATCAAAATCTAACACCGCAAACATTCTTTGAAAAATACGTTGGCGTTAATTTACATGATTATGTAAGTATTATTAATGCTCCTACAGAAGATAAACCCTTCAACAAAACATACACTGTTGAAATGTTAGGGAATGTTGTCGGCGGCAAAGAAGTTAAATATTTAAATGTAGAAATGGCTGCTTTCAAAAAATTAGCTGCTGCACAATTGGAACAAGGCGAATCTGTTTGGTTTGGTTGTGATGTCGGACAATCTTCAACACGTGACACAGGAATTATGGCATTAGATGTTTACGATATGAACGATCTTTTTGATATTGATTTTACGATGACTAAAGCAGAACGTTTAGACTTTGGTGAAAGCTTAATGACACACGCCATGGTTTTAACAGGTGTTGATATCGTTGATGGTCAAACAACAAAATGGAAAGTGGAAAATAGCTGGGGCGAAAAAGTCGGTGAAAATGGCTTCTTCGTTATGAGCGATGCGTGGATGGACGAATACACTTATCAAATCGTTGTGCACAAAGATTTATTAACTGATGAACAGAAAAAAGCTTGGGAACAAGCGCCAACTGTTTTGGCACCTTGGGATCCAATGGGAGCATTAGCATAAAACAGAAAAAGAAGGCCCCGCCGTCATGGCGGGGCCTTCTTTTTACGTTGGGCGGCGAACTTCACGGATTTCGCCCAATGTTGTATAATCATTGCCTGCTAAACGAGCAATCGGTTGGAGTTTTTCAGGTAAAATGTACTGATGTTCTTCATCGAAAACGGCTGAATCAAAATAGAAATCGGTAATTTCTACAATGAATAAATCCGTAATAATTTGACCTTCATGGTTAGCAATAGGTACATATTGATGCAAGCGAGCTTCCATCCGAATCGGCGCGGCTTTGATTGCTGGAACAGCAACAGTCTGGCTGGCAATGGTTTCAATACCGAATGTGTCAATTTCACTGATCTCTGCTGCTAAAGGTGCCGAAGTCTGATTCATTTGAGTAAGAACGTCTTCGTTAACGAAATGGATGACAAGTTCTTTAGTAGCCAAGATGTTTCGTGCCGTATCTTTAGGCTCTTTGTCTGGTCGTAAAATGGACAACGTTGCTAAAGGAATTTCAGCTGCCGCCGCATTAAAGAAACTAAAGGGAGCAGCGTTGACGACACCTGTAGCTGTATCTTGTGTTGTAACCCAAGCGATTGGCCGAGGAATAATACTTCCTGATAAAAATTTATACGCTGTTTTTGCAGATAACTCGTTACTATTGTAATGAATCATAGGAGCCTCCTAGAAAAAATACTAATTTCTTTGAACATTCGCATCTGAAGTATCGAAAGGACGCACAAATTCTTCAATCCCTGCCCGTTTTGGTTCTAAAAATGGCGGTAATGATAATTTTTCACCAGCGTGTTCATAGGTTTCATCCTCTAAAAATCCAGGACCATCGGTTGCCAGTTCAAATAAAACATGTGTTGCTGCCAAGAAATATTCAGATTTAAAGTAAAAACGTTCCACAAAGCCAGAATTAGGAAATTCCAAACGATTAATTTTTTCAATCCAGAAACGTAGTGCTTCCTCATCGGCAACGCGCAAGGCTAAGTGATGGACATTGCCGTAGCCTTCTTGGGCCGCTGGCAAATCTTCTCGATGCTCTACGATAATGCTGGCACCATTCCCACCTTCGCCAACTTCAAATAAATGGAAACTACCTTCAGCATCAATCAATTTGAACCCTAAAACTTCAGTTAAAACTAGTTGCAGATGTTCGTAATTTTCGACAGTTACAAAGGCTGGACCTAAGCCGATTAAAGCATGTTCACTAGGAACGTTAGATTTTTTCCAAGGCGTGCCAGCTGCAACACCTTGGTTCTTTTCATCAGAAATAAGTTGGTAACGTTGATTGTCAAAATCTTCAAATTCTAAATACTTTTTGCCAAAACGTTCTTGAATTTCTCCATGATCAATTGCATATTCATTAAAGCGTGATACCCAGTAATCCAAAGCAGCATCATCTTTTACACGGAAGGAAGTACGAGAAATTGTATTGGTTCCTTTGGTTCCTTTAGGTAAGCCTGGAAAGTCAAAGAAAGTCATATCTGTTCCGGGAGAGCCGGCATCATCAGCAAAAAATAAATGATATGTTTCAATATCGTCTTGGTTGACAGTCTTCTTAATTAAACGTAGACCTAAAATATCGGTGAAAAAGTGATAAATTTTTTCAGCACTTGAAGTCATGGCAGTGACGTGGTGTAAACCTAAAATTTGTGTATTCATAATAAAAATCCTCCTAAAAGAAAAATAATTTTTTGATTAATTAACTTACTAAAAGTAAGTTTAAATGATTAGTCCTAAAAATGCAAAAGAAATGTCTCGAATTCGAACTATTATTTTTTAGTTGATTTTTTAAAAAAATAAGAATATAATAGCCTGAGATATTTTAATACATAAACTTTCGTAAACATCGCCGGATGCTTGCGACTAAAGTGTTAATGAACAGTTCTTAGGCCATAGCTGAACTGTTTGTTGGCACTTTTTTTGTTTGGAAGGGAAGGAAAACAAGATGAGTAAAGCTTGGTTAAAAGTTATTTTTGGCGCTTTTTGTGAAGTGATTTGGGTCATTGGCATGAAGCATAGTACAACATGGTGGGAGATTTTAGGGACAGTAATCGCAATCTTTATCAGTTTTTATGCGCTGATTAAAGCAGGAGAGGAATTGCCAGTGGGCACAGCCTATGCTGTATTTGTCGGCTTAGGTAGTGCTGGAACTATTGTAACAGATCATTTTTTATTCCACACACCATTGGGCATAGGAAAAGTTCTTTTTCTGTTGCTGTTATTAATAGGTGTGATTGGCTTAAAAATGGTAACTGGAAATAAAGAGGAGGAAACAAGATGAGTTGGTTATACTTAGTTATTGCAGGCTGTTTTGAAATCTTTGGCGTAGGTTCAATTAAATTATTTACAACAAAAAAAGACTTACGTTCATTGTTAATTTTAATTCTAGCGTTTAGTGGTAGTTTCTTATTTTTATATTTAGGGATGAGACAATTACCGATGGGCGTTTCTTATGCAGTTTGGACAGGAATTGGTACAGCAGGAGGCGCTATTTTAGGAATGCTCTTAGGTGAATCAAAAGACCTACGACGGATATTTTTTATTTTTTTAATCATTGTTTCTGTGATTGGTTTAAAATTAATTGGTTAGAAAGCAAGAGAACATTGTTTGGATTATTGAAAGACAGGTGAGTAAAATTTAAAAAGAGACAGAACCAAATGCGGTGTTCTGTCTCAAAATAGCTTTTATTTTACGAGGTTACTATAACGTGTCGCAAATTCATTGTTGTAGGACTTGCCGTTGACATCTTGACCAACGTCCCAATTTGCAGACCAAGTCATTAAGCCACGGATAGGATTACCGTCTTTTGCTAACTGATCAAAAGTTTTGGCTACAGGGGTAGCCTCAACGACATAGCCGCTACCAGCAGCATCCCGATTTGCTGGTAAACCAAGGACTAATTTATCGTTTGGTATCTGTAGATAGCCGCGCGTGCCATGGATTAATGAATCAGACATATAATAGAGGAACTCGTATTTTAGAGCATCGTTGCTTTGAGCAACCCAAGTCATAATTTCATCAACCCAGACACCGTCGCCGCCTTGGTTATATAATTGTGGGGCAATGTAATCATAATAACCATTTAGGGAAGTAATGTATGTTTCATAAGCGGCACCAGGTTTTAAATAAGGGAATTCTGGCGCCATCGTAATGATGAAATTTTTTCCTTGTGCTCGATAATGGTCTTTGACTATTTTCAATGCAGCAGGAATGACGGTTTGGTTGTCGCCAGCAGTAATCGCCAATTGCTCTAAGTCGATGTCTAAACCATCAAAGCCGTATGTTTCCACTTGACGAATGATTTCATTCGCAAAGGCTTGTTCATCGCCTTTGACTAATTGAATATGTGCATCTGCTCCACCAAGTGCCAATAAAACTGCGCGACCTTGACTATTTAATTGTGCGACTTCTTGTCGGAAGGCAGTGTCCGTTTGGTTATAAGGCTTGAACGTAGGAATCCGTGTCGTGCCATCGCTTTTCATGAAGGAAACCGGGACGACATTGTAGGCTTGATTTACTTCTGAAAGGTTTAGTGATGCTGATGTTCCTTGTTTGTAACCATCGCGTCCTTTTGAGGCCCAGTTATGCCAATATCCAACCAACACTTTTTTGCCAGAGATATCTACCATCGTATCCGCAGCATCTGCAGAAGCTTGAGTAGGCGTTAACCACAAGCCAACTGCAACGGTTGAAAGAAGGAGAAAAGCAGGAATTATTTTTTTTAGCTTCATTTTTTGAGAACTCCTTTAATTTAGTTTAAGATGTGAGTATTTTTACTGAATGTTCACATCAATCGCTTGGTAAAAGGCGTTCACCGTATCACCAATGCCCCAGACAGCGTAAATGACATGATAACCTTTGCGGTCTGTCGGAATATTAATTGTTTGTTTAACAACTTTATTAGGAACTTCTTGTTTGCCGTCGATTGAAGCAATTTTGTCGAAGTTTTTAATGTCTAATGGTTGATTGGGATTCCAGCCATTTTTAGTAATATAGTAATCCCAAGAAGCAGTTCTATGTTGGGCAGTTAAGTTCCAAGTGATGTCAAGGGGACCTGTTGTAATGTTTGTTTTGTGCCAACGAGTAGCTGTTTGTTCATCCAAAGGTTCAAAACCTGAGACACCTGCACTGGCTAATTTACCAGTAATAAACGTATTTTTGGGCGCTTCGATACTTTGAGGTTCCCATTGTGCACGACCAACATTTGTATTTAAGTTACCACCAGCAGAACTACCAAAGAAAGCACGACTTCCAGGACTTGCTACGTAACCATGAGCCTCCGAAACAGTAGGGGCCAATGCAGCGCCACCTAAAACAAAACTAAAAGCCAGGACGATTGTTAATAAACTCTTTTTCACGAAAAAAACCTCCTAAAAAATTATTTTGTATGCGCTTACAGATAGGAATATAACATAATAATCTTTCGGATACAAATAATAAGAAATGTTATTTTTAAAAATAAAACAATATTTTTTAAGTAATATTAAGAATGTTTTTAAATAATATAAATAATAGTGTTTTTCAAAGTTTTGTTAATTTTTCATTCGGAATCGCAATTGAAGAAATCACGTGGTATACTTTTAAGAAGAAACAATGACACGAAAGTAGCCATTGGAAAAAGGAGATTATTTCGTGGGAAAAAAACATACATCCTCTTATGAAGTTGCCTACTATGACGGCGATTTTACTGGTGCAATGAAGATACCGGCTTTGTTAGCGGTTGTCATTAAAGTATCAGAAGAACAAACAGAATTACTAGGAAGAGATGCAGCTTATGTCGCCCAATTTGGCCTAGGCTGGGTCATCACCAACTATGAAATAGAGATTCACCGCTTACCAAAAGTTGGTGAAAAAGTAGCAATTACAACGCAAGCTATGAGTTATAACAAATATTTTTGTTATCGTAACTTTTGGGTTCACGATGAAGAAGGCAATGAATGTGTCTTTGTGAAATCAACCTTTGTCTTAATGGATCAAAAAAATCGGAAAATCAGTAGTGTGTTACCAGAAATTATTGCACCTTTTGATTCTAAAAAAATCACTAAAATTTATCGCCATGAAAAAATTGAAAAAGTCACAGAGGGGAACTTTTTACCTTATCGTGTGCGTTTTTTTGATATTGATGGCAATCAACATGTTAATAATGCGATTTACTTTAATTGGTTATTGGATGTGTTAGGGTATGACTTTTTAACAACGCATCAACCGAAAAAAATTCTTGTGAAATTTGACAAAGAAGTAGAATATGGCCAAGAAGTCGAAAGTCATTACGAAATTGTCGAACAAGAAAATCAGTTGAAAACACGCCATGAGATTCGGATTGATGGTCAAACCTATTGTGAAGCGAATATCGATTGGACAAATTAAGTTAAGATGACGATTTAGAAAATAAAAAGTTGCGCAGAGGAGGAAGGACATGATTCGCTTAGGATTAACATCTTTTAGTGAACACGACTATTTAACTGGAAAAAAACGGGCCACGCTTTATGAATATGCCAGTCATTTACCGCTAGTTGAAATGGACACGGCGTATTACGGGATTCCTCCCAAAGAACGAGTAGCTGAATGGGTCAAAGCAGTTCCCGAAAACTTTCGCTTTGTCATGAAAGTTTATAGTGGAATCAGTTGTCAAGGTGAGTGGCAGACCTATTATGCAAGTGAAGAAGAAATGATCACCGCTTTTTTAGAAAGTATGGCCCCATTAATTGAAAGTAAAAAATTATTTGCCTTTCTGGTACAATTTTCAGGAACATTTGGTTGTACGAAAGAAAATGTCGCTTACTTGCAAAAAATTCGTCACTGGTTTAAAGACCTACCCATCGCCATTGAATTACGAAATAATTCATGGTATCAACCAAACTTTGTAAAACAAATGTTGCAATTTATGAAAGAAAATCAATTTTCACTTGTGATTGTAGATGAACCGCAGATTCCTACGAATCCAGTGCCCTTTTATCCGTATGTAACGAATCCTAATCTCGTGCTCTTCCGGTTTCACGGACGTAATGCGGCTGGCTGGTTAGCCAATGATGCAGAGTGGCGAAAAAAAAGAACCCTTTATCATTATAATACGCAGGAAATCGCTGATTTAAGCGAAGCTGTTTTAAAAATGTCGCAAGAAGCTAAAGAAGTGGGCGTAATTTTTAATAATAATTCTGGCGGCGATGCCGCAGAAAACGCTCTACAGATGCAAAAAGTCTTGAATTTGAGTTACGATGATTTGAATCCAAAACAATTAGATTTATTTTGAGAAAGAAGGTAGCTGAATGTCTGAAAAGCAATCCCCTTATGAAATGGCTTGTGCCTTCCACGAGGTTTTTAATCCACAACAACCAGAGCAACCAACTGCTTTTTCGCCAGAGCTAGCCAGTCGACGAGCAGAGTTTAAAGTCGAAGAACTTGTGGAATTTTTATATAGTGCTGCTAATAATGACCAAGTGCTTTTTCAACAATTGGTCGACGGATTAAAAAAATCTGTCGATAAAGCAGAGCAGAAAGTCTTGGCGAAAGGCAAACCAGTATCTGATCCTTTAGTGGAGGAAGTGGATGCACTAGTTGATTTATTGTATTTTACTTATGGTTCGTTTTGCTTAATGGGCGTCAATCCAACAAAAATTATTGAAATCGTTCATCAAGCCAATATGGGAAAATTATTTCCAGATGGGCAGCCACATTATGATCCAGAAACAAATAAAGTATTAAAACCTGAAAATTGGGAACAAGATTTTGCGCCAGAAGCTAAAATTAAAGCGGAAATTCAACGCCAATTGAAAATTACTGAAACCAATGAAAAAGACGAATGAGAAAACTCATTCGTCTTTTTCATTAATCATGGAAGAACGTCCGATATAAGGCTTTGATGGCTTTTTCCTCTTGTTCTTTTTTAATACCAAACATAATACTTACTTCCGAAGATCCTTGGTTAATCATTTCTAAGTTGATTTTTTCTTTGGCTAACGCCATTGTACTTTCAGCAGTAACCCCAATTCGTTGGCGCATGCCTTCGCCGACAATCATAATCATGGAAAGGTGATGCGTGATGCGTAACTCATCAGGCGCTAAAACTTCTTGGAGTTGGGCCATCAGTCGATTTTCAATTTCAGTTGTTAACTGGTCTTCTCGTAAAACAATCGTGATGTCATCAATTCCTGAGGGCATATGCTCATAGCTCAAGGCTAATTTTTCTAGTACTTCTAAAAGCCGTCGCCCAAAACCTAACTCTCTATTCATTAAATACTTACTAATGTAAATACTTGCGAACCCTTGATCACTAGCGATTCCTACAACAGGAGCATGCTTCACTTTGCGAGAGGTGGTAATTAGGGTGCCAGGATGATGTGGGTTGTTGGTATTTTTGATAACGACTGGAATATTTGCGCGATAGGCAGGCATTAAGGCTTCGTCGTGGAGGACGGCAAATCCTGCATAAGCTAACTCCCGCATTTCTCTGTAGGTCAATTCTTGAATCGTTTGAGGCTGTTCAATAATTCCAGGATGGGCGACATAAATTCCGTCCACATCGGTAAAGTTTTCATACAAATCTGCTTGAACACCTGCGGCAACAATGGACCCTGTGATATCGGAACCGCCACGAGAAAAAGTACAAATTTCGCCGGCTTCTGTATAACCAAAGAAACCTGGAATAACCAAGATTTGTTGAGTCTCACGATAGGCACTAATTTTCTCTAAAGCTTTTGGTAAAATGCGGGCATTGCCTGGCTCAGGTGTCACTAGGAGACCTAATTCTTTTGGACTAATGTAGCGAGCATCTAAGCCATTCTGATTGAAAAAACTGGCAACAACTTTTGCATTATTGTCCTCGCCGCTAGCTAAAAAATAGTCAAATAAAAAAGCATTGTTTTCTTTTGGTAAAGTGGCTAATTGGCGAATCGAAATAGCAATATCAGCTAAAACTGCTTTATCCAAGTGTAATTCATCAAAAAGATCTTCATAACGACGAATGATGGCAGAGATTGTCGATTCAATTTCCTCATTATTTAAGTAGCGCTGATAGTATTGAATCAATAAATCAGTCACTTTAATATCTTGCGGGGTTCGCTTTCCAGGAGCGGATACAACGACAAACGTTCGGCGCGGCTCTTCCTTGACGATTTGTAAGACTTTCTGTAACTGTGGTGCTGATGCTAGCGAGCTACCGCCGAATTTAACTACGTTCACGTTTATCACTCCTGTTTTTAATTATTTTCTCATTTGTAGATTAGTAAAAGGATACCGAAAAACATTTAGAAAAGCAACCACTTATTTTCAGAAAGTTAGGAAATCATGAAAATATTTGTTCTTCATTTTTCCTTAAAATTTTGTTAAACTGTAAAGATATGAGTCGTAACGAAGGAGTTAAATAGTATGACAGAATCCAAAACTGCCATTATTTTTGATATGGACGGTGTCCTAGTAGAAAGCGAAGCTTATTATTATGAGCGACGTAAAGCATTTTTAGCGGAATTTGATTTGACCATTGAGGGCCTAACCTTGCCAGAATTAGTCGGTGCGGATATGCGTTCATTATGGCAAAAGATTGAACAAGTCAACAAAAAAGAGCTAGATATTGCTTTTTTAAATGAACAATACATAGCCTATAAAAAAGCGCATCCGATAGATTATTTAGCTGTGCTTG
This sequence comes from Enterococcus sp. DIV0167, assembly GCF_050541555.1. Classification (NCBI taxonomy): domain Bacteria; kingdom Bacillati; phylum Bacillota; class Bacilli; order Lactobacillales; family Enterococcaceae; genus Enterococcus; species Enterococcus sp. DIV0167. The sequence goes on from NZ_CP172933.1 coordinate 262,900, forward strand.
ATGAAAATGCGAAACGTGTTTTACAATTTTTAAAAAGACAAGGCTATAAAATCGGATTAGCTTCTTCTTCCACAAAAGACGCAATTGAAGAGGTTTTGACAGTGGGGCAATTAAGTAGTTATTTTGATGCGGTCGTGAGTGGGGAAGATTTCGAAGAAAGTAAACCGGCGCCGGATATTTATCTGCACACGTTACAAGAATTAGCTGTTGCGCCACAGGAATGTATAGCCATTGAAGATTCAGAAAAAGGCATTGCCTCTGCCAAAGAAGCTGGGCTAGAAGTTTGGGCGATGCGCGATGAACACTTTGGGATGGATCAAAGTCAAGCGGATGCCTTCTTAACACAACTAAGTGATATTTGTAAAAAAATTAGTGAAAATCGGATCGATGAAAGCAGTGAATCAACCCCTTCGTAAGAAGATCGCGGGTTTTCTTAAAAAAGTTTGTTATAACTAGTGAATGAATATACAGTTTGTGCTATAATTTTCTATAGGTATTTCTGCAAGAATGCCCTTTTTCAAGGGTCAGGAACAATAGATAACCGTGTGAAGAGAACAAACAACCTTTCTTTTATTATAGAAAAATTATCGGAGGAGCCAAAATGAAGAATAATTGGATTATCATTTTAGTACTAGTAATCGTTATTATTGCTGCGGTGCTATACTTAATTGGTTATTTTATGCGCAAAAAAAATCAAGAACAATTAGATGAATTAGAAGTTCGTAAAGAAGCCCTGTTTGACTTGCCAGTCTTTGAAGAAATCGATGACATTAAAAAAATGCATCTAGTTGGACAGAGTCAAAATAGTTTCCGTGAATGGAATCAACGCTGGGTAGAACTATCGACGCGTTCTTTCGCCGAACTAGAGAGTCAAATTTATGAAGTCGAAAATCAAAATGAAATTTTCCGTTTCATGAAAGCGAAGAAAGCAGTCGTGGAAGCGAATGAAACGATGACCGAAATGGAAGCCGAAGTGGAAGTCATTCGTAATGGCTTGAAAGAATTACGTGAAAGTGAAGAGCGCAATTCATTGGAAGTTCAAAAAGCTTTGGATGTCTATGAAGAATTAAGTAAATCACTAAAAGATGATAAAGCTAGCTTTGGTCCAGCTTACTCCGAAATCCAAAAACAATTAAGAAACGTCGAAATTGAATTCACACAATTTGTCACACTAAATACATCGGGGGACCCAATCGAGGCTCGAGAAGTCCTAGAAGATGCAGAACGTCATACGTATGAATTGGAAGACTTAATGAAACGGATTCCACCAATGTATGAAGAATTAAATGAAACTTTCCCAGATCAATTAAAAGAAATCGAAGAAGGCTACAACCAATTATTAGCTGACGATTATGTGTTCCCTGAACAAAACTTTGCTGAAGAAATTCAACATGCGAAAAAACGTGTCGAGAATTCAATGGCTGATTTAGAGAAAACAGAGATTGCCGCAGTAGAGGTTGCGAACCGTGACACAGCAACGGCGATTGATGCATTATATGAAGTGATGGAACGTGAGATTGAAGCGAAGAAATATGTCGTGACCAATCAAAAAATTATTGACGATTATATTTCTCATTCCTTAAAAAATAACCGTCAATTAATGATTGAATTGGACCATGTATCACAAAGCTACACCTTAAATAACAACGAGCTAGGACGTAGTCGTGGTTTTCAAACGGAAATTGAAGAAATTATTCGCCGTCAAAAAGACTTGGAACCTCGAATGAAAGAACATACCGTTCCTTACTCTGAAATTCAAGCGTTCTATAAAGAATGCTATAAGATTTTAGATGATATTGAAAATCAACAATTAGAAATTGATGCTTCATTGAAAGAACTAAGAAAAGGCGAAAAAGTCGCCCAAGAAAAAGTTGACGAATACGAATTCCGTTTACGGAGTATCAAACGGTATGTTGAAAAGCAACGATTGCCAGGTTTGTCTGCTGATTACTTAGAATTTTTCTATGTGGCAACGGATCGAATTGAAGATTTAAGCCGAGCCTTAAATAAAATGCGCATTAACATGGATGAAATCAATCGTTTGTGTGACTTATGCGAAGATGATTTAGAGTTATTAGATAAGAAAACAAAAGATTTAGTCAATGCAGCAGCTCTGACAGAACAAATGATGCAATATGCAAACCGCTATCGTCATACTCACGAGAACATCCGAGCGGCTTTAGATAAAAGCATGTATTTATTCTCGACAGAATTCCGTTATCAAGATGCATTAGATGAAATTGGAACGGCATTGGAAGCTGTTGAGCCAGGGGCGTTCAAACGAATCGAAGATTTTTATTTTAAAAATATCAATAACCCTAATTTAACAGCAATTTAATTAAACAATCACTAAACAGAGGTTTGTCGACAGACAAGCCTCTGTTTTTATGGCGTGGGGGTGACTTGAAGTGATACTTTAGAAAGTATATAATGGGAAAGAATTTTAAAAAAGAAGGGTGACAAATGATTTATTTTGATAATAGTGCAACTACACCGATTTACCCCCAGGCTTTAGATACATATGTAAAAACCAGTCAGCGGATTATTGGCAATCCGTCTAGTCTGCATGACTTAGGCAACCAAGCCAATCGGCTCTTACAACAAGCACGGAAGCAGATTGCGGAGCTAATCAATGTTTCAGCAAATGAAATCTATTTTACAAGTGGCGGAACTGAAGGAGATAACTGGGTTTTAAAAGGAACGGCAATCGAAAAACGAGAATTTGGTAATCATATTATTATTTCTGCAGTGGAACATCCAGCAGTTACAGAAACAGCGGAACAATTAGTCGAACTAGGTTTTGAACTTTCTTATGCGCCAGTGGATAAAGAAGGTCGTGTGAAAGTCGAGGAATTACAGAAATTAATTAGAAAAGAAACGATTTTGGTTTCTGTTATGGCAGTCAACAATGAAGTGGGAACGATTCAACCAATTAAAGAAATCAGCGAGGTTTTAGCGGAGTTTCCTAAAATTCATTTTCATGTAGACGCGGTTCAAGCAATTGGGAAAGTTAATTACTCAGAGTGGTTAACGGATCGGGTGGATTTTGCAACGTTTTCTGCACATAAATTTCATGGACCACGAGGCATTGGTTTTATGTATTGGAAACAAGGAAAACGTTTAGCGCCGCTTTTAACAGGAGGCGGGCAAGAAAACAACCAACGCAGTGGGACAGAAAACGTACCAGCAATTGTGGCAATGGCCAAAGCGTTACGTTTGCATTTAGAGAACGGACAACAACGGCCGCAACATGTGGCGACATTACGGAGTTATTTATTAAAGGCGCTAGAAGAATTTCAAAATGTGACTGTTTTTTCACAAGATAATGAACATTTTGCGCCACACATTTTATGTTTTGCTTTGAAAGGGATTCGTGGCGAAGTGCTGGTCCATGCATTGGAAGAAAAACAGATTTATATTTCGACTACGAGTGCTTGTTCTAGCCGAAAAAAAATGGCTAGCAGCACCTTGTATGCCATGCATGTGCCAGGGGAATTAGCGACTTCCGCTGTGCGCATTAGTTTAGATGAAAGCAATACAATGGCAGAAATTGAACAATTTATGATTGTTTTCAACCAACTTTATCAAAAATTTTCTCGTGTAAATTAATAAAAAATAAGTCGGAGCCTAGAAATAGGCTCCGACTTATTTTTGCTCTCTTTATCGATTGAAGCGGTAGCCACTTCCCCAGAGTGTTTCAATTGGAGAGTCAGAAAGATTGGCTTTTTTTAATTTTTCCCGAATCCGTTTAATGTGAACAACGACAGTCGAAACCTCAGTATCTAAGGCATCAAACCCCCAGACACTTTCAAAAAGTTCTTCTTTATTCCACACACGGTTAGGATGTTCCATCAAGAAAACCAACAATTTGTATTCTTTGCTTGTAAAAATAACTTCATTTTCTAAAACAAACACTTTGTGGGCGGCAGTGTCGACAGCGATTTCATTGATTTTTAGTAATTGTGGTGGTTGTTCTGCTTTGCTTAACAATTGATAACGGTTCATATGGGCTTTTGCTCGAGCGACTAATTCATTGGGACTAAACGGCTTGATTATATAATCATCCGCACCTAAGCCAAGCCCACGAATTTTATCAATATCTTCTTTTTTAGCCGAAACAATCATGATCGGCGTTTGCTTTTTTTTCCGAATTGCACGACAGATTTCAAAACCATCCATAGTTGGCAGCATCACATCTAAAATAATTAAATCAAAGGGCTCATTTAAAGCTGCTTCCAATCCTTTTTTTCCATCATGTTCAATTGTGACAGTCATATCGTTAATTTCTAAATAATCTTTTTGCAAATCAGCAATGCTTGGATCATCTTCAATAATTAATACATGTGGTTTCATTTTTCATCCTCCAACAACGGCAGCGTAATTATCACGTTGGTACCGTCTCCTTTTTTACTTGTGACAGTGATTGTTCCCTGATGATAGTCAATAATTTGTTTGACAATACTTAATCCCAAGCCGCTTCCTTTAACTGTTGGGGTTCGAGATTTGTCTACACGATAGAAGCGTTCGAATAAATAAGGTAATTCTTTTTTATCGATACCAATGCCGTTATCTGTAATGGTTAAAACTAAGTCTGTTTGATTATGCGTTAAAGAAATCGTAAAGGCTAGTTGTTCTTTAGTGGGATCCGCAAATTTAATGCTATTTTGAATTAGATTGGTAATCACGCGATTCATCTGCGTGGGATCCATTTGAACGTATAAAGCTTCGGTGGGAAGTACAGAAGTAATCACGAGTTCTTGTTCCAAACGGTATTCTTCAAGAATATGTGCAATAAAACGAGTGAAATTGGTCTTTTCCATTGTAAAGACAGCACGGTCTAGGTCTAATTTAGAATACAAAAATAATTCTTCAATTAAATCATTGAGGCCTAAACTTTTTTCATGAATGACCGTTAAATAGCGCTGTTTTTTTTCTTCAGTATTGGCAACGCCATCCATCAAACCTTCAACGTAACCAATAATAGAAGTAATTGGTGTTTTTAAGTCATGAGAAATATTTGCAATTAATTCTTTCCGATTAGCTTCATATTTTTCGCGTTCCGCATTGGCTTCTTCTAAATCTTGCCACATTTGTTCAAAACTAAGTTGGAGCTGTTTGACTTCTGTTGAGACGGTTTGGTGGCTAGTTGGTGTAAATGGATTTTCTTTTTGGGCATCCTTACCCAATGTTTTAGTCGCTTTTTCTAATGCTTCTAATGGCTCGATAGTGGTTTTGGTTAAGCGCTTATTAATGAGCCAAGCTGCCGCAATTGCTACAAGGATAATTAACAAAATCATCCAGATAATCCAGCGTGTGAAGAATTCAAAAAGGCTGCTTTCGCGTTTCAAGACAATAAAGCTCCCGTTAGAACCATCTAAATAATGAAAATCGGATTTGACATAATGATATAGACGCCCTGCATTATCCAGTGTGCCAGTTGGCATAATATTATTCATTTCGTAGTTTGGAATATGTACAGACAAAGATTTTTCTACTAAATTATCCGAATAATAAGGAAACCGTGCATTCTTTCGAATAATCACACTTAATCCTTTTGCCTCAATTGTTTGAATCGTTTCCTTTAATTCTTTACTTAAAGGCGTATCTAGTAATTTCGGTGACTTTTTTAACAATTGATCTAAGGCTAAATAACTTTCTTCTTCGTTAGCGGTCAATGGTCGTTGCTTATTCATCATTCGGTAAGCTTGGGGCAAACTGGGGACAGTTCCTAATGTGATGTAAGAAGCTAAGGATAAAACAGCTAAAACAGAGGCTAAAGTAATAATGATGGCACTAATATAAGAAATAAAAAAGCGGCGTTTAATGGTCAAAAGCGTCCCTCCTAGTGGTTTTAATCTATTTCTTACTTATAGTGTATTACAAGTAAACAAAAAAAAGCTAGTATTGTTATTAACTTTTTTTCATTTGTTTATAATTTGTTCATTTTTCGGCAAGTAGGAGTTTATAAGGCTTTGCTATTCTAGGTATATCAAAAAGAAAAAAGGGGATTACCAACTATGAAAAAGAAAAAAGTTTTTAGTACGATTACCTTATTAACCTTTAGTACGTTGTTGATCGCAGGCTGTGCTGGCGGAGCCAACTCTGCAACAGATAAATCAAGTGCAGCTAGCTCAAGCACTGCAGTCTCTAGTTCAGCAGAAGCAGCTAAAGAGCAATCAAAAGGACAAGAATTAACAGAAATTTTATCCAGTACTGATTGGCAAGGCACAAAAGTTTACGACAAAAATAATAATGATTTAACAGCAGAAAATGCTAATTTTATTGGTTTAGCAAAATATGATGGTGAAACAGGTTTTTATGAATTTTTCGACAAAGAAACAGGTGAAACCCGTGGCGATGAAGGCACATTCTTTGTGACAGATGATGGCGAAAAGCGTATCTTAATTTCGGATACACAAAACTATCAAGCAGTGGTTGATTTAACGGAAGTAACGAAAGATAAATTTACCTATAAGCGAATGGGGAAAGATAAAGATGGGAAAGATGTAGAAGTCTTTGTAGAGCATGTCCCTTATTCTGATAAAAAGTTAACCTTTACGAACGGTCGTAAAGATTTAGAAACAGAAACTGGCAAAATTGTTACCAATGAACCTGGGGATGACATTTTAGGGGCCACATTATGGAATGGCACGAAAGTTTTAGATGAAGACGGTAACGATGTTACTGAAGCAAATAAAATGTTTATTAGTTTAGCGAAATTTGATAATAAAACAAGTAAATATGAATTCTTTGATTTAGAAACGGGTAAAACACGTGGAGATTTTGGTTACTTCCAAGTAATTGATAATAACAAAATCCGTGCTCACGTTTCAATTGGTGACAATAAATATGGAGCTGCATTAGAATTAACAGAATTAAATGATAAACGTTTTACGTATACACGAATGGGTAAAGACAATAACGGCAAAGAAATTAAAGTTTTTGTGGAACATGAACCGTATGAAGGCGACTTTACGCCAGACTTCACGTTCTAATTAGTCAATCACGAGTGGATGAAGCGGTCAAAGGGAAGTAAAGGATTCTTTTGACCGCTTCATTTTTAACAAAAAAATAGTTTATAGTTGTTTTTAATCGTTTATAAATTGTTCATTTTTCTGACAGTGGTAGTTTAGAATCGTTTGTTAAGATTGGTTTATCAAAGAAAAGGAGCGATGCTTTATGAAAAAGAAAGTATTAAGTTCGATTACTTTAGTAACATTAAGTACGTTACTTATAGCAGGTTATGCAAGTCCAGCATTTGCAGGTCATGCAGCCAATCCAAATAGTGCTACAGCAAATTTAGGCAAACATCAAAACAATGGCCAAACAAAAGGCGATAAGGCGACTAAGATTTTATCTGGCACGGACTGGCAAGGAACCCGTGTTTATGATGCTGCTGGTAATGATTTAACGGCAGAAAATGCTAATTTTATTGGGTTAGCAAAATATGATGGTGAAACCGGGTTTTACGAGTTTTTCGACAAAAACACTGGGGAAACCCGTGGTGACGAAGGAACATTTTTTGTGACAGGTGATGGCACAAAACGAATTTTAATTTCGCGGACACAAAATTATCAAGCCGTAGTGGATTTAACCGAAGTGAGTAAAGACAAATTTACTTACAAGCGTTTAGGGAAAGATAAACTGGGGAATGATGTTGAAGTTTACGTGGAACACATCCCTTATCATGGGAAAAAATTAGCTTTTACAAATGGACGTGAAGCATTAACCAATCAAACTGGCAAAATTGTGACAAATAAATCAGGGGATAAAATTTTAGGAACAACCTTGTGGAATGGCACAAAAGTCGTAGATAAAAACGGTAATGATGTGACAGCGGCCAATCAAAATTTCATTAGTTTAGCGAAATTTGATCCAAACACAAGTAAATATGAATTTTTCAATTTACAAACGGGTGAAACCCGCGGCGACTTTGGGTACTTCCAAGTGGTGGACAGTAACAAGATTCGGGCCCATGTATCTATTGGTACGAATCGTTACGGTGCGGCGCTAGAATTAACGGAACTAAACAATGATCGATTTACGTATACTCGAATGGGTAAAGATAACGCTGGTAATGATATTCAAGTGTTCGTGGAACATGAACCTTACCAAGGCACATATCATCCAGCCTTTACTTTCTAAAAGTCTCTTGTCTTCTCTCTCATTTAACAAAAGAACGTCCCCCAACGTTCTTTTGTTTTCTTCTCTTCTATAAATAAATTGTTATTAGTTACAATTAAATATTATTATTAAGATAATTATAATAATTATTATTTAATAATTTGTTCATATTATGGACAGGTGGAGTTAATAACTACTTGCTATCCTTAAATTATCAAGAGGGAAAGGGAGTAGTAGCTTATGAAGAAAAAAATCGTTGGTACAATTACATTGTTGGCTTTAAGTACGTTATTAGTTGGTGGAGCAGGAGGGGCTTTGACGGCAGAAGCATACGTTCCTCAAAGCGTAGACAATCCCAATAATTTAGGGAATTTACCTGAGTATTTACGCTCGGTTGGTATTCGGCAAGATGAAATGTTATCGGAAAAAGATTGGGCAGGTCAACGTGTCTATGATAAAAATGGGACCGATTTAACCGCTGAAAATCAGGATTTATTACATGCAATTAAGTTTGATGCAACCACTAGTTTTTATGAGTTTTTTGACAAAGAAACTGGGAAATCCACAGGTGATGAAGGGACCTTCTTTATGACCGCTGGCTTATCTGATAAGAGCTACTTAGTAATTATTTCTGAAACAAAGAATTATCAAGGTGTTTACCGGTCAAGAATGTTGTACCAAGATACTTTTACGTATACACAAACAGGGAAAGACAAAGCAGGAAATGATGTGGAAGTTTTTGTAGAAAATAAAGCAACCTCTGGTCCTGTCTATGGATATCCGCAACCTTTCCCAAATAATCGTCCGAGAACACTGGAATTTACGAATGGCCGACGTGCGATGACAGAGCAAACAGGGGCAATCGATATTAATCGACCTGGTGATGAGATTCTTGGAAAAACATCTTGGTTGTATGGTACGCCTGAGCGCTTATGGAATGGCACGAAAGTAGTGGATAAAGATGGCAATGATGTAACATCGGCTAATCAAAACTTCATTAGCTTAGCGAAATTTGACCAAGACAGCAGCAAATATGAATTTTTCAATTTACAAACGGGTGAAACCCGTGGCGACTATGGCTACTTTAAAGTAGGAAATCAAAATAAATTCCGTGCCCATGTGTCCATTGGAACCAATCGCTATGGCGCTGTCTTAGAATTAACAGAATTGAATGATAATCGTTTTACGTACACACGAATGGGTAAAGATAACGAAGGAAACGATATCCAAGTCTATGTGGAACATGAACCATACCAAGGAACTTTTGATCCTGAATTTACCTTTTAAGAACAAAACATACGAATGGAAACCAAAAAAAGTTTCGACTTCTTTTGGTTTCTCTCTTTTTAAAATAGAAAAACAGAGAAAGCGTTTTAATCGACAAATAAAAAAAGATTCGTTAGATTAGAACCACTGGAGAAAAATCTCATATTTCTCTCGAGGAAAGGAAGTTGAGCACAATGAACAAAAAAATTTTAATGGGGCTATTAAGTGTCGTGACCATTCCATTACTTGCTGCGTGTCAAGGAGGAGAAACACCTTCCGCAGCGTCAAAAAATAGTCAAACGGTGACTACTCAAAGTAGTGCAAAAACTGAAAGCACCAGTACAACCCGTTCGGTGGCTCAAACAACATCAAAAGAGGAAGTGAAAGAACCGATGAAGACCTATGAAGTGGGTGCGCTTTTAGAAGCAGCCAATCAACGAGATACGAAGAAGGTCAAGGAAATTTTACAAGATACTACTTATCAAGTGGATGAAGTCGACACAGAAGGCAACACACCGCTCAATATCGCTGTGCACAATAATGACATTGAGATTGCAAAAGCGTTGATTGATCGGGGTGCCGATATTAATCTGCAAAACAGCATTAGTGATAGTCCCTATCTTTATGCGGGAGCGCAAGGACGTACGGAGATTTTAGCGTATATGTTAAAAAATGCGACCCCAGATTTAAATAAGCATAACCGTTACGGTGGCAATGCGTTAATTCCGGCAGCTGAAAAAGGACATATTGACAATGTGAAGCTCTTGTTAGAAGATGGACGAGAAGACATAGATTTCCAAAATGACTTTGGCTATACAGCGTTGATTGAGGCAGTGGGGTTACGTGAAGGGAACCAACTATACCAAGATATTGTAAAATTGTTAATGGAAAATGGTGCGGATCAATCCATTAAAGACAATTCTGGTCGAACAGCAATGGACTATGCCAATCAAAAAGGTTATACGGAAATTAGTAAAATTTTAGCACAGTACAACTAAGTATTGTGTCCTTTCGGGAAGGAATAAATACAGGTAGGAGTGAAGGAAAGCATGAATTATTGGTTAAAAAATGTTCGAATTGAAACAGGGTATCAAAAAGAAGGTGACTGGTTATCTGGGACAGTAACCAAAGAAGTGGCAATTGAAGTAACAGATGGAGTATTTACGAAAATCATCCCCAATGAAGAATTGGTAGAAGAACCTGGGTTGACAATTATTGATGGGCACCATCAATTGATTTTACCAGGTTTGATTGAAAAACATTGTCACTTTGATAAAAGTAAACTAGGCGTTCCGTGGTATCCGGTGACGCCAGCGAAGTCAATTGTGGAACGTGTCGAAGCAGAAATCCCTTATTTAGATAGTTTAGAACTTTCTTTAACAGAACGCGCCAACCATTTAATTGACTTAGAATTACCACATGGCGCGACAGCCTTCAGAACACATGTCGACGTGGAACCGATGACAGACTTACGTTATTTTGATGAAGTCCAAGCATTGGCCCAAACGAAACCATTTGCGGTAGAAATTGTCGTCTTTCCACAGCACGGCTTACTACGTTCAGATTCCGTTGAATTAGTTGATCAAGCATTGGCAAAAGGTGCCGATTTTATTGGTGGCGTGGATCCTTATTCACTAGATGGTGATTACAAAAAATCATTGGCTGAAACATTCCGCTTAGCAGATAAACATGGTGTCGGTGTGGATATTCATTTACATGACCGTCACGAAGCTGGGACAACAACGATTAAAGAAATTATCCGTTTAACGAAAGAATATGGCCTACAAGACAAAGTATTTATCAGCCATGCCTTCGGGTTAAATGATTTCATTGGTGAAGAACGTGATGAAGTTTATGATGCTTTAGCAGCAGAAAAAATTCATATTAATTCCAGCGTGCCAATCACACCTAACACGATTCCGCCAATTATGGAATTGTTACGTCATGGAGTCAATGTCCATCTTGGTTGTGACAATATCTACGATTGCTGGTCTCCTTATGGTGATGGCTCATTACAAGAAAAATTGGCTCGTTTAGGTGAACTTTTTAATGTGAAAGATCAAGATGCTTTAACCCAATTATTGGGCTTAGTGACAGATGGTGTCACAACTTTAGACGAACAAGGGCAAGCAAATTGGCCGCAAGTTGGTGCTGAAGCAACTTACTTACTCACTGAAGCAGAATGTGCGGCGGCTTTTGTCGCTCGTCAGACACCGGTGGAAATCAGTGTGGTAAAAGGAACCACACTTTATCAAAAATAACAAAAAGAAGCGAGATTTCTCGCTTCTTTTTTTGTTATTAAATTTATTTGGATTAGACGCTTAATTTTACAATTGAAAACGACATCCATCTTATATTTCATTGATGAAATTAGTGAGAAGAAGTATGATTTAATTTAGCTCTGATTACTTTTGATACATCGTTTTTCAACTGATCGAAATCTGATCTATAAGTAGCAATAAAAACCAATAAATCAACGCCTTCTTGCGTATCTAATTGGAAATCATAACCGTTTAATTGTAAAAATAAGTCGGTTGCCATTACAGCTGTCCGTTTAATTGCATTGTAAAAACAATGCTTTGTTGCAATGTTAATCATTAAAATAGCTGCTTTTTCTTCAATTGTTGGGTACAGGTCAACGTCAAAGACGAATTGTGCTGGTTGGTTGCTAGCCATTTCTAATGCATTACGATCTTTGATGCCAATTTGTTCTGCGGGAGAATACGTTTGGATCAAGAAAGTATTCATTTGAAATAGATCATCCGCTGATAAATAATAAATACTTTTCATTTAGTAACCAATTCTTTGTACAGCTCATTATGTTTTTGTTTTGAGTTCTCCATCATTTGTTGTAATTTTTTTTGATGTTCTGACATATTTTTTTTAACAATAATATCTTTTAATTTTTCTTCGTCTACATAAACGGTGTCTGTCGCAGTCGCACCAATGCTTTCTAGAAACTCTTTTGACAATGTCATAACAACAGAATTCCCAACTTTTCTAAGTTTTCTTTCTTTGATTTCCACCAGTAACCCACCTTTCGTATATATTGTATATACAGTATATCATGGATCATAAAAAAGTTTCTATCACAAGTCTAATACTTTAATAAAATTTCTTGATTGCTTATCGTTCCTTCAGCCAGCTATCCAATTGCTCAAATAAAGTGATGACCGAAGGATCTTTGGTTTGTTTTAAAAAATCATGTTCTAAATAGTAAACCGCTTTAAAGGTACTCTCAGGAATGGTCCGTCCGATTTTTTTGCTATAGCGGAACGGCACTTCTTCGTCTGAGCTGCTAGCTGTACTGAAACAAGGGGGAAAAGTTTTTAATGTTTCGTCTGACAGTGCGTAAGCAGACCAGTCCCCATTTTCTGGTAATCCGTAAAAGTGCGGCAATAGCCCTTGCTGAATACTGTAATGATACAGCAGATAGCGAGAAAGAAAAGGATCATCCCAAACAGGCTTTGTTTGGTCAATGGTAGCTATTTCTTTAGCGGAAATGGCTTGCTTTAATAATTTTCGTGGCTCTTTAATAAATTCTAAATCTGTATAGCCGTAAAAATTGACTAAAAATTGTGGCGTCAAATTTAGTGTTTGTAATTGTTTGGTTAACTGTAACATTAAATAACCGCCAGCGGAACGCCCGCACAAACCAAAGGGCTGGTTTTGAATAATCTCTTCGTTTAGCAATTGGAAGGTTTCTGTTAGCGTCCCTAAGATGTGATCGATTTTTGTATTTGGAGCCAACAAATAGTCCAGTGCTAAAACGGTATAGCCATTGCTTGTAAACAGCTCCTTCAGTTCTTCTGGTAAATCACTTTTGGTTCCATAAATCATCCCGCCACCGTGTAAATAGACGACATAGTTCGTTGGTTCAGTCGTAGTGGGGTAGATAGTAACTGTTGCGCCATTAGCGAGTGTTTGATTGTTTTTCAAGTGCACGTCTCCTCATCTTTATAATGTATGTGGCAATTTCATAATTTAACAATTGCAAGGGATTGGCTAAGTCAATATCAAGAAGTTGTTCCACTTTGTTTAAACGATAACGAATCGTTTTTGAATGAAGGAACATCGCTTCAGAGGTCTGTTTATAGTTGCGATTATTTTGGAAAAAACTGTACAAGGTTTCAAACAAATCGTAGTTATTTTCGGCTAATTGATAAAGTGCGCGAGGAATTAATTCGTCTAAATTTTCCAATTGGTCTTCGCGGATAAAATTTTTAAATACCCCAATATCGGCTAAGGTGACAATTGGTCCGTTATAAAAAGTTTCATTAAAGCGCAGAATGTCCAGACATTCAATCAGTAGCTCTTTAATCCCTTCTCGTGATTTTAAACTGCTGACGGCAACGGTAAGCGTGTCGTTTTCTTCTAAAAGTTCAGCTAATAAACGACTTAATTGCAGCTTTGTAATTTTTCCATCACTTTCATTGAAGTTAAAAAGGACCGCCGAATAATTTAGCTGATCAAAGAAGATGGATTTCACACGCAGGGTACGAAGTAAGGCAATAATTCGTTCTTTCATGAGTTGTGTATTGGTGTCTTTGGTAGAAAAAGCAATCGCTTGGTAAGAATCTAGTTCTTGCATTTGCACTTCACGAAGCAAACTGTTTAGCTCGTCAGGATTTTGCGGTGTATTTTGTAAAATAGCATCCGCTAAGTTGTTCAAACGAGTATACCGTTCTTTTTTTAACAAATTTTCGGTATTGAATTTTTCTTGCAAGACATCAATCGCATTTTCGATAATCACTAAATCCGTTTCTTTAACCTTTTCATCTTGTAAATAAACCAGAAGTAAACAATTAGTGGAATAACTATTGAAAATAGAAACTTCTAGTGCCAACTGTTTTTTGGGGTTGGCATGAGAATAAAGTGTTAAAAGAGAGTAATCATTTTTAGTGAACTCACTGTTTTTTAGTTTTTCTCTTGAGAGCACAATCGCATCATGGGGTAAGTCGCCATCGCTAATTTCCAGATGTTTATCCAACATTTTTAAAGCGAAGGGTAATTTAATGATGTCATAAAATTCTTGCATAATCGTCTCAACCGTTGGGTAGTGGCGCTCTAATTTGGTGAAACGTTGGCGTACATCGTAATACGTACGTAAGACATGCGACTGATAATTCAACAAAGGCTCGTAAATCGTAAACAGAATTTTTTCATAGCTAATGTCTTGTGTGATTTTAATTAAAGGAATTTCATAATTGAAACATAATTCGATAAACCACTCTGGAATCATTTTAATGAATCGATCTGTTTTCAAAATTAAGCCGCTGATGCCAATTCGGCGCATCTTTACGAAAAAATTTTCCAACTCTTTTTCTGGTAAATCATGCAATGCGTAGAAAGAAGTCAAAATTAACTGATTCTTTCTACTCCAGTTCTCGATATCAATCGCTTCTAAGACCATTGCCGAGTCAACTTCATTGTCTAAACCAATCTCTTTCGTCAAAATTTTACCTTTTTTTAAGTCACCTATCGATAATAACTCTCTTAATTTCATCGTTTTCTCCTTTTTTCCTCTTATGGATAAAAATTATACCATTTTTTTAGAATTATGTCCGATGAAAACACTTTCTCGTTTCGATACAATAGCATTGTAAGGAATAGATAGGAGGATGAACAATGTTACACACAGTAATTTTGAAAAACAATTACCAAGACTCCATCAACTTAATGTTATTGACCAATAAAATCAATGCATTAGATGGTGTAACCATGAGTCAAATCATGATGGGAACAGATGCCAACAAAGACATCCTTAACAACACGAACTTGTTAACGGATGAGGCCAATAGTGCATCTGCAAACGACATGATGATTGTGGTTGACAGTGAAAAAGAAAACATCATGGAAGAAGTTATGCCAGCGATTGATGAATTCTTAGATGATTTATCAGCAAAGGGAACTAGTGAAGAAGCACAAGCAGCAACTTCTTGGTCAGAAGCGTTTGATCTTTTACCAGAGGCGAATGTAGCGCTATTCAGTATTCCTGGTGAATATGGTGCGCCAGAAATGGAACGTGCCTTAAAAAATGATTTACACGTGTTCTCTTTCACGGATAATGTGTCAATTGAAGATGAAGTACGTTTGAAAAAATTAGCGCATGAAAAAGGCTTACTAATGATGGGGCCTGACTGTGGAACTGGTATTATCTCAAGTATTCCAATCGCCTTTACAAATGTTGTTTCTCCAGGAAACATTGGCGTTGTTGGTGCTTCAGGAACAGGGATTCAAGAAGTTACAACGATTATTGACCGCTTAGGTGGCGGAGTTGTTCACGCCATTGGTACTGGTGGTCGTGACCTAAGCGACAAAGTAGGCGCTATCACAGTGAAAGATGCTATTGTGGCCTTAGAAAATCACGAACCAACCGATGTGATTACAGTCATCTCTAAACCACCTGCAAAAGAAGTTCGTGATGAAGTGGTTGAATTATTACAAAGCATTTCAAAACCAGTCGTTGCGATTTTCTTAGGAGAAAAACCAACAAGTCACGAAGGCAAAGTTTATCTAGCTCATACATTAGAAGAAACAGCTAAAATTGCTGTTGATTTAGCAAATGATGTGGCCGTGAAGAAAAATTACTTTGAAGCATTAGCAAAACCAGCTGTACCAACATTACCAGAAGATAAAGTTGTAAAAGGCTTATATTCAGGTGGTACATTAGCTTCTGAAGCAGGTATGTTAATTTCTGAAGCTTTAGACCTTGGCGGTTTAGTGAAAGCAGAAGGTTATGTCTTGAAATCTCATGGTTATGAAGTCATTGACTTAGGCGATGATATGTATACACAAGGTCGTCCACACCCAATGATTGACCCAGATGTTCGTATCGAAAAAATTCGTGAATATGCACAAGATGAAAAAACTGGGATTATCTTATTCGATGTGGTGTTAGGCTACGGTGCTCATGAAGACATGGTTGGTGCATTATTACCAGCAATTGAAGAAGCGCGTGCCACAGCCAAAGAAGCCGGACGTGATCTTTACTTTGTTGCAACTGTTTGTGGGACGACGAAAGATCCGCAAAATTACCAATCGTCGGTTGATCGTTTGAAAGAAGGCGGCGTTTTAGTTGCAGAAAGCAATGCTAAAGCTGTTCAATTAGCCTTATTACTAAAAGGAATCGAAATTTCAGAAGACGATAAAGAAGTGGTTGCTTACAACGGACCAACTGTCGATGTACCAAAACCAGGCGAAAAAGTAATGGAACTATTAACAACCAAACCAAGAATCATTAACGTTGGGTTGCAAAGCTTTACAGAATCAATCGTTGATTACGGTGGCGAAACTGTTCAATTTAACTGGCGTCCGCGTGCCAACGGCAATAAAAAAATGATTAAAATTTTGGATGCTTTGGAAGATTACAGTGAACAAATCGAAGCTGAAAATCACAAAGTAACAGACAAAATTAAAAATGCACAACCATTCTTAGTAGATGTGGTACCTGCAAAATCAGTGATTCCAGAATTAAATGATGATGCACAAAAAACATTACTTCATGCTGGACCACCAATCCAATGGTCTGAAATGACTGGACCAATGAAAGGTGCTTGTATCGGTGCTGCATTATTCGAACGTTGGGCAGACAATGAAGAAGATGCTTTGAAGATTTTTGAAGCTGGCGAAGTACGTTTCATTCCTTGTCACCATGTAAAAGCAGTAGGACCAATGGGCGGTATTACTTCTGGTAATATGCCAGTCTTTGTTGTAGAAAATCGCTTAGAAGGTAACGAAGCATACTGTATCTTGAATGAAGGTATCGGTAAAGTATTGCGTTTTGGTGCTTATTCACAAGAAGTAGTTGATCGTTTAGATTGGATTAAAGATGTTTTAGGACCAACTATTGCGAAAGCCTTGAAACTTTCTGAAGAAGGCTTGAACTTAAACGTATTGATTGCGCGCTCTATTACAATGGGTGACGAGTTCCACCAAAGAAATATTGCCGCATCTTTGAACTTCTTAAAAGAATTGTCTCCATTAATTATCAAAACAGATATTCCAGAAGATCAAAAATACGAAGTAATCAAATTCTTAGCTGACACAGATCAATTCTTCTTAAATGTCATGATGGCAACTGGAAAAGCAATTGTTGATGGTGCCCGTAAAGATACCAACGGAACGATTGTCACAACGATGACTCGTAACGGCGTGAACTTTGGGGTCCGGATTGCAGAAACAGGCGATCAATGGCATACCGCACCAGTAAATACACCAAAAGGTCTTTACTTCACTGGTTTCAGCGAAGAAGACGGAAATCCTGATGTCGGGGATAGTGCAATTACTGAAACAGTAGGCGTTGGAGCAATGGCTATGGTAGCTGCACCTGGCGTAACACGGTTTGTTGGTGCAGGTGGCTTTGAAGATGCGTTAGCAACCTCAAATGAAATGGCAAAAATCTGTGAAGGACACAACCCAACATTCTCAATTCCAACTTGGGATTTCCAAGGAACTTGTTTAGGAATTGATATCCGTAAAGTGGTGGAATTAGGAATTACACCAATCATCAATACAGGGATTGCACATAAAAATGCCGGTGTTGGTCAAATTGGTGCAGGGACAGTTAGAGCACCTCTAGGCTGTTTTGAAAAAGCCCTAGAAGCGTATGCTGAGAAACTAGGCATTACGGTTGAATAACCAACTAGTCATTAGTGACTACATTTTTCCTATCCACCAATATGGCAAGATGGGAACCATTCACAGTGTTTTTGAACGTTCATTTAATCTGAAAGTCCAGGATCAATTAATCAATGTTGCAAACTTCCATAATTATTTATCAAGCTTTGGTATGTTTTTGCCAGATCAATTGTTTCAAGAAATCTTTCCGTATGTACAACAAGGTAATAAAGTCAAAATCACAGAAAATCAGTTGACCTTTTACAGTACAGTCGGCGTGAAAACGATCCAACTCACACCTGCCGAGGTCGTTTCTTTAAACATTACTCATTTCAAGTTAGAAAAAGACCAATTACGCTTGTTGCGAGACCGCTTATTAGCGAGAAACTTAGAACGTAGAATTGGCCTGCCTTTAGACGAACGAGCAAAGCATATTTTCAAAAAAATGAGCCAAAAACAAAAAGTTTGGACACTATCGGAATGGCAAGAAGTAACGAATTATCTGATTGGTCGGGGCAAAGGGTTAACCCCGAGTGGTGATGACATTTTAGTGGCGTATCAAACAATTCTGTTCATACTTGCTGATGAAAGAGCTGCGGCGTTAGCCGCTACTCTTTCGGCAGCAAATTTATCCACAACAGATGTTAGTAAAGGCTATATTGCAAGCTCGGCTAAAGGATATGTAAATTCATTGTTGTATCAGTTACTCTTGGATTTGGAGAACCATCGGGATAATAGAGTTGACGAAAATATTGACAGAATTATACAAATCGGACATTCCTCTGGTAAAGATATGTCATTTGGAATGTTACTAGCTTTACAATCTGTAGAGTTAGATGAGAAGTGAGGAGAAGACATGGAGAATAGTAAAAAAAATCAAGCAGTGCAAGTGAGCAATAGTTACTGGATTAAAGTCGTAGCCATTTTCTTCGTAGGCTGGATTTTAATGTACGCAACACGAACTATTTTTAATCCAGTGATGGGGGTCATTGGAGAACAATTTGGTCTAAGTAACACACAACTTGGTTTAGCCAATAGTATCTTCTTTCTAACCTATGCTGTTGCACAGATTCCTTTTGGGATGATTGGCGATAAAATTGGGCGGAAATTAGTCATTGCTGTTGGGTTTATCGTTCTTGCTATTTCTACTTATTTTAGTGGATTAGCGACAACCTTTGTTATGTTTTTAGTCATTCGTGCAATTGCTGGTATTGGACAAGGAGCTTACTATGGCCCGCAATATGCGCTATCGACAGAAGCGATTCCAGCAAGTAAACGGACCATCGGTAATGCCATCATCAATAGTGGGATGGCCTTCGGTACATCAGGTGGGTACCTACTTTCAAGTAAGTTGGTTTTAGAAAATGGTGAACATTGGAGCAAACCATTCTTTATCATGGCGATTCCAACGTTTATCGTAGGAATTCTTTTCTATACAATTTTGAAAGAAAAAGTGATTCGTCCTGGCGAAGAAGCCGCACGAGCAGCTGCTGAAGAAGGACCGCAAGAAAAGATCTCATTAAAAGAAATTTTCTCAAATCGTAATTTATTAGCCGCATTTATTTTATGTTTCACAAGTATTTATGCAAACTTTGTTATTATTACTTGGTTGCCACAATTTTTAATTGCTGAACGTGGCTTTACAGGAGCGAGCGTTGGTTTCATTTCATCACTTGTACCATGGGCCTCTATTCCAGGCGCCTTAATCTTTGCTCGTTTGAATGATAAAACAGGTGCGACGAAAAAATTAGTCTTTACATTAGTACCTTTAGCAATCCTATCTGTCTTTGCGATTGCTTTTGTAACAAATCGGACATTGTTAATTTCTGTTTTAATTCTTTATGGGTTAACAGGGAAATTAGCGTTAGATCCAATTATGGTGACTTTTGTTACCAAACATGCACCAAAAGCGGCCTTAGGAACAACGTTAAGTGCCTATAATTTTATCGGGATGTCAGGGTCAATCCTAGCACCGTATGTCACAGGATATTTAGCAGATACAGCAGGCTCAATGCAAGTTGGCTTCTATCTTTCTTGTGTACTATTAGTTATTGGTTTACTAGCTTTTGCTTTCTTAGCTAAAGATGAAAGTAAACCGAAATTAGGTTAATTATCCCTTCGATAATGACTGAAACAATCAAAATGAGCAAGACAAAATCTTTCATTTCGTAAACAAATTATTTCTTATCCGTCGATACTGAAAAGATTTTGTCTTTGCTTTACTAAAAAGGAGCGAATCAATCAATGAGTTTAAACGTAATTGCCCTAGGTGGGAATGCTATTTTAGATACGGATCCAACAGATGAAGGCCAAAAAGCCGTCGTTAATCACGCGGCCAAATATATTGCAGAATTTGTTGCCAAAGGGGAACAAGTCATTGTCTGTCACGGAAACGGACCACAAGTAGGGAATTTGCTTTTACAACAAAAAGCAGGCGAAAGTGAAAAAAATCCAGCGTTGAAATTGGATACTTGTGTTGCGATGACACAAGGAAGCATCGGTTACTGGTTACAAAATGCTTTAACTAATGAGTTTGAAAAACGTAACATTGCTAAACCAGTTATCTCTGTAGTTACGCAAGTACGTGTGGACAAAGAAGATCCTTCGTTTAAAAAACCATCCAAACCAATTGGTCCATTCTATACAAAAGAAGAAGCTGACGCGGAAGCAGCCAAAGATGGCTCTACGTATGTGGAAGATGCTGGCCGTGGCTACCGAAAAGTTGTTCCATCACCAATGCCTAAAGAAATTGTTGAAAAAGAGGCGGTTCGTGCTTTAGTAGAGGCGGACGTTTTAACTATCTGTTCTGGTGGCGGGGGCATTCCGGTCGTAGCAGAAGACGGACAATACGTAGGTGTGGAAGCGGTTAACGACAAAGATTTCTCTGCACGTGTTTTAGCTGAAAACGTTGATGCAGACCGTTTGATTATTTTGACAGGCGTTGATAACATCTACATTAATTACAATCAACCAGATCAAAAAGCATTAGAACAAATCAGTGTAGCCGAAGCAGAAGAATACATTAAAGAAGGTCACTTTGCTGCTGGTAGTATGCTACCAAAAATCGAAGCTGCCTTAGACTTCGTAAAAGGTGATGACAAACGGAAAGCAATCATTACTTCTATCGAAAACTTAGAAAACATCGATAAAGAAGCAGGAACTGTGATCAGTCAAAAGGGGTAGTTTACCATGAAAAAACCGTCCATGATCACCCAAATTGCAATTGCTGTTGTCGTAGGAATCCTCGTAGGACTCTTGATTCCTGCTAGCGGCAATTACTTGAAAATAGTTGGAGATGTCTTTTTGCGACTGATGCAAATGGCTATTCCTATCTTGATCTTAGGACAAATTGTCCAAGCAGTTGGCAGTATTAATCCAAAAGAATTAACGAGCCTTGGGGGTAGAACAATCGCTGTTTTCGGGATTTCCTCCTTAGCTGCCGCTTTATGGGGCGTCCTAATGGCAGTCATTTTTAATCCAGGATACGGTGTTAAAATGACTGGCTTCCAAGATGCTTCTATTAAAGCGCAAGAAATCTCAATCACTGATACGATTTTAAATTTCGTTCCGAAAAATATTTTTGATTCACTGACTCAAGGATCGATTATTCAAATTATTGTCTTTGCATTATTTTTTGGTTTAGCACTGAATAAATACTTACAAAGCCATCCAGAGACACAACTCTTCCAAATAATTGTGGACTTTAATGAAGTTATCATTACAGTCATTCGATACGTCATGTATCTAGCACCTCTGGGGATTTTTGCTTTAATTGCTTCAACAATTAGTCACTTAGGCCTTCAAATTATTTTACCGTTAGTGAAGTATCTATTGGTCTATGGATTAGGAACTATTTTATTTTTGGGCATCTGGATTTTGGTTATCACATTGTACTGTAAAGTAAGTCCACTACGTTTAATTACAAACATGAAAAATATGTCTGTGATGGCCTTGGCGACAACTTCTTCAGCAATTACTTTACCAGTAGCTTTGGAAGAAACAGAAACAAAATTAGGTTTAAGTAAGCGAATTACTAACTTAGTGTTGCCGTTAGGTATGTCGTTAAACAGTAACGGTTCAGCGATGCATATGGCTTTTACTGTAATGACTATCGCTCAGATGTATCAGCTAGAGTTTGATATTACGAAAATGATTTACTTAGCAATTACAGCAACGTTTGTCTCACTAGCAAACGCAGTTGTTCCCGGTGCGGGCTTAGTCTCACTGGCAGTGATTGTTCCGCAAATGGGTTTACCCATTGAGAGTATTGCAATTTTTGCAGGCGTCGAATGGTTTGTTGGCATGTTACGAACAATTTTAAATGTCAATTCAGATGTTTACTCTGCTATTCTAGTTGCAAAATCAGTGGATGAAATTGACTATACTGTCTTTAACAGTAGCAATAAGTAGTGAAAAAAGGGGAGGAAATGCAAGGACGAAGAAGAAAATCACTTGTTTTCTTTCCCTTTTTTAAGATTAATGATAAAGGAGCAAGCGCAATGGAAGAAATGGTTGTCGTTACACCGGAGAAATTAGAAAAGCTGATGAAACAAAAATTAGAAGCTGCTGGTTTACATTCTGAACATGCCGAAGAAGTTGCTCGACATTTAACTTTTGCAGATGCTAGCGGTATTCATTCACATGGTGCGGTTCGTATGGATTATTATGCGGAACGGATTGCAAAAGGCGGGATCACGATTGATCCCGAATTATCATTTGAAAAAACTGGACCGTCCACTGCCATTTTTCATGGCGATAATGGCGTGGGTCAATTTGTTTGTAACGAAGCATTAGCTGCTGCAGTTGACCTAGCCAAAGAATCAGGGTTAGCATATGTTGGCGTTTCTCAAACGAGTCATAGCGGGACGTTATCGTATTATGTTAAAAAAGCAGCGGAACAAGGCATGGTTGCTCTTTCGATGTGTCAATCTGATCCAATGGTGGTACCGTTTGGTGGTACAAGCAATTATTTTGGAACAAATCCAATCGCTTTTGCAGCACCTAGAGCAGGTCATGAACCAGTCGTGTTTGATATGGCTACGACAGTACAGGCTTGGGGGAAAATTTTAGATGCACGTTCAAGAGATGTTGAAATTCCCGACACATGGGCAGTAGACGAAAAAGGCCAGCCAACGACTGATCCTTATGAAGTACGAGGTTTATTGCCGATTTCAGGACCAAAAGGATATGGACTAATGATGATGGTCGATGTCTTAGCTGGTTCGTTGTTAGGCTTACCTTTTGGCAAACATGTCAGCTCCATGTATGCGGATTTAACGGAGAAACGGAATCTGGGTCAGATGTTTTTAGTCATTGATCCAAGCCGCTTTACAGATTCTGAACGATTTAAAGAAAATATTAATCAAATGGTGGAAGAACTTCATAGTGTGCCTACAGCAGAAGGGTTTCAACAAGTTTACTATCCAGGAGAAATTGGTCAGCTAAACTATCAAAAAGCCATGTCAGAAGGCATTGAAATTCCACAAAGTATTTATGATTATTTAGTTAGTGAGATTGTACATTACGATAAATATGGCGGGCAAGGTGCCTTTGCCAAATAATGAGGAGCGCAGAGAGTATTCGCTGCTGCGTTGCTCTCGCCTTCTTTCTATTGGAGGAAAGTAAAATGAAAAAATCGTCAAAAGTAGCACTTATTTTTGCATTCTTAGTTAGTATTTTTGTGCCAGTTGCGGCCTTTGCTGATGAGATTGGGGATGTAGTTGCCCCGACAGGAATCATGGCATTAGTTGTGATTATTCCATTGATTGTTGTTTTGGTTCTATTGTTTATGAAAGTCGATATGATTATCGCTGGTTTAATTGGTGGCGTCTTAGCGATGCTGATTGGTGGCATTGGACTAGAAGAAGCGAATAAACAGATGTTGGAAGCTATCCCAATGATGTTAGGAATTACCGTTCCCATCATTAATTCAGCTGTTGCGATGGCGGTCTTTAAAGCAGGTAGTTATTCAGCTGCATTAACTTTAGCCAAACGAGGCACAAAAGGAAAAGTCGAGTATGTTTCAGCTTTTATTGTTATCTTATTAGCCGCAGCCACATATATGTCAGGAATTGGTGGCGGAAGTGCGATGGTTATTGCGCCATTGGCCTTTGCTGCAGTTGGCGTTGTTCCTGAATTAATTGCAGCAATGTCTTTAGCTGCTGCGGTATCATTTACAACATCACCCGCTTCATTAGAATCAAGTATTGTTTCAAAATTAGGCGATATCAGTGTCGGTTCATATGTTTCAACCATGCGACCTTACTGGTTATTCTTCGTAGCATTAGCGATTGTGTTAGCCTTTTGGGGAACGAAACATAGAAATGTTGGCTTTAAAGAGTCGGCAGATGATGAATTTGATAAAAAGAGCAATGGTGAATTATTTAAAATTACCTTGCCAGCCATTTTCTTATTGTTTGCTGTAATTTTTGGACCAATTGTGAATGATTTAATTGGTTTTGCCTTCTTTACGCCACTTGTATACATGATTTTAACATTAGTTTTAATTTTCTTATGTACAGATTTCTCAATGAACAAATCTGTCGAAGCGATGGTAGATGGGTCTACATATATTTTGACTCGTTTATTCCAAGTAGGGATTTTCTTAGCCTTTATTAATGTTATTGCACAAACAGGAACGTTTGCTGTCATCGCAGGTGTTGCTGAAAATGCACCAGCCTTTATTGTCGTGCCAGTTGCCATTTTAACAGGGATTTTAATTGGGATTCCAGCTGGGGCCTACGTAGGTTCTGTTTTAACTTTAGTGCTACCAGTTGCTGTATCGTTAAACTTCCCGCCGTTAGCATTAGGTTTTGTAGCAATGGGTGTTGGTTTAGGTAGTCAAATGAGTTTCGTTAATATTACTATGCAAGCTTTATCTTCAGGCTTCCAAATTCCAATTTTGGATGTTGTTAAAGGAAACGTGAAATGGTTAAGTATTGCCTCTGTACTATTATTAGTTATCGGTTTAATCTTTGGATAAAAAACAATTTAGGGAGTGGAAAACATGGATTTATTAATTAAACAAGTTCGTCTTCAAGACGGTGAAGCATTACAAGATGTAGCTATTAAAGAAGGAAAAATCATTGAAATCGCCCCAGTTATTACTGGTGATGCCAAAGAAGTCATCGAAGCAGATGGTCGTGTTTTAATCCCAGGTTTTGTAGAAAGCCATTTACATTTGGACAAGGCATTAATCGCTGATCGTAAACCAAATAAATCAGGTACGTTGAAAGAAGCGATTGAAGTAACCGCAGAATTAAAACCAACATTTACCGAAGAAGACATTTACGACCGTGCCAAACGTGCTTTAGAAATGTTAATCGTTCATGGGACCACGGCGTTAAGAACGCATGCAGAATTTGACCCAGCGCAAGGTTTTACTGGCTTCAAAACAATTATGCGTTTGAAAGAAGAATACAAAGAGTTAATTGACATGCAAGTAGTTGCATTTCCGCAAGAAGGAATTTTTAAAGCCCCTGGAACAGAACAAATGATGTATGAAGCAATGGATATGGGCGCAGACGTTGTCGGCGGTATTCCTTATAATGATGCACCAGCGAAAGAACATATTGATTTAGTGTTTGAAATTGCTAAAAAATATGATAAAGATGTAGATTTACACCAAGATTTTGCCGATGAAGCTGATGATATGAGTATTGAATATTTATGTGAGAAAACCATCGCTGAAGGCTACCAAGGCCGTGTTTCAGTGGGCCACTTAACGGCATTGCATGCCTTACCTGAAGCAGAATTGGCGCCTATTATTGCAAAAATGGCGGAAGCGAATATTAGCGTAATGGCTTTACCAGCAACGGATTTACATTTAGGGGCTCGTGGTGATCAGTACAATGTTCGACGTGCGGTTACGCCAATCCGTAAATTACGCGATGGTGGCGTGAATGTCTGTATTGCTACAAATAATATTCGCAATGCTTTTACACCATATGGCACAGGGGATATTGTTCAAACAGCGATGTTAGCCATTCCTGTTGGACACCTAGGTGGAGCGGATGACTTAAAAACAGTGCTACCAATGGTAACAACAAGTCCTGCTCGTGCGATGGGACTAGAAGGATACGGTGTCGCAGTTGGGAATAAAGCAGATTTAGTCTTATTAGACACAAAAGTGGTTGAACATGCGATTATTGATATTCCAGAACGGTTATATGTTATTAAAAACGGCCGTGTTACAGTCAAGACAGACAAAAAAGTCGAAATCATTCGTTAAGAAAAAAAACAAAAAGCTCAAAATGTTAGTTGTCAAAACTAACATTTTGAGCTTTTTTTGATAAAGGTAAAGCTAGGAAGGTGAAAATATGATTAATTTATCCTGTTTTAGCTATGATTCTCTATTGAAAAGTTTATTTTTAGTTTATTTTTGGTCGATTTTCCTTGATATATATAGAATCTTCAGGAAATGCTCCTGTCTGTTTAAAATTCGGAATTTCAGAAATTATTCTTTTTTGCTAAACTAGTTATAACTGGTTAGTAAAAAGAAGTATTGGACGAATAGCGCTGAAACAAGTGAATGATCCAAAGTATAAAGAAAAATGAAACCGATACCACAAGACAAGACTGTTGCTGAAAATGGTAAGTGATCATTCTGCTAAGTTTAGTGTCTTAATGTTTAGTTAACTAAGAATTGTTGGATTGTTCTTTAGAAAGAAGGGACAATATGAAGCGAAGTAAATGGAAAGAATTGATAGTAACGGGCATCTGCCATATATTAGTATTCCCCATACTAATACAGACAACTGTTTTTGCAGAAACATTACCAAGTACAAAACAAGTAAGAGAAGGAACCAATCATTCATTAACAGCAGAAAAAGCCGAAAGTGAACAACCACAGACAAAGGATAAACTACATGATGAAGAACCACTAGCATTGCCAAAAAGTGAGTTAATCGATAATGAGGCTAATGTTACAAGTCAAACGATTAGAGAAAGAATTGAGACGCCTAACCTAACTTATCGTTATGGATTTATTAATGAAGAGGGGCAGCCAGTAAACGCCAATGAGATCCTTCTACAGTATCATAGTTGGCAAGGCAATTCCCCAAATGGCATAAATGTGTGGGAAGGTGAAAGTCAACCAGCGACAGCATCTACAGTGGCTAATTTAAAAGAAGTGGTAATTCCAAGTGAGAAAGTAGCCGTCTATTCCGACATGTCAACGGTGCTTGCAGCGAGTAATCAAACATTTTTTTTACCAAGATATTATACTTCTTTAAGCTTATACAATAAGAAAGGGGAAATTGATCCCAATTATCCGCTGCCAACTATTTCCGACGCATCAGGAAACCAATATCCAACAACAATTTCGCAATTTGAATTGGAAAAAATATCTGCACAACAATATAGTCAGAAAACAGGAGTAACATTTAACATTAGCGAGAGTCAAAAACTAATCGTTCCTGTGTACAACCAAGTGAAGGTTGATTCATCGAATCAATCTGGGCTATTGAATTACTTTAAATTTTCAGGGCCGGTTTATTATCATGTTACCAATCGCAAAGTGACAGAACATTTTGTGGATACTCAAGGGAAACCAATCCCTCCGCCACCGGGGTTTAGACAAGGAAAGCAAACGCTTATTGAACGTGACCCTTACACCTTTAAACAGAACGGCCTTTTGCCAAGTAGCTATGAAATCGACTCAAAAACATATCAATTTCAAGGATGGTATAAAGGGAAAACGAGACCTGAAAATTTAGAAAAAAGCGTAACGCCCAGTTATGATATTACCTATGACGACAATGATGATTTAACTGTTGTCTATAAGGAGGTACCTCAAAAAAATTATACATTTGAGGATGTCAATGGTGTTGAAATTGCACCACCATCTGATTTTATTCAGGATCACCAACGACCAATAACTACGGATGGCTTTCGCTATTTAGCTGGAAAAAAACTGCCACAACAATACAGCGTTAACGGTAAAACTTATTTATATCAAGGTTGGTATCAAAATAAAACAAAACAAGAGAACTTAGAAAAAACAAAACGCCCAATAAACTCCCCTGTTTTTAATGAAATGAACGCTATTACAGCAGTGTATAAGGAAATAACTGCAAAAGCTGAAATGCAAATAGAAGGACTAGTCAAAGTCATGCCAAGTGGTTATATACAAATTTGGCAGATTATGCTTACAAATGTGGGAGAAGTACCGTTAAAAAAAATAAACTTAAAGCCAGCAATTGGTTGGTCACCAGGTCTAGCTCGGCCAATCCAAGTCACGATTCGTGTTGGATCTGAACCAAACAAAATTGTTCCTATTACTGATGAAAATTGGCGAGTGGGCATTGCTTTAAATACGGAAGTGCCTATTGGTCAGACAGCAACTATTATGATGACAACAATTGCTACAGGTGAACCAGATCAAGTGTTACAAGCGGCTGTTGAAATGAATGGAAATTTTTCTGCTGTTCACGCAGCTGATACTGTCAGAATCCAACCTAAAAATCAAGAAATTGTGGCACCAGATGAGGAAGGTTTTATCAGCACACCAACTTTTGATTTTGGTAAAGTCGCCATTTCTAGCAACACGCAGCAACATGGTTTAAAGCAGGCAGCAGATTATTATGAAAATGGTCAGGAAAATCCATATTTACGTTTGAAAAAATCACAACCCAATTGGGCACTAACTGCAGAACTATCCCCCTTTGAAGGAAGAGTGGATCAACTATCATCAATGACAAAGTTATTGTTAGGAACAACCAATGTTTCAGGTTTTATTCAGTACAATCAACCAACGGAAACTAAAGTTGCTCTTGGCAAAACAACCGCTATTCAATTAGTTGCCAACGGTGTAGCTAGCCATATTGTTGCCAATGGTCAGTTTGACGAAAGTGATGTTTATCAATTTGATTTTTCTTTTGATCAAATCAAATTAGAAATTCCAGCAAATCAAGGTAGAAAAGATCAAACTTATCAAGCAATGGTGACTTGGAATTTAGTGACAGGCCCATAAGTCCATAAAAAATAAGTTGAATAGTTTGATCAAAAACATTGCATAGAAATAATAAAAGGCGGCTCAACGAAGCGGCCTTTTTCTTGGTTCATTACCAAAATATAACGAATTTTGTAACAAAAACGTTTGCTAAAAAGAAGGAAAAATGATTAATTTTACGAAAAAAAGCATATATCGACAAAAAAGAAGCAAAATTTGAATAAAAAAAGAAAAAATATGAAAAAAAATCGAAGAATTGTTTAACAATTGAAAACACGTGAAAACCAGTCATGACAAGGCATAAAAGCCTTACAAAAGGTAAGTTTACCTATTATGGAGAAAGAACGAGTGATCTGAAATGTTTTTGTAACATTTCTATTGCTTAATTGAAATATGGGTGTGGTAGAATGTTTTTGTCGTAAGAAAAGATTAAGATATTTTAAATAAACTTTAGAAATTAATTCGGAGGAATGACAAGTGAAGAAACGTCTATTTGCATCAGTATTACTATGTTCATTAACGCTATCAGCAATTGCTACCCCAAGCATCGCTTTGGCGGACAATGTTGATAAAAAAATTGAAGAAAAAAATCAAGAAATTTCATCATTAAAAGCAAAACAAGGGGATTTAGCTTCACAAGTATCTTCTTTAGAAGCAGAAGTATCTTCAGTATTTGATGAAAGCATGGCTTTACGTGAACAAAAGCAAACACTAAAAGCAAAATCAGAACAATTACAACAAGAAATTACAAACTTGAATCAACGTATTGAAAAACGTAACGAAGCAATCAAAAATCAAGCACGTGATGTTCAAGTTAATGGACAAAGCACAACAATGCTAGATGCAGTTTTAGATGCGGACTCAGTTGCAGATGCAATCAGCCGTGTTCAAGCTGTTTCAACAATCGTAAGTGCCAACAACGACTTAATGCAACAACAAAAAGAAGATAAACAAGCCGTTGTTGATAAAAAAGCTGAAAACGAGAAAAAAATGAAACAACTTGAAGCAACAGAAGCTGAATTAGAAACAAAACGTCAAGATTTACTTTCTAAACAATCTGAATTAAACGTAATGAAAGCTTCATTAGCATTAGAACAATCATCTGCTGAAAGTTCTAAAGCTGGCTTAGAAAAACAAAAAGCAGCTGCTGAAGCAGAGCAAGCACGTTTAGCTGCTGAACAAAAAGCTGCAGCTGAAAAAGCCAAACAAGCTGCTGCAAAACCAGCTAAAGCTGAAGTGAAAGCAGAAGCACCAGTTGCCTCTTCATCAACAACAGAAGCACAAGCACCAGCAAGCTCAAGCTCAGCAACTGAATCAAGCACGCAACAAACAACTGAAACAACTACACCAAGTACAGATAATAGTGCAACAGAAAATACTGGCTCTTCTTCATCAGAACAACCAGTACAACCTACAACACCAAGTGATAATGGAAATAATGGTGGCCAAACTGGTGGTGGAACAGTTACACCAACACCTACACCAGAACCAGAGAAACCAACACCACCAACACCAACACCTTCTGCTGATCCAACAATCAATGCATTGAACGTTCTACGTCAATCATTAGGTTTACGTCCAGTAGTGTGGGATGCAGGCTTAGCAGCTTCTGCAACTGCTCGTGCAGCACAAGTTGAAGCAGGTGGTATTCCAAATGATCACTGGTCTCGTGGAGATGAAGTTATCGCAATTATGTGGGCGCCAGGTAACTCAGTAATCATGGCGTGGTACAATGAAACAAACATGGTAACAGCTTCAGGTAGCGGTCACCGTGATTGGGAAATTAACCCAGGTATTACACGTGTCGGTTTTGGTTACTCAGGTAGCACAATCGTAGGACACTCAGCCTAATCAGCAATGATAAAAATAGACGTAAGCAGCTTCTGAAAAGAAGCTGCTTTTTTCATTACTATTTCATCCATCTCCGTTGACAAATTTGCTAAACGTGGTATTCTAATTGTAATCTAATAATTTCCGTTGAATAGGAAAGTAAATGCAAGACAGCTGGTAGAGAGACTTTGGTTGGTGAAAAAAGTTAGATGTCTGTATCGAAAAATGGCCTAGGAGGAATTTTTGTCGAAACGTAGGCAAAAACGTAATGTCTTTCGTTAACAAGACCGCTGATTATGATTGTCAGTTGAAGGGAAAGAGTCATCTTTCCGAAAAAAGGTGGTACCGCGATAATAATCGCCCTTTTACTAGTTACGGCTAGTAAAAGGGCGTTTTTTTATAAATAAAAATAGGAAAGAGTGAGGCAAATGAGTAGTCAGATTCCTTTTACAGTTGATCATGTGGGAAGTTTTTTACGTCCAGAAACAATTAAGAAAGCACGGAAAAAGGTCCAAGCAGGTGCGTTATCTCAAGCAGAGCTACGTCTTATTGAAGATGAAGAAATCAAAGCATTAGTAGCAAAACAAAAAGCTGGCGGCTTACGGGGAATCACAGATGGTGAATTTCGTCGCGGTTTTTGGCATATTGATTTCTTAGAAGGATTAAATGGTGTGACAGGCTATATCCCAGAAACGGGGTATAACCAAACCTTTCATGGAAAAGCAGCTCCGGCCTATAATATCCGCGTAGTGGATCAAATATCTTTTCCTGCACAACATCCATTTTTAGAGGACTTTTCATTTTTAAAAGAGGTGGTGGAAGTTGGTGATGGCACGGTAGCCAAAGCAACGATCCCTAGTCCGACCATGATTTTACGTCAAGAAATTTTATCCAACGACGGCACCTCGCGCATTCAAACAATTTATCCAGAGATTGGTGCTTTTTATAAGGATTTAGCACAAACATATAAAGACGCAATTGCGGCCTTTTACGAGAGAGGTTGCCGTTATTTGCAATTTGATGATACAAATTGGGCGTTTCTAGCGGATCAGACAAAACAAGAAGAATTACGAGCAAAAGGAATACAGCCAGAAGAAATTGCACAAGTGTGTACCACGATTATTAATGAAGCCTTAGCTGGCAAGCCAGAAGATTTAACTGTAACCACACACATTTGCCGTGGGAACCATGCTTCGTCTTGGTTATTTTCAGGTGGTTATGAACCGATAGCAAAAGAATTATTTGCTACGAATTATGATGGTTTCTTCTTGGAATATGACTCAGATCGTGCAGGGGACTTTTCACCATTAAGACATTGGCAAAATAATGGCAGCAAAGTCGTTTTAGGTTTAGTTACTTCTAAGTTTCCTGAATTAGAAGAGACTGAACAAGTGAAAGCACGAATTGAAGAAGCCCAACAGTTTGTTCCTTTAGAAAACTTAAGTATTAGTCCGCAATGTGGTTTTGCTTCGACGGAAGAAGGAAATCGTTTGACGGAGGAAGAACAATGGCGCAAAGTTCAATTACTTCAAGAAATTGCTAGAGAAGTATGGTAAAAAAGAGGTCGGGACAGAAGTGTTTAACTCCGAGAAATAAGAAGGAATTTCCGAAAATTGTTCTATAATTTTTGGAGAATTTCGGCTTATTTCCGAAGGAGTTGCTTCTGTTCCCGCCGTTTATCAGTTTTTGAGCGTGGAACAAAAATCCAAAGTGATTTTTGTCCCACGCTCTTTTTCATTGTATTATTTTAAATATTGATCTTTAGTAAAATTCGTGTGTTCATACTCGCCGTTGTCACCATAAAAGCGGTTATAGCGTTGTTTGAATTTGCGGAATAAATAAATGACTGTCACTTTAACTAGGCAATACATTGGAATCCCAAAAATAACGCCCATTAAACCAAACAGTTCACCCATAACTAACAAGACAAGTAAAATAGTAATAGGATGGACTTTTAATTTATCGCCCATCACACGAGGAATAACAAAATCACCATGAATCAATTGGATGGCAAACCAGACGATAACAAATTTAACTACCATAAATGTGGAATCCTGAAAGGCAATAATCAATCCAGGAATAAAGGCAATAAATGGCCCGATATAAGGAATAATACATAAAATACCCGCAGCTAAAGCTAAAATGCTACCAAATTGTAAACCAATTAATAGAAAAGCTGGCCAATACATAATCCCTAAAACCAACGAAGCAATGACTTGACCTTTTAGATAATCGCCAATTTGAATGTTGGCAATTTGGCTATATTCGTCAAAATCAGGACGAAAAGCTGGGGGAATGATGCCTTTTACAAAGCGATAAAACTTTTCTTTGTCTTTTAAAAGGAAAAAGGCGATGATAGGTCCTGTAAACAAGGTTAGGAAAGTAGAAGAGACTGCAGAAAAGACGCTTCCCAGACCTTGTGCGCCTGTTTGTAGGTAATCCCCTGCAAAGTCTTTAAAGGAGTTTGCAAGTTTGCCCCAGAGCTGATTAATCGACTCATTAGCGGATTCTAAATCTTTTGCAAAAGGTGTTTTAGCCATAAATTCTTGTACTGTTTGGAGCGTGCTTTTCCAAAAACTTGGGAATTGTTTGATTAATTCTTCCGTTTGGTCTTGGATAATTGGGAAAAGTTGCAGTCCAGCTAACACTAGTAATGCAATAATTAAGACATAGAGAATCGCAATCGCCCAAACACGGGGAATTTTTTTCTCAAGGCGTTTCACCATTGGATTAAGCAAATAAAATAGAATAATACCAAAAAGTACCGGGCCTAAGACGGCACTAAAAATAACAAAAATTGGTTTAAAGATAAATGAAACAGTGTTGAATAAAAAGATAGTTACAGCAATTAGACAAAGGATAGTTAATGTGTAAAGTAAATTTTTCCCACCTAAAAAGCGGATCCACTTGGTACTTTCTTTATCCATAAGTTGCTCCTTTCGTTAAGCTTTATTTCTAAAATGACCAATAATTTCAATGACACCCATGAAAATCAGGATAAATCCAAAGACTTGCATCAAAACTAAGAGACTTTTGAAGGGATTAAAAACTAAAACGGCTCCAGCGATTAAAACCAGAATACTGTAGATAAGCGCGCCTGTTTGACGAGTATTTAAAGCAAAAGTCAATTGAACGAGGCCGTTTATAACAATGCTAATCCCTAATAAAAACGGCAGAATCGAAACAATCACTGGTGCAAAAAATAAAAAGGCTACTGCTAAGACGACAAAGATTAAACCTGTTACGAAACCAAGCCCCCAGCTGCCCGTTTGTTTTTTTATTTTGTAGTCATCATAAATATTGATTAACCCTAAAAGCATCAAATAACCAGCAATTAAATAACCGACGAACTGGAAGAAAGCACCGGGATTAAAGACAATGGCACTTCCGATAACGATAAAGACGGCGTCGCGCAATAGGGTATGGCGCCGAAAATTTTCTCTAAAAGTTTGGAACATAAAAATCCTCCTCAATGTTATTGTTTCTTTTATTCTAGCGGAAAAAAGAAAAAAGTGCGAGTGGTAGCTCTAAAAAGTGTTGGAAACTGTATCTTTAGAAAAAATAACATTAAAAATTAAAAAAGTCTTACAAATGAGCGAAAATTGGCATATAATGGAAAGTGAAATTTTATTTTAAGAAGGAGAGATTTGATGGATTTATTACCTTTATTAGGCGTATTGATCGTCATTGTCGGCTTCGCATTGAAATTTGATGCTATCTTGATTGTGATGGTTGCTTTAATAGTGACGGCTTTTACTGGCGGGCTTGGTTTGACATCAATGCTAGAAACACTAGGAACAACCTTTGTGAATAATCGAGGCATGGCTATCTTTATTATTATTATGTTAGCAACAGGAACGTTAGAAAGAAATGGCTTGAAAGAGTCAGCGGCTACGTTGATTAAACGATTCAAAAAGGTATCTGCTGGTGTGATTATTGACATTTATGGTGTCTTTCGGATTATCTTCGCCGCTTTTAACGTAAGTTTCGGTGGGGTAGCAGGTTTTGTGCGCCCGATTATTTTGCCAATGGCGTTAGGAACAATTGAATCAAAAAATTTACCAATGGTGCCAGAGTATGAAGAAGAACTAAAAGGGATGGCTTCAGCCATGGAAAATATCTGTTGGTTCTTTGGTCAAGTTCTGTTTGTTGGTGGGGCTGGGGCATTACTTGTTCAATCAACATTAAAAGATTTAGGCTATGAAGTGACATTAGGTAAACTGGCTTTAGTGGAAGTACCAGTCGCCTTAGTTGCCTTAATTTCGGCAAGTATTTACTTTACTTTGAAAGAAAAAAGATTACGTAAAAAATATTATGGACAGGAGGGACTGAAATGAGTTTTTTCACAGATCCAAGTATTGATTTGAGTGCAAAGTTATTGGAAGTCCTTTATATTTTTATGGGGATTATCTTGTTATATACAAGTTTTCGTAGTTTTCGTGATAAAACCAATCAACATGCGTATGGGACTAGTTTATTCTGGGGAATCTTAGGGATCTTAATCGGTTTTGGTCGGTTTATTCCACCAGTTGCCTGTGGCGTACTTATTTTTGTGATGACAATTCCGGCAATTCTTCAAAAAGTGACAAAAGGAGAAAGTCGCTTACCTTCGAAAGAATACATGGAAAAAATGTCTCAAAAATTAGGAATGAAGATTTTTATTCCCGCACTAAGTATCGGGGTTTTTGCAATTCTTTTTGCCACATTGACTACTTTAGGAGCTTTAGTCGGTGTCGGTGTTGGTGTCTTTGTAGCGATTTTCATCATGATGTTCTTTTCTAAAAATAATACGCCGAAAGTATTTTTTGATGATGCGGCGGAAATGTTAGAAACAGTCGGTCCTCTTAGTACGTTGCCAATGCTATTAGCTTGTTTAGGTGCTGTTTTTACTAGCGCTGGTGTTGGTGAGATTATTTCAAAAGGAGTTAGTGCCGTAGTACCAGCAGGAAATGTCAATGTAGGGATTATTATTTATGCTGTGGGAATGGTTATTTTTACGGCTATCATGGGCAATGCCTTTGCAGCAATAACCGTGATGACAGTCGGAATTGGTGTGCCGTTTGTCTTTTCTTTAGGTGCAGATCCCGCATTAGTTGGGATGGTTGCCTTAACATGTGGTTTTTGTGGTACACTGTTAACACCGATGGCTGCGAACTTTAATATCGTACCTGTAGCCATGTTGGAAATGAAAGATAAGTACGGCGTCATTAAAAATCAATTGCCGATTGCACTTTTCATGTTAATTTTCCAAATTGTTTATATGATTCTATTCAAATAAGAAAGGATGATCGAAATGAAAGTTGTCGTTACTGGCTTTGATCCATTTGGAGGAGAAGCAATCAATCCTGCCTTTGAAGCAGTCAAAAAATTACCTGCTGAAATTGCAGGAGCTGAAATTATTAAAGTTGAGGTGCCAACTGTTTTTGGCACTAGTGGTGAAAAAGTTGCTGAAGCAATTGAAACCCATCAACCAGATATGGTGATTTGTGTTGGACAAGCAGGCGGCCGCCAAACAGTCACTGTTGAAAAAGTGGCGATTAATTTAGCGGAAGCGCGTATCCCGGATAATGCAGGACAACAACCAAGCGATGTGCCGTTGGTTGAAGATGGAGCAACAGCCTATTTTACAAATTTACCGATTAAAGCGATGGTAAAAAATTGTCATGACCATCAATTACCTGCAGCGATTTCTTATACAGCAGGAACCTTTGTATGTAATGATATTATGTATCACTTACTACACTTAATTAACACTAAATATCCAACTATTCGTGGCGGATTTATTCATGTTCCGTTCCTACCAGAACAAACAATTGATAAACCAACATTTGCTTCTATGTCATTAGAAGCAATCACAGATTCTTTGTTCTATATGATTGAAGCAGCGGCAAAAACGCAAGAAGATATTCAACTACAAGGTGGCACAACCCACTAATTAACAGGCGCTTTCGTGAGAACGGAGGCGCTTTTCTATTTTTACAAAAAGAAAAAGTAATTTTTGTTGGCGTGTGAAAAAATTTTTTATGCTATTTTCGTTGACAAGTCGGTTTCTTCTTGGTATATTGAGATTCATAAATTATTAGCCCAGTAGGAAATAGATGTTTTGTTCAGAAAGTCGATGGTTGCTGCGAATCGATCAAGTCTATTTGTGAATTACACTAATAAGTAGTAACAATTACATAATACATAAGCGAGAAGCAAGTAAGCTTCTAATTAAGGTGGTACCGCGGAGAGATTCGTCCTTATTTTTTAAGGATGAATCTCTCTTTTTATGTAGCTTTAGGAGGCGTTTTCAATGAGTTGTGGAGGGGTTATTCGTTATCA
This sequence comes from Enterococcus sp. DIV0167, assembly GCF_050541555.1. Taxonomy (NCBI): domain Bacteria; kingdom Bacillati; phylum Bacillota; class Bacilli; order Lactobacillales; family Enterococcaceae; genus Enterococcus; species Enterococcus sp. DIV0167. The sequence continues at coordinate 300,014 of NZ_CP172933.1, forward strand.
TAAGATCCTTTAATGTCAGAGTATTCAGAAAAAAGATTAGAGGAGAGTAACGAAATGAAAGAAAAACAGAAAAAGAAGACCGTGAGTGTTCGAGAAGCAAGTATCGTATTATTAATTATTGTGGCAGCTATTGCAACAGGAGTAATTGGCTTAAAGATATCGCCAAATATTACTATTTTGTTTGTGATTGCATTGATTTTAGGCTACGCAATGTTTCGTAAAGTACCATTTGATCAAATGCATAAAGGGATTGTTGATGGCTTGAAGCCAGGAATTATTCCAATTTTTATTTTCATTTTAGTGGGGGCATTGATTGCCGTTTGGATTCAAGCAGGAATTATTCCAACGATCATGGTTTTTGGTTTTAAAATGATTAGTGTTAAATGGTTTGTGCCGTCAGTTTTTATTGTCTGTGCGATTGTCGGCAGTGCAGTAGGTAGTGCTTTTACAGTGATGTCAACAATTGGAATTGCCTTTTTCGGTATTGGCAGTACCTTAGGGTTAAATCCTGCTTTAGTTGTGGGGGCGATTGTTTCTGGCTCAGTTTTTGGTGATAAAATGTCACCTTTATCAGAATCAACAAACTTAGCCGCAGCGATTGTTGAAGCGGATTTGTTTAAACATATAAAAAACTTGATGTGGTCGACTGTACCAGCATTTATCGTCTCTTTAATCTTGTTTATGATTTTAGGGCAAACGTACGCGAATACTAGTCTGACAGAAGTAGTCCAAGTTATTCAAGTATTGGAAGACCACTTTACCATTTCAATTTGGTCATTGTTACCATTAGCCTTAATGTTAATCTGTGCCTGGCGCAAAATTCCAGCGATTATCACGATTTTGTTGAACATTATTGTGGCAGTAATTATGATTATTATTCAAAATCCGAAAGTATCGTTGCAGGCATTAGGAAACACGTTGGAAAATGGGTTTGTTTCTCAAACGGGGAACGCACAAATTGATCAATTATTAAGTCGTGGCGGGATTATGAGTATGATGCCGACTGTGGCACTTATTATTCTAACGTTGTCTCTAGGTGGCTTATTAATGGAATTAGGATTGATTTCTGCGGTCATGGAAGTTGTTTCGCAGAAAATGAGCAGTACACCGAAATTGATTTTATCAACGTTATTAACAGGAATTGGCGTAAATATTTTTATTGGTGAACAATTCCTATCGGTTATTTTACCAGGGAATGCCTTTAAAGAAGTTTACAAAAAAGAAGGCTTGGATCCGACTGTTTTAGGCAGAACCTTGGAGGATGGCGGGACGGTTATTAACTACCTCATTCCTTGGGGGATTGCAGGTAGCTTCGTAGCGGGGACCTTTGGCGTACCAACGTTGACTTACTTACCATTTGTTTTCTTTAGCTTATTATCGCCTGTCTTCTCAATGGTCAGTGCGTTTACTGGTTTAGGGATTAAGCGGTTATCAGCAGAACCTGTTACCGAAAAATAGATTGATTAAAATAGAACAGTTGATGGGGAATACTGTAGTTTCTCCCTGTCAATTGTTCTATTTTTCTTGTAAAAAAGGTTGCATTTTTAGAAAGAAACAGTTATAGTTGACTAGTCAATTGTTGACGAGTCATCTTTTTAAGGAGGAAACTATGTCGTTATCATTACGGGAAGTCAGCCAATTATTATGTCAGTTAAAGGTATTAGATCAAAAAATTACCAAAGTTTTTGAAGAGCAAGTTGGCTTGAGTTTGACTCGTTATGAGTTGCTGATGATTTTAAAAGAACGTCAGCCGTGTCTTCAAACGGAGATTCAAGAACACTTAAAAATCGATAGTGGTGCGGTCACTCGCCATTTGAAAATTTTAGAAGAGAAACAGTATGTGACACGACAGCGAAATCCAGAAAATAATCGGGAAGTGCTAGTGCATTTAACAGAAAAAGCACAACAAGAACTACAGCAATGTACAGCCAAGCAACAAACGGTAACAGAAATTATTCCCAGTACATTTACAAAGGACGACTGTCGCCAATTAAAAGAACTTTTGACAAAACTAGATCAAAGCATTACAACGAAAGAGGTATGATAGAATGACAACATATACAACGAATGATTTTTCAGAGATTGTTTTTGGCCGCAAATCGGTTCGGGTGTACGATGAAACCCATAAAATTTCTCATGAAGAAATGTTAACAATGATTCAAGAAGCGACCACTGCCCCTTCTTCTGTTAACATGCAACCATGGCGTTTTGTCGTAGTGGAAAGTGAAGCAGGCAAAGAAAAATTAAAACCCTTAATTCGCTTTAATACGCGTCAAAATGAAACATCTTCTGCAATGCTCTTAATTTTTGGTGATCTAAACTGCCATGAGCGAGGAGAGGAAATTTACAATCAAGCCTATGCTAGTGGTAAAATGCCTAAAGAAGTGCGGGACCAACAATTAGCAGCCATTATTCCCCATTATGAAAGTTTAAGCAGAGAACAAATGAATGACATCGTAAAAATTGATGCGAGTTTAGCAGCTATGCAATTTATGTTAGTGGCCCGAGCTCACGGATATGAAACAAATCCAATCGGTGGTTTTGAAGCGGAAAAATTAGCCGAAACATTTGGTTTAGATCAAGAGCGCTATGTCCCAGTAATGATTTTATCTGTGGGTAAGGGCATGGAAACTGGTTATGAATCTGTTCGTTTAGCACCAGAAAAAATCACGACATTTGAATAGGCAATAAAAAATGACGGCGTACGCTTGCATTAACCAACTTTCTTAAAGAAAGTTGGTTAATGCAACAGCGATGCCGTCATTGTCGTTGGATAAAGTGACTTCCGTTGCGATGCTTTTAAGCTCGTCAACGGCGTTTTCCATAGCAATCCCCGTGCCGGCCCATTCCAACATTGTATAATCGTTGTGACCATCACCAAAAGCAATTACTTCTTCAGCAGTTATGCCTAACTGTAGGGTTAGTTTTTCTAAAGAACGCGCTTTATCAATATTTTTAGCGGTAAATTCAAAATAGAAAGGAGCGGAAAAAGCAGCGGTGACGGTTTCTTTGAAAGGCGCGTAGATGGCCTCATGATATTTTTGTAAATAGGCGGGTTCACCAGCAATTAAAATTTTGTTCAAAGGAAAGTTTAGTCTGGCGGCTAAATCACGCCACTCACATAATTGAAAGTTGCCACCCCGTGATTCATATTCAATAATATTAAAATCACCAGTCTCTAAATGTAAGGTGTTATGAAAAACATCATTGACATACATAAATGTTTCATCATTAATCATTGGAATTACGTCAAATTGTTTCAAATGCTCTAAAATTTGTTGACTCAATGACTTTGAAATTGTCTGGTTAAATAGTTGTTGCTGACTGCCATGATGGGTGACACAAGCGCCGTTATAGGAAAGTAGGTGTCCATTATAATGAGCCATCTCCAATTCATCTGCTAAGGGCCGCATACCGTTAGTCGGGCGGCCAGAAGCCAAAATCAGTGATAGGCCTTGCTTTTGTGCAGCTACTAATGCTTGTCGCGTTTTTGGTGAAATCTTTTTTTCTGAAGTTAACAAGGTACCATCAATATCCATTACAATTGCTTTGATTGCCATAATTGGCCTCCAATCCGAAGAATTTCTTTCTTTTAGTATAAAAGTTTTTTCTATTAATGTAAACGGATTCTCTTGTGAGGTGTATAAAAGAATTATTTTACAAAAATCTATACTATTTTTTTGTGAAATTTCATATAATAGAAGTATTCTAATTATCTACATAGAGAGCGAGGGACAAGGAATATGAAGGAAAAAGAAATGCATTCGCTCTTTTTTAAACATAAGTTTGTGAAAGTAACTCCCTATTTACGTCGTTTTGGTCATCGTTTGAGTGGGATGATTATGCCAAATTTGAGTATTTTTATTGCGTGGAGCTTATTGTCTTTGGTGGCTGGCTATACGACAGGGAATCTACGGCTAGCTCTTTCTGAAGTCGAAACGATAATGATTCGAGTTGTTTTACCGATTTTAATTGGTTTTACAGGCGGAAAAATGTTCGAGGAACAACGTGGCGGCGTCGTTGCTGCTATTGCGACAGTGGGCGTGATTGTTTCCACAGATGTTCCACAGTTGTTTGGTGCTATGTTTATTGGCCCTTTAGCAGGATATACTTTCGCCAAAATTGAACAAATTCTCTTACCGAAAGTTAAAGAAGGCTATGAGATGCTGACTAAAAACTTTTTAGCAGGAATTGTGGGAGGACTGCTGTGCTGTTTTGGTATTCTGGTTGTAGCTCCGGCTGTTGAAAGCGCTAGTTTTTGGCTGTATCAATTTTCTTCTTGGTTAATTGAAGCCAATCTTTTACCATTGGTTCACGTTTTCTTAGAGCCCTTAAAAGTGTTATTTTTTAATAATGCGATTAACCATGGCTTATTAACGCCTCTAGGTTTAGAAGGTGCTAGTCAAACAGGTCAGTCCATTTTATTTCTATTGGAAACAAACCCTGGACCAGGCGTGGGCGTTTTGGTTGCTTTTCTGCTGTTTGGGCCTTTAGGACAACGAAAAACAGCAGGAGGTGCCACCATGATTCAACTGATTGGGGGCATTCATGAAATTTATTTTCCGTTTGTTTTGATGGACCCGCGCTTATTTTTAGCAGTAATTGCTGGAGGAATGAGTGGTACGCTTGTTTTTCAAATATTTAATGTGGGGCTAAGTGCTCCAGCTTCGCCAGGTTCATTGGTTGCGATTTTAGCCAATGCCCCGACTGATGCGAGGCTGGCGGTTTTTAGCGGAATTTTTGTTAGCTTTCTGTGCTCTTTTGCAATAGCAAGCTTGTTATTAAAACGTCAACGAGGAATTGAACCAGTTTCAATGATAAAGATGAAGGAGGAAGACCAAGTGGAAACAGTCACACCTAACTATCAGCAAATTTTATTTGTTTGTGATGCAGGAATGGGCTCAAGTGCCATGGGGGCTAGTTTGCTAAGCCGACAATTAAAAGCTGTGAACTTGGAGATGCCTGTGACTTACCAGTCCGTTCATCAGATGAAGTGGCAGCCTAAGACATTAGTGGTCATTCAAGCAGAATTGAAACAGTTAGCACAAAAGTACGTCCCAGAAAAGGATATGGTGAGTGTTCAAAATTTTTTAGAAATTAAATCCTATTACCCGCAAGTTTTAGCCAAACTGACTGCTTCTTCTCAAGAGCAATCTTCACTTGGTTCAGAGTCTACTGAAACGAACCCGACAAAACAAAGACAGAAGCTTGTTTTTTTATATGCCGAGAATGTTCGAGGATCGCAAACAATGGGAATGGAATTATTGCGGCAACAAGCGGCGAAACAAGGAGTCGCGATTGAAGTATCTAAAGAGCCACTGGAAACAGTCTTTTTTACCAAGGAGACAACCTACGTAGTGACTCGTGAACTGGCGCAAGCCTATCATTTAGATCTAACGCAACAAAATTTATACGTAGTTACTAGTTTTTTGAATAAGAAAGAGTATCAAGAATGGCTGGAAGGAGGAGCTGATAGATGTTTTTAACGACAAGAGAAACTGTTCTATTAACGGAATTAGTGAATAGTCCCACCCCCGTTTCAGTAAACCGCATGATGAATTTGTTAAAGGTTAGCCGCCGGACGGTATATCGTGAATTAGAAAATTTAGAAACCTCGCTAGCATCGATGGGCGCGACGTTGGAAAAAGTAGCTCGTGGGCGCTTTTCGATTCAAGCAGATGAAGCAGCGATGACGGAAATTCAGGCTGCTATTTTAGGAGAAGAGACACAGGAACTTTCTACTTTGGCGCGGCAACATGCGATTTTATTGACATTACTTCAAACAAAAGAGCCAGTCTCTATGCATTATTTTCTGGAAACGTATTGTATTAGTAATACGACTTTTTATGCCGATATTAAACAATTAGAAACACGGATTGCTCGGATTCCGTTGACGATTTCTCGGAATCAAGGCTATGAAGTGACTGGTTCTGAAAAATATCGCCGTCTTCTAATGGCGAATATTCTAAGTATGGAAATTAATGAGTACCAATTTTTTCATTTTACCGAATTAACAACAAACGACCATTTTTTCTTTCAGTTTATTCATGCAGAACATTTAGCATTTGCACAAAAAATTGTTCAGCCAGAAGTAGAAACTTTATTTCCAGCATTAAGTGATCGCAAATTACAACATTTGATTTTAATGTTAACAATTGCGATGGATCGAGTCACTGCAGGTTTTTATTTAGCTGATGAGACCTATACTGGGCAGATGAATAAGGCTTTTCTAAATTGTTCTAAACGACTTTTTTCAAAAGTCGCTGCTGAAACGAAACAACTATACGCTGTCAGTGAGATTGTTTTTTTTGCTAGCTTATTAAGTGATTTTTCTAATTCTTTTGATGAAGATTTTTTTGATGAACATTTTGACACTCAGCTAGCTTATGCAGTGAAACAACTGATTGAAGCAGTAAGTCAAGAAACGGAAGTTAATTTTTTCGAAGATACCAATTTGTATAAAATGTTGTTGACGCATTTATCAGGTGTTTTTTCTCGGGCGGTTTTACAAGAAGAAGATTTAACGAATCCCATTTTAGAACGGATCATGAATCAATATCAAGAAATAGCTGCGGCTTTACGCCAAGCGTTGCCGCAAATTTTTCCGCAAAAGAATTTATCGGAAGAGGAAATTGCCTACATGGTACTTCATTTTGCCAATTCTTTAGAACGGAGTCCCAAAATTATGGAAGTTGATATTGCTGGTTTTTCTCCTAGCGGTTTGGCTTCGACAAGTATGCTGGAAATGCGATTACGGCGCTACTTTCCTTTTATCAACCAGATTCATTTTTTTCGGATTGCGGATTTAGGTAAGGTGAATGTTGAGGAAAACTATGACTTAGTGATTTCCACTTCGTTATTACCAGGATACAATGGTAAATATAAATTGATCTCACCGTTACTTTTAGACGATGAAATCCGCCAATTGAAAGAAGAGTTTAAGCGGATTAGTCACGAAAAACGCTCGCTTAGGAAAGCGCCTGTGAAAAAAATAGGTGGCGAAGAAAGCTACGAAACAGTGGTCGCTTTCATGGAAGAAATTAGTAAACTATTAGAAACATTTTTCATAGCAGATTTAAATAATCAAGCGGATTTAGCAGAAACCGTTCAACAAGCTCTCGCGCAACTTTCCGCAGATTTAATCACCGATAGTGCAATCGTCTGTCAGCAATTGATGAAACGTTACGAGCAAGCGCCTATTGGGATTCCTCAGACGGAAATGGCCTTATTCCATACCTCAAGTACAGCAGTGACACAGCCTGTTTTTTGTATTTTTAATCTGGCCCAGCCACTTATGATTGAAGGGATGGATAAAAAGCCGATGCAGTTACAACGTATGTTACTCATGCTAGCGCCGATGCCGATTGATGAAACAATCGGGAAAATTTTAGGAAAAATCAGTGGTGCGATTATTATGAATGATTTAAATACAGAAATTTTTCATTCAGGAAATGAAGCCATTGTTTATCAGTTGCTTTCGTCATTATTAATTGAAGAAATGAAAGGCTAGGTGTTGAGAGATGTTTGAAATTACAGCGGAGCAAATAATGTTGAATCAATCGTATGCTAGTTGGGAGGAAGCACTTGCAGCTTCTGGTGAATTACTGCTAAAAAATCAGTTGGTCACGCCTGACTATGTCAAAGCAATGTATCAACGTCAACAAAAAGTCAGTGTGTATATCGGTAACTTCGTGGCATTACCTCATGCGGAAGGACAAGATGAACAAGTTTTAAAAGAAGGGATTTGCTTTATTCAAGTGCCTGATGGGGTCAACTTTGGTACGGAAGCAGATCGAAAAATAGCTACTTTGTTATTTGTCGTTGCTCTAAAAAGTCAACGGCAATTAAGCATGCTTCAAGAATTAGCTTTTTTCTGTTCAGATCTCGAAAACATTCAGCGGCTCAGTGATTGTCAAACAATAGATGAAGCACAAAAAATTCTGGCTCAAGCCTAAAGTTACGTCTGAAAAAAATCAATTCATTCTGAAATGTTCAATAATTATTGAAATAATTTTATATTAAAAAAATAAAATATTTTAATTTAAGAGGTTAAACAAAAAAGATAAGAAGATTCCTTGACAAAAAATAGGACCTATGATAAATTCAAGGTAACTTGTGACAAAGTCGTGCATGGATGCACTAAAAAGACACCCTATTGTGGTAGGGTGTCTTTTTTTGCTGTTTAGACAGCAGCGGTTGGAAGCAACTTGTTTATTCCTCGTTCTGTTTTTCCAACCAAATGGTTACAAGTTTCAGGACAATCCCGACAAAAATCGGCACAAGAATTTTTGTGACAATCTCGTACATGTGATGCACCTCCTTTCGAGGCAAGTCGCCAATTTGAGTATAGCATAAAAAGTTGTTCATTTATTATTGAAATTATTAGAAATGGAATAAGCACGTGTTTTCTGGTTTTCGTAACTAGAGAACACGTGCTTTTTTCTTTCAACTTTTGGCACAATGGTTTGTGCCAAAGTACGACTTTTTTCAGCTTTGGAAAGCGGATACAATTTAGTCAACAAGAAAAGTTACTTGAGAGAAGGGGAATAAAAATGGAACAAGTACCAGAAAAAAATAAAGTATCAATTAAAGCAAAAGTCCAAAGACTTGGCAGTACCTTATCTAGCATGGTGATGCCCAATATCGGGGCGTTGATTGCGTGGGGCGTTTTGACAGCGCTATTTATCCCAGATGGATATCTGCCAAATAAAGCCTTTGCCACGATGGTTGGTCCAATGTTGACCTATTTAATTCCATTATTAATTGGCTACACTGGTGGGAAAGTAATTGCAGGTGATCGCGGTGCCGTAGTTGGAGCAATTGCGACAATGGGCGTGATTGTGGGAACCGATATTCCGATGATGCTAGGTGCCATGATTATGGGTCCACTTGGTGGCTTTACAATTAAGAAATTTGATCAGTATTTCCAACATCGGATTAAAGCTGGTTTTGAAATGTTAGTAAACAATTTTTCAGCTGGATTAATTGGTTTTGCGTTAGCTTTACTTGGTTTTTCAGCGATTGGCCCAATTGTCGATGCGCTGACTGCTGCAATGGCACGTGGTGTGGAAATCATTTTAAATGCTCATTTGATTCCATTAACGAGTATTTTTATTGAACCGGCAAAAGTGCTCTTTTTAAACAATGCGATTAATCATGGCATTTTAACACCCTTAGGGACAGAACAAGTCTTATCGGCTGGTAAATCAATTCTTTTCCTATTAGAAGCAAACCCTGGTCCTGGGTTAGGTGTCTTATTAGCATTTATGTTTTTTGGAAAAGGTGCGGCAAAATCTTCTGCGCCGGGAGCAATAATTATTCATTTCCTTGGTGGTATCCACGAAATTTACTTCCCATATGTAATGATGAAACCGTTATTATTCTTATCGGTTATTGCAGGTGGTGCGACAGGTAGTTTGGTTTTCCAAACGTTAGATGCTGGTTTACGTGCGCCCGCTTCACCAGGCTCCATTATAGCTATTTTAGCGATGACACCAATGGGTTCTTACTTACCAGTTATTTTAGGTGTTTTGGCAGCAACTGCTGTTTCCTTTGCAGTATCCGCAGTCATTTTAAAAGCAGATGCGAAAGAAGAAAGTGATGAATTTGCCCAAAAAGTGAAAGAAACCCAAGCTGCTAAAGCAGCATCAAAAGGATTAACTGTCACAAATGGTAGTGCTTCATTGTCAGGAATTCAACAAATTATTTTTGCTTGTGATGCTGGGATGGGCTCTAGTGCAATGGGGGCGTCTATCTTACGGAAAAAGGTCCAAGAGGCTGGTTTAGTACAAACTGTGACGAATCGGGCCATTAATAATTTGACCGATGAGGGAAATACATTGATTGTCACACAAGCGGAATTGCAAGAGCGGGCCAAACAGAAAGCACCTAATGCAACCTTTGTAGCAGTTGAAAACTTCTTGAACTCACCACGTTATGATGAAATTGTGGCTGAACTATCAGGTACCAAAGAAAAAAACGACGCACAACCAACAGCCTCCAAAGCAACACCTGCTTCTGAAATTGAGGGAGATTTAGCAAATGTCAATGAGATTCTTTTGGTTCACGATGACCGTGTCGGGTCAGCAACGATGGGAATGAAAGTCTTAGAAGAAATTTTAGATAAAGAGAAAATTTCAATGCCGATTCGAAAAATTAATATTAATGAATTAACTCAACAAACACAGGCTTTAATTGTCACTAAAGCTGAACTAACGGAACAAGCCCGTAAAAAAGCACCGAAAGCGACACACTTATCAGTAAAAAGTATGGTTAATCCCCAAAAATATGAAACAGTGGTTTCGCTCTTAAAAGAAAGTGCCTAGAGAGGAAGAAAACAATGGAAAATCTTACGAATATTTCAATTGAATTAAATCAACAGTTTAATACAAAAGAAGAAGCTATTCGCTTTTGCGGCGAAAAACTAGTCGAGGCAGGCTGTGTTGAGCCCGCTTATATCGAAGCAATGATTGAAAGAGACCAATTGCTATCTGTTTATATGGGGAATTTTATTGCCATTCCTCATGGAACAGAAGAAGCCAAAAAATTAGTGAAAAAATCAGGAATCTGTGTAGTGCAAGTCCCAGAGGGTGTTAATTTTGGCACCGAAGAAGATGAAAAAATTGCTACCGTATTATTTGGGATTGCCGGAGTCGGTGAAGAACATTTGCAATTAGTCCAACAAATTGCACTTTATTGTAGTGATATGGATAACGTGGTGCAACTTGCCGACGCATTAAGTAAAGAAGAAATAACAGAAAATTTAGCCATTGCTTAAAGGAGAGAATAAGAATGAACGCAGTACATTTTGGAGCAGGAAATATTGGACGCGGCTTTATCGGCGAAATTTTAGCTAAAAACGGGTTTCATATTACGTTTGTGGATGTTAATGAAACCATCATTCAAGCGTTAAAAGAACGTAAAAGTTATACAATTGAATTGGCCGATGCCTCACATCAACAAATTAACGTTGAAAATGTGACCGGGTTAAATAACATGACAGAACCAGAAAAAGTAGTAGAAGCAATTGCGGAAGCCGATTTAGTCACGACGGCGATTGGTCCCAATATTTTACCAAGAATTGCTGAATTAATTGCCCAAGGAATTGATGCACGTGCCGAAGCAAATTGCCAAAAGCCGCTGGATATTATCGCTTGTGAAAATATGATTGGTGGTTCAACCTTTTTAGCAGAAGAAGTGGCCAAATATTTGAAAAACCCAGCTTATGCTGAACAATGGATTGGTTTTCCTGATGCGGCGGTTGATCGGATTGTTCCATTACAAAAACATGAAGATCCACTTTTTGTTCAAGTTGAGCCTTTTTGTGAATGGGTCATTGATGATACCAACCGAAAAGCCAAAGAGATTCAGTTAGAAGGCGTTCATTACGTTGCTGATTTAGAGCCGTATATTGAACGAAAATTATTTAGTGTAAACACTGGCCATGCTACAGTTGCCTATACAGGGGCGTTGTTAGGCTATCAAACCATTGACGAAGCGATGCAGGACGCCTTAGTGGTAGCACAACTCAAATCAGTTTTGCAGGAAACCGGTAAACTTTTAGTGGCTAAATGGAATTTTGATGAACAAGAACATGCAGCCTATATTGAAAAAATTATTCAACGTTTCCAAAATAAATATATTTCAGATGCTATTACACGTGTAGCACGGACACCAATCAGAAAATTAGGTGCGCAAGAACGGTTTATTCGACCAATCCGTGAATTACAGGAACGCAATCTAGTGTCGCCGCATTTATTAGCAATGATTGGTATTGTCTTTAATTATCATGATCCAGAAGATGAACAAAGCCGTCAATTACAGGAAATGCTTGACCAAGAAAGCGTTGATACAGTGATCGCTGAAGTAACGGGCATTGAAGATCCAGAAACGGTTAAAAATATTAAACAAAACGTAGAACGCTATGCGCGACCACAAGTAGCATAATAACAAAATCCTTCTACCAAGATACTTCACATTTCTTAATTAAAGAAAAAAACAACCGCTCACTGATTAAAGTGAGGGGTTGTTTTTTACATATTGACTAAGTGGTTTTTGATAAAGCTCTCCTTTGAAGGCACCTGTATTGAAGTATTCAGCTAATTGGTAACCAATGAATGGGCCAGTAGTGAGTCCTGATGAACCAAGTCCGCTAGCAACCACAAGGTGGGGCAGCTCTGGCAAAGGACCAAAAAACGGAGCGAAATCAGATGTATAAGCACGTGTACCAACGCGGTAATGCATGGGTTGCTTAAAAAGCTGATCTGCTTCTTTTAGAAATGGCGCAGTCCCAGAAGTTAGTTGTTGAAAAGCGCTAACAGTCTCTTCTAAATCCCAGGCTTGTTCATTTTCGTGGGTGGCACCTAATAAAATTTTTCCTTGATTAAAAGGAATTAAATCGGCTTCGCCATCTAACATAGCGACAGGCCATTGCTGACTATTTGTAAAAGGGGTCTCGAAAACTAACAATTGTCCTTTTTGGGGATGAATGTCCACAGATAAATTTAAAGTAGCGAGTAATTCCTTTAAATGAGGACCAGGTGTTAAAGCGAGAAAATCAACGCTCTTTTTTTCTGAATTTGTGACAATTTCCCACCCTTGATTCAGTTGTCGAAAGTGCGCCCGTTGTGAACAAAAAGTGACCCCTTTGGCTTCGGCGCGTTTCTGAAGATGGTTTAGATAAGCTGGTCCATCTAGGCGACCGCCGCCAGAAATAAAAAGTGAGGGAGTTTCCTTAAGTAGCGGTAAGAACTTCGCTGTTTGAACCGCTGACAACATCGTGATTTCTCCAATTTCAGGTGCAGTTTGCTTACGCTCTTCTGCCAAATGGGCTAAGTCTGCCAAAGCAGCTGCCGGACGCAAAATGACTGTCCCTGATTGACGATAAATATCCTCCGTCAGCTGAAAATCTTTGACTAGCTTTGGAAATAGGGCAGCGCCCTCTCGCGCTAATTGGTACCATTTCTTATTTCGACGTTTGGATAGCCAAGGGGAAATAATCCCAGCGCTCGCTTTAGTCGCTTGGCCGATCCCTTCATCATAAACGGTAATGTCAAATTTTTGTGGATCTAAATAATTAGCTAACGTCATTCCGATAATGCCGCCGCCAATAATGGCAATTTTTTTCATGCTTCTTCTCTCCTTCGAACAGTTGTATTGTAACACAAAAAAACCGCCTCTAGACAGAGACGATTGAGAGATAACTTGTTAGCGGGTCCTTCTGTGTGTGTAAATAGAATTGCCGCCTTCTAAAACGTGAACAATTTCTTGTGCCATTTCTGCCACAGGCACAGGATCATAGCCAATAAATAAGTTCTTTAAAAAGGGGATTTTCTTAAAAAAATAAATACATTTACTAAAAAGTATGGTGCCGGTACGTTCTTGACCTACAAGTAAACTAGGATAAAAAATTACTGCTTCGGCGACTTCTTGGTGGATTAGTTCCTCCGCTGCCAATTTGGCATCCATATATTTTCTCAAAGGGAAAGGAACAGTATTGGCTGAAATAAATAAAAACTTAGCTGGCTTTTTTTGTTGTGCTAAAAAAGAGCTGATTTTTTTCACTGGCGTCAGAATTAGCCGTTGATAGGTTTTCTTTTTTCGTGGATTTTCAAATAAAATACCTACTGTATCAATGACCCAGTCAGCACGCTGGACTTGTTCTTGCCAATTCGTGTCACGAGTAACATCGGAGCATATCCACTGCACTTGGTGGCTCCAAGATGCGGAGAGCGTGGCAGGCTTTCCATGACGTGAAACACTGATGACTTGATGTTGGCGTTGGACTAAAATTTTCGCGATTTGTTGACCTAAAAAACCGCTACCGCCAAAAATAATAATTTTCATGGCAAGCCCTCACTTTCAATTGTTTCTTCTAGTGTACCTTAAATAAAAAAAGAAGCAAAAAATCTCGATTGCGAATAGTTTAGTTATAAATAACATAAAAATAACCTTTTTTGATTGTTGAAACACATAGACCCAACAATGGTTGTTTATTGTCGTGAAATAAATAAAAAAATGAACAAAAATGAAATAAATCAGACTAAAGGCCTAGAGAAATGCCCTTGTTTCTTGAATTCAAGCATGGTTAAATAGGTATAAGTGAACGACCGAGCAATTTAGTTTGTTGGGGAAAATAGACAGAATGAGGAGATGAAACGAAGAAAATGAAGAAGAAAACGATAATTATATTGGGGGCAGTTGCGGTAATTGCGGTTGGGGGCATCGTAACTGTGAATGCGTTAAATAAAAATGCACAACAAGTAGCTGTCAAGCAAGCGCCTAAAGATGACTGGGGAATTGACTATTTTGATGTTCCTGACTTGCAACAAATTTATATTAACGGTGTCATCCAACCGGAACAAATGGAAGCCTTTGCGCGTGATCAAAAAATAACAAAGGATCCAGAGATTAAGGTGAAAAACGGCGATGTCGTAGATGCAGGCACAGAACTATTTACTTACGAAGATGAGGCGGTCACAAAAGAAATTGAGGCACAACAAAATAGCTTAGCCAAATTAGAAACGAAGCGGGCGAATATCTATAATAAGTGGAATCGGGCCATTGATAAATTTAATAAAACTAAAGAAGAAGACCGCACGATGTCTGGGGATGATTTAAATGAACAATATCAAACAGAAGTCGATGCAGTAGATGAAGAGATTACCTTCACCAATGAAACCTTAGCGGATTTAGGAGCGAAGCAATATATTTCCACAAAGGCTAATTTCAAAGGTCGCGTATCAATTCCAGAAGTAAAAGATGCCAATTCACCGATTTTACGGTTAACTTCAGAAGATCTTTATTTAGCTGGGAAAGTGAATGAAAAGGACTTGACTAAAATTAGTGTTGGGCAAAAAGCTAAACTAACTTCTGTTTCCAATAATGTGGTTGTGGATGGCTCAATTTCTTACATCGATGATAATCCTCCTGAAGGCAACAGCGATGCCGCGAGTGGCAATCCAGAGGGCGGCACAACGATGTCTAGTTATAGCGTCAAAATTGCGTTGGCCAATTTAGACAAAGTCAAAAATGGCTATCATATGCAAGCAACCATTGATTTAGGCGATTTAGGGGCGATTGAGTTACCGAAAAAAGCGATTCAAAAAGAGGGTGAACAGGCCTACGTTTTAGTGAATGATTTTGGAACCATCATTCGTCGTGATGTCCAAGTCGGGCAAGAAAATGGCGACAAAATGGCGATTGAATCTGGCTTAGAATCAGCCGACCGAGTGGTTATTTCTTCAAAAAAACCAGTAAAAGTCGGTGATATTGTTGAATCAGATGCAGCGATTGCTTCTGATGAATCAGCAACCAACGAATCACTGACAGATGCGTCGAAATAGGAGGGCTTGATGGTGGAAGCAAACAATACAAATCAACCCCTCATTGAATTGCGGGACATTAACAAGTTCTATCCAGTAGGTAAGGAAAAACTACATGTTTTAAAAGAATTGAACTTGACCATCCATCAAGGAGAGTTCATTTTAATCATGGGGAAGTCCGGCAGCGGTAAGACAACGCTGATGAACATTATTGGTTTCTTGGATCGCTTAACAGACGGAAGTTATCATTTCTCAGGAACAGATGTTTCAAAATTGTCTGAAAATAAAAAATCAGCCTTTCGCAATGAATATCTAGGGTTTATTTTTCAACAATTTTTCTTGATTAATTCCTTAAATGTTAGTCAAAATGTTCAATTGCCCTGTGTTTATGAAGGGAAAAAAAGCCGCGCTGAGAAAAAAGCGATTGCTGAAAAATACCTAAAAATTGTCGGTTTGGAAACAAAAGCCAAATCAAAAGTTACTGAACTTTCTGGAGGACAGCAACAAAGAGTAGCCATTGCTCGTTCCTTGGTGAATGATCCATTATTGATTATGGCTGATGAACCGACTGGGGCATTGGATAGTGAAACGGGTACAGAAATTATGGAATTATTGAAAGAATTGAATGAACAGGGCAAAACAATTGTCATGGTGACACATGATGAAGATATGAAAAAATATGCCTCACGAGTGATTCATATGAAAGATGGTCGCTTTTTGGAAGAAGAGGTGATTAGATGATTGCTAATTTATTTGTTAGTACTTTTTTAAGCTTAAAGGCACATAAGTTGCGGGTATTTTTAACGATGGTCGGGATTATTATTGGGATTACATCAGTCGTAACGATTTCTGCGCTAGGTGAAGGGATGAAGCGTCAAGTTGTGAAGGCATCCAGTGCAGTGAACGCGGATGTTTTGAAGATTCATTATACAATGTCAGATGGTAGCAGTGACAATTTTATGTCCTATGAAGAGCCAGATTATACGTTTAGCCGAGTGGACTTGAAAAAATTACAAGACATTCAAGGAATTGAAAGTATTTATCCTCAATATGGTGAATCAATGATGGGGGGCGGAGACAATTTGTTTGTACCAATGGATTATTTTGGGGCGCAGGCGAATTTATCCATTACGTCGACTAAAGGGCAGAATGATATTTTATATGGTCGTGATTTTCAACCGAGCGATGCAAATACAGATGCGATTGTCTTAAATCATGATATCTTTGAAGCGCAAATTCGGCTTGATGATCCTAGCCAACTCATTGGAAAAGCTGTTTCAATTGGTGGTTATATGTACAAGGTGATTGGTATTTTAGCACCAAAAGATTTAGATAGTTTGGGCATGAACGATGATTGGGCAACTGCTATGAGTAGTTTTGTTTCTCGAGAATCATATAATAAATTAGCGAAAACAAAAGCAATTAGCGGCATCAATATTAAAGTTCGTGAGGGAGCGGACCGTGAAGCAATTTTAGGACAGGCAATCACTATTTTAAGTGAAAATCATCCTGAAGTGAAAGGAACGTTTAAAGAAAACGACCAAGACCAACAACTCCAACAACAAATGGAAGAAATGGTCACGGGTATGACAATGTTTCTGATGGCAATTACTGCAATCTCCCTATTAGTCGGGGGAATTGGCGTCATGAATATCATGTATGTGTCTGTCACGGAACGGAAACGAGAAATCGGGATTCGTCGGGCCATTGGTGCTAAACCACGAGTCATTTTATTCCAATTTTTAATGGAAGCAGCGTTTATCACATTGATTGGTGGTTTGATTGGTGTCGGCTGCGGCTACTTATTGGCAACTGTGGTCGGTGGGTATATTTCGATTACGCCAATTATTACGCCGTCCATCTTTGCTATTTCAACATTGGTTTCGGTCTTCACAGGTATCTTTTTCGGGATTATTCCAGCAATTGGTGCCTCGAGGATGGATCCGATTAAAGCGATTTATAATTAAAAAGATATATTTTGGTTTTTTTCTAAACAGTTCAAATAATCTGAAATGAGATTGTTTGTTAAAAGATTGAATGATATGCTTTTGTTGTGCATGGTCACAATGGGAGCATATTGTTTTAATAGGAGGAGAGAAAATGAAAAAAACGGTTAGACTGTTGTTGGTTGGTTATGTAGAATGGACTGTAGAAGAAAGGTATCAAAACTGTCTAGGGAATAATATAGTGAGTATAAGACAATTGTTTAAAAAAGTTCAGGCGCCAATTACATATAGAAATACAACGAAAATATGAAAAAAATAGTAGCAGGATTTCTTAGTTTGATTAGTATTGGAATAATGTTATTTGTTGTAAAAGACAAATTGATAGAAGAAAAAAAGCAATCTTTTGTTGTGCAAGAAGAAACAGATTTTTATGTATTATCAACCCAAGCGATTTATTCATTCATGTTTTCTGAAAATGACATCAAAAAACATAAGCAAAGTCGTGTGGATCTACCAGAGATTGTCCCAACAGGGTTTTCAAAAGGAAGATTACAATCCCATTATTTACTATTTTCAACAGGTGATCTTTTGAGCAGCACTAAGGATGAATTTATAGTGAGTGTTGATTTTTTAAAAGGAGAACTTTTGAAAAGAAAGACAGAAAAATATCCTTATACTGGTACTGGTTATAGCTCCAACTATTTTTATACTGTTCAAGCAGAGCGTTTATATTCTTTCGATACTGAAGGGAATCCAGTTAGTTCATACGTGTTTAATGAATCTACAACACCAGTTACGCAATTTTCAGGAACACAAAATAAGCTATATGTCGTCGCTAGTCAGGAAGCCAAAGAAAAACAACTTTATGAGAATACGTTGTTCATTTTTAAAGAAGGGAAAAATTTGACATTAACAGACGAAATATTTTTAGATACAAACCCAGAGTATGTTTATGGTTTTACTTCTTCTGTGATTGTAAATAATCAAATTTACTTGCCGGTAACGGCTCATAGAAACCGAGTAAGTTATGAAGATGTGCCAGATAATCGAATTATGCAAATGGGTTTAGATGCTAAAAATCAACGTTTTATTCAATTGACAGAGAATTTTCCTAACCTAATTTACAAAAGTAGAACGTCCGAATATTTGATTATTGATCACGAGCCAAATGCATTAGGGAAAGTGGGGCTGTCAATTGTTAATCTTGCCACGGAAGAAAGTTATTTTTTAAATATTAATGGACAGTTAAAGACGGAAGAATTAGAAGAATCTATGATTTATAGTGTAAATACAACGAAAGATAATCAGTTGTTGGTTTTAGCTGGTCAGACGCTGCTCAGATATGATTTGGTGACAGGAAATTTGCTTTCGGAAACAAAAGTTCTTGAAAAAGAAGAACAAGGTATTTATATTTAGATTAATCATTAAAAAAGAAGGACCGCCTGATAAGTTTCTCAGGCAGTCCTTTTTTTATTTCATGTCACTAAGAATTTTCTGAATCAATTCTTGTTGAAACTCTTTGGTATATTGTTCGGTGAGTTTCGCTTGTTCTTCTTGGGACATTGATGGATTCGCCATCATAGCAGCCATCATTTTTTTGCCAACTGTTTCAGTCCCTTCTTTTTTGATATCAGCGGCATGTTGTTCCATATATTCGCCTAATTTTTTGGCTTGATCAGCACTTAAAACTAGCCAGTCACTAGCAACGTTGAAGGTGTTTTCTTGTTTTGCAAATTGGTTATCGTTGTCAGCAAGGCCAAATAGTGTTTTGGCCCAAGACTCTTGATAAGACCATTTCGTTGTTTTTTGGACTAATGTGGCTTTTTGAGCATCTTTTTGAACTGTGTTTGTGACATTTTCCGTTCCTGTTTTTTGTAGTTTCTTTTTATCTGGTGTGTTATATAAATAAACTTTTTCGGAACCATCGCCCAACGGCTGGTACAATAACATGTTGGGGCCATCTTTGCTTGAACTACTGCTTTTTAGTTCAAACGTTTTGTCCTGAGTAACTTCGGTCATACCAAAATGATCTTTATCGTTTAAAACGATAAGACTTAACGAAGCTAAGAACCCTAAACCAAAAATAACCATACAGAATTTATGCCAGACTTTTCGGCCAAATACATTCGTATAGGCAAAGCCTAACACGCAAAGGATTAAAAGGAAAATAATCATTATTTCATTGCACCTACTTCCTTAACAGGCATCGCTTCTTTTTTATTTAAGAAGAAAGTAATCGCCAAGCCGAGAACGCCAAAGATTGTTGCCACGAAGAAGGCTGCGTGATAACCGTTTAATGTTGCGTTTGTTGCTTGGTCGCGATAAGCGAGTGGGGCTGTTTTTAATAAGTCTGATGCAGGTAAGCCGTCTTTGGTAACATTTGTTAAAACACTAATCAAAACAGCTGTTCCAATTGAGCTGGCTACTTGTCGGAAGGTGTTGTTTACAGCAGTTCCGTGACTTAATAAATTCATTGGTAAAGCATTCATGCCAGAAGTTGTCACAGGCATCATGACCATCGAAATACCAAACATCCGAATCGCATATAGGACAATGATATAAATAATAGGTGTTGCTTTTGTTAAGAAAGCAAACGGTAACGTTGCAGCTGTTAAAATAAACATCCCGGTAATCGCAAGACGACGGGCACCAATTTTATCAAAAATGCGACCAGTTACTGGCATCATAAGTCCCATGACTAACGCTCCTGGTAAAAGCATTAACCCTGAATGGAAGGCAGATTCACCACGAATATTTTGGATATACAAAGGTAAAACCATTTCGGCACCAATCATTGCCATGTTGGTTACGCCAGATAAAATGGCTGCAACAGTAAAGACTTTTGATTTAAAAACGCGTAGTTCTAAGAAAGGTTGTTCTAAATGCAATTGTCGATATGTAAAAAGACATAAAACAATCGCACCAACAATTAAGAATCCATAGACTTGCGGGCTACCCCAACCTTTATCACCAACGCTTGAGAAACCGTAAAGTAAGCTACCAAAGCCAAGAGTAGAAAGAATGACCGATAAGACATCGATACTTGGATTAGATAATTGGATGACATTTTTCATTAAAAATGAAGCTAAAATTAGGACTAAAACGACAATTGGAATGACCATCCCAAAAAGGTCACGCCATGTATAAGAATCAATAATCCAACCAGATAATGTTGGACCTAAAGCGGGTGCTAATCCGATAACAATTCCCGTTGTGCCCATGGCAGCGCCACGTTTTTCAGGCGGGAAAATTGAAAGCATAATTGTTTGTAAAAGAGGCATAGATACGCCGACCCCTGCGGCTTGAACAAGACGTCCAGTCAATAACATGCCGAAGTCTTGAGCTACAAAACAGATGATGGTTCCGATTAAGAACGTTGACATCGCTGTTATGTATAATTTTTTTGAACTAAATTTGTTAATCAACCAAGCACTGATGGGAATCATAATGCCGTTCACAAGTAGGAATCCAGTGGTTAGCCACTGTACACTTGAAGCTGAAATATCAAATTCTTTCATTAATGTAGGTAAGGCCGTCGTTAAAAGTGTTTGGTTTAAAATCGTACAAAATGTTCCGATTAGTAAAACGCCGACTAGTAACGACCGATTATAAGGTTTTCCGTGAATATCCACAGGTTGTTGTGAAGTCACATATATCGCTCCTTTTTCTGTAAGTTTCAAATTAAATTGCATTAACTACTTTACAACTAATTAGAATCTTTGTCAACTTACTTGACAAAGGTGTAAAAAAAACTACAATTAAGGAAAGGATAAGGGAAAGGAAGTTAAACTAATGTGGTCAAAAATGATTCAGCGTTTGTTAAATGAAGAAAATTTGTTGATAGGAATTAGTGAACTAAGTGAAATTGCTGAAGTTTCGCCACGTCAACTTCGTTATTGGGAAGAAAAAGGGTATATTTCTTCCATTGCGAAAGACGCAAACGGTCCACGGAAATATCGGTTACATACAGTCGTCAAAGTGCATTGGATCAAGCGTTTTTTAGATGAAGGATATACATTACAAAGTGCGGTGGAAAAAGCAGAAGAGCAGCATCGTAATGTGGGGATGACGAAAAAAATCTTTAGTCAAATGTTTCATGGTATCTCAGAAGTTTGTCCCAATTACGTAGCGATTGATTTGGGCGATTTCGATGAAGAACAAAAATTATATGTTGTATTTAATGAAACCACAGAAGTCAGTGAGTATCTTTTAATTCCTAAGGATGCAGATGTTTCTGATGAGTTAAAGAAAAGAAAATAAGAATGAAATAGGACTGGGAGAAAGACCTGAAGTGAAAGTAAAACGTTACTGAATGAATCTTCGAGTTCTTTTTTTCTTGCAATTTCTTTATTTTTCTATATAATTTCTTATATGGAAAAGGAGGGTTTCGATGAAAGAAACAAAACCTTACGGAACAGTCTTGTTAAAAGCGGCTAAAATCATGGACTGTCTAAGTTTACAACCCGATCAAACCTTACAGGAAATTGCAAAGAATACCGAAATGACGGCATCAACGGCAATCAAAATTTTAGAAACCTTAACATTAATTGGCTATGTTCAAAAAGACACGAACAAGACGTACCGCTTAGGAACAAAATTGATTCGCTATGCGAATCAAAGTGTGGAGCAAATCGATTTAGCTGAAATTGCGGTACCTTATTTAGAAAACCTTCAAAATACGGTCGATGAAACCATTCATTTAGGGATTTTAAATAATAATGAAATTCTGTATATCAATAAATTAGAACCGAAAAATCAAACGATTCGCATGTCCTCGAAAGTGGGAATTACTCGACCTTTGTATAATTCGGCCATGGGTAAAGCCGTTTTAGCAGAATTTTCGGAAGAACAAGTGCAACAATATTTAGACACGCAGACATTAATTCCCTATACCGAAAATACGATTACCAATCCCTTGCGTTTGAAAAAAGAATTAAAACAAGTGCAACAAACGGGGGTTGCTTACGATGATGAAGAAATTGAACAAGATATTTTCTGTAGCGGAGTATCTTTAATGAAAGATGGCGAAATTGCGGGTGCTTTTAGTGTAAGCATGCCGAAATATCGTTTGACAGAGGAAAATAAAACGACGATTAATCAAGCCCTTTTAGCAACAAAATCAGCGATTGAAGCGAAATTATAGTAGAAAAAGAAAGACAAACAAAAGTCGATTGGGATTTTTGTTTGTCTTTCTTTTTTTATTTTTGTAAAAACGTTTGCATTTTCTTTTTTTATCTGTATAATGAAGTTGTGAATTTCTTTATAATAAATATATATTTCTAAATAAGAAATGAGGGAGTCTGTTGAAGCGAGTATCAATTTTACAAAAATTAGAAAATGCTGGCGTGATTGCTGTGGTTCGCGGAAAGACAAAAGAGGAAGCGCTAAAAGCTAGTCAAGCCATTGTAGCAGGCGGTATGCGGGGGATTGAGTTAACCTTTACTGTTCCTCAAGCAACAGAAGTGATTCAGGAATTAGTTGCGTTATACAAAGAGAATCCTGACGTAGTCATTGGTGCGGGGACAGTTTTGGATGCTACGACTGCTCGTTTAGCTATTGTAGCAGGGGCTGAATATATTGTGAGTCCAAGCTTCGATGAAGAAACCGCTAAAATTTGCAATTTATATCAAGTTCCCTATTTGCCAGGCTGTATGACCATCACAGAAATGAAAGAAGCACTGAAAAGCGGAGCAGATATTATTAAACTATTTCCGGGAAGTGTTTATGGACCGAGTGTTATTTCGGCATTTAAAGCGCCATTGCCTCAGTTAAATATTATGCCAACGGGTGGTGTCAGTTTGGAAAATATGGCCGAGTGGTTCGCTGCAGGTGTGACGGCCGTCGGTGTTGGTGGCAATCTGTTAGCGCCAGCAGCAACTGGGGATTTTGAAAAAGTTCGTGAGGTTGCCCAAGCCTATATGGAAAAATTCCAAGCAATCAAAGGGGTGTAGGCACATGGGGAAAGTCGTAACATTGGGAGAAATCATGTTGCGTTTGTCAACGCCTGTCGGAATACGCGTAGCACAAACAGAAAATTTCGCTGTACATTACGGCGGTGGGGAAGCGAATGTAGCGATTTCGTTAGCGAACTATGGCCACCAAGTGACTTTTGCTAGTAAAGTGCCCGATAATTCATTAGGAGAAGCCGCCAAAAAGCATTTAAGTCGTTATGGGGTTTCAACGGAATTTGTACGAACTGGCGGAACACGCCTAGGAACATATTACTTGGAAACTGGTACAGGAGAACGAGCAGCCAGTGTTGTCTATGATCGCGCCTATTCAAGCTTTGCTCAAATCGAAGAAATGGAATGGGACTTACATGAGCTGTTTTCAGGAGTAGAGATCTTTCATATTTCAGGAATTACAGCGGCGTTATCAAAAACGTGGCAAAGTATGACGGTTGCGCTAGTTAAAGCAGCGAAGCAAGCAGGGTGCCAAGTAAGTTTTGACATTAATTATCGAGGGAAACTTTGGTCCCAGAAAGAAGCGAGCGTGGCATTGAAGGCCATTCTTCCATTTGTTGATATTTGTTCAGCTGGGGTATTAGATGCTCGTTATTTACTGGAGATTCCAGAACCAGAGGAAGAACTTGAAGACGCATTAACGTGGTACTACCGAAAAATGCAA
This sequence comes from Enterococcus sp. DIV0167, assembly GCF_050541555.1. NCBI lineage: Bacteria > Bacillati > Bacillota > Bacilli > Lactobacillales > Enterococcaceae > Enterococcus > Enterococcus sp. DIV0167. The sequence goes on from NZ_CP172933.1 coordinate 323,910, forward strand.
GAACGTTATCCCAACATTCAAGTATTTTATTCAACCAAACGTCAAGTTCATTCAGCGACAGATAATGAATTAATCGGAACGCTATGGTACAAAGGTGCGTATTATACGTCCAAATGTCATCGATTACAACCGATTGTTGACCGTGTCGGTGCCGGTGATGCGTTTGCTGGTGGGGTTTTACATGGCATATTAGCTGCCTATGATCCACAAACCTGCATTGATTTTGCGACAGCGGCTAGTGCGTTAAAACATACTGTCCATGGTGATTGTAATCAATTTAGTCAAAAAGAAGTCCTTGCTTTTTTGGCAACGGGCTCAGGAAAAATAAATAGATAGGAGATTTTAGTTATGCAAAATATGGAAACACGTTATACACATAGTCCGGCGGATATCCGTCACTATTCAACAGAACAATTGAGAGATGAATTTTTAGTAGAGAAAGTTTTTATTCTAGGTGCAATCAGCTTAACCTACACACATAATGATCGGATGATTTTTGGTGGTGTGACACCGACCACAGAAGAATTAGAAATTATTTTGGACAAAGAATTAGGGGTTGACTATTTCTTAGAACGCCGTGAACTAGGGGTTATTAATATTGGGGGACCAGGCTTTATTGAAATTGATGGCGCCAAAGAAACAATGAAAAAACAAGATGGCTATTATATTGGGAAAGAAACAAAACATGTTCGTTTTTCTTCAGAAAACCCTGATGATCCAGCGAAATTTTACATTAGTTGTGTGCCAGCACATCATAAATATCCCAACGTAAAAATTAGTATTGATGAAATTACCCCAATGGAAACGGGTGATCCATTAACATTGAACCAACGTAAAATTTACCAATACATTCATCCGAACGTTTGTGAAAGTTGCCAGTTACAAATGGGCTACACCATTTTAGAACCAGGTAGCGCTTGGAATACAATGCCTTGTCATACACATGAACGTCGTATGGAAGCGTATGTTTATTTTGATATGGAAGAAGATACGCGGATTTTCCACATGATGGGTAAACCAGACGAAACGAAACATTTAGTAATGAGTAATGAACAAGCAGCCATTTCACCAAGCTGGTCAATTCATTCTGGGGTTGGTACAAGTAATTATTCCTTTATTTGGGCCATGTGCGGAGAAAATATTACGTACACAGATATGGATATGGTTGCAATGGATCAATTAAAATAAACTAAAGAAAGAGGAGAAAACATGGAATTTAAAATGAATGATTTTCAATTAGATGGAAAAGTAGCGTTAATTACAGGTGCTGTTTATGGGATTGGCTTTGAGATTGCGAAATCCTTAGCTGAAGCAGGAGCAACAATTGTTTTTAATAACTTATCTCCTGAATCAGTTGAACAAGGCTTGGAAAATTATCGGGCCGCAGGGATTGAAGCACGTGGTTATGTGTGTGATGTCACTGATGAAGAGCAAGTTCAAGCGATGGTTGCTCAGATTAAAAAAGAAGTCGGCTCTATTGATATTTTAGTCAATAATGCGGGAATTATTAAACGAATTCCAATGGTGGAGATGTCAGCAGAAGAGTTCCGTCAAGTGATTGATGTTGACTTGAATGCGCCATTTATTATGGCAAAAGCGGTTATTCCAGATATGATTGAAAAGGGTCATGGCAAAATTATCAATATCTGTTCAATGATGAGTGAACTGGGTCGTGAAACAGTTAGTGCGTACGCGGCAGCAAAAGGCGGACTAAAAATGTTAACGAAAAATATTGCTTCTGAATATGGACAATATAATATTCAATGTAATGGGATTGGACCTGGCTACATTGAAACGCCACAGACGGCGCCATTAAGAGAACCAGGGCATCCATTTAACGAATTCATCTTGGGTCGAACACCTGCTAATCGTTGGGGCACACCAGCAGACTTAGCTGGCCCAGCAGTTTTCTTAGCATCTAACGCTTCTGACTTTGTTAATGGACATATCTTATATGTCGATGGTGGAATTTTAGCTTATATTGGAAAACAACCATAATAAATAAGTAAAGGAGCGAGATTAGCAATCTCGCTCCTTTACTTATGGCTAGCCTTCTACTAAAAACTCACATAAAAGAAAGAAGCAATCGCCACAGCAAATGAAATAATAGCAAACACTAAGCTACTCCATAGTCCTAACAGAATAAATGGTGAGGTTCTTTTGCCGCCCTCTTTCTTTAAGTAGGAAAATGTCCGTCCAGTAACAATGAATTGCCAGATACTAATCAATAAAAAAATACCGCCAATTAAGTAACGCATGTCCTCGTCCTCCTTCTATTTAGTATACCACTTGATGAAAACGTTATCAAAACGCTGTATAAAAAAGTTGCCTTTCAAAAAAGAGAAAGGCAACTTTTTTGACGGTTTAACGGACGTCACCCATTAAGTTTTGGATTGGTTTTTTCACAATGAATAAGAGAATCCCAGCAACGACAGCTACAAGTCCGACAATCCCAAAATATGCTGACTCTGTTCCAGGTGTATAGAAACGAGCAATTTGAGCATTAATGGCTTGTGAAGCGGCATCTGCTAATAACCAAATAGCAACGGTTTGAGCTTCGAAAGCTTTCGGTGCTAATTTTGTAGTAATCGATAAGCCAACGGGAGATAAACACATTTCTCCGACAATCATAATGAAGAAACTGAAGAATAACCAAAGTGGACTCACTCGTCCTTCGGTACCATAAAGTAGACCTGGCAACATTAATAAGACGAAGGAAAGACCAGCAAAGACTAGCCCTAGTGAAAACTTCACAACTGTTGATGGTTGACGTTTACCTAGTTTTGTCCATAATGTAACAAAAATAGGGGTCAAAATAACTACGAATACAGGATTTAATGATTGGAACCAGCTAGCGGCAATCGGGAAGCCAAACAAACTCGTTTGCGTCCGTTCATTTGCAAATAGAGCAAGAATAGACGAACCTTGTTCTTCCAATGACCAGAAAACAATTGCTGCTAAGAATAATGGCAAGTAAGCCAGAACTTTTGGTTTTTCTTCAGCAGTGACATCTTTAGACGTTAACATTTTGCTGAAATAATAAACTGGTAACAGGATTCCTAACACGCTGATGGTATTAATAAAGAAATCAATTGTTAAATGTCCTGTGACATAGGCGCCACCAAAAATAAGTAAAGCAACGACAATTGCCAACATAAATGCTTTAGCAAATTTCTTTTGCTCTTCTTTAGACATTGGATTAGTTGGGGCCTGACCAATTCCAGCCAGAGATTTACGTCCTTGGAAATAATATTGTAGTAGCCCGAAGAACATTCCTACTGCGGCAACGGAAAAGCCTAAATGATAATTATATTCTTGTCCTAAAGTTCCGACAACAAGGGGAGCGATTAAGGCTCCGATATTAATCCCCATGTAAAAAATGGAGAAGCCTGCATCTCTACGTAAGTCAGTTTTTGAATAAAGATGGCCAACCATCCCTGAAACGTTTGGTTTTAACATCCCAGTCCCAAATACAATTAACATAATAGAAACGAATAAGGCGGGGACACCAAATGGGGTAGCGAGAACAATATGTCCAGCAATGATTAACAAACCACCAATAAAAACAGTTTTCCTTGAACCTAAGACACGGTCAGAGACCCAACCGCCAATGATACTGGACATGAAAACCATTGATCCATAAATGGACATGATGGCTAAGGCAGTTGCTTTGGGGAGACCTAAACCGCCATTGGCTACGGTATCGTAAATGTAATACATTAGAATAGCACGCATGCCGTAGTAACTGAAACGTTCCCACATTTCTGTGAAGAACAGTGTTGCTAGTCCTTTCGGTTGTCCCAGAAAGGATTTGTCTAATTTCTCAAGTTGTTCTTTGTCACTCATAGATAAAACTCCAATTCTTATAATATTCAGAATATTTGATAATAAAATGACTTAAATGTAGATTCATATATTTTATTACTCATAGATTGGAAAATAGAAAGAGAAAAAACTGATTACGTTTTTAAATAACAAGCGTTCGAGTGATTATTTGTTTTTTATTCGTGAATTACAATAAAAATGAATATTTATTCTGCTTTATTTTCAATACTTTGTTTTCATAGTTGCTTTAGCTGTTCCTTTTTTGAATAAGATTAAAATGAATAAATAACAAGCAAAATATAAGATTTTTTTGTTTAACTCTTTTTGTTTCAATAGGAAGTGCTTAGTGTTTTTTCAGAATCGAAAAATGAATACGACAAAAAATTTATCTATATAATAGAAGGAAAAATAAAAATAGTGAATGATAAAAAAAATTCAAAGAAAACACCTGTTCTTTTTAGGCGTGAGTTTTTGAAAAAAACATTCTCATGTCTAGTATATTTAACATTTTGTTACTTTTTGACTGAAACGAATGTAAAAAAAACGACATTTAAGGGCTAATCAAGGGTTAGAAAACGGTTTCTCAAAAATAAAATCCTGTTTTTTTAACTTTTTTTCGCAAAATATAAACAGGATAATATCAAGCTTCCAACAGCTTTTTATTACAAAATGTAACAAAACCGACATTCTAGTAATAAATTGTCACGAGATATTCACCTACGGCCGGCCATTCGATGATAAAGTATGTGAAGTCGTTTCGATAAAGCGAAGCAGACGTGGTTGTTGCCGAGTGCTAAGAGCAACAATCAAATATTTTTAATTACAAAGGAGAAACATACATGAAATCAATCAAAACGATTTTACTTGGAACAACTTTGGCCGCAGGTTTAGGATTATTCTTAGGAACAGACGCAAACGCAGAAAGCTTATATACAGTTAAAGCAGGAGATACTTTATCAACAATTTCTCATCAATTTGCAGGAGACAATAGCTTAATTCAAAAAATTGCTTCTGATAACAAATTGCCAAACCTTGATTTAATTTTTGAAGGAGAACAATTAGTTATTCGTTCAGAAAAAGAAGTTGCTAATACTCCAGCACCAGCTGTAGAAGTTGCACCAGTGCAACAAGTAGTTGAACAACCTGTTGCACAACCAGTACAACAAGAAGTACAACAACCTGTTGCTCAAGAAGTAGCGCAACCAGCAGCACCTGCCGCAAGCAGTGATGCAAAAGAGTGGATCGCACAACGTGAATCTAGTGGTTCTTACGATGCAACAAACGGTCAGTATATCGGTCGTTACCAATTATCTGCCTCTTATTTAAATGGTGACTATTCACCTGCCAACCAAGAACGCGTGGCAGATCAGTACGTAGCAGGTCGCTATGGTTCATGGGATGCAGCTAAATCATTCTGGTTAGCAAATGGTTGGTACTAAAATTAAATAAACGAAGTAATCTAATTACTTATTAAAAACCATAAACAAAAAAACAGTAACCTGTAAAGATTACTGTTTTTTTTGTCGATTTGTTAAGGTACAACGCCCAACGCTCGTCAATTGGTGGTCTGCGTTATAAATTTTTGCTTCCCAAACTTGAAGGGTCTTTCCCGAGTGATTGGGCGTCGCAATCACGGTAAGGCTACCATCATGGACACTGCGAAGATGATTTACTTGTAAGTCTATGCCGACAGCAAAAGTGTTTTCAGGAACGTTTTCGTTCGCACCTAAACTACAGGCAGTTTCAATTAAGACGCCGTTTAAGCCCCCGTGGACAAGGCCATAGGGTTGTTTATGCACGTCTTTTACCGCTAAAGTAAGCTGACATTTCTCAGCAGAAACGTGTTGAATCGTGATACCTAAATACTCTAAAAGATGAATAGTAATCAGTCCTTTCTAATAAAAGAGAGAATAAAAGGTTTTTTATTTATTATACAGGAATGAAGAAAATTTGAAATAGCCATGTTTTTTCTTAAAATTCAAGCGACTTTTTCTCTAAAGTGCCGATTCTTGTGTATAATAGAAAAGATGAGATTAATGAAGGAGGTTTCCTAATGAGAAACTGGACAACAATTAAAGAATATGATGAAATTTTATTTGAGCAAGAAGGCAAAGTAGCAAAAATTACTATCAACCGCCCGCATGTTCACAACGCATTCACACCAAAAACAGTCATGGAAATGATTGATGCATTCAACATTAGTCGTGATAAAGAAGATGTCGGGGTTATTATTTTAACAGGCGCAGGTGACCAAGCATTCTGTTCTGGTGGCGATCAAAAAGTTCGAGGTAATGGTGGTTACGTTGGCGAAGACAACATTCCACGTTTAAATGTGTTAGATTTACAACGGTTAATCCGTGTCATTCCCAAACCAGTCATCGCAATGGTGAAAGGCTGGTCCATTGGCGGCGGCAATGTTTTACAATTAGTTTGTGATTTAACAATTGCGGCGGAAAATGCTAAGTTTGGGCAAACAGGACCAAATGTCGGTAGCTTTGATGGTGGATACGGCTCAGGTTACTTAGCGCGTGTTATCGGCCATAAAAAAGCGAAAGAAGTTTGGTTTATGTGTAAACAATATTCTGCCCAAGAAGCTTTAGATATGGGCTGGATTAATACCGTTGTTCCATTGGATCAAGTAGAAGATGTGACAATGGAGTGGGCAGAAGAAATGTTAACCAAAAGCCCGATTGCTTTACGGATGATTAAAGCCTCTTTAAATGCCGATACAGATGGCTTGGCTGGTGTGCAACAATTAGCTGGTGATGCGACACTTCTTTACTATACAATGGCTGAAGCACAAGAAGGCCGAGATGCATTTAAAGAAAAACGGACACCAGATTTCGATCAATTCCCTAAATTCCCATAAACCAATGACTTGGTTAAATAAACAAGTACAAAAACGTCCCGATCATCCTGCTTTTTATTTTCAGGATGAATCTTGGACGTTTTTAGAAGTGCAACAAGAAGTCAGCCATTGGGTAGCCACATATCAACAGGTGCTTGCACCAGAAGAAAAACGTGTGGCTTTATTCAGTAAGAACAGCAAAGAGTTGTATTTTTCAATTCTAGCCTTATGGGAATTGGGGAAAGAGTTATTATTTTTAAATACGCATTTGACACTTGCTGAACTGACTTTTCAGTTAAAAGATGCGCAAGTTAAAACGATTATTGGTGCGCCTGAAACGCAGGCTTTGTTAGAGGAGATTTCTTTTGTCGACGTTCAGCCAATGGTTAAAAAACAGCATAGTCTTTCACGTCAGGAGTTTCAACAGCCAAGTGACTTAGAGTCGGTGGCTTCTATTATGTATACATCTGGAACTACAGGACAACCTAAAGGGGTCTTGCAACGGTTTAAAAATCATTTGGCCAGTGCTAGAGGCACCCAAGAAAATATGGGGATTACTGCTGAAGATTGTTGGTTGTGTGCAGTCCCATTATTTCACATTAGCGGATTGTCGATTGTTGTTCGACAACTCGTCTTAGGTTGTAGTATTCGCCTTTACGATAAATTTGATGAACAGCAAGTGACACAAGATTTACAAGAAGGCCGTGGAACCGTCATTTCAGTGGTTGCGACAATGTTACAACAATTATTGTCTGTCTATCCTGAGGCTGGCTACAGCGCCAGCTTTAAAGGAATGCTATTGGGCGGCGGACCGATTGCACCGGATAAATTAGCGCAGTGTGAGGAAAAAGGGATTCCAGTCATTCAATCTTACGGGATGACGGAAACGTGTTCGCAAGTTGTTGCCTTGAAATTTGAAGATGCGGCGCTGAAAATCGGCTCTGCTGGGCAACCGTTAAAAGATATGCAGATCAAAATTGTTGATGAACTAGGACAAGAACAGCCAGAAAAGCAAGTCGGGGAAATTTTACTTAAGGGACCAAACGTTGTTTCAGGTTACCTTAACCATCGTCAATCTGAAAAATGGACAGCAGATGGTTGGTTTAAAACAGGCGACATGGGCTATTTAGATGCACAAGGTTACCTGTATTTGGTTAGTCGTTTAAGTGAACTCATTATCTCTGGTGGTGAAAATATTTACCCCACTGAGGTTGAACAGGTGTTACAGGCGATAACAGGAATTAAAGCAGCGGCAGTTGTAGGAGAACCAGATGCGCAATGGGGAGCCGTCCCAGTTGCATATGTGATTAGTGACCAAGAAATCACCTTAGCGCAAATTCAAGACCAGTGTTCACGAAAACTGGCAAAATATAAACGACCGAAACGCATTTATTTTTGTCATTCTTTCCCGCAAACAGCAAGTGGAAAGATTGCCAAACATCGTTTCATGACAGAAGAAAGAGAGGCGTTTTTAATCAGATGAAATTGCCTGATGAATTACGACAAGCCTATCAGAAGAATGCCCGTCAGTTCAGTTGGGTTTTTCCATTAGAAACAGAACAAACAGCCTTGGCAATTTTTGCCGCTGGTGAAAAGGCATACCAAGGAGAACGTTTTTTTTGGCAAACGCCGAAAAAAGATTTTGCTTTGGTTGGCTTCGGATATGAAACTATCTTAAAAGGCGCAGAAACAGAAACGCAGCAATTGAACAACTTTTTAAAAAAAGAGGCGGCAACTCGTTTTCAAAATATGTCTATTTCTGGTACGGGGGCTCTTCTGTTTGGCGGTTTGCCTTTTGATACAGAACAAACGCCTACTGAGGCCTGGGGAGAGTTAGGGGAAGGTTGGTTTTATCTACCAAGTATTCTATTTACTTTTTCAGGTTCACGTATTTATGGAACGCTGAACTTTTCAGGTTCTAGTGAACAAGAAGTCGAGGAACGTTGGTCGACTTTGGTGGCTCAGTTTGATCGCTTGTTAGCTACCTGTGAGGAGTTGCCAGCTGTAGCGGAAACAAAGATTGACAAGGAAGAAGTTGCCGTGACTGAATGGCTACAAGCTGTCAACGAAACTGTAGCAGTCTTAAGAGAAGATGGCCCTTTAAAAAAAGTGGTTTTGGCTCGACAACTTGCTGTGAGCAGTCCTGAAAAAATTCGAAGTAACCAAGTGCTCGTTAATTTAATGGCACAACAACAAAATACGTATTTGTTTGCTTTGGAAGCCAACGACACAAGTTTCATTGGTGCAACACCAGAACGACTTCTGTTGGGTACTAAAGAAGCGTTTGCGACCGCTTGTATTGCAGGAACCATTAAAACGGGTCAAACACCAGAAGAAACGAAAGCTTTAGGAGCACAACTTTTGCAAGACCGCAAAAATACCGGAGAACACCAAATTGTGGTGGAACGTTTAGCGAAAGAGTTGGCGAAGATGACGACTTCTGAAAACAGTATTCAAGCACCCATTATTTTGGAAAATCGAGATGTACAACATCTTTATGTGCCAATCTCGGGTCAACGTAAGCCGGGAATTTCGTTTTTGGAAAGTGTGATGCAGCTACACCCAACGCCAGCTTTAGGCGGTGAGCCCAAAGAGTTGGCAGTCGAATGGATTCGACAATATGAGCCAGGGAGTCGTGGGCTATATGGTGCGCCAATCGGTTGGATTTCAGGGAATGATGATAGTGGCGAGTTCGCTGTGGCCTTGCGTTCAGGTGTCTTTGCTGGTCAGCAAGGCGTTCTTTATGCAGGTTGTGGTATTGTTGCGGATTCCCAAGCAGAGCTAGAAAGAGAAGAAACGAAAATAAAATTTCAACCGATGTTACGAGGAATTGGAGGGCAGGTTTAATGAATCATCAAGAAACAATGACCGATTATTTAACGGCCTTTATTGAAGGCTTAAAAAATAGTGGGATTGAACAAGCAGTCATTAGTCCAGGATCCCGTTCCACACCACTGGCTTTATTACTTCATCGGGAAACCGCAATCCAAACTTTTGTCGATGTCGATGAACGTTCCGCTGCTTTTTTTGCTTTAGGATTAAGTAAAGCGAGCCAAAAACCAGTGGTCTTACTTTGTACCTCTGGAACAGCAGCTGCAAACTATTATCCAGCAATTTGCGAAGCCAATATTAGCCATGTGCCTTTAGTCGTTTTAACAACGGATCGGCCACATGAGTTACGTCAAGTTGGTGCTCCTCAAGCCATGGACCAATTACAAATGTATCAAAATCACGTGAAATTATTTGTTGAAATGGCTTTGCCAGAAGCAACAGAAGAGATGTTGAATTACGCCTATTGGCAAGGCGCTAAAGGAGCAGCATTCGCGCAACAAACGCCTGCTGCACCTGTTCATTTGAATTTTCCTTTGCGGGAACCATTATTACCTGACTTAGAGAGAAAAACAAAGAGTTCTCAACAAACGGCTTTATTCGCTGGTCAATCAATCCTTTCTACAGAACAAGTGCAACAGTTAGCGGATCAATGGTACCAGAAAAGCGGCGTCTTGGTTGTCGGTGGCAGTCATACAGAGGAAGAAGCGACGTTATTTATTCAATTAGCCGAAGCTTTGCAATGGCCTTTACTAGCGGATCCTTTAGCAAACATTGTGACACATGGGCAAAATAGTGAAGTTGTTATTGCACACAGTGATCTGTTTCTAAATGTGGCGACCTTGCCACAAGAACCAGAAGTGGTAGTGCGTTTTGGTTCGCTGCCAATTTCTAAAAACATCATGTTATGGTTGAAACGCTTAGCAACGACAGAGACTACTTTTTATTTTGTGGACGAAAATGGGCAATGGCAAGAGCAATTGAAAAAATCACAAACCGTTATTCAGGCAAAGGAAACCACGTTTGTAGAACAACTGTTAACGGTTGTCAAACCAACAGAAGCGACTTGGTTAGCACAATGGCTCCTGCTGGAAAAAACGGTCTCTGAAGTTCTTCTAGAAACGCTGAACGCGACAGAATTAAATGAAACAACAGCCAGCTTAGCTGTTCACCAAACGATGAAAGAGAACGGTCAGTTATTTGTATCTAATAGTATGGCTATCCGCTACTTAGATCGATTTATGGATAGTCGCCCTTATCGGATGTTTGGAAATCGCGGCATCAACGGGATTGATGGGATTGTTTCAACTGCTTTAGGAATGAGTGCCGTAGCACCGACACAGCAAAACGTTCTACTGATTGGTGATTTAGCGCTATATCATGATATGAATGGTTTATTTTTGGCTAAACGTTATCAGTTGCCGTTAACAATTGTTTTATTAAATAACAATGGTGGCGGGATTTTCTCTTTTCTATCTCAACGAACTTTACGTGAGGACGATTTCGAGCCTTTATTTGGAACACCGCTTGATTTAGATTTTTCGTTAGTTGCTGAACTTTACGGTGCTTCGTATCAAGAAGTCAAAACAATCGCGGAGTTCAAGCAAATTTTACAAACAGCGGCTGAAGAACCACAATTTCAAGTGATCGAAGTCAAAGGAAATCGTCAAGAGAATGTTCATTTGTACGAATCAATTTTAGCTGAAATTGGTAGACGAGTAGAAAGACAGGGGATTTCATGGAACGGTTAATTCGGGGGATGCAGTACCATTATCAATGGTTAACACCTTTTGATGCAAAGCGAACGACTCTAGTCTGTTTACACGGTTTCACAGGAACGTTAGCCACGTTTGCAGCCGTTTTTCCCAGTCAAACACCTTATAACGTTTTAGGAATTGACTTACCTGGGCATGGCGCGACTGCTAGTTTGGTAGCACCAGAGCGTTATACCATGAAACAGGTTTGCCATGATCTTGCTGAACTAACCGAATCGCTAAATTTGCCTTGCTTTTGTTTATTAGGCTATTCAATGGGCGCTCGAACAGCTTTAGGTTTTGCATTACATTATCCACAAAAGGTACAGCATCTTTTATTGGAAAGTGGATCACCAGGTTTGGCCACCGCCGCAGAACGTCAGGCTCGTATCTGTCAAGATCATCGTTTGGCGGAACGTCTCTTAGAGGAACCGCTTGTGGATTTTATTGATTTCTGGCAAGAATTACCGTTATTTCAAACGCAAAAAGCCTTGCCTGTGGCACAGCAAATGGCCATTCGTCAGGAACGTTTGAGCCAATCGGCCTTTGGGTTGGCTAGTAGTTTGTGGTATATGGGTACAGGAGCGCAAGAGAGTTACTGGGAACGTCTAGCAGAATTGCAGCCGATTCCTACCGATTTATTGGTAGGCGGCGAAGATCAAAAATTTATTGGGATTGCGAAAAAAATGCAGGCACGTCAACCGTTGTTGAGGCTGACAATTTTTCCTGAAGCAGGACATTGTATCCATTTGGAACAACCAACGATTTTTTATGAAAAGGTGACAGCGTTATTGGAAGGAGCCATCTGAATGAACATTCAATCAATTGAAACCTATCAGGTTCGTTTGCCTTTAAAAACGCCGTTTGTCACGAGCTATGGTCGCCTGGAAGAAAAAGCGTTTGATCTATTTGTAATAACGGATGAGCAAGGAAATCAAGGGTTTGGCGAATTAGTGGCTTTTGAGCAACCTGATTATGTGCAAGAAACGTTGGTAACCGAACGCTTCATCATCCAACAGCATTTAATTCCGTTACTTTTAACAGAAGCGCTTGAACAGCCGCAAGAGGTTTCAACAATTTTTGAAGAAGTTAAAGGGCATTGGATGGGAAAAGCTGCGTTAGAAACTGCCATCTGGGATTTATATGCCAAACGGCAACAGAAGAGTTTAACTGAATTTTTTGGACCAACGCGGAGGAAAATTCCTGTAGGGATTAGTTTAGGGATTCAAGAAGACTTACCTCAATTGCTTAAACAAGTTCAGTTAGCTGTAGAAAAAGGGTATCAACGAGTGAAGCTGAAAATTCGTCCCGGTTATGATGTGGAACCCGTTGCTTTGATTCGTCAGCATTTTCCTAACTTGCCTTTAATGGTCGATGCCAATTCAGCGTATACATTGGCTGATTTGTCTCAATTGCAACGTTTAGATCACTATCAATTAGCAATGATTGAACAGCCTTTTGCTGCAGATGATTTTTTAGATCACGCACAATTACAAAGAGAACTGAAGACAAGAATTTGTTTGGATGAAAATATTCGTAGTCTCAAAGACTGCCAAGTGGCGTTAGCATTGGGCAGTTGCCGTAGTATCAATTTGAAGATTCCTCGTGTAGGTGGGATTCACGAGGCGTTGAAGATTGCCACATTTTGCCAAGAAAATGATTTATTGGTTTGGTTAGGTGGTATGTTTGAGTCTGGTGTTGGTCGCGCATTGAATTTGCAATTTGCGTCACAGCCTACCTTTTCCTTTCCAGGTGATATTTCAGCAACGGAACGCTATTTTTATGAAGATATCATCACGGAACCTTTTATTTTAGAGCAAGGGACAATGACCGTGCCTCAGGGACTTGGTATTGGTGTTACACTTTCCCAGACGAATTTGCTAAAATACAGTCAGTATCAAAAAATCATGTAATGATAACAAAATTGCGCCTATGACTATGCAGAGAAGCATAATCTAGGCGCAATTTTTTATTTTTCTAATTGACTCGCTGCGGCTTCATCCAAGAGAACCGTTAAATTTGGATGGAGTTGAAGAATAGAAGCAGGATACGTTTCTGTGACAGGTCCTTGGAGCACTTGTTTGACCATCTGAGCTTTTTGTTCACCATTTACAATTAGGACAAGATGCTTAACTTTCATGATGCTGGCTGGCCCCATCGTAACAAAGGTCATGCCTGGCTGCATCATTTCAGGAACAAACCAAGGCTCTGAACCAGTGACGGTCACTTGATAGGTTTCATTTTTAAAATGAGTGGTAGTGGGCATGTTCCCGCAAAAATGACCATCTGCTCCTAAGCCAATTAACATCAAATCTAAGCCGCCTGCGTCAGCAATCCGTTGATCTTGTTGTTGAAAGTTTTCAACAGTTAATGGATGGATGTTTTGCTCGGATATTTCCGCAGGTGTCAAATACAGCGTCCGCAAATCTGTCAGAGTAATGCCTTCCTTTTGATGAGGAACGGGGATTTCATCAAAGTTATAATAATGAACATTATCAAATTCAGATGAATTTTTCACAATCGAGGCTAATTTTTGGTAAACAAGTGTTGGCGTTTTGCCAGCGGTAATTGATAAATTCACTCGTTTATCTTTGCTCATCGTGCTTAGAAGTAACATTTTTGCCCATTCGCTCATCGTGTCGAAATCTTGTTTAATTAAAATTTTCATACTTGCTCACTCCATTCTTTGAATAAGCTAAGTATAATTTGTGGGAACCATCCCATGTCAAGCTCTTCACAAAAAGGATTTAATTAACGGTAGACAAAAGAAAGAGGAGCAGCCGTCAAAACGACGACTGCCCCTCTTTTTAAAGCTTAAGATAACCTACAACGAGTTAACTTTTTAGCTTTCTGCTCCACTTGCTCCAACGCTGGTCTAAACGTTCTTTTGACCAACACTGTTTAACAAAGAATTTTATTTTATTGTTCTTTCAACCATTTTTCTAGTTGTAAACGTTGCACTTTCATAGTAGCTGTGTGAGGGATTTCATCAAAAGCCATAATGATAGGTTCGTTTAAATGTGGTAAATCGGCTACTTGTGTCCACCAAGCGTCCCAATCCATTTCTTCCCCAGGGACAACCGCTAAAATTGGCTGAGGTTCATTTTCTTTGCCACGGACAATAATCACTTCTTCTAAGAAATCTAATGCATCCAATAAATGATCTTCAATAGCTAAATTACTGTCGATGTTTTCAATTAGATCTACTTGGCGATCTTTCAAGAATAAGTGGCCGCGTTCATCTAACATTCCGTAATCGCCGCTGTCCCACCATTCGCCGTAGACATTTTCTGCAAAGCGGGCATCTTCTTTGTAATATGTTAAGGCCCGTCCTTTTGATAAGAATTGGATATGGCCGTCCGTCATCGCAGGTAAAACTTGTCCTTTTTCATCAGTAATTCGAGCTTGTGTTAAATCCTCTAAACCAACACCCATGTCACGAGCATCTGAATCTTTTAGGGAGTCTAAAGTATGCGCTCGTAAGATCATTGGCCCGCATTCACTTTGTCCATAAACTTGTAGGAAAATTGGTTCATTGGCAGCAGATGCTTTTAAGAAAGCCACCATTGTAGCGTTGTTAATTGCATCAAAAGTAGAATGATAATAATGGACACTAGCGAAAGCTTCAGGTTTTTCTTTGGCCAAACGAACCCATTGAACGAAGTTATTGGGGTGTGTTTCTACAGCGATTGGTTGATAGGTGCTGAACATTTCAGCGACTTTTTCGCTCGAAGCATTTGCTAAAGGCATCATAGGGAAGCCCATGGCCATTAAAGAAGACACGCCAATGTTAAAACGAGAATGAACTGGCGAAATATGAAAGCCAACTAATTTCTTTTCAGCAATTTTTGTAAAAATGGTTTTTTGCCATTTTGTACGCCAACCCATAGAGTGATTGGAATGACAGATAAGTTTAGGAATACCTGTTGTTCCAGAGGTGTGGGTCATGTAGGCAATTTCGTCTTTAGTCAGTTCGTCTTGAGGAACTTCCGTGGCATCAGCTTCTAAAAGAGAAGCAACCGAAAGTTTTTTATTGGCAGAGCTATTACGAACAGCTTGAACTTTTTCAGCAGTCACATCATCAAATAAAATATAAGGATCTTCTAAACGATCAACGAATACTTCAATTGTTTCAAAAGGT
The DNA here is from genome assembly GCF_050541555.1 of Enterococcus sp. DIV0167. NCBI lineage: Bacteria > Bacillati > Bacillota > Bacilli > Lactobacillales > Enterococcaceae > Enterococcus > Enterococcus sp. DIV0167. The sequence continues at coordinate 339,307 of NZ_CP172933.1, forward strand.
AAATGGTATGAAACCATTACAGGAACGGCTGCTAGATATGAGGCCGCAACAGCTAGTAAATACGTGTCGAATTTAGGACTTTTATAAATAATAATTTTGTCGCCTTTTTTTACACCTAAAGCGGCTAATTGATATGCCCGTTTCAAAATTTCTTGATGGCTTTCACCATAAGTTGTTTCTAAGCCAAGTGCAGGAAAAGCAGGCAAAGATTCATCAAAAATAATTGGAACAGTTGGTGTTTTTTCTGCGGCTTCTTGATAGTTTGTGTAGAGGTTTAATGGTTGATAATCAAGTAAGTGTGTCAAGGGAAAGTCTCCTTTGTAAAATAGTTTGTGTACAAATGTACAAGTTCACTTTATCCTATCATAGAATGGGTTCTTTTTCTACGTCAAAAATACAACGTTAAATGTTATTTTTTATTATTCACAAGCACAACGTTTGCTGTATCTGACAAAGTTTCCTACAATAATTATGTAAGTAACAAGTTCTCAGAAGTGTAAAACTTTACAAAGGAGAGGAATTTACATGAAAAAAATCTATGAAACAACTATCATTAATACGGGTGGACGTGCAGGAGAAGTTCACTCACCGGATAAATCATTTTCTTATGCGGTTGCTTCGCCAGGTGTCAAGAAAGAAAATACAACAAATCCAGAACAATTATTCGCAGCGGCTTACAGTGCTTGCTTTAACGGTGCATTAGAATTAGTGATGGATCAAGAAAAAGTCGAAGGTAAAAGTACAGTAACTGCACGTGTATCCTTATTCCAAGGAGAAGATGGGTTTAGCGTTGGTGCTGAATTAGAAGTTCACATTGATGGAGTAGATCAAGCTAAAGCAGAAGAACTTGTTAAAAAAGCCCACGAAATTTGCCCATATTCTAAAGCAACAAGAAATAATATAGATGTTAAATTAACAGTGATTTAATTAAAAAAGAAGCGCTTTGTCTATACGACAAAGCGCTTCTTTTTTAGATAACAGTCCACAAATTATACATATTTAACAAAATAACTAAAAAAACAACTAAACTATAAATTTGGGCGACCCGTTGTTGAGATAATTTTTTACTGAAAAGACCGCCGACATAACCACCGAATAAAGCGGCAGGAATAATAGCCCAAAGCATTGTTAAATCAAAAACCGCAAACCCTGTGGTCAAGCCGATATTGCCAAGTTTGGCGAGTTGGGAGAAAAAAATAGTAATGATGGAATAGACAGTTGCTGATTTGATATCCATTCCAAAAAAGAGAATAAGGCAAGCTACATTAATGGGACCGCCACCGATGCCTAAAAAGGTTGATAGAATCCCTAAGCCTAATCCGACAATCAGAAAAATGCTCAATCCGTTGAGGTGTAAGTGCCAGTTGGAAAATTGATTGTAGAGAAGAACCAAAACCAAGGTCACCAACATGATGATATATTGGATTAGTTGTACTTTTTCTTCATTTGGCGCTAGTGCAATCGCCTGATTAAGAAGTAAATCACCTAACATACCGCCGACTAAGGAACCAAACGAAATACTCGCGGCTTTTTTCCATTCAATTTGGACACCATTTTGATACTGTTTATAAGTCGAAGAAATGGACATGACAAAAACAGCGACACTTGAATAGAACGCAATACTATTTAACGAATGGAACCCAAGAAAATCCAAAACAGGCTTAATAATGACGCCTCCACCCATCCCAGAGAGCGCCCCAACTGTATTGGATAGAAAAATAGTTATGAAATAAATCAGCAAAACCCGCACATAATCACTCCTAAACCGTTTTCTTTTAGTATAGCATAAAAATTATATAAGAAATGTAATTTCATTTGAAAATATTTTTAAAAAGAACTTGAAATGACATTTCTTTAATGGTATTCTACAAATACAAAAAAGAAAACGCATTCAAGGAGGATGAGAAAGCATGACAGTATCGATTGGTATTATTTTGATTTTATGTCTTTACACAGTTGTTGGTGTACTTGACCAAATTTCTATTCAGATTGGTCCATATACACCATTGTTTGCTGCAACGTTTACTGGCCTAGTCTTAGGAGATGTTCAAACAGGTTTGATGATTGGGGCAACGCTTCAATTGATGACATTAGGCGTAGCGACTTATGGAGGAGCAACAGTCCCAGACTTTCTTTCGGGGGCCATTATGGGAACGGCTTATGCAATCATTTCAGGGAAAGGGGCAGAGTATGGTATCGGAGTTGCGGTTCCGATTGGGTTATTATTAACACAACTAGATATTTTAGGCAGAATGGCTAATACGTTTTTCCAACACAAAGCAGATCGCTATGCGGAAGAAGGAAATTATAAAGGGGTCGAGCGCTGCAATGTTTTAGGAATTTTTCCTTGGACGATTTCTCGTGTCATCCCAGTTTTTATTGGCCTAGCTTTTGGTGAACAAGTTGTAAACGCTATCAATAATTGGATTCCTATTTGGGTGATGAATGGGTTAAAAGCAGCAGGTGCTATTTTACCAGCGATGGGGATTGCTATTTTAATGCGTTACTTACCAATTAAAACATACTGGCCTTATTTTATTATTGGGTTCGTGTTACTTGCTTATGGGGCCCAATTCTTCTCAGTTTTAGGTGTCGCACTGGTTGGCTTGGCTTTAGCAGCGATTTATGTGATGAATCATAACAAAGGCGGCGCAGCTACAACAAGTGGCACGGTTATTTACGAAGATGATGAGGAGGTTGAGATTGATGACTAACAAATTAACAAAAAAGGATATTAATAAAGTTTACGTCCGTAATCTTTTTGGCTATCAGTGGGGCTGGAACTATGAAAAAATGCAAGGACTTGGTTACGCTTGGGTGATGATGCCTGCATTAAAGCGACTATACAGTGAAGATCCAGTAGCTATGAAGAAAGCCTTGAAGACACATCTTGGCTTTATGAATACAACGCCAGCCATGTCGCACTTAATTGTCGGAGCTGATATGGCTTTGGAAGAAGAAGTCGGCATTGAAGATGAAACGGCCATTACTGGCTTGAAAACAGGTCTAATGGGTCCGTTTGCTGGTGTTGGTGATACCATTTTTATCGCGATTTATCGTGCGATTGTTTTTTCGATTGCAGCTTACATGGCGCAAGGGGGCCAGGTTGTTGGGTTACTGATCCCGTTAATTGCCGGAGCAGTGGTCCTATGGGTTCGCTATAAATTCACTTGGATTGGTTACCATCAAGGGAAAAAAATTGCGACAGAATTTGCGGATAAAATGAAATTGTTTACGCAAGGTGCAGCTATTTTAGGGTTAACGGTGGTCGGCGGTTTGATTCCTTCGGTAATTACTTACAAATTAGATTTAACTTATAAAATGGGAGATGTAACATTATCTGTTCAAGAAATGTTGGATAAAATTTTACCCGCATTAATTCCTTTAGGGATTGTTCTTTTATCCTATTGGTTACTAGGGAAAAAGAAAATGAATTCAACACGGCTAATCTTTGTTTTAATTTTAATTGGCATGGTTTTAGGTAATTTACAACCAATGTTGGCTTGGGTTGGCGGTTTATTTTAAAAAAATAGTATATAATAGGAGAGATTTATTATGACAATTGTACATGCAAGAGTAGATGAGCGTTTAATTCACGGACAAGTTGCAACCGTTTGGACGAATACGGTTGGCGCACAAAGAATCATGGTAGTAAATGATGCCGCTGTCAAAGATCAATTACAAATTGGTGCCTTAAAAATGGCTAAGCCTGCAGGAGTTAAATTATCCATTTTATCGAAACGTAAAGCGATTGAAAAAATTTTAGCAGGCAATTATGATGAAGAGAAAGTCTTTTTAATTACGAAAGACATTGCAGACATGGCGGCTTTAATTGATGGCGGTGTTCCGTTACAGAGCTTCAATGTCGGCAATATTTCTCAAAAAGAAGGCAGTCGAGCAATTAAAAAATCTGTTGCATTAACCGATGAAGATATTCAAACCGTTCGTCGTTTAACAGATAATGGGGTGACTATTACCGCACAGATGATCCCTTCTGAACCAAACGAAGCAATTTTAACTTTCATAAAATAGAAATGGAGATGAGAAGATGGAGCCAATCCGTTCAATCAGACAAAAATATAAGGACTTTTCCAAAGTAAATAAGAGAATCGCAGACTATATACTGAAGGATCCGACCCGTCTTCTCTCATTAACAGCAAACGAAATTGCTAGCAATAGCGAAACTTCTCCAGCATCAGTTACCCGTTTTTCTAAACAATTAGGGTTTGACAGCTGGGAAGAGTTAAAACTATCCATTGCAGCGGTACAAGCTGCCAGTAACGGTAAAAAAGATATTGATCCAATTGTAGCGGCGGATGATTCGGTGGATACTATTTGTATGAAAGTAGAATCTTTATTAAATGCTACGATTGAGGATTTATTTTATACAGTGGATAAACAAGCCTTGGAACGAGCAATCGCGCATGTTAAAAAAGCGGAAAAAATTCATTTGGTTGGAATTGGTGCCTCTTCTTTAACGACTTATAATCTTTATCACAAGTTTAACCGCGCTGGTCGCCAAGCAATTTTTAATTATGATAGTCACATGATGTTGGAGTTTTTAAATTATGCAACGGCACAAGACATTTTGATCACGGTCTCCTATAGTGGTTTGACAAAAGAAGCCTTAATTGCCTGTGAAATTGCCAAAAATAGAGGTGCAACGGTTATTTTTATTACCAGTAACGATGGAGAAAACGTGCGATCATTGAGCGATGAAGTTCTTTTAGTACCAAATAATGAGCACCTCATTCGAGTTGGGGCTATTTCATCGATTGCTTCGTCAATGGCAATTGGCGATGTTCTGTATTTAGGTTCAATTCAAGATGATTTAGACACAGAAATTGAACGCAATATGATTGAAACGAGTCAACTTGTCAGCCGTCTAAAAGAGAAGTAGGGGTGTGCAAGCAAATGAACTTAGAAGGATTAACGACAGAAGCCAGAAATGAAGCGACTAAAAAGATTGACCAAGTGTCAACATTAGAGATGGTGACTTTAATAAATCAAGAAGACCAAAAGGTAGCACAAGCAATTGAAAAGGTGCTTCCGCAGATTGCTGCAGCAATTGATGCAGCGGCAGAACGATTTAAAAAAGGGGGCCGTTTAATCTATTGTGGTGCAGGAACGTCTGGACGTTTAGGTGCTTTGGATGCGATTGAATTAACGCCCACATATAGTGTGTCGCCAGAACGCGCATTTGGTATTTTAGCTGGTGGTGAAAAAGCAATGTATCAAGCAATTGAAGGCGCTGAAGACTCGAAAGAATTAGCTATCGAAGATTTAACGCAACATCAATTGACCGCCCGAGATGTTGTAATTGCGATTGCTGCTAGTGGTCGGACACCATATGCCGTTTCCGCAATTGAATACGGAAAAAAAGTGGGCGCTCTAACCATTTCAGTTACCTGTAATAATCAAAGTCCGATGAATCAATTGGCGGAAATTGGGATTGCGCCAATTGTAGGACCGGAAGTCATTACAGGGTCAACTAGAATGAAAGCGGGTTCAGCACAGAAAATGGTGTTAAATATGTTTTCAACAGGGATTATGGTTAAAGTAGGGAATATCTATCAAAATTTGATGGTCAACGTACAACCAACGAACGAAAAATTAATTCAACGTGCCACGAATATCATTAAAGAAGCAGCAGAAATCGAGGAATCGCAAGCCAAAGAATACTTGGAGGCAGCACAGCTAGAAGTGGCACCAGCCATTGTAATGGCGAAAGCCCACGTTGATTTTCAAAAAGCCAAACAACTATTAGCAGAACATGACGGACGGATTTCAGAAGTTTTAGCATAGAAGTGGTGAACAATGAATCAAATCGCAATTCAAGAAACAATTCAGAGACTGATTAATCAGCAAGTCGTTCCGGGTGTCGCTTGGGGAACGATTACAGAAGGTAGCTTATCAGAACAGTATACGGGCTTTTTAGGTAATACTGGTCCATTTGCAAGACAAAAGGTTTCATCAGCTAGCCTGTATGATTTAGCGTCCTTAACGAAAGTTATTGGGACAACAAATCGAATGTTACAATTAATCGATACAAATCAGCTTGCTTTTTCAACCACTGTGGGGGAAATCCTGCCTGATTATCAAGGACTATCTTGTTCGATTGGGGAGCTTCTACTGCATCAGAGCGGACTGCCAGCTGATGTTGTCGATAAGAAAAATGTCACAAAAAAAAGCTTGCAAGAAATCATTTTAACGCATTCGTTATCTGAACGAGGGAAAACCACTTATTCTGATTTAGGGTATTACTTATTGGGAGAAATTATTCAAGTATTGGATCGCTGCTCATTAGAAGAGAGCTTTCAAACATACGTATTTCAACCAATGAACCTACAGCATACAAGTTTTACGGTCAGCGATTTTGCCCAGGCAGTGCCCACAGAGATTACAAAACAACGCGGCGTTATTCAGGGAGTGGTCCACGATTCGAAAGCCTATCAACTAAAAGCGCCAATTGGCAGTGCAGGTTTATTTGCAACTTTACCAGATTTACTCACTTTTGTTCAGTGTTTTATGAACAATCGCTACCCGTCTGGCAAACCATTATTTTCTGAAAAAATGTTCACTGCTCTCTGGTCTATGAATCAAGGGGGACGTACATTTGGTTGGGAAGTGAAAAAGACGCAAGCAGGGGCAGACTATTTGTATCATACTGGCTTTACTGGAACGGCGATTGGTATGAAAAAAGAGACCAAAGAAGCCCTAATTTTGTTGACGAATCGGATTCATCCCACTCGTGAAGAACGTGGCTTTCTGAAAGCGCGAACAAAAATTTATCAGCAGTATTTTTAGGAGGATATGATGAAACCAAAATTAATTTTAATGAGCCATGGACGGATGGCAGAAGAAACCTTAGCTTCTACTCAAATGATTGTCGGGGAATTAGCAAATGCTGCGATTGTGTCAATGACCGCAGAAGATGGCTTGAGCGGCACGCAAGCAAAACTGGCAGCAATCTTAAAAGAAGCTGGCAATGTCCCGACGCTTGTATTAGCTGATTTAAAAGGAGGAACACCTTGTAATGTGGCTATGATGGCCATGGGCACTTATCCGCAATTGCGAGTAGTCGCTGGACTTAATTTAGCAATGGCAATTGAAGCAGCCGTCTCACCTGTGGAAAATGTGGATGAATTAGCTGCATATTTAACACAAATTGGCCAATCTGCGGTGACCACGATTGACTTACCTGAATTAACAGATGAAGAAGAATTTGAAGAATAGAAAGAGGTCGGGACGGAACCGTTTAGCTCCGAGAAATAAGAAGGAATTTCCGAAAATTGCTTTTTAATTTTTGGAGAATTTCGGCTTATTTCCGAAGGAGTTGGTTCTGTTCCCGCCGTTTATCAGGTTTTGAGCCTGGAACAAAAATCCAAAGTGATTTTTGTCCCAGGCTCTTTTTTTAAGAACCAGGGATATTCCGCGGTTCGTTTTTGGTTGTAACAAAGAAAAAGAACAGACTCAGTAAAATAACTAGGATGCCATCGTTAAACATCGGATTTACGAAGTTTAAAATAGCACTTAAGATGACCGGCACGGTAGCACAATACGTAATAATTTTTAAACAATCAATCAAACGTAAAGAATAAAAACGTAATTTTGAATAGAGAGATGCACCGATAGCGGCAATCAGTAAGTCTAAAACTAAACCGATTAGAACAGGGTAGATAGCCACTAAAAAGACAATGAGTTTTGTCCACCAAGGGATTGCTGCTTCACTTAGCGCAGTCTTGATACTCTGAGCGTTAACGCCATCTAAGGTTCCTTTGCTATAGGGGAAGATAAATTGGTCGGTGCCTAGAATTGATTCAGTTGCGCCTGAATTTGGTAAGGCGACTACAAATTCATCTTGTAAAAAAGCCAAACCAAACGCATTACCAATTAAATCTTTTTGGACATCAGCGGCTGTACGCTTTCCATCTGGATCAAACGTAAAAATAATCGAGTCGGTTTGATAAATAAAGCCAGATTCTTTAGCCTTTGTTTGCAACGTGCCATTTTCAATAGAAAAGTCAGGCAACTTTTCTGCAATTTTTTGGCCATCTTGTTGCACCTCTTGTAGCACAGAAAAGACTTGTTTGGTAATAGGTAGTGCTAAAATAGCACTTAAAAAAACAGCATAGAGAATTACTTTCCAAAACGCCATTTTTTTCGCATGCCGTAATTCTGAAACTGAAAAAAAGGCCTGCTTAAATAATTGCAATGTATTCATTTATTTACTCCTCACATCATTCTTCTACAGGTCATTCTAGCGAATTTATGAGGGAAACACAAGGTAATCTCCCTCTTTTGTAAAACTTTTCTTTTGGCAAGCAAACTATTTTGTAGAAAGCGGTTCACTCTGTTATCATAATAGTTGTATGAAAGACGTATGTTACATACTAAAAAATAGGGGGATTTAAAAAATGACTTACACATTACCAGAATTACCATATGCTTATGATGCATTAGAACCTTACATTGACGTGGAAACAATGCACTTACACCATGATAAACACCACAACACTTATGTGACTAACTTAAACGCAGCGATTGAAAAACATCCAGAATTAGGCGAAAAATCTGTAGAAGACCTAATTTCAGATATGAATGCTATTCCTGAAGATATCCGTACTGCCGTTCGTAACAATGGTGGCGGTCACGCAAACCATACATTCTTCTGGGAAATTATGGCACCAAATGCTGGTGGACAACCAACTGGCGCTATTAAAGAAGCAATCGATGAAACATTTGGTAGCTTTGATGAAATGAAAGCTGCTTTCAAAACAGCTGCAACTGGCCGCTTTGGTTCAGGTTGGGCTTGGTTAGTTGTGAATAACGGTAAATTAGAAATCACTTCAACACCAAACCAAGATTCACCATTAATGGATGGTCAAACACCTGTTTTAGGTCTTGACGTTTGGGAACATGCGTATTACTTAAAATATAAAAACGTTCGTCCAGATTACATTGAAGCATTCTGGAACGTTGTTAACTGGGATAAAGTAAACGAACTTTTTGCAGCAGCAAAATAAGTTTGCCAATTGTGAAGGAAAGAGTCAAATGACGGCTGTCATTTGACTCTTTCCTTTTACAAATCCAGGGTCGAAATAGTTGTTCGTTTATGGCATACTAAAGTAAGTAGGGAAAGATAACGGATACATAAAGAAGGAGCTAAAAAAATGAATGTTATGATGCAAAAAGTACACGGGTCAGAAAATGATTTCTTTTTATTGGATGAAACACAGTTTGAGCGTTCTTTAACCGCTGAGGAAATTGAGCAATTGCGCATCCAGTTATGTTCGCGGGAAACAGGATTATTGGCGGGAGCAGATGGGTTACTTTTGGTAGGAGAAGGGACTCACGGCACGTCCAATGCTAGAATGCGAGTGATTAACAGCGATGGTAGTGAAGCAAGCATGTGCGGGAACGGCTTGCGTACGGTTGCCCGTTATTTAGCTGAAAAAAACCAAGAAAAATCATTTACAGTTGAAACAATGTTTGCAGATTTGAAAGTACGTCAAGCCCCCAATTTAGCTGAAGAAGTAGCGACTTACCAAGTGGAAATTTCGCCAGTAAGTTTTGAAGCAGTCACTATCCCAATGCATTTAGGGGTCCAAACATTAATTGATGAAATCGTACCAGCCTTATCTAAAACCATTCGCTTTACAGCGGTAGCAGTGCCTAATCCGCACCTTGTAGCATTTGTGGATCACGAAACCTTAAATGGTCCAGAATTTGAACGAATCGCTACCTATGTAAATAATGAAAATCCATATTTTCCAGAAGGGATAAATGTGAGTTTTGTTGAAATTCTTGGCAAAAATCAACTATTTGTTCGAACGTATGAACGTGGTGTAGGTTTTACAAGTGCTTGTGGGACAGCTATGTGCGCAAGTAGTTTACTTTATACGTTATTGAAAGATGGTGTTTTTTATGAAGAAATAACCGTCAAAAATGCTGGAGGTATGGTGAAAACAGTCGTCCACGAAACGTCTGATGGCAGTTATTGGATGGAATTAATTGGGAATGCCACGATTACGCATTTGATTGAAGGATCACTGACTGATTTACTAAACGGTGCATTTGAGAAAATAACTATCACTGAAACGAATGAACAGAAATATTATCAAGAATTTCTGCAAACACTTTCTCAAAAATAACAATTGTTCCTTGATAAAGCGCTCTTTTATTTTACAATTGTGTTAAGTTCTTGTTCCAAAAAATAAAAAATATTGCTTGAATAAGCAAACTATGAGAAAATAAAGGGCATGAATTAAGAATTATTCTTAGATAAACGAGGAAGTGTCTTATGAAACTATGGAAAAAAGTAGTACTGGGCTTCTTGAGCGTCTTGCTAGTGGTAGTAGCTGGGGTATGTGCTTACGGGATTAAGATGTATTCAGATGCCAATTCAACAATTAATGGGATCTATCAATCAGTTAACCGTAAGTCCAATAAAGGAGCCACGGCCAATATTGATGCGCAAGAACCATTCTCTGTTCTTTTAATGGGGATTGACACAGGCGATTTAGGCCGAACAGAACAAGGTCGTTCAGATACTACAATGGTTGTAACCATCAACCCGAAAGAAAACAAGTCCACAATGATCAGTTTGGATAGAGATATTCTAACAGATATTGTTGGAAATGACACACAAGACAAATTGAACCATGCCTATGCATTTGGTGGCGCCGAAATGGCGATTAATACAGTCCAAGAATTACTGGATATTCCCATCCATCACTATGTATCCATCAATATGAAAGGGTTAAAAGACCTGATTGATGCGGTAGGCGGTATTGAAGTAGATAATACGATTGGTGAATTTACGTTGGACGGTATTACTGTTCCAGCAGGTAAAATCAAGTTAGATGGCACGACAGGTTTGGCTTATGCGCGGATGCGTCACGAAGATCCTGAAGGAGATGTGGGTCGTCAACGCCGCCAACGAGAAGTTGTTGAGAAAATCGTGCGCAAAGTCATGAGTTTTGATGGTGTTTCAAAATATCGAAAAATTCTTGATGCTGTTGAAGCCAACGTAAAAACAGACTTAACTTGGGATGACATGATGGACATCCAATCAAAATATTTATCTGCCTTTAAAACAATTGACTCTGAACAATTACAAGGATACAGTGCAACCATTGATGATATTTATTATCAAGTCCTAGATCCAAATAGCTTATACAAAACACAAACAACGCTTAGAAAACAACTTGGTTTAAAAGAACATGCTTCTGAACGTGAAAAAGATTTAGCCTTTTATAATCAGTTTAGCTATGCTGTTACAGATACTGCACTGATTGGTGAATCTGGTGATTCAAGTGCCAATAGCTCTACTAGTTCGAGTAGCACAGCGGACACCACAGCCGGTCAAACAGAATACAACGGCAATACGCAACAAGCAGCAGAAGGAGCCTATGATCCGAATACGTACGTTGACCCAAATACGTACACAGATCCAAACGCTTATGCTGATCCAAATACGTATGTGGATCCCAACGCACCACAATATTAATCTGTTAAACAAGCTCGAAAACTTCTATTTCTGATGGAAATAGAAGTTTTTTTCTTTTATTCTAGAAATTTTTTTCAGAAGGTGTTATAATTGGACTATACCAAAATAAACCGTAAGGAGCGTGTCAAAATGCAAATTATCCGTGTAGCAAATGCAGAAGAAGGCGGCAAAAAAGCGTTTGAATTAATTAAAGAAGGTATGAACAATGGTGCGAAAGTTTTAGGCTTAGCAACAGGTAGTACACCAGAAACATTATATAAAGAAATGACAGCAAGTGATGTCGACTTTACAGAAATGACTTCTGTAAACTTAGATGAATATGTTGGTTTAGGTGGCGAAGATGAGCAAAGTTACCGTTATTTCATGAACAAACACTTATTTGACAAAAAACCATTTAAAGAAACATTTGTACCAAATGGTAAAGCAGAAGATTTAGATGCTGCTTCCGCAGAATATGAAAAAATTATCGATGCACATCCAGTAGATATCCAAATCTTAGGTATTGGTCAAAATGGACACATTGGTTTCAACGAACCAGGCACACCTCTAGATAGCTTAACACATGTCGTTGAGTTGACTGAATCAACAATCAACGCAAACAAACGTTATTTTGACAAAGTAGAAGATGTCCCAACACGTGCTGTTTCTATGGGGATTGGCTCAATCATGAAAGGTAAAAAAATGATTTTAATGGCTTATGGCGAAGCAAAAGCAGAGGCCATTAAAGGAATGATTGACGGACCAGTAACAACAGACATGCCAGCAAGTGCATTACAAAACCATCAAGATGTTGTTGTAATCATTGATGATGCAGCTGCAAGTAAATTATAATCGTTGATTAAAAAGAACTTGAAACATAAGGATTTCCTTATGTTTCAAGTTCTTTTTTTGTTATACTGGAAGTAATAGAAGAAGAGGTGAAAAGGATGTTACAGCTAACAATTCCAGAAATTATTTTACGGTTAGTCCTAGCGATGGTGATGGGTGGCGCAATTGGTTTTGAAAGACAATATAAGAATCGCCCAGCAGGGATGCGCACTCACATTTTAGTTTGTATGGGCGCGGCTATTATTGCGTTAATTCAGTCGCAAATTGCAATCAATGCATTGAAAGATGCGTTAGCTAATCCGGCTTTGACGGGGGTCATTCGTTCAGATCAAGCAAGATTGATCGCACAAGTTGTAAGTGGAATCGGCTTTTTAGGTGCTGGAACCATCATTGTAACGAAACAAAGTGTCACCGGATTGACGACAGCAGCGTCACTATGGACCGTTGCTGGTTTAGGGATCGCGGTGGGCATGGGCTACTATACGATTGCCTTAACAAGTTTTATCGGTGTATTATTTGCCTTAACCATTGTCAAACGAATTATTCACGTACCAACAATCAAAAAATTAGAAATTCGCTATCAACATAAACAAGAAACCAAAGAATTTATTAATCAGTATTTTGAAGAAAAACATATTGAAATTTATGATGTGAACTTCAATGTTTCTTGGGTGGATGATACAAAAATCTATACGAATATCTATACTATTGATTTGCCTAAAGGCCTAACGTATGCCGATGTTATCGAAGATCTATCTGTTTCAAATAATGTAACAAAATTACGATTGATTAATGTGTAGAAACATCTATTTATAATTAATGACAAGAGGTCGGGACAGAACCGTTTAGCTCCGAGAAATAAGAAGGAATTTCCGAAAATTGCTCTTTAATTTTTGGAGAATTTCGGCTTATTTCCGAAGGAGTTGGTTCTGTTCCCGCCGTTTATCAGTTTTGAGCGTGGAACAAAAATCCAAAGTGATTTTTGTCCCACGCTCTTTTCTTCTAGGACCTAGGACTGATTTTTTAAGTTTAATATTTCAAAAAGATTACAAAAGAGTTATGATTGTATTACGAGTTAGAAAGAAAGGTGATAAGTAAGATGAATAAAAAAAATAAATTTCTTAGTATTATTGTTGTTGTCGTTGTGATTATTGGTGCATTTGTGATGAAAGCTTATAATCAATTGATTACTTTAGATAATAAAGTCGAAGCAGAATGGTCACAAGTAGAGAATGTAATGCAAAGACGTGCTGATTTAATTCCGAATCTTGTCAGTAGTGTTCAAGGCAGTATGACTCAAGAAAAAGAAGTTTTAAAAGAAATAACGGAAGCACGTAAAGCATACGCAGGAGCAAAATCTTCTTCTGAAAAAGGGCAAGCAAATGAGCAAATTGAAAAAGGATTAGGTAATTTTGTTACAGTATTGAATGAAGATTACCCAAAGTTAGCTTCTTCTGAAAATGTCAAAACCTTAATGACTCAATTAGAAGGATCTGAAAATCGAATTTCTGTTGAACGCCGTAACTATATACAAGCTGTTGAAACATATAACCAACAGATTTCAAAATTCCCTGATAAAATAATTGCAAAACTTTTAGGATTTGAGAAGAAAACTAACTATGTTGCGACAGAGCAGGGAAAAGAAGTGCCACAAGTAAAATTTAAATAAAAAAATTATAGAAAATTTGGGTTAAAAAGAAAGAAGTGAGGAAGGTTGGATAAAAAAGTCGAAAAAATTCAAGAAAAAGTTCGTTTGTTTTATAAAAAGCATCAGCGGAATACAACGATTGTTGTGGTAATTAGTTTAAGTATGATTTTAATATTAGGAATGGCTGCTTGGCATGAAGGAAAGGGAATCTCCTATGAAGCAAAACAAACTGCACTGAGAGAGAAGCAACAAGTCTTACAAAAAAAGAGAGACGATATTTTAGCAGGGAAAATGACTGAAGCGTCAACCCAGACAACAATAAATAACTTTTCTAAACAAGAAATAACTGGTGAAAATGAATTAGTGACAATTACTGGAACGAATGGGCAGTTGAACATTAATGATGCTAATATCTATGTTTCAGATAATGCAGGTATTGTCTCAAATCAACTTAAACAGAAAATGTTTCAATTGAATCAACAATTGTTGGAAAATGCGAATGGCGCACAATTTATGCTTATTACCGTTCCTGCGTTACCTAGTGGGGAATCTGTTGAATCTTACAGCAATAAGATTGCTAATCAATTAGGTGTAGGGGATCGTGAAAAAAATAATGGTGTGGTTTTTCTAATGGCAATTGAGGATCGCGAGTCTCGCTTGGAAGTTGGATATGGCTTAGAGAGTATTTTAACGGATAGCTATGCGGATGATATTATTAATAATGAAGAAGTAAAAGAGACTTTTAGAGACGAGGATTATAATACAGGTCTCAATAAAATTATTGATCAAGTATCGGCTGCAATCAATTCAAAAACCGCACAAGTGGATAATGAATTAACAAATATACAAGCAGAGTTAAACACTAACACAACGAAAAGAAATGTTCTTTTAATGGCAAGTATTGCTGGGATGCTCATTTGTGCTGTTTATATTTTACAAATTTTAAGAACAAGAAAACTTGTTAAAAAAATGTATCAAGATTATTTGAATTGTTTACCAACAAAGGCTGTCCTAAATAACTCAGAACAGACAAAGAAAGTATTAAATAAGATGAAAAAGACTTCTTTTTATTGTTTATATCTTAATGGAGCAACGTTATTTGCCACAAAAGGGAAAATAAGACGTGCCACTAAGCGTGGTTCTTTACTAAGTATATATCCAAATGCAAAAAAACAATCTTTTGGGCGTTTATTAGTAGGAGATACTTTATATAGTTATGATGGTAGTGTTTTGACGTATGCTTATTTAAACTCACAATACAATCCGTCTAATCATAGTAGTTCTGGTAGCAGCAGTGGTGGTTCATTCGGTGGCGGCTCATTCGGCGGTGGCGGTGCCTCTGGAAGTTGGTAAAATAAAAAGCTAGAAACGTTAATCGTTTCTAGCTTTTTGCTATTTATCTAAACCGTAAAGATAGTCATCATCTTTCATGGCTTCAACTGTTCCTAGTAAATAGCCATTTCCTACTTGAGAGAAGAAGTCATGGTTGCTAGTTCCTGTCGAAATACCATTCATTACAATCGGGTTCACATCATTGGCTGTATCCGCAAATAAGGGATCCATACCTAAGTTCATTAAAGCTTTGTTGGCGTTGTAACGTAAAAAGGTTTTTACTTCTTCGGTCCAACCTAAGTCATCATATAATTCTTCTGTATAACGTTCTTCGTTTTCGTACAATTCGTAAAGTAAATTATACATCCAGTCTTTTAGTTTATCTTGCTCATCTTCTGGTAATTCATTAAATCCTAATTGGAATTTATAGCCAATATACGTGCCGTGCACTGATTCATCACGGATAATCAATTTAATAATTTCAGCGACGTTCGCTAGTTTATTGTTTCCTAAATAGTAAAGGGGAGTGTAGAACCCAGAATAGAATAAAAACGTTTCTAAAAATACACTAGCAATTTTTTTCTCTAACGGAGTACCGTTTTTATAAATTTCGTTAATCCGTTCTGCTTTATATTGCAGATGTTTATTGGTATTTGTCCACTCAAAAATATCATCAATCTCTTTTTTTGTATTTAATGTACTGAAGATAGAAGAATAACTTTTGGCATGGACAGATTCCATGAATTGGATGTTATTTAAGACGGCTTCTTCATGGGGCGTCCGCACATCATTTCTCAGTTGATCCATGCCGCTTTCTGATTGAACAGTATCTAATAAAGTTAAACCGCCGAAGACGTAGCCGACAGTAGTTTTTTCTAAATCGGAAAGAGTCCGCCAATCATCTAAGTCATTGGATAACGGAATCCGTGTATCTAACCAAAATTGTTCGGTTAATTTTTCCCAAGTGGATTTATCAATGACGTCTTCAATGGCGTTCCAGTTAATTGCTTCATAATACGTTGCCATGGTTATTCCTCCTGTATGCTGGGACAGCAGTCTGTTTGACTAGTTGTCTCGTTTCTTCGCTTAAAACGTTCTACAGAGTCCAAATAGGAGCGTGCAGCCGTTCTTCTTTGTCCAGTATATCTGAAAATGTCCTGTTTAAAAAGAGAACATTCCTAAAAAATAAGACGCTCAAGCAGAACGCCTTATTTAAGTGCTTTTCATTAAATCACGCAAGACTCACATTGATTGCTGCCAATTTCTTCAGCATCATCTGTAAATGTACGAATATAGTAAATTGATTTAATCCCTTTGTTGAACGCATAATGACGTAAAATGTTCAAGTCACGGGTTGTTTGTTTTGGTGTTTCTTTCCATTCATACAAGCCTTCAGGGATTTCTGAACGCATAAACAAGGTTAAACTCATTCCTTGATCAACGTGTTGTTGCGCTGTTGCGTAGACATCAATCACTTTGCGCATATCCATGTCGTAAGCAGAAGTATAGTAAGGGATTGTATCATTAGCTAAATAAGGCGCTGGATAGTAAATCTTACCAATTTTCTTCTCTTGACGTTCTTCAATCATGCGAGTAATTGGATGAATGCTGGCACTAGTATCATTAATATATGAAATTGAACCATTTGGCGCTACGGCTAAACGATTTTGATGATAAAGACCATCTTTTTTCACAGCATCGCGTAACGCAGCCCAATCTTCAGCCGTTGGAATCTGAATGTCTTTGAAGATTTCTTTCACTTTATCAAATTTTGGTGTAAAATTGCCTTCAATATATTTATCGAAGTAAGCACCAGAAGCATAATCTGATTTTTCAAAATTATGGAAGACTTGGTTACGTTCTTTCGCAATTTGGTTACTTTCCATTAAAGTCCAGTAATTTAATAACATGAAATAAATGTCTGTAAAGTCTAATGATTCTTCAGAGCCGTATTCCATATGATTTTTAGCGAAGAAGGTGTGTAAGCCCATTGCGCCTAGTCCGATTGTATGGCTTAAACGATTTCCATTTTGGATAGTTGGCACGACATCAATTTCAGAAGCATCTGTTACAAAAGTTAACGCACGCGTCATAGCGCGGACAGATTTTCCAAAGTCAGGACTTTCCATTAAATTAACAATGTTAGTTGAACCTAAGTTACAACTAATATCTGTTCCTAAAACTTCATATTCTTGTTTCCCATTAATAACAGAAGGCGTTTGAACTTGAAGAATTTCAGAACATAAGTTACTCATGATAATCTTGCCATCAATCGGATTGTTTTTGTTAGCTGTATCAATATTGATGATATAAGGATAGCCAGATTCTTGTTGTAATTTAGAAATTTCATTTTCTAAGTCACGGGCTTTAATTTTACGTTTACGTATGTTTGGATTGGCCACTAGGTTATCATATTCTTTGGTAATATCTACATAGGAATAAGGTACACCATATTCACGTTCCACACTATAAGGACTAAATAAATACATATCTTCGTTGTTACGCGTTAATTCGTAAAATTTATCTGGAACAATAACACCAAGAGACAACGTTTTTACACGGATTTTTTCATCAGCGTTTTCTTTTTTAGCAGATAAGAACATTTCAATATCTGGATGGAAGACGTTTAGATAAACCACACCAGCACCTTGACGTTGACCTAGTTGGTTAGAGTAGCTAAAGCTATCTTCAAATAATTTCATAACAGGGACAACACCACTTGCTGCGCCATCATAACCTTTGATTGGTGCGCCCGCTTCACGTAAGTTTGAAAGAGTAATCCCTACGCCACCGCCGATTCGTGATAATTGAAGGGCAGAATTAATTGAACGCCCAATGCTATTCATATCATCTGTTACTTGAACTAAGAAACAAGAAACCAATTCACCTCGACGTTTACGCCCAGCGTTTAAGAAAGAAGGTGTGGCTGGTTGATACCGTTGATGGATCATTTCATCCGCCAATGTTAAAGCCAACTCTTCATCGCCATCCGCAAAATACAAGGCATTAAAGGCAACCCGATCTTCATATGTTTCTAAATACTCTGTTCCGGCGTTGTTCTTTAAAGCGTATTGAGAATAAAATTTATAAGCCGCCATGAAAGACTTGAATTGGAAATGTTGTTCATCTAAGAAAGCATATAATTTTTCAATAAAGTCCATTGAATATTTTTCGATGAATTCAGTTTCAATAAAATCTTCTTTCATTAAAAAGTTGATTTTTTCTTCAGCAGAGCTGAATTTACGTGTATTCGGTTCTACATTTTCTTTAAAGAAGGCTGCGAGTGCTTCTTTATCTTTATTTAAAGGGATTTGACCATCAACAGGACGGTTAATCTCGTTATTCAGTTTGAAATAGCTGACATCTTTAATTTCTTTTAGACTCAATTTCTTCCACTACTTTCTTAAAGGTCTCCACGTCTTCGTCTGTTCCGCTAAACTCAAAGGAGTATAGAAGCGGAACGTGGTAATCGCGGGCAATATCTTTGGCGGTATAGACAAATAATTCAGCAAAATTACGGTTGCCCCCACCAGCTACACCAACTAACAGTTCTTGGTTACTTTTATAATCAAGAAAGTCATTCACTACCTCTGTAATTTCTGCATCATAGGTAGGAATGACAAGAATAAAAGGCTCATTTATTTCAAAAAAAGGATTCGCTGGCTCAAGTTCATAAGCAGGCAAATCCAATTTTTTAATAAAGCGCCTTGTTTGACCGGTGACTGAAAAATAAACAAGTTTCATCTTAGCTAGCCAATTGTTTTAATTGGTCTGGACGGAAGCCAACAACGGTTGTTGCTTCAGATGTGATTACCGGTACGCTTTGGAACCCTTGTTCTTTTAACCAGTCGATAGCATCTGGTTGTGCGTCGATATTGATTTCTTCAAAAGCGATGTTATTTTCACTTAGGAAACGTTTCGCCATTTTACATTGGATACAGTTATTTTTTGAAAAGATTTTTACGTTCATTGAAAGTTCCTCCTCTTTTTTTCTACATAGACTAGTATAAATCTATGTAGAAAAAAGTCAACACTTTAACACTATATATTGTGGTGCGTTTTTCTCATAATACTAGTTTTTGTGTTTTTGAAAGAAAAATGAAAACACGTGAATCCTCGTTTTTGGGAGAAAAAACACATTGGTCAGTGTTTGACAAACAAAAAAATTAAAATTTTGAAAGAGAACATTTAGTGAAAAAACACTAAATATTGTGTTGACATTTGAGTTAGGCACAAGAAGAAAAAATAAGCGGATTTGTTATTGAATGAGTGGAATTTTATAGTAGCTAGTAACATAAAAAACAAGAGCTGACTTTTTTCAAAAATGGTAACCTGAAAAAAGTGTCTCTATATAGAAGGAAAATAGAAGAAAACAGGAGATACATCCAGAAATTCATTGACTTTCCGTGTAAGCAAGCGTATTCTTTTAATTGAGAACGATTCTCATTTTCGTTTGAAACTTTTTCACATGGAGGAAAGTAAATGATTACGTTAGCGCAGGCAGAAGTTGGTAAAGTCTATACAGTCGAAAGCGTCCAAGCAGATGTTCAGACAAAGAAACATCTGAACAATTTAGGTGTCGTTGCAGGCCAAGCAGTTGTCCTTGTCAATTATCAGAATCAAAATGGTATTGTTTTATTACATAATAGTCGAATTGCGCTGACAGATACGATTTTACAAGCGATTCATGTGGAGGAGCGCTCGGTGAATGAGAAAGTTTGGGTCTCCTTGGATACCTTGAAAGTTGGAGAACGCGCTACAACAGTAGGGATCCACGGACAAGGAGCGGTGAAACGTCGGTTGATGGACATGGGCTTAACAAAAGGAACAGTAATTTTTATTCGTAAAGTAGCTCCTTTAGCTGATCCAATTGAAATCAATGTACGTGGCTACGAACTAACGTTACGAAAAAGTGAAGCGGAACTAATCTTGGTTGAAAAGGAGGAAAGCGAATGACTCAGCAAATTGCACTAGCCGGCAACCCTAATAGCGGTAAAACGACAACGTTCAATATGTTAACAGGAGCCAACCAATATGTTGGAAACTGGCCAGGGGTGACTGTGGAACGCAAAGAGGGGGTGGCAAAGAAAGATAAGACACTCATTATTCAAGATTTGCCAGGGATTTACTCTCTTTCTCCTTATACGCCTGAAGAAATTGTGGCACGAGATTATCTTTTGGAGGACCAACCTTCAGTGATTTTGAATATTCTCGATGTGACCAATTTGGAACGGAATCTTTATTTAACAACACAATTAATTGAAACTGGATTACCGGTTGTTTGTGCGTTAAATATGATGGATTTGTTGGAAAAAAACGGCCAAACATTGAATAGTGAAAAGTTAAGTTATGGCTTAGGCGTGCCTGTCGTTGAGATTAGTGCTTTGAAGAATCGTGGGTTGGATCATGCTTTAAAACAAAGTAAGCAGCGAGCGAATGCCATAGAGACAGAGGTTATTTATCCTTCTTATGATAATCGCTTAGAAGCAGCACTTGCTGAAATTGTTGATATTTTAGGAAATACTGTTCCTGAAACGCAACAGCGTTGGTATAGTTTAAAACTTTTTGAACGAGATGTTCGAACCAAAGAGCAATTATTATTGAGTTCTTTTCAAGAAAAAGAAATTGAAGAAGTCATACAAATTACCGAAAAAATCTTTCAAGATGAAAGTGAAGCCATTATCATTAATGAACGCTATGCCTTTATTGCTCGATTAATTGCTTTGTGTGCGACGAAAAAAACAGAAATGACATTTACTCACAGTGATAAGATTGACCGAGTGGTAACCAATCGGTGGTTGGCGTTGCCAATCTTTGCGTTTGTGATGTGGTTGGTCTATTACTTGTCTATTCAAACGGTTGGTACAATGGGGACAGACTGGTTAAACGATGTCTTTTTTGGGGAATGGGTTCCTCAATTTGTGGGAAATTGGTTGGCGCAATGGCAAGTAGCGCCATGGATGCAAAGTTTAATTTTAGATGGGATCATTGCAGGTGTTGGGGCTGTGTTAGGCTTTTTACCACAACTGGCCGTCCTGTTTTTATGTTTAGGTTTTTTAGAAGATTGTGGCTATATGGCACGGATTGCCTTTGTCATGGATCGCTTGTTTCGGAAATTCGGCCTATCTGGTAAGTCGTTTATTCCAATGTTAATTGCGACAGGTTGTGGGGTCCCAGGCGTGATGGCTAGTCGAACGATTGAAAACGAACGCGATCGGCGAATGACTATTATGGTCACGACTTTTATGCCGTGTTCGGCGAAGTTGCCAATTATCGCTCTGATTGCAGGTGCATTTTTTCCTAACCAAAGTTGGGTCTCGCCCTCTGCTTATTTCTTAGGGGTTGCTTCCATTGTGTTATCAGGAATTGCTTTAAAAAAGACCAAGCATTTTTCGGGAGATCCAGCACCATTCATTATGGAACTTCCCGCCTATCATTTGCCACAGCTTAGAAGTGTGGTTCGGCATGCCTATGAACGATGTCGCTCATTTGTAAAAAAAGCAGGTACGATTATTTTTGTTTCCAGTATTCTCATTTGGTTCATGTCCCATTATTCTGTGACGTTTCAACCCGTTCCAGAAAGTCAAAGTATTCTAGCATTTCTAGGAAAAGGGTTGGCGGTGCTATTTATCCCATTAGGCTGGGGTAATTGGCAAGGGGCAGTTGCCACAATTACAGGATTGATAGCGAAAGAAAATATTATTGGTACCTTAGGCATTTTATTTGGCAATGTGAAAGATGTTTCTGAAAACGGGGTAGAAGTCTGGGGCGCACTGCAACACACCTTTACGCCAGTCGCGGCCTATTCGTTCTTAACTTTTAACTTATTATGTGCACCTTGTTTTGCTGCAATTGGCGCAATTCGTCGTGAAATGGGAGACCTCAAATGGACATTAGGAGCCATTGGTTATCAATGCGGTTTGGCTTATATGGTTAGTTTTGTGATTTATCAATTGGGCCATGTGTTAGTCGAAAAAGGCACACTAACTCTGGGGACTTTTTTAGCGATGGGTGTTGTTTTAGCTGGATTTTATTTCCTTATAAGAAAACCAAAGCCAGGCAAAGAAAGTGTCCAAGCAATCACTTCTTTAGAAAGAGGGTAATAACGGATGGCAACAATTATTTTATCCATTTTAATTTTTGGAACAGCAGGAATCATCACCTATCGACGAATCAAAAAAGGGGAAAGTTGTGAAGATTGTCAAACAGCTTGTCCTGTAAAAAAAGAACAATCTTCACAAGAATAACAACTGAAAAAAATTCCCTCTTGTATAAATAATAGCGGAGTGCTACAATATTGAGGTAGCTGAAAAGCTATTTTATACAACGGGGGCATAGCTCAGTTGGTTAGAGCATCTGACTCTTAATCAGAGGGTCTAGGGTTCGAATCCCTATGCCCCCATTGGGTGCCAAACCCACGAGAACGGTATTCTGTCGGCGTCTTAGGACGTTTCGAAGACGGAGTACGCGTTCTCTTTTTTTACATAAAATGTCGTGTGTCGTGAGAGATACACTAGTTAAATCGGTTAAAGAATGCTACGCTTAGAAGAGCGAGAAAGTACGTTATATAAAAAAAGTTAAAAATTTTTCAGGCTAAAAAAGCGAATTTAACAAAAAGCGCACTTTTTGGTTCCTATGAAACGAAAAAGTACGTACTATACAGCATGTACGGCACGGTATATGATGATATCAGAAAACGTTAAAGGAGCGAATCAAATGATTACATCACTAGCAGATACAGTAACATTAAACAACGGCACTAAAATTCCAGGAATGGGTCTCGGGGTATTCCAAATACCAGATGAAGAGACAGCAAAAGTGGTCGAAGAAGGGATTATCAATGGTTATCGTTTAATCGATACAGCGCAAATCTATGGCAATGAATCTGGCACAGGAGCGGGAATTAAAGCAGGCTTAGCGGTAACTGGTTTGAACCGTGAGGACTTATTTGTTACCTCGAAAGTTTGGAACGCGCATATTTCCTATGATGAAACAATTCAAGCTTTCAATGATAGTTTGGAACGTTTAGGTTTAGATTATTTAGATTTGTATTTAATTCATTGGCCAGGAAATAATTCTTACAAAGAATCATGGCAAGCTTTAGAAACTTTATATGCTGAAGGAAAAGTGAAAGCAATTGGTGTCAGCAACTTCCAAGTTCATCATTTAGAAGATTTACTTTCTTATGCAAAAGTTGTTCCGGTAATTAACCAAGTGGAACTACATCCAAAATTGGATCAAAAAGAAGTGCGTGATTTCTGTGAAAAACATGATATCAAAGTCCAAGCTTGGTCACCATTGATGCAAGGCCAATTATTATCGAATGAAACCATTTTGGCGATTGCTGAGAACCATAATAAATCAGCAGCGCAAGTGATTTTACGTTGGGATATTCAACAAGATATCTTATTAGCCGTGAAATCTGTCCACAAAGAACGGATGATTAGCAATGCAGCGGTCTTTGATTTTGAACTAAGTGCAGAAGAAATGGCACAAATTAACCAATTGAATGAATCGTTACGTGTGGGACCAGATCCAGACACGTTTGATTTCTAAAAATTAACTAGGAGGAGATACAATGAGTGAAGCAGTTAAAGGTTTTTCAGTAGTCAACCACGTGGGGATTACAGTCAGTAATTTGGATGAATCAGTAAAGTTTTATGAAGCATTAACAGGAACAAAAATCGCAAATCGTGATGAAATTGGTGGAAAACGGATGGCCCAAACACAAGGGTTAGATGATACATTAATCAAGTATGCCAATGTGCATCTAGAAAACATCAATATTGATTTATTAGAATATGTTAAACCAAACTCAGAAAAAGCTTCTTATTCCAACGAACAAATTAGTGCAATGCATATGTGTTTCGAAGTGGAAGATATTGATGCAGCTGTTGCACGTTTAAGAGCGATTGGCGTAGAACCTGATGGAGAGCCGATTACATTCCAAGAAGAAGATGGCTTGAAGAGCGGTTTTGGTACAGGTGTCGCTTACTTTACCGATCCAGATGGTACAAATTTAGAATTGATTGCTCCTAAAGGTCCATTTACACGAAATTAAGTTAAAAGACTTTCAAACAAACATCAAAAAGCCCCCCCGCATTCTAGTATCACTAACTAGAATGGGGGCTCTTTTTATTTTTTGAGACAGAAGTCGCTAAAGAAAAGATATTCCAAATCCGTAATTGATGGTATACTAAAACGTAACAAATAAAGGAGGAAGACAATTGATTCTTAGCGTCTTAACAGTTATTTATTTTATTAATGCAATTATTGCGGGAATTACCATTTTGTTAAAACCTCGAGATGTAGCAGCAATTTGGGCATGGCTACTCGTACTGATTGCTCTACCCGTTTTTGGTTTTTTCTTATATTTATTCTTTGGGCGCGGTTTAACCGACAAAAAGAAATTTTATTTGCAACAAAGTGATTTGCGGGAATTAGAGAATTTTCAGAATTTCCAAGAAGAAAGTTTTGAACTTTATAGTCAAAAGATGCCGACGGAGGAGCAACAACAGTTTACAGACTTTTTTTCCTCGTTGAATAGGATGCCTCTGACTAAGAAAAATGATGTTCAAATTTTTACGGATGGTACGGAAAAATTCAATGCGTTGATGGCGGACATAAAAAAAGCTCAGCACTCCATTCATATTGAATATTATGCCTTTGTAACGGATCATATCGGCACCAAAATTTTGAACTTATTAGAAGAAAAGGCGGCTGAAGGGGTTGAAGTGCGGTTGCTTTACGATGCCTTTGGCTCAAAGGGCACCAAGGTTCATCATTTGAATGAATTGAAAAAAAACGGTGGTTTTGTCCAAACGTTTATTACTTCTCAAAAAGCACTTTTGAAGTTTCGTTTGAATTATCATGATCACCGGAAAATTGTTGTTATTGACGGAAAAGTAGGCTACATTGGCGGCTTTAATGTTGCCGATCAATATGCCGGAACGACTAAAAAGTTTGGCTATTGGCGGGATACACATTTACGGATTCAAGGGCCAGCAGCCTCATTACTGCAAATGCGTTTTTTAATGGATTGGAACGTCTCTTCCCCCGAGAAAAATCGTGTGGCGTATCAATTGGATTATTTCTTTAAACTTGAAGCATTGGTGCCAGAGGCAAATACATCCATTCAGATGATTGCCAGTGGTCCTAACAGTGACCGTGAACAAATTAAATTGGCCTTTATTAAATTGATTACTTCTGCCAAGAAAAGAGTCTGGATTCAAACGCCGTATTTAGTTCCTGATGATAGTGTCTTGGCTGCTTTAAAGGTTGCTGCGGCTTCAGGAGTAGATGTTAAAATTATGATTCCAGATAAGCCCGACCATCCGTTTATTTATCGAGCAACACAGTATTACGGCCGCTTATTGATGAAAGAAAATATTGAAATTTTAATTTATAACGGTGGTTTCTTACATGCGAAAACAATGATTATGGATGATGAAGTCTGCACAGTTGGTTCAGCCAATCAAGATATCCGAAGTTACAAATTAAACTTTGAAGCAAATGCTGTGTTATATGATAAAAAAATCATTGATCAATTAGAAGCAATTTTCTTAGAAGATCGAAAAAAATGTACAACAATGACTCCAGAAGTTGTTCGCGACATGTCAAAATGGTTGATTTTTAAACAACAAATTTCACGATTATTTTCACCAATTCTTTAAAACTGTTTTTCACAAAATGACGAACTTCTGATCCGAAGTTCGTCATTTTTCTTCGGGAATTTTATAAAAGTATAGAAAATCACAAAAAAAGTCAAAAAAATTTTAAAGAATATTTTTTAATTTTATTCGTTATTTTTTTATCTGTATTTGCTGTTAAAACGAATAAATCTTATTGTTAATTTGTTATTTTATTTTTGTGAAAAAGGGACATCTTTTGTAAAAGTAAAAAAAATTAAGCAAAGAGTGTTGACAAAAAAAACGAAAAGGAATATGCTACATGTACAAGTTAAATACAAAGCAATGACAGAAAAGCAGTAGAGAAATAACCACTGTTACAGAAAGCTAGTGGCGCTGGAAACTAGTACACGTTATTTATCGAATTACATTCTTGAGCTTCTGCCTACAGGGCACGGGTAACAGCGTTATTTGTTAAGAGGTATATAGTATTTTAAATAAATTAAACTATGTATAAATTTGGGTGGTACCACGAGAAATTCGTCCCTAAGTCGTTTTGACGGCTTAGGGATTTTTTGTATTCTTTTTTTGAATACGTGGCAGACCAAAGAAAATTTCGTGAACCCGTGTATACATAGAAATAAACACGGAATATCGTGTAAAAACAAGTGTGTTAATCGTTTGTTTATTCAAATGAACGATTTCCTATAAAGAGATAATTATAAATATGGAGGGTGATAACATGAATATCATTGACGAGCTAGCATGGCGTGATGCAATCAATCAACAAACAAACGAAGAAGGACTAAGAGAACTTACAGAAAATACGAGCATTTCGCTATATTGCGGTGTCGATCCAACTGGAGATAGCATGCATATTGGACATTTAATTCCTTTTATGATGATGAAACGATTCCAATTAGCAGGTCATCACCCATACATTTTAATTGGTGGCGGAACTGGAACAATTGGTGACCCAAGTGGACGAACAACTGAACGTGTTTTACAAACGATGGAAGCTGTGCAACATAATGTGGACAGTCTTTCAAATCAAATGAAAAAATTATTTGGTAAAGATGCTGAGGTAACAATGGTGAACAACTACGATTGGTTATCAGAACTATCTTTATTAGATTTTTTAAGAGATTACGGGAAAAACTTTAATGTCAACACGATGTTGGCAAAAGACATTGTTGCTAGTCGTTTAGAAAGTGGCATTTCCTTTACAGAATTCACATACCAAATTCTTCAATCAATTGACTTTTACACATTGCATAAAAAACATAATATTCAATTACAAATTGGTGGCGCTGATCAATGGGGCAATATCACTGCAGGATTAGATTTGATTCGTAAAAAAGAAGGACCAGAAGCCAAAGTATTCGGGTTAACCATTCCTTTAATGCTAAAAGCAGATGGTACAAAATTTGGGAAAACAGCGGGTGGCGCTATCTGGTTAGATCCTAAGAAAACCTCACCATTTGAATTCTACCAATTCTGGTTAAACCAAGATGATCGTGATGTCATCAAATACTTGAAATTCTTTACTTTCTTAGATAAAGAAGAAATCGATGCGTTAGCTGAAAAAGTTGAAAAAGAACCAGGTAAACGTGAAGCACAAAGACGCTTAGCTGAAGAAGTGACACGATTTGTTCACGATGATGCAGCATTAGAAGAAGCGCAAAAAATTTCAGAAGCTCTTTTCTCAGGCAACATTAAAGACTTAACGATTGAGGAAATCGAGCAAGGGTTAGAACATGTGCCAACTGTTGAAATTACCAAAGATGCTAAAAACATTGTAGATTGGTTAGTTGACACAGAAATCGAACCATCAAAACGTCAAGCTCGCGAAGATGTGAGCGGAGGAGCTATAAGTATTAACGGTGACCGAGTTACCGATTTAGATTTTGCAGTCGATCCAACACAACATTTCGATGGAAAATTCGTTGTTGTACGGAAAGGGAAGAAAAATTACTTTTTAGCAAAAGTAATGGATTAGAAATTGATAATAATTTCACGAAGAGAAGACGTGTGATTATTTGATCAAAGTTAAAATTCTATTTCTCCTTACAGGTAGTGGTGAAACCGTTAATACACCTAATAAGAGTGGGATTGTACACACAATCCCACTCTTATTTTTTTATATAATGGTTCTGACAAGACACCTTGTGAAAAAATTATAAAATTAAAGAGCTATGATAACCATTGTTATTTTTCTTCTTTACACTTTAGCCGTTTGGGTGTAAGTTGTGAATGCAAAATCTAATTCATTAAAATTTGTAAGGAGGAATTTTCGTATGAAAAACGAAAAATTAGCAAAAGGCGAAATGAACCTTAATGCACTATTCATTGGGGACAAAGCCGAAAACGGACAATTATATAAAGACTTGTTGATCGACTTAGTAGATGAACATTTAGGATGGCGTCAAAACTACATGCCACAAGACATGCCAGTTATCTCTTCTCAAGAACGCACATCTGAAAGCTACGAAAAAACTGTCAACCATATGAAAGATGTATTGAATGAAATCTCTTCTCGCATGCGTACACATTCAGTTCCATGGCATACAGCAGGTAGATATTGGGGACATATGAATTCAGAAACATTAATGCCTTCTCTATTAGCTTACAACTTTGCAATGCTATGGAACGGGAACAACGTTGCCTATGAATCTTCTCCAGCAACTTCTCAAATGGAAGAAGAAGTAGGACATGAATTTGCTCACTTAATGAGCTACAAAAATGGTTGGGGACACATCGTTGCTGATGGTTCTTTAGCTAACTTAGAAGGCTTATGGTATGCCCGTAACATTAAATCATTACCATTTGCTATGAAAGAAGTAAAACCAGAATTAGTTGCTGGCAAATCAGATTGGGAACTATTGAACATGCCAACAAAAGAAATTATGGACTTATTAGAATCAGCTGAAGATGAAATTGATGAAATCAAAGCTCATTCAGCTCGTTCAGGTAAACATTTACAAGCAATCGGTAAATGGTTAGTCCCACAAACTAAACACTATTCTTGGTTAAAAGCTGCTGATATTATCGGTATCGGTTTAGATCAAGTTATCCCAGTACCAGTTGACCATAACTACCGTATGGATATCAACGAATTAGAAAAAATCGTTCGTGGCTTAGCAGAAGAACAAATTCCAGTGCTAGGTGTTGTCGGTGTAGTTGGTTCTACTGAAGAAGGTGCCGTTGACTCAATCGATAAAATTATTGCTTTACGCGATGAATTAATGAAAGACGGTATTTACTATTATGTACACGTGGATGCTGCTTATGGTGGTTATGGACGTGCCATCTTCTTAGACGAAGACAACAACTTCATCCCTTACGAAGATTTACAAGATGTTCATGAAGAATACGGTGTCTTCAAAGAGAAAAAAGAACACATTTCAAGAGAAGTGTATGATGCATATAAAGCAATCGAATTAGCAGAATCAGTAACAATTGACCCTCATAAAATGGGTTATATCCCTTATTCAGCTGGTGGTATCGTTATCCAAGATATCCGTATGCGCGACGTTATTTCTTACTTCGCAACTTACGTATTTGAAAAAGGTGCCGATATTCCTGCATTACTAGGTGCTTATATCCTTGAAGGTTCAAAAGCTGGTGCAACAGCTGCTTCTGTATGGGCTGCACATCACGTTTTACCTTTAAACGTTGCAGGTTATGGTAAATTAATTGGTGCTTCAATTGAAGGATCACATCATTTCTATAACTTCTTGAATGATTTAACATTCAAAGTTGGCGACAAAGAAATCGAAGTCCACACATTAACTCATCCAGACTTCAACATGGTTGACTATGTGTTTAAAGAAAAAGGCAACGATGATTTAGTAGCAATGAACAAATTAAACCATGATGTATATGACTATGCATCATACGTTAAAGGAAATATTTACAACAACGAATTCATTACTTCACATACTGACTTTGCTATTCCAGATTATGGCAACAGCCCATTAAAATTTGTAAACAGCTTAGGATTTAGTGACGAAGAATGGAACCGTGCAGGTAAAGTAACTGTGTTACGTGCTGCTGTAATGACTCCATACATGAACGATAAAGAAGAATTTGATGTTTACGCTCCTAAGATTCAAGCTGCTTTACAAGAAAAATTAGAACAAATTTACGACGTAAAATAATTGAATCTTAAACGGAAAAAAGAAATGGTAACCGAACGAGGGAACGTTGGTCTGGTTGATTTATTCAATAGATAAATCAACCAGACGGCTAACCTCTTAACCAATTCTTTGTCTGGGTAAGAGGCAGTCGAATGACTGTTTTACTCAGCGTATAACAGTCATTCATGCTCCTTATCCAAAATCTTATAAGGAGTGTACAAAATTGGATAAACAACAAGTTAAAAAAATTGAATTAGGTACTTTTATCGGTTTAACAATGGCATTGTGTGCAACTGTACGTAGTATCCCAACACTTGCTGCTGTTGGTTGGACATTAATTTCTTACACAATTTTCGCGGTCTTATTCTTTGCTGGTCCAATCGCATTGATATCTGGTGAATTATCTACGATGCTTCCTCAAGAAGGTGGCCCTCAACTTTGGGTTAAAACTGCCTTAGGTAGCAAATGGGGTTTTGTTGTCGCTTGGTTACTATGGGTGCAAATGTTCCCAGGAATGGTAATGGTTGCTTCTACATTAGGCCCTTTGCTAGGTAATACATTTGGTAATGTTCATTTAGGTGAAAATCATTGGTTCGTATTAGGTTGTATCTTAGTGATTTACTGGATTATTACAATCTTGAACTTGAAATTTGACATGGCGAAAGTTGGCGGAAATATTGGTGTTTGGCTAGGTGTTTACATCCCAGTATTAGTTATGTTTGTTTTAGGTCTTCTTTCAATGATTAAAGTAGGCTTAACACCTGGCGGCTATTTAGGTGCCTTCTCTTGGTCAAAAGTTTTACCAAACTTAGAAAATATGGACACATTTAAATATCTAGCAGGGATTGCGTTTATCTTTGTTGGGATTGAAATGTCTTCTGTTTATATTCCTCGTTTGAAAGATGCAACAAAAAATTATACAAAAGGCGTTTTCATTTCATTAATTGGTTTAGTTTTATTAAACGTTATTAATGCAATGTTTGTTGCTAATATTGTTCCAAATGGCAAAATGGAATTGTCTAACATTACACAACCAATTTTGCTTTATTGTGACGTTTTAGGTTTACCAACAATTATTGGTAATATCTTTAGTTTCATGGTCTTCTTAGGTGTGTTATTACAATTATCTGCTTGGGTTACTGGACCATCAAAAACAATTATTCAAGTTGCTCGTGATGGCTTATTGCCACCAAAATTTGGTTTCCATCGCGAAAATAAATATGGCGTTTCTCGTAACGTTGTGTTAACACAATCTGTGGTTATCTCATTATTCGCTTTACTTTATGGGGTAATGGATGATGTCAACGCTGTATTCTTAACTTTAACAAATGCAACAACAATTATTTATAGTATTGTGTATGTATTGATTGCGATTTCCCTAATTAAATTACGTAAATCTCAACCAGATACACTACGTCCTTACCGAATTGGTAAAAAAGGTAATGGCTTAGCTTATTTAGTGGCAGCAATGTTAATTTTTAGTGTTATCATTGTTATTTTCGCCACATTAGGTACAACAACCGTGACTGATGCAGTCTTAGTTGCATTAATCACTATTGTCATGTTTGTGATTCCGTTAATCATTAATCGCTTTAAAAAAGCAAGTTGGGCAACGGAAGTAAAAGAAGATTTAGGTGAATAAAAAGGCTAGCAATTATTTTGCTGAGTGCCTCTTCATCTGATGACTATAGTAAATTGTCGTTTGGAAACTGAAGCAAGTTCGATTATTGCTTCAGTTTTCGCTTTCCATAAAAGGAGGTTTTCATATGAAATCAACGAAACCCACTGTTTCGTTCGCTGAAAGTTTAGGCATTTTGATTGCCTTGTTAGCGATTCTCGGGTACTTAATTATTGGTCAAAAATTAACCCCTCACATACCGATTCTTTTTGTATTCATGTTGTTGTTGCTTTATGGCAAATGGAAAGGATTTTCTTGGGATGAGATCCACGAGGGCATTGTGGAAGGGATCAAACCAGGGATCATTCCGATTATTATTTTCTTGCTGATAGGTGTCTTAGTTGCTACTTGGATCTTGTCTGGGACGATTCCAACAATTATGGTCTATGGTTTTAAAATTATCTCAGTGAAGTTCTTCTTACCAACCGTTTTTGTGGTCTGTGCACTAGTTGGTGTGACGGTAGGGAGCTCCTTTACGACTGTTTCAACTATGGGGATTGCCTTTCTAGGTATTGGACATATTCTTGGATTCGACAATGCGATGACAGCTGGTGCAGTTGTTTCAGGTGCCTTTTTGGGGAACAACATTTCACCGTTATCTGATACAACAAACTTAGCTGCTGGAATTGGTGGCGTGAACCTTTTTGAACATATACTAAACATGATGTACACTGTTATTCCGGCGTTTATTATTTCGATTGTCGGCTATATCTTCTTGGGACATCAATCTGGTTCGGCGGATTTACAATCGGTTGATGCAATGGTCCAAACGTTACATCAAGGATTCTGGATTTCACCGATTACATTGTTGCCAGTAGCGGTTTTATTCTTATTCGCTTGGAAAAAGGTACCGGCTATTCCAACGTTACTAGTCGGCTCTACAGTGGCGGTCATCTTAGCTTTTATAAATGATCATCACCTAAGTTTAGCGAAAGTTTCTACCATCTTAATGAGTGGTTATGTGGCAGATACAGGGGATCAAAGTATTGATACACTTTTATCTCGTGGTGGGATTGAAAGCATGTTAGGTTCTGCTGCGTTGATTATTTTGGCATTAGGTTTAGGCGGCTTGTTGATTAAGTTTAACATCGTGGCTACTTTAATTGATAAAATTAAAGGCTATGTGAATAATCCAGCCAAATTAATCGCTTTAACTGCCTTAAGTTCTGTGGGAATTAACTTACTAGTTGGCGAACAATATTTGTCAATTATTTTACCAGGGGAAACATTTAAATCCTCATTTACTCGTTTAGGTATTGATAAAAAATATTTAACTCGTACTTTGGCAGATGCTGGGGCGGCAGTCAACTCGTTAATTCCTTGGGGAGTTAGTGGTACCTTCATTATGGGAACGTTAAAAGTTGGTGCACTAGAATACTTACCGTATGCCTTTTTCCCATTGCTTTGCCCTATTATTACCGTCATTCTGGGGATATTCTTAAAAAAACAACAAGGGGAAAACAAAAAAGCACCAGGGACTAACGTTGAATTGTGAGTTTTTTCAGATAATTAAACAATTGGTTACGATTGAACCTCAGTGTCTCTGCTGATTGGTTCAATCGTTTTTTCGTCACAGATTTTTTACAATTCTTCATATAATCTTTGAAGCTCCTTAAAGGCAATTTAATTATTCTAAGTTATGATACAAAGGATCAATCAAATAGGTGGATGAACGTGGTGTTAAACTCATAGAGACTAACAGTAGTTTATTCTTGCTCAATGTTGAGGTGTAGGTTCGAATCCTACCGTCCACTTTCTGTTATTTAAACCAACTAGAACGAAACACAAACAAGTGACGGATACACATGATTAAGGTACAATAGGGGTAGGGAAAACAAGGAGGAATTCTTATGAAAAAGATAGGGCTTATTTCTAGTGCTTTTCTTTTAACCCTTGCTTTAGCAGCATGCGGCGGCGGAAAAAGTACAGAAAATACGGATAGTCGTTCCAGTGCTGCGGAAAGTACCACAGTCGAGAGTACAAAAGCATCTGCTACAAAAGAATCAAGTAGCAAAGCAGCAACGAAATCTAGTGATGCGAAACCGTCAGGAACAACGACAGCTGATTCGAAAGCAACAGCTTCTTCTACGAAGGAAGCGGTAAATAATGGCTCAGCAGAAAAACAATCACCCGCGAAAAATGCGAATCCAGATGACCAAGCCAAGCAAGTGCTTAACCAGCTAGCAAACATGTTTCCTGGTCAAGGCTTACCGCAGGCAATTTTAACGAGTCAAACGAATAACTTTTTAACTGCAGCGACAACTTCACAAGCGGATCAAAACAATTTCCGTGTTTTATATTATGCAGAAAAAGAAGCGATTCCGGTGAATGATGCACGTGTCAATCAGTTAACGCCAATTAGTTCTTTTGAGAAAAAAACATATGGCTCTGATGCCGAAGCAAAAAATGCAGTGAACCAAATCATTGACAATGGCGGTCAACCAGTAGATTTAGGTTACAATATTACTGGGTATAAACAAGGGGCGGCAGGTTCTAGTTACTTATCTTGGCAAGAAGGCAATTGGAGTTTAGTCGTACGGGCCTCAAATATCAATGGTGAATCGCCTGATGATTTAGCGAAAAATGTTGTCAACATTTTGGAACAAGAAACGTTGCCAGCACCGAATACCGTTGGTCAAATCACACTGAACGTGGCAGGAACCACTGACTATAATCGAAACTCAGTAGTTTGGCAAGCCGGTACAGTCGTTTACTCTGTCCATCATTTTGACCCAATTCAAGCAGTGAAGATGGCAACATCAATGTAATTAATAAAAAGAAAGCGTGCGACAATGCCCATTGTCGCACGCTTTCTTTTTATTATTTTTGTTCTGTATAACCTTGTGACTCCACCAATTCTTGGCTTTTCTTCATGCTAATTCCCTTAGAAGAATCTCCATCAATCTGGATACCATCTACTTTTTTGGCTTTATCATAATCAAGTTTTTCATAATTAATCGTCAATTTTTCGATGGCTTGTTTGTCCTCATAGGTCAGTTTGTAATCAAGCCCTTTGATGTCCTCATATTGTTTAGAAACGGGTTCCAACGCTGTTTTTGCCTCTTCTTTTGTAATCCCCAATTTGTCATAAGAAACAATGTTTTTAGCCGTTTGCGTTAAGACTTTATCTCCTTGGTACGTATAGGTTAAGGTGGAATCAATCCCATCTTGTGGCGAACCTACAAAGGTTTTTGTCTCTATTTTTGAACCGCAACTTGCAAGAAAAAATACCCCAATAAAAATTAAAAATACGCGTAAAAACTTTTTCATTTCTAGATAACCTCCTTTAGCTGTTTATTCTTGACTGTAACATAACACGGCAAATAATTACTGTTAAGTAGAAAGCTTGTGAGAAGTCCAGCAAATAAAACTAAATAAAAAAACTTGCCTCTTCATTTTTATGAGAAGAGGCAAGTTTTTTTATTTAGTAATATCACTTAAATCTGGTTGTGAGTGAGCCAATCGACTGGCAGCCGCAGCTGCAATTGCGCCCACGATATCATCCAAGAATGTGTGGACATGTTCGCCATCATGCGCATTTAACTCTTTTAAAATGCCTGGTTTTACCTTGTCGATATACCCATAGTTCGTAAAACCGATAGATCCATAAACATTTACAATGGAGAGCGCCATAATTTCATCAATGCCATAAAGCCCTTCATCTTCCGTTAAAATTTCTTGTAACGGTGAGAGTAGCTTGTTTTCTTCCGCCAGAATATCCAGTTGGACACCTGTAATAATCGCGTTGTGTACTTCACGCTTTGTTAACACGGCATCAACACTTTCTAAACAAGTATCTAATGTTAAATTGTCAATATAATCTTTTTGTAAAAATAACACAAGTTCAGCTAAATCATTCATTGTTACGCCACGTTCTTGCAATAAACGACGTGCGCTATTTTCTAACGTATCTCCTTGGATTACCATTTTTTGTCCTCCTAATTTCTGCTTTAGTTGAAGTTCTTCTTTCATGGTACCAAAAAGAACGATAAAGGGGAATTAGAATCTATTTTGGTAGAGAATAATTTAGTTGAAGTATTATTTTTAGTTAAAAATTACTAAGCGTTCGGTTGTAACGATGCCATCACTTGTTTTAATTGTGTCACTGATTTTTGGAAGAGTTCTTTTTCAGCGGCATTCAGATTCAATTCAATAATGTCAGTCACACCTTGATTGCCAACGACTGCAGGAATCCCTGTAAATACATCTTGTTGCCCATATTGCCCATCTAAGTAAGCTGAGACAGGTAAAATAGCTTGTTCATTATTTAAAATGGCTTTAACAATGCGTGCAGTACTCATACCAATCCCATAATAGGTCGCTTGTTTGCGATCGATAATTTCATAAGCTGTATTTTTCACTTTATCAGAAATGATTGGTAAATCGTCACTAGTTAAGCGCTCTGTCGTATCCACAATTTCTAAAATAGGTTTTGTTCCAATCATGGTATGAGACCAGACAGCCACTTCAGAATCCCCGTGTTCGCCAATAATATAGCCGTGAACATTGCGTGGATCAATCGCTAAACGTTGAGACAGTTCTTTGCGGAAACGAGTTGTGTCCAAAGTTGTACCAGTTCCAATTACTCTTGAAACAGGTAAACCAGAAGCTTGCCAAGCCACATAAGTCAGTACATCGACAGGATTTGAGGCAATCACTAAAATTCCATCAAAACCAGATTTCATGATATTGTTAACAATTGTTTTCATAATTTCTGCATTGATTGAAACCAAATCTAGACGACTTTGCCCAGGTTTTTGATTAGCGCCAGCTGTAATCACGACGATATCGGCATCTTGGCAGTCTTGATAGTCGCCAGCCCAGACGTTTACATTTTCTTGACCCCAAGACACACCATCTAATAAGTCAATTGCTTCGCCTTCAGATTTGGCTTTGTCAATATCAACTAAGATTAATTCATTCGCAATCCCTTGGTTGATCATGGAATAGGCAATACTTGTGCCAACAAAACCAGTACCAATAATTGCGACTTTTTTGTTAAATACTTTCATCGTTCATCTCTTCTTTCTGTAATATTTCTTTCTTAGTGAATTATATCACGAACTTTTTAGGTGTGGTTATACCAATCTGTAATAGTCTTTATTAACAATTTAAATAAGGGAAGCGTGCTTTTTTTGTTATGATAAGAGTAGGAAAATAGAGGAGATAAGGAGGCAAAATGACAACGACAACAGTGTATTATGCAAGCAATAATGAAAAACAGCCGAACCGTTTTCAACTAGTTATCGGTAGCTGTAGCTATGAACTTCCAAAAATAGAAATCTACGAAATCCTGGAATGTGTCGCTTCAGCATATGGCTATCAAAAAGAACCATTCATTGAAGAACAAACAGAATGTTTTGTTAAAGGCAACCGTTGTATACATGTTTCCCAACAAGCGACGACGTTGACTTTTGTTGTGAATGATCTGCGTTTAGTAATGGAAAAACAATGCCGGAATCACGAAGAAGTCTTTCAAGAAGTTAATCATATTTTATTGAATATTTTTGAGGAGACCCCTTGTGTTTTTCTCGAAAAGTAGGAAAGAAGGATTAAGATGAAACAGGTGAAAATAACAACTACCTCAGACTTGATTAATGGCGGCTGCAATGCCTGTCCGAATGTGAAGTGTACGAATTATCTTGTTCATGTAGAAGATGAAACAATTGCGTTAGAAACGCTAACGGTTGCAGATTTAGTAACTTTATTAGCACTCAAAGAAGGGTTTCGTCAAAAATTAGTTATGGAAATGTTCGAAGAATATACGATGTTTGAAAGGGAAACTCATCAAGTTGTATTTAAGGAAGAGGAAACGAGAATTCTTTTTCAATCAAAAAAACAGACCATTCAAAGCACTCTTTTGTGTAAAGAGCCACAACAAGTGTTCCAAGAAACCCAGCAAATTTTACACCAACTATTTGAGTTAGAACCTTTTGAATTTGAATTGGTAGAGGAAACTGATAAATAAAAAACAGGAAAACGATTTAGCGAAAGCTAAGTCGTTCTCCTGTTTTTTAGGCTTGTCGTTCACGAATTTTTTCAACGATTCGGTTATAAACTTCAGAGAAGGAAGTATTGGCATGGTGATCGGTCTGGACAATGAAAATTTTTCGAGAAGCAAAGGACTGATCAATTGGTTGACAAGGGATCTCATCGGAAATAGATAATCGAGAAACAATTGATTGCCCAATGTTATTTTTTAGCAATTGTAACAGGACTTCGTTGTTGTTTAATTCGATAATTGGTAAGTTGATGCTGTGTTCGTTGAGATAAAGCTCATTGAAAAAACGTAAGCCAGAGTTCTTTTCTCTTAAGAGCCAAAATTTTGAAGCGGCATCTCCTGCTAGAACTAGTTGGTCTTCATAAACAATTTCTTTGTGTAGATTTTTGGTTTCAATGGGTTTTTCAATTAGCCCAATGTGGGCATGATTATTTTGAACCATATCCACGACTTCGTTTGAATTCATCAGTTGAATCGAAAAGTTGATGAGTGGAAAAGCGGTAACCAAACTCTCCATAATATCTGGCAATAAATAAATAGCAACTGTATTTGAAGAGGCTATAATGCAGTCTTCTTTAAAATTCTCTTTTTCTGCAGCTTGCGCAAAAGAAGTAGTTAAGCTTTCAATAATCGAGAGCATTTTTGGATATAAAAAATCAGCTTCTTTGGTAGGAATAACCGATTGTTTTCCATTACGATAGAACAGCTTGATCGAAAAGTGTTGCTCTAATTTCTTGATTTGCAAAGAAACAGTTGGCTGAGAAATATACAATTGTTTGGCCGCCGCACTAAAATTTTTGGTTTCATACACAGCAATAAATGTTTTGATCCATTCGAACATAAAATCGCCTCTTTCTATTTACTATCTTAATAGTTGGTATTGCAAATATTTATTTTACAAATATAAATATTTCATTTAGTATAATAACATACTTTTGATTAATATCAATAATAATAAATAAAGACGGAGTGTGACTACATAATGGTAGAAAGTGCGAAAAAATTCTTGCGGAAAGTCCCGATTCCCATTTGCGGACTAATTTTAGGGATGGTTTCTTTGGGGAATTTACTTTATTCCTTGGGATATGCAACAATTGGGACCATTTATTGTGTACTTGGCAGTCTCTTAATGATTTTAGTTATTTTAAAAATTATTTTTACAATGAAACATGCATTAAGCACCTTAGATGATCCAATTATTGCTTCGGTATCACCAACATTTACAATGGCTTTAATGGTTATCTGTGTTTTCTTAGATCGGATATTTACCAATGCTGCTTGGATTAATGTGTTGTGGATTGGCGCAGTGATTTTACATTTTATTTTAATGATTTATTTTGTAGCGGTGCATATTTTTCCAACAAAAATCGAACTGGAACATATTTATCCAAGCTGGTTTATTACGTTTGTCGGCATTGGCGTTATTCCTAATACTTCTCAATTGTTTATCAATGAGTTGGGAAAAATTGTTTTTTGGGTAGCGTTGTTCTTTTATTTACTCTTGTTACCAATTTTAATCAAGAGAATTACGAAGTCGAAAGAAATGCCTGAATCGACCATTCCTTTATTGACGATTATGACAGCGCCAGGTTCGTTATGTTTAGCTGGCTATATTTCAATGGGTGGTCATTTGTATATGCCATTAGTTGTTTTCTTGCTAATTTTATCTCAATGTATTTATGGGATTGTAGTTGTGAATCTATATAAAATTATGCAAGTGACATTCTATCCAAGTTATGCTGCCTTTACATTCCCATTAGTGATTTCTGCGACAGCATTAGTCAAAGTTAAACCTTTATTTGCAGAAAAGGTAGGCCTAACGAGTCTGCTAAATATTTTGTCTACTTTTGAACTTTTATTAGCTGTGGCTATTGTAAGTTATGTGTTCATTCGATATTGCATTTTTTTATTCCAAAGAGAAAATAACACGAAAAAAGTGGAATTAAATTAAAAAAGAGAGGAAGCAAAGAGGTGAAGAAACTATTAATTACTGGAGGAGCTGGCTTTATTGGTTCTAATTTGGCTAATTTTTATAGTCAACAGTATCAAGTTTTTGTGATTGATGATTTGTCCATGGGGCGAGTGTCAAATTTGCAACAAACTGAGCAGTTGGTTTTTATTAAAGGAAGTGTGACGGATCAGCAATTATTGGACGAAGTACTTTCAAAGCATTCGTTTGAGTATATCTTTCATCTTGCGGCCGTGGCAAGCGTGGCAAGTTCTGTGGCACAGCCTCTAGAGACCCACGAGGTCAATTTTTTAAGTGTATTGAAAATATTGGAATCAATAAAAAAATATCAAAAAGAGCTCAAACGTTTTGTTTTTGCTTCGTCGGCAGCCGTTTACGGTGCAGAGCCAACGTTGCCTAAAAGAGAAACTTCGGTGATTTGCCCTTTGAGTCCCTATGCTATTGATAAGTTTGCTGCTGAACGTTATGTTCTCAATGAATACCATTTACACGGGGTACCCACGAGCGCAGTTCGCTTCTTTAACGTCTATGGTCCCAATCAAAATCCTTCTTCACCCTATTCTGGTGTCCTGTCCATTTTGATGGATCGTTATATCCAGTTAGAACAAGGGCAAGCGAGCCAATTTCAAATATTTGGAGATGGTCAGCAAACACGTGACTTTATCTACATTGAGGATGTCCTAACTGCATTAGATTTAGTAGCAACCAAAAGTGAAGCGTTGGGACACGTTTATAATGTGGGTACCGAAGTTGCCATTTCCCTTAATCAATTAATTGAAGAAATGAACCAATTAGTGGGACTTTCTTTGCCAGTTTCTTATCAAAAGGAACGAGATGGCGATATAAAATATTCTCTTTCAGATAGTTCTGCTTTGAAAGGCTTAGGTTTTTCACCCGTTTATTCAATTCAAGAAGGACTTCAAAAATATCTTAAGTTTACCCATAATACCCAAAATAGATAAAAAAAGAGCCTGGGACAAAAATCACTTTGGATTTTTGTCCCAGGCTTAAAAATTGATAAACGGCGGGAACAGAAGCAACTCCTTCGGAAATAAGCCGAAATTCTCCAAAAATTATAGAACAATTTTCGGAAATTCCTTCTTATTTCTCGGAGTTAAACACTTCTGTCCCGACCTCTTTTTTGTGCAAATGTTTCGCCCCAATGGCAAAGTGAAGAGAGGGCATCGTAAAGAGCATATCCTTCCGGAGTGAGCGTAT
This sequence comes from Enterococcus sp. DIV0167, assembly GCF_050541555.1. Lineage (NCBI taxonomy): Bacteria > Bacillati > Bacillota > Bacilli > Lactobacillales > Enterococcaceae > Enterococcus > Enterococcus sp. DIV0167. The sequence goes on from NZ_CP172933.1 coordinate 380,260, forward strand.
ATTCCACACGCGGGGGTAGTTCGTTAAAGGATTCTCGATGGACTAGGCCATCTTTTTCCATTTCTCTCAAGCGATCTGTCAGGACGCGCTGAGTGATTCCGTCGAGCGCACGCATCAATTCACCGTTGCGCTTGGTTCCTTGGAATAATTCATCCATTAATGATAATTTCCATTTGCCGTTAATGGTGGAAAGGGCTAAGTTGATACTGGTTTGTTTATCAGTGGTCATAGTTTCTCCTTGTGACACGTAATGGTTACTTTTTTCTTCCTAGGTGAATAAAAAGTGCGTACTTTTTTTCTCCATCATAGTGAGTAATAATAACTATGTCAAGTAAGGCAAGAGGAAGGAAGAAGAAATATGATGTATCAAGATGTTGTTCGCAGCCGCCGCTCAGTTCGGGATTTTATGCCAGATGTTGAGATTCCTAAAGAGGAATTAATGGCCATAATTGAGGAAGCGATGTTCGCGCCAAATAGTACCAATTTAAATTCATGGCGTTTTTTAATTGTCACAGAAAAAGAACAAAAAGAGGCCCTTTACGAAGTTTCGATGCAACAACCAGCAGTTAAAGGGGCAGCGGCGGTGATTATTTTATTAGGTGATTTGACTGCTTATACAGTGGCCAATGCAGATGAAATCAGTGCTAAAGCTGTCGCACAAGGAACGATGACGGAAGAAATTCGTCAAGGAATTAATGAAAATGTTTCTTGGTACTATGATGTTAGCGAAGAACAAAAAAGAGAGTGGCTAATGTTAGACCAAGGCTTAGTTGCGATGCAGCTGATGCTTTCTGCAAAAGATCGAGGCTATGATACTGTGGCGATGTCTGGTTTTGAAACAGAAGCTGTTCGCAAGTTATTTAATATTGAGGATCATTTAGTGAACGGACTGATTATTCCGATTGGCAAAGCTCAAACACCCGGCTTTGAAACAGTCCGACGAGATGTTTCAGAAGTAGTAACTTGGTTAGACTAAAAAGCTAAACAGTTCTGTAATTGCTGTTTATTAGATTTTGAGCGTGGAACAAACATCCAAAGTGATTGTTGTCCCACGTTCGTTTTTTTGTTGATCATCCGCTTTTGAGAATGGCCAGAGAAGACGTTTAGTGAACCAATTTTGAAAGAAAGTGATACACTAGAAGAAAAAGAAGTGGGGCGACCTTATGCGTTATGTCATAATGCAGTCACGAGATATTCGTGAAAATTTAGCAACGGAAGATTATCTATTAAACACTCTCTCTTTTGAAGAGCCCTTAGTATTGTTTTATATTCAGGAACCCTGTGTTATTTTAGGCCGAAATCAAAATGCTTATGAAGAAATTGACTTAGCTTATGCTAGAGAGAAGGGAATCGTTATTACTCGCCGTTTATCGGGCGGTGGTGCTGTTTATGATGATCTCGGGAATGTCAGCTTTAGTTTTGTTGTTCAGGAAGGACATCAAGCTTTTGGGGATTTTAAAGCGTTCACTAAACCAATTATTGAAGCATTACATAAAATGGGCGCAACGGGGGCCGAGATTAGCGGTCGCAATGATTTATTAATTGATGGGAAAAAATTTTCTGGCAATGCCATGTATACAAAAAAGGGGAAGATGTATACTCATGGTACCTTGATGTATGATGTTGATTTGGCAGAAGTTCAACGTGTCTTAACTGTTTCTAAGAAAAAAATTGAATCAAAAGGGACAAAATCTGTTCGGGGACGCGTAACCAATTTACGGCCGTACTTAGACGAAAAATATCAACAATTAACCATTGAGGAATTTCGCAATCGTTTACTGATGGAGCTCTTTGATGTCGAATCTCTAACTGAAATTGCGGAGAAAGAATATGTCCTAACCAAAGCAGATCAACAGGAAATTAGGAAATTGGTCGCTGAAGTGTATGGCAATGAAGCTTGGATTTTTGGTGAAGCGCCTAAATTTACGATCAAAAAAGAAGAAAAGTTTAAAGGCGGCATCGTGGATGCACGTTTGACTGTTGAAAAAGGTAAAATAATTGAGTTAACGATTTATGGTGATTACTTTGCCAAAAAAGAAACAGCGGAAATCGTTGCAGCTTTATTAGGTGTGGACTATCAGTATTCATCAATTTGGCAAGCATTAGCAGCGTTTAACTTTGAAGACTACTTTGTAAATATCACCAAAGAAGAATTTGTTCATTTATTGGTGGATTAATAAACGTGCTGGGACAAAAGTTAAAGAATCTTTTGTCCCAGCACGTTTATTTAATGATGGTTGGCTCTTGCTAGAAAAATTTCCCATGAACATCCCAATTGCCAGTATCTTTGGCTTTTTTCAATGTTTGCATTCGACGGAAGCCAACAGGATGATCGGATAAGAAGTTACTCAATTTAAGCCAGATGGTATCATCATGTAAATCAATACTGTGAAAGTATTCTTCTAAATCCACACGACTGCCCATGTATTTTCCTGAAAATAAATAAATCATACTTAAAGCACCTTCTTCGGCGTAGTATAAACCTGCGCGATCAGCGGTATATTCTTGCGTTCTTGTAAAACTTTTATCTAACGCAACTGGTTTCAAAATAATGGATAACATTAGCCGCCATAAATTAGTGTGTCCACATTTATGGTGTCCTAGCTCGTGTGCCAAAATAAAGCGAATCAGCGAAAAATCGCCTGTATTGTACGCGATATCCAACAAATCACTGTGAATGACAACATAGCGTCTGTGTAAAGAGCATTTTGCCGCAAAAGCGTTTAAGACACCATTCCCGTTGATTAAATAAAGACGTGGCATCCTTAATTTTTTAGTGCCAAAGCCCATTTCTTTTGCTAAATCAATATACAAGGAATAAATTTCTGGTAATTGATTTTCTGTAATTTCCACTCCGTTAGAAGCAGTGTCCATGTACATATAACGAATGGTAAAAAAAGCAATGACTGGCGCAATTGGTGCAATTAAGACAATTAATAACCAGTCAGGAATCGGCAAATCACTCAATATTAATAAGGCAACTAACCCCAATGCGAAAAACAATAAAACAAAACCAATGATAATCATTGGTACTTCAAAACGATAACGTAACTTAGCAACAGAAATTTCTTTCTTTTTTTCCTGCGGTTGACACATAAACATTCCTCCCCAAACATTTCCCAAACACTTTTTCAAATAAAATGACTTACCTGTTACTTCTAATATACCATTGGTTAATCGATAATGACAATGGTGGGAACTTGAATAAAGGTAATTATATCAAGTGATTAATGAAAGGGACTCGTTGTACGCAGGGAATTGGTCTATCTTGATTAAATAAAATTTTAATAATCTAACTGTTTTAGACGTAATAAAGTAGTTTCTGGAGTTAATTTTTTAATAACATATAAACGCAAAATTGCATGTTCAATTTTTTGTTCTTCTGGCGATAGCTCCGAATTTATATAGGATAACTTCTCGATTAAATAGGTTAAAAATGAGCCAGCACCTTGGCTGCCCACTAAAAAGCCAATTTCTTCCGTTTCGGTTAATTGTTGTTTTTTTAAGTGGTAAATTTCTTGTGCAAGTGCCCTCGAGGCTGAGACAAAAGTGTTTAGCTCCAAGAAATAAGAAGAAATTTTTGAAAGTTGCTTTTTGACTTTCGAGGAATTTCAGCTTATTTCCGAAGGAGCTACTTTTGTTCAGCTGATTATCTTAAAAGTTATAAAAGAGTTTGCTTGTTCAAATTTGTTAGTAAGTCGCTTTTTGTTGCTACTGTAACAGTTTCCATTGCACTCATCCTTTGCTTTTATATGATACATCTAGTATAACATGGTCTCACTTTTTTTTATTTTTCCTCTTGCTCTGGTACGCGTTTCATAAGGTAAGATATGTGTATCAAAATATTGGAGGGCATGAAAATGAATGTTATAGTGGAGATAAGCGATAGACTTGGTATGGATTACTATTTTGTCTCGGTGACTACGACGGCCAAAAGTCTGCAGTTAGATAGTCCCAAAAAATACTATAAGATTTGGCATCAAGAAATTCCGTACCATCAGATAACGGAGTGGCACTTGACACAGCAGGAGGATATTCAGGAAATTTCTTTTGCTTGGCAGGAGACCTTTTATCGTTTTGTTGATTACGGGACAGGGATTGTGCCTTATTTAACTCAATTTTGTAAAGTAATGAGGTGAAAGTATGACAACAATTCGAGAAATTGCGCGCCTTTCAGGATCTTCAGTTACGACTGTTTCGCGTGTGATTAATCATCATCCGTATGTTTCTGAAGAAAAACGACTGAAAATCCAAGCAATTATCGATGAGTTGGGCTATAAGCCCAATATATTAGCGAGAAATCTTAGCTTTGGGAAAAGTAATACATTAGGTGTCATGGTTCCTTATACGAATCAACCTTATTTTGATGCTATTTTAAGTGGGATTATCCACCAAGCATTTCAACAAGGGATGATGGTCAGTTTATTACCAACGGATTATGATAAAGAAGTTGAAAAAAGTTACTTGGAAAAAATGGCCACGGGTGCGTTTGATGGCATGATTGTTTTGTCAAAGGCAAATCCTTTAAGTGTGTTTGCTCCATATAAAGAGCAAGTTGTTTTTTGTGAAAAAATAGAAGACCCTAGTTATGCTAGTATCTATATCGATCGTTTAACCGTTTATCGGCGGGTTTTCCAAGCATTGAAACAACAAGGATGTAGTGAAGTGGCAATTACGATTAACCGTGCACCAGAAAAAAGTACAAGCGCACGCTATTTAGTTGACGCATATCAGGAAATTTATGGAGCGATTCCTGAAAATCGGTTATTTAAGGACTGTTTAACCTATGAAGATGGGTGTGAAGTAGGACGTCACTGTGGGCAAGATCCAACGCTCCAAGCGGTTGTGACCAACGGTGATGAAATTGCCGCAGGGATTCAAGCCGTTATTGAAAGACCACTCTTTTTAGTGGGACAGGAGCAAACTTTATTAAGTGAAATTTTAAATTTTTCAACAATCTGTCATCCATTAATGGAGTTAGGGGAAAAAGCCACACACTTATTTCAAGAAAAACGGCCGAAAACGATTCAATTGACTTCTACATTTATTAATCGACAACCAGATTTTTCTTTTTCTTAGAAAAAAGCTGGTTGTTTTTTCTTTGGTAGAATAAGGTTTTTCACTAAAAAATAAAAAAACTTACAAAAAGTAAGACAAAAAGCTTTACTTACTTTTAGTAAGGTAGTATAGTAAGCATGTAAACAAAATTAAATGAATTTACTGAGGAAATTCGAAAGGATGAACATATTATGTCAAAATTTACTGAAATGATGAAAAACCGTCGTTCAATCTATGCTTTAGGAGAAAACTTACCAATTTCAAAAGAAGAAGTAACTGCTTTAGTAAAAGAAGTTGTTAGAGAAAGTCCAACAGCTTTTAACTCTCAAACACAACGCGTTGTGTTCTTATTCGGCGATGCTCACAAAAAATTATGGGCAATGACTGAAGATGCCTTAAAACCATTAACTCCAGCAGAAGCATTTCCAAACACACAAGCTAAATTACAAGGTTTTGCAGCTGGTGCGGGCACAATTTTATTCTTTGAAGATACAGATATCGTGAAAAACTTACAAGATAGCTTCCCATTATATGCGGATAACTTTCCTGTTTGGTCTGAACAAGCAACTGGTTTAACACAAGCGAACGTTTGGACTGCCTTAGCGCAAGAAAATATTGGCGCAAACTTACAACACTACAACCCAGTCATTGACGAAGCGGTTGCTGCAGAATGGTCAATTCCTGCAAACTGGAATTTACGTGCACAAATGGTTATTGGTTCCATTGAAGCGCCAGCTGGCGAAAAAGAATACATGGAAGATAGTGCTCGTTTTAAAGAATTCAACTAAATCATTGCTTTAGTAAAACGAAGAGGAAAGGAGTGAAAGCAAATGGTTCAAGCATTACCAAGTAATATTGGGATTCAACAAGTCACTTTGAAAGTGGCTGATTTAGATAAAATGGTAAACTTTTATACGAAAACAATTGGCTTAAAACTTTTAAAACAAGGAGAGGGACGTGCTTGGCTAGCGCCACAAGGCACCAACGATGCAATTCTTGTCTTAAAAGAACTAACAGCTGGGGAAGAAAATCAGGGTACCACTGGCTTGTACCATATTGCTTTCCTGCTACCAACCCGCAAAGATTTAGGCAATATGTTGCTGTGGCTTTTGCAGGAAAATGTGCAAATTGGCGCAGCAGATCATGGCTATAGTGAAGCCCTTTACTTAAGTGATCCAGAAAATAATGGCATCGAAATTTATTGGGATAAACCAGAAGAAGTCTGGGATATTCGTCCAAATGGTGAAATTATCGGTGTGACAGAAGAATTAGACGGTGATAGTTTAGCTGCAGAAGCTGACGGTCACTGGCTAGGAATTTCCGAAGGTTCTAAAATTGGGCACATTCATTTGAAAGTGGCCGATTTAGATGCCACTGAAACGTTCTATAAAAACTTAGGGTTTGGCTTAAAGTCTAACTTTGGTCAACAAGCGAAGTTTTTTGCAGCGGGTCAGTACCATCATCATATTGGGACAAATACATGGAGCGGCAAACAGCTGCCAACGATTCAAGAAAATCAATTTGGCTTAGAAAATTACACCTTCCGTTTGCCAACTGCGGCAGATTTAGAGATAGTCCAAGCCAATGCGGAAGAAGCAAAGTTACATTTTATTGCCAAAGATCATTTACTTGCGTTAGAAGATCCTAGCGGCATGATTATTCAATTTACCTATTAAAACCACTCTCAAACTAGCCCTTCGTTAGAAAATGAAGGACTAGTTTTTTTGTCTTTTTTGCATTATTTTGCATTTGTTTGCAAAATAATGCAAAAGATGCTATCTTTACTTAGAAGAGGTGAGGAAGCATGTTGATTGAAGAACGTTTAGCCAAGATTCAAAAAATAGTGAATGAACAAAAAAGTATTTCCATGGAAGCGTTAGCGGAGCAAGTCTCCGTTTCAAAAGATACTATTCGACGAGATTTAATTCGTTTAGAAAAGGAAGGACATTTAAAGAGAACGCACGGTGGCGCTATCTCAGTGCAGTCTGAAGCAACTATTTATGATTATGCTCAACGAATAATGAAGCATCCAGAGAAAAAACAAGCCATTGCCCAAAAAGTTTGGGCAAATATTCCCAAACAAGCGTCCATTTTTTTTGATTCATCAACCACGGTGGAAGCAGCTATTCGAGCGATGGAAAATAGTCCGATTCACGCGATCACGAACTCTCTCAGTCATGCGCTACTTCTAGCGCAAATGGATCAGACAAAAATTACAGTATTACCTGGGCAACTGCATAAACAACAACTCTTTTTGTTTGGGGCAGAAACAGTCGCTAAGGTTGGGGAATTTGCCCCTGACTATACATTATTAGGTGTGTTTGCGTTATCTGAACAAGGATTATTTATTCACACAGAAGAAGAAGGTCAAGTCAAACGGCGAATGATTCAACAAGGCAAACAAGTCATTGCCTTAGCCGACCAAACGAAATTAAACAAAACGGGTTTATTTAAAATTTGCGAATTAACAGAAATTGATTGTTTAGTGACAGATACACGACCTGATGAAAAATTCTGTGAGCAGTTAGCGCAAGCAGGCGTAACGTTGATTGTCGCAGATGAATAATGGAGGATAATAATGAAGCGAAAAATTAATTATACACATATTGCTGAACCTACTGTTTTTGAGAATGTTTTTCCAACGTATTTGACGAATGAAACGATGATGGCGCGTAAGCAGAAAGTATTACAACGAATGGAAACAGAAAAATTCGATCAATTGGTCTTCTATGCAGACAAAGAGCATGGCAGTAATTTTGAATACTTAACTGGCTTTATTCCGAGGTTTGAAGAAGGACTCCTTGTGTTAAATAAGGATGGTGCGGCGACAGTTATTTTAGGCAATGAAAATTTAAAACTGTGCCAACATGCCCGCATCTCAGCCGATTTAATTCATTATCCAGCTTTTTCGCTACCGAATCAACCAATGGCTGGGGAACAAAAGTTGTCGCAGATTTTTGAAACGCTTCTCGATGAAACTGCTCAAAAAATAGGTATCGTTGGGTGGAAAATGTTTACAACACAACAGCAAGAACCTGCTACGATGTTTGATGTGCCACATTTTATTGTCGAAGCACTGAAAAAAGCGCTGCCGAAAGAAGCTCGTTTACTAAATGGGACCCACTTATTGATTGGAGCAAAGGGGGCCCGCACAACAAATAATGCTAACGAATTGGCGCACTATGAATATGGGGCGAATTTGGCTTCTCGCAGTATGTTAAAGGCCTTAAATGCAATTGAAATAGGACAGCGTGAAACGGACATTGGGGCTTTGTTAAATGATGAAGGTCAAACGCCGACGGTAGTAACCATTGCGGCAACTGGTCAACGTTTTGAATATGCAAACATGTATCCGACTGCCAAAGAAATTCAGTTAGGTGATGCCTTATCATTAACTACAGGCTACAAAGGCGGCTTGTCTAGCCGAACAGGTTTTGTTATTGAAAACGAGCAGCAATTGCCAGAAGCGCAACGTGATTATTTAGAACGCGTAGCAAAACCCTATTTTCAAGCTGTCGTTCACTGGCTTGAAACCATTCGAATCGGACTGTTAGGGCGAGAAATGTACCAAGCGATTGAAGAACAGTTACCAAAAGAAATCTATCACTGGCATTTGAATCCTGGGCATTTAGTTTCGGATGATGAATGGATGTCGTCGCCTATTTATCCAGATTCAGCCATTCGCTTGGAAAGTGGCATGCTCTTTCAAGTGGATATTATTCCTTCTGTACCTGGTTATACAGGGGTGAGTGCAGAAGAATGTGTGGCTTTGGCTGATGAAACACTGCAAAAAGAGATTCAGCAAACTTATCCAGACATGTGGCAACGGATTACGACACGCAAAGCCTATTTAAAGGAGACATTGAAGATTGACTTACCAACGGAGGTTTTACCAATGTCTAATTTAGTTGGTTACTTACGGCCTTTTTATTTAGCTAAAGACAAAGCTTTGTGTGTAGAAAAACCAGCGCTTAAATGAATAGGCTCCTTTTTTTGAGTTTCTTTTGGGCCTTATTTATAATCAATATAGCGAAGGAAGAATACCAGAAGAGAGGCGTGATGGTAAATGCACTATCCTGAACATCTGAAAAAAGCAGTTTTAGCTAAAGCGAAAGACTTACCATTAGAAGGTTTTGTGGAAGGTCAAGGTCCGCAACAGCCAAAAGTGATGCTGATTGGGGAAGCCCCTGGAAAAGAAGAAATTAAAGAAAACGTACCATTTATAGGGCGTTCAGGTCAATTGTTGATGGAACAATTACAACAAGTTGGCTTAAGTCGTGAAACGGTGTATATCACCAGTGCGGTTAGGAGTCGGCCTTTTTCTGTAAAAACGAAGCAGATTGCAAAAACGGGAGAAAGAGTAACCAAGTTTCCTAATCGAACGCCCACCAAAGAAGAAATCAAAATTTTTGCGCCTTTGCTTGATTGGGAAATCGCTGTTTGCCAACCTGAACTAATTTTGACACTGGGGAATATTGGGTTGCAACGACTTTTAGGACCAAAGCCAACAATCACTGCAGTGCACGGAACGGTCATTCAGTCGCCCATTCAAACATTTGATGAGCAATCACAAAACTATCATTGGACGCAGAAAACCTATCAAATCATTCCACTCTTCCATCCAGCGGCTGTCTTTTATAATTATCGTTTAAAAGAAGTCGTGAAAGAAGATTGGCAAGTGGTTCAAAAACAACTGCAACTGCTTAAGAAAGTTTAAAATGAGAAAAATAGAAGGATGGTTGTTTTTTCGAAGAGAGAATGCTACCCTAGAAGTATCAATAAATAGACAGATTATTTAATCGCTGGGTTGAATAATTGAAGGATTCTGATTTTTGCGTAAGCCTTGAAGCAAAAAGAATGAGTCCTTTTTTTGTTAGAAGGAGATTTGGGTATGGAGCAAACACAGCAAAACCATTTTACTGCGTTGTTTTATAAAAATGTTCTGTTAGGAATTTTAAGTATGGCGGCGCAATCAATTTTTATTTTGGCGGACACATTTTTCATTGCAAATGGGATCGGCACCGAGGCATTGGCGGGGCTTAACATTGTCTTACCACTCGTTAATATTATTAATGGATTAGGTTGGATGTTTGGCGTTGGCGGCGCTACGTTGTTTTCGACCACGGTTGCGCAAAAAGAAATCAAAAAAGCCAATCAGTATTTTAGTTTAACGATTGGGTTAGTTTTCGTTATAGGGAGTCTCTTTACTTTAGCGAGCTTGATTTTTTCCGATCAAATTATTCGGGGACTTCAGGGGACCGGTGTCTTGTTTGGTTTGGCAAAGGAATATTATATGATTTACCTTAGCTGTTCATTATTATTTATTTTAAACAATTGCCTGATTACTTTTTTAAGAAATGACCATAATCCTCGTTTGGCAACGATTGCTTTTGTCAGTGGGGGAATTGTCAATATTATTTTGGATTATGTCTTTATTTATCAATTTGGGTGGGGCATGGCAGGCGCGGCCATTGCAACGGTGATGTCACCGTTAACAAGCTTAATCCTGATTACGTTGCATAAGTGGTCGCCGCAACGAGTTTTACGTTTTGAAAAGTTTAAAGTGAAATTTCAGGATGTTCGAGAAATTATGTCGATTGGTTTTTCTTCCTTTTTAAATGAATTTTCTTCGGCCTTTGTCATGTTTTTATTTAATATTGTTTTGTTAAACTTAGTTGGTCATGTGGCGATTTCAGCTTATGCGATTGTTGCCAATCTCAATATTATTGTGATTGCCATTTTTACAGGGATTGGGCAAGGGGCGCAACCATTACTCAGCCGATACTATGGTTTAGGGGAAACGAAGGTGTTGCGTAAATTTGTTAAACTTAGCTTTATTACGTATTTGGTTGCCGGCTTCCTGTTCTTTTTAATCAGTCAAGTGTTTACGGGACAAATTATTGAGGTCTTTAATAGCGAAGGGAACGACCAGTTGGCGCAAATTGCTAGGACAGCCATCCGCTTATATGCGATTTCCTTCTTGTTTACAGGATTGAATTTTATGGGGATTTATTACTTTTCGGCAGTTCGTAAACCGAAAATGGCACTAATGATTTCCTCTTTGCGTGGGTTCTTTTTAATTGTGCCAGTTTTATTTATTTTGGTGAAATTACTAGGATTAACCGGTGTTTGGTTAGCCATGCCTGTGGTTGAATTTGTTACGTTTGGACTAATGCTTGTGGGCTACCTTGCGTATCGAAACTATTTGAAAAAAAGAGAAACAGTAACCTGATGTTGGTTACTGCTTCTTTTTTGCTTAGTTTACATAGTTTTCAGTTAAAGTCATGAATTGTTCCACATCTTTTAGGACTTGATCAATGCCGGCTTGCCAGAAATCAGGTTTTGTTAAGTCAACATTTAAATGTTTTTTCGCTAATTCTTCGCTTGTCATCGAAGCAGTGTCTCTTAATAACGCAATGTATTGGTCTTCAAAAGAGCTGCCTTGTTGATTGGCATACGCATAGATACCCATGCTGAATAGATAGCCAAAAGTATATGGGAAATTATAGAAAGGCACATCATCAATAAAGAAGTGCAATTTGCTCGCCCAGAAATGAGGATGATAACTGCCAAGACTATCTTTGTAGCTTTCTTTTTGCGCCGCTAACATTAATTCAGTAATATCTTCTTCCGCTACTAAACCTTTTTGGCGCGCTTGATAAAAATTATTTTCAAAGATAAAACGTGCATGAATGTTCATAAACATGGCAATGGCATTTTGCATTTTTGTGTCTAAAAGGTTAATCTTTTCAACGTCTGATTTGGCCTCTTTTAAGGTAGCGTCAGCAACAATCAATTCTGCAAAGGTACTAGCTGTTTCTGCTACGTTCATGGCATACTCTCGATTCAATGAAGGTAAATCCCACATCACGCTACTATGGAAAGCGTGACCTAATTCATGGGCTAAAGTAGCTACTTCGTTGATTGAATTGCCAAAGGTCATGAAAATCCGCGACTCTTGTGTTTCAGGTAATTCTGTACAATAACCCCCAGGACGTTTGCCTGGACGATCTTCAGCTTCAATCCAACTTTTTTCAAAAGCCATTTGGGCAAAATCGGCCATTTTCGGACTGAATTTACGGAAATTTTCTAAAATAAAGGCAGCGGCTTGATCAAAGGAATACGTTTTTTCTTCTAAATCACCTAAAATAATTGGTGCATCTTGGTCTTGCCAATCCATTTTTTCTTTGCCGAATAATTGCGCTTTGCGCGTTAAAAAGTCGACGAATGGTTGTTTATTTTTTTGGATGGTTTCCCACATAACCGTTAATGTTTCTTGACTCATTCGATTATAGTTTAAGGGATTTTCTAAATAATCTGTAGTGCCATGCAATTTGTAATCAGATAAACGGAACCCATCTAAGTGATTTAGGGTGTCTGCTAAAATTGAAGCTTTGCCACTCCAAGCTTTCTCCCATGCTGTAAACAAACGTTGACGAACCTCTTTGTCAGGATCTCCCATCATGCGGTTAAAGGCTTGGCCTGCAGATAGTTCTGTCACAGAGCCATCTTTTTCTTCAAAAGGAATCACGATGGAAGCAACAATCGTATCGTAATGTGTACTCCAAGCATTTAACCCATCTAGAGAAAGCGTATTGATGATATTTTCTTCTTGTTCGGAAAGCAGTTTTTTTCCATCACGGCGTAATTCATTTAAGCGAAAAGCCATTGTTTTAAACGGTTCTTCGGCTAACAGGGCTTGCCAATGTTCAGCTGAAATCTCGGTGATTTTTTTAGTAAAAATGGTTTCAGCTAATTGAATCGCTGGCAACAGATTGTATAAATCGCCTGATAAAATTTTGGCCTTGGTATCATTAGTATTAGCAGAAATTAAAGCAGTTAAAAAACTATTACATTGTGAAAAGCCATTTGAGATTTTCCCTTGTAACGTTAAGATTTCAGCAAATTGTTCTTTGCCTTGGGCACTTTCTGGTGTCCATTCTGTGATTAATTGATGGTACTCTTTTGTTTGTTCGGTTAATTGAGTCATTCGTTGGCTAAGTTCTTTGGACTCGCTCCCATTGGGGAAAATACTGTCTAAATCCCATGTAATAGAATAGGTCATATCCAATCCTTCTTTCATTTTTTTCTTTTCAGTATATCATAAGACCTAAGAGAAGTTGTTTCTTTTTCCCTCGAAACCGACTATAATAAAAAAGAATTTTCCGTGGCAGGCACGGGGCAACTTGAAACCAAGAAAAGAGGATTATATGAAAAATTATTTGAAAGATAGTAATTTATATTTAGTCATTGCGTTTGTTATTATGGCCATTTTATTTTTCAGTTCATCACAGACGTATGAACAGCAATCACAAGTTGGTCTTTTAGATAAACTTCTGAGCAGTCATCCTTTTGAAGAACAATTAAAAAATATTTCTTTTCAATATGCTGGCAGTGAAGTGAGCATTCAAGCTAGTGGTTATAGTAAATTTGTTGAATTTTTTATTCGTAAGGGAGCCCATTTTGGTACGTATTTTCTATTAGGTGGTAGTTGGTTTATTGGATTAGTACCAAGAATCAAAGGTCTGTTTTTAACAGCTGTTGTTTCCTGGCTAGCTGCTACTGGCTATGCAGGTTTAGATGAATTTCATCAAATGATCACAGGCGGAAGGACCCCTCTTTTTCAAGATGTTATGTTGGATGCCATGGGTGCTTTGACAGCCATCGTTATTTGTTTGGTGGTTCATGGTTTGAAGAAAAATAAAAAAAGAAGACGCTAATTTAGAAGAGCTTCGTTTATTCGTCAGAACGGTGGGTAAGCGAGGGTCTTTTTTTGGTAGCGCTTGTTCCTAACTGAAAAGAAGAGTAGAATATAGGAGAATAGTAACGAAAAGTCAGGAGGAATCAAGGATGTCAGGACACAGCAAATGGAGCAACATTCAAGGGCGTAAAAATGCACAAGATGCCAAACGTGGGAAAATTTTCCAAAAAGTTTCAAGGGAAATCTATATGGCGGCAAAAGCAGGTGGCCCTGACCCCACAATGAATCCTGCTTTACGTTTAGCAGTCGATAAAGCTAAGTCAGCCAATATGCCCAATGATAATATTGCGCGCGCCATAAAAAAAGCCAGTAGTGCTGGTGAAGGGGAACATTATGACGAGGTAACTTATGAAGGATACGGGCCAGGTGGCGTGGCAGTTTTAGTTCATGCACTAACAGATAACCGCAACCGAACGGCCACCAATGTTCGCGTCGCGTTTACTCGAAATGGTGGCTCTTTAGGTGAAACGGGTTCGGTGAATTATATGTTTGATCGTAAAGGCTATATTGTCATTAAGCGAGAAGATCATGCAATTGAGGAAGACGATATGCTAGAAGTCGTTTTGGAAGCAGGCGGCGAGGATTTAGAAACATCACCAGAAGTATTTGAAATTTACACAGCACCAGAAGATTTTACAGCGGTTCGCGATGCTTTAGAACAAGCAGGTTATTCATTAGCACAAGCTGAATTAACAATGGTTCCGCAAACCTTACTAACCTTGAACGATGAACAAAAAGCGCAATTAGAGCGCTTGGTTGACAAGTTAGAAGACGATGATGATGTGTCAGAAGTATTTACCTCTGCAGAAAATCTATAAAATAAAGGGATGCTTGGCGTCCTTTTATTCATAAAATGAAAGCGGATACAGAATGGAGGGCATTTTGAAAAAGAGAATTTGTTTACAAGCAATCAGGGAAGAAGCGGAAGCCTATTATCGTAACGGTGATTTTTATTGCTCGGAAGCGATTGTGGTGACCATTCGGCAACACTTCGATGCGGAGATTCCCATTGAAGCTGTGGCCATGGCTTCTGGGTTTCCTGTAGGTGTTGGAGGAGCGAAGTGTATTTGTGGTGCTCTTTCAGGCGGGGTTATGTGTCTGGGCTACTTTTTTGGTCGGACAGAAGCCAAAGGAGAACAAGTAAATAAAACGATGGCTTTAGCCAACGAATTGCATCAAAGTTTTCGACAAAAGCATCGAGTGGTTTGCTGCAGTATTTTGACAAGTAAAATGACGATGGGCTCACCTGAGCATATGGAACAATGCATTGGCTTTACTGGAGAAATTGCTGAAACAACCGCAAAAATTATTGCACGAGAACTTGCTTACGAATTAGTCTAGTAAAAATGAGAGAGGAGCAACCAGATTCAGGTGAATGAATCTGGTTGCTCCTCTCTCATTTAATGCGTAATCAATTAACCAAGTACTTTTTCATAAGCTTCCACTTGAGATAAGACACGTTGGAGCTGTAATTCATTTTCAATATAGTTGATTGAATTACCTAAATCTTCTTGGCGGTTTGTTTCTAAACGATCGACTTCTTTTTTTGCTTCGTTCAATAAGTGTAGAACTTCTTCCTTAGATAACATGTACTCACCTCCTTGCGCAGTTCATCTACTATTAGTGTACTCCTTTTTTTCAAAAAAGGGCAATAATAGGATATTAAAAAACAAAAATAGCGGTTAGAACCGCTATTTTTGTTTACTCATGGCGTTGTTGTGCTAAAATCGCTTCGATTCGTTCTCTTTGATCTGCCAAAAAGTGAGGCAAATAAAGGGGGATTTCATCAAAGTTTGAACTTTGATTTTCATAGGCTTCGGCATCTAGCAGGCCTTTTTGTGTGGCTACTTCAAATAACAAGTGGTTCGGTTCTCTAAAATACAATGATTTGAAAAATTCGCGGTCTTTAATTCCTGAGTTTGTAAAATTCTTTTCCTCTAACAGGCTATCAACTTGCGTTAATTCTTGCGTATCTTCCACCCCAAAGGCGACGTGATGAACGCCACCAATTCCTTCAATGGCAAGCGGATTGGTACGGTCATCAATGATGTGCACCTCTTGATAAAACTGTGGATGATGATTTTCCAGAACGGTTACTTCATGCGCAGTTTCAAAAAAAGGTACTGTTTCTTTTTCATGCCAATGTAAATAATCCACTAAAGGTTGTTTAGTAGCTGCGGCATATTGGACGCGTAATTGAATTGCATCAATGCCTAAAATTGCATGTTCTACTGGAATTTCGGAATGCTCAGCTGGAAAATAATCTTCCGCATTTTCAAATTCACGTAACGGAACAAGCGCCATTTGCGTATTATCGGGCGCTTCAAAACGCAAAATTGGGTGTTGGTTAAATGTTTCCACACCATAGTGGCAGATACCCGCTTGCTCAAGACGTTCTGCCCAAAAATCCAAAGAGGCGCGCGTTGGTACTTTTAAAATAGTTCGTTCAATTGTATTTGTCCCAAATGATTGATCTTGGCCATCATTCAATTCAAAAAAAGTTAATTCGGTACCTGTTCGTTGCTCATTATCTGAGAAAAATAAGTGATACATGGTGTGGTCATCTTGGTTGATCGTTTTCATTAGTAATTTTAATCCCAGTGTATTATGATAGAAGTCAAATGTAGGCTTTATCAATCGATTTAAAATAGAGATGTGATGAATTTGTGCATACATAGTAAAATTCCTTTCTTGGAGGTTTATTAAATGAAACAATTTTTTCAAAAAGGGTCGAAACCTAATCAATTAGTTGTCGCTTTCCATGGTACTGGTGGCAATGAATATCAATTATTAACGACCATCGCAACCCTTTATCCAGAAGCGAGTGTTCTAAGTTACTTAGGGACAGAAGGTGTAGGCGAACAGCGACGCTTTTTTGCGCCATTAGTTAATGGAGCCTTACCTCGTGCTAACTTTGATGAGCGAGTGACTGCGTTTCTAGAAGAAGTTTGGCAACCGCAAAAGTTATACGATGAAGTTATTTTTATAGGGTACTCTAACGGTGCCAATTTTATTTTAGGCCTGTTAGAAAAGAACCCGACTATTGCTAACACTGTTATTTTACTGCATCCAAGCAATTTAGGCTATCAATATGTATCTGGTGAGTTTGCGACAAAAGTGATTGTCACAACAGGGGCTCAGGATGAGTTGAGTATTCCGGGACAAGTTCTTTCTTTAGCTAATCAATTAAAGAAACATTTTCCAGTCGACTTTTTACTAGTGGATGGCGGTCATGGTTTATCGGAAGAAGAAGTAACGAAAATAAAAGAAGTTCTTTAAAAACAAGCTGCAACCTCTGTTGATAAGTGGTTGCAGCTTGTTTTTTTCATGTGTGTTTAAATGATTTAGTTCTTTTTATTAATGAAAGATTCCGCAAGGGCAAAGTCTCCTGCGTAAGGTTCATCTACGCCGTTTACTTTTTGATAAAGGTCGGCACCTTTACCAGCTAAGACAATCGCATCATCAGCCGTTGTGCTTAAAGATAATGCGTGAGCAATTGCTTCGCCACGATCTAAAACGGTGTAAACAGGCATTTCTTTGGTAATATGGGCTTGAATTTCTTGGCAAATTTTTGCTGGATCTTCACTGGCTGGGTCATCGGTTGTTAGGACTGCAACATCAGCCAATTCAGAAAGAACCCTACCAAAGTCTTTGCGGCGAGAAATCGCTTTGTCTCCCGTGCTACCGACAAGAACAATTAAGCGGCCGTCAGGATGTTCTTCACGGACAAAGGTTAAAAGATTCTTCAAACTGTCATAATTATGAGCGTAATCAACATAGACGGTTGCACCGTTGGTATTCGTTAAAGATTCCATCCGGCCAGGGACGGTGGTTGCTGCGATTCCTTGTTGACACTCTTCTTTTGAAGCTCCCACAAGGACACTAGCAATCGCCGCACTTAACGCATTACCTTTGTTAAAATCACCACCTAAACGAAGGTGATAAGAGCCGGCCAATCCTAACGCATCTGCAGGACTTTCAACGATAAAACGTAAGGAATCCTCTGAAGAAACAGCGAATGAATAGTCTACTTCTGGAGCCGGCTGACTGCCATAGACAATGGCTGGGACTTTTTGCTGTTGTGCAGTTTCTTTAAGTAATGGAAAATAATCAGCTTCGTGATTCAACACAATGACTTTAGAATGTGTAATCAATTGACGTTTGCAATAAAAGTAATCGTCAAAGGTTGGATGTTCAATTGGACTGATATGGTCGGGGGTAATGTTTAAAAAAATGCCGACATCAAAAAACAGCTTGTAGACACGATTAGTTTTGTAGGCTTGGGAAGAAACTTCCATAATAAAATGAGTCATCCCGTTAGCAACAGCGGTTGCCATCATTCGATACAAGTCCAAAGATTCGGGTGTAGTCAATGCAGATTTAAAGAATGTTTTGCCATCTAATGTCGAATTCATGGTAGAAAGCAAGGCTGTTTTTTGTTGTGTAGCAACATCTAAAATATATTTGGTGAAATAAGCCGCTGTTGTTTTACCTTTGGTTCCAGTAAAGCCAATCAGTTTTAATTTATTTTGTGGATAATCATAAAAAGCCATGCTTAACACAGCCATTGCTTTTTTAATGTCAGTCACGATAATTCCTAGTTGCGCCGGAACCTCATAAGGCACCTCAGAAACATAAATTTCTAGGCCGTCTTTTACAGCATTTTCTAAATAGATTTCTTTAAAGTTTAATCCTTTACAAAAAAAGAGTGTTTCTGCTGTTACGTCTCTCGAATCGTAAGAAAGAGCCGTTACTTCTCGTTGACCTAACGTGTCGGAAAGGGTCAAGTGCCAGCCTTCTGGTGAAATAAATTCTTTTAATAAATCTTCTTTTTCTAAGCAATCGCGAATTGCGAATAATGAAATCGTCACTTTTTTTGCCTCCAAACGTTTCAACGAAATTTCAAAACTGATGTCATTATAGCATTATTTTTCTTTTAAAAAAACCATCTCGTTAGCGTGAGAAAATCCATGAGAAATGTTAAAATAGGATAATTCTTCGAGAAAGTCGTTGCATATCCCAAGATGAACAATTAAAATAAAGAAAGCATACTCAAAGAATATTGGAGGACAAAATGATCAATCAACCAAATTCAGTTGATCAACCAATCCTGACGAACCAAGAAAAAATGGTCAAAGGCTCAGCTTGGATGACAGCTAGTAATATTATCTCCCGCATGTTAGGGGCGATTTACATCATCCCCTGGTACGCTTGGATGGGCGAGCACGGAAACGAAGCGAACAGTTTGTTTTCAATGGGGTATACGATTTATGCCTTATTCCTAATGATCTCTACCGCCGGAATTCCAGGTGCGATTGCCAAGCAGACCTCGCATTATAATTCATTGAACGAATATAAAATTAGTCGACAGCTTTTTTATCGTGCCTTACAACTAATGGGTGGCTTAGGTGTGGTTTTTGCTATTGTGATGTATTTGGCATCTCCGGCATTAGCAGCTTTGTCTGGCGGAGGTCCTGAATTAGTTCCAACAATGCGTTCATTAAGTTTAGCCGTTTTAGTTTTCCCAAGCATGAGTGTCATTCGCGGTTATTTCCAAGGAAATCAAGAAATGATGCCCTTTGCTTTATCACAAATTGTTGAACAAGTAGCACGAGTTTTTTACATGTTATTAACCGCTTTTATTATCATGAAAGTCTTTGAAGGTAATTACGTTACAGCGGTGACTCAAGCCACTTTTGCGGCATTTATTGGGATGCTCGCAAGTTTTGCGGTTTTAGGTTATTACATGTACAAACAAAAACCATTATTTGATTATTTAGAAGAACACAGCGCCAATGAACATGAGATTGCCCCAAAAGAGTTATTGATTGAAACTTTTAAAGAGGCGATTCCTTTTATCGTAGTTGGCTCAGGTGTGACGGTCTTTAAACTTGTCGATCAGTTTACTTTCTCAAACTTTATGCGTTTGTTTACGGATTATTCAGATACCCAATTACGAGAGCTTTTCGGTATTTTTAATGCCAATCCGGACAAATTAACCATGATTGTCGTGGCTTTAGCGACTTCGATTTCGGCTACTGGATTACCGTTAATTACAGAAGCGGTCACCTTAAAAAATCACCGTGAGTTAGCGCGTTTGATTAGTAATAATTTACAACTTTTTGTGTTTGTAATGTTGCCAGCAACGTTCGGCATGATTGTTTTAGCGCAACCACTATACACTGTTTTTTACATGCCAGATGCTTTAGGCACTTCTTTATTAGTGCAAGCTTGTTACGCTAGTTTATTCTTGGGCTTGTATATGTTAGTGTCAAATATGTTGATGGGGATGTATGAAAATCGTGACGCAATGCGTTATTTAGGAATTGGTTTAGCAGTGAAATTAATCGTGCAATTCCCCGCAATCCGTTTATTTGAAGTTTACGGTCCGTTATTAGCAACGATGATTGGCTTTACGGTTTCTTGCGTATTGATTCTAAGAAGAATTCGTCAAGTGACACGTTTTAATTACAAATTAACCTTACGGCGAACATTGTTAATGTTCTGTATTACAGTCATCATGATGATTATCGCTTTGATTTTCCGTCAGTTCTTGTATCTATTTTTAGATCCAACTAGACGTTTCCAAGCCTTCATTATCGTTGTAATTGTGGCTGCTGCAGGAGGCGCTTTTTATGGCTATTCGGTCTTGAAGATTCGCTTAGCTGATCGTTTATTAGGGAAAAATGCCGCAAAATTACGTGCAAAATTCAATATTAAATAATAGCTGATTGAACTCCTTTCAGCAGATTCTCTTAAGAGACAAGGCTTGAGACATCGATCGATTCGATTTATGTCCCAAGCTATTTTTTTAAAGGAAAGAGGAATGACGATGCGTTTAGATAAATTTTTAGCCGATGTTGGTATCGGTAGTCGTAAAGAAATCAAACAATTGTTAAAGAAAAAAGTCGTTACGGTGAATGGTGACGTCGTAAAAGAAGCCAAAACACAAGTAAATGAAGAAACAGATCAAATTGCCTTGATGGGAGAAATTCTTACGTATCAGAAATTCTTTTATTACATGTTGCATAAACCACAAGGTGTCATTTCTGCGACGGAAGATCAGCGAGATGAAACGGTAATTGACTTGTTAACTGATCAGGATTACCGTGCCGACTTGTTCCCAGTTGGTCGCTTGGATAAAGATACTGAAGGCTTGCTTCTATTAACAAATGATGGCCAGTTAGCGCATCAATTATTATCACCCAAAAAGCATGTGGATAAAGAATATTTAGCTGAAGTTGAGGGACTTGTGACAGCGGAAGATTGTCAACTGTTTGCGCAAGGATTTGCCTTGAAAGATGGAGAAATGGTTAAACCAAGTCGTTTAGTCATTGAGACGATCAATGAGGAAGAAGGGACTTCCGTAGTCCGTTTAGTGATTCAAGAGGGGAAATTCCATCAAGTCAAACGGATGTTAGCCACTGTAGGCAAACCTGTGATGTATTTAAAACGATTACGAATGGGCGAACTATGGTTAGATGAAACGTTAGAACTAGGGGAATATCGGCCCTTAACAGAAGCCGAATTACAACAACTACAACCTAAACAATCATACCTCAATTAAAATAAACAAAAACCCAGCCCTTTCTGCGGAAAAGATAAAAAATTTCTCGAAAAATAGTGTCGGGTTTCTTTCTTTTTCTGCATAAAATGGTATGATTGACTATGTAGAACTTTATGAATAGGAGTGACAACAAATGACAATTGATTGGACAAAAGAAGTCGAAGCACGTAAAGACGACTTATTAGAAGATTTACAAAACTTATTACGGATCAACAGTGAACGTGATGATGCACAAGCAACACCTGAAGCGCCCTTTGGACCTGGGCCAGTTGCTGGCTTAAAACACATGTTAGCGTATGGTGAACGTGATGGCTTTACGGTGAAAAATGTCGACAATTACGCTGGACACATTGAATATGGTGAAGGCGACGAAACGTTAGGGATTTTTGGTCATATGGACGTTGTTCCTGCTGGTGATGGTTGGGAAACAGATCCTTATGAACCAGTCATTAAAGATGGCAAAATTTATGCACGTGGCGCGAGCGATGATAAAGGCCCAAGTATGGCTGCTTATTACGCAATGAAAATTATCAAAGAATTAGGCTTACCCGTGTCTAAAAAAATTCGTTTCGTAGTAGGAAGTGACGAAGAAAGCGGCTGGGGCGATATGGATTACTATTTCCAACATGAAGAAGCGCCAGACTTTGGTTTCTCACCAGATGCTGAGTTCCCAATTATCAATGGGGAAAAAGGAAATGTGACTATTCGTTTAACTTTCCGAGGCGGTAACGGCGCTGATTATAAATTAGAAAGCTTCAAATCTGGTTTACGTGAAAACATGGTTCCGGGAACAGCAGATGCTGTTGTAACGGCTGCTTCAGCAGACGAAGCGGCTTCACTAGCTGCTAGCTTTGAAACATTCATCAAACAAGAAGCAAAAATTTCAGGTAACGCAGAACTTTCAGATAAAACAGTGACTTTCCATGTAGTTGGTAAAGGTGCTCACGGGGCTAGCCCACAATCTGGAATTAACGCAGCGACTTTCTTGGCAACTTTCTTAAATGATTACAGCTTTGCAGAAGGCGCATATAGCTTTATTAATACCATTGCTGAATTTATCCATGAAGATTTTTATGGTGAAAAATTAGGCGTGGCTTTTGAAGACGAAAAAATGGGTAAATTGACAATGAACGCTGGGATTGTTAACTTTGATCCAGAAAACCCTGAAAATAGCTTAGTAACATTAAACTTCCGCTATCCAAAAGGAACTTCAGCAGAAGAATTACAAGCAAAAGTTCAAACAACAGTCGGTGAAACGGTCACTGCAACACAAGGAGATCGCAACCAAGAACCGCATTATGTACCAGTTGATGATCCATTGGTGGCAACGTTACTACAAGTTTACGAAGACCATACAGGCGAAAAAGGCCAAGAACAAATCATTGGTGGCGGTACTTATGGCCGCTTATTAAAACGTGGTGTTGCCTATGGCGCAATGTTCCCTGGCTACACAGACACAATGCACCAAGCCAACGAATTTATGGAATTAGATGACTTATTCCGAGCAGCTGCTATTTATGCAGATGCGATTTATCGTTTAGCGAAGTAAAGTAAAAAAGCTGTTTTCGATTTTCGAAAACAGCTTTTTTTGCAATTTTTGCCTTTTAAAAACCCAAAATCAGAACCGTCAATTTACTGAAAATTTCTTGCAAATCAACGGATCCCACGATACGATAAATAGGAGAAAAGGCAATGAGTGAAACACTTATTGTTAACTATTTAATCAAAGGACGTGTGAAGATGAACGTAGAAGAATTAGTTCAAAAAGCAAAAGATTTAATTGGAGAAGGCAACGTGGAACATGCGCAACAATTCATTGAAGAACATAAAGATGAATTAGGCGAACACTATCATAAAATTACAGCGCTGTTAGCTGATACAACGACCGATGGTTTGTTTGATAAAATTAAAGGATTGTTTCAATAGTCGTAATTAAAAAGGCAAAACACAGTTAACCACGCACTGTGTTTTGCCTTTTTTTGCCATGTAAAGTTTGATAATATCAACAAATAGTAAAAGATATTACCATACAATAAATATAGATTTGTTATTTTAAGAAAAGTAAAGGAATTAAGCTAAGAGATTCCTAATTAGATAATGTTATTTTTGTTACATATATAACTATATTAGTTAAAAAAACTATAAATAACCCTTTTTTTAAGAAAATAAGAATGGTAAACTTTAAGTAGTGTTATTCAGTTTGATTGATTTGGAAACGATTACTTTTAAATTTCAAACAAAAAAAGCGCCGAAACAGCGCCACTTTACAGTTGATTACGGTTGAAACCTTATTTTAACTTGCTATGTTGTTTAGAATAGTCCCAAAAGAACTTAACTAAATTATAGCATAGAATAAAAATCATTCAAGTAGTAATTTAAAAAAAGGAGTGGAAATAAAATGAAGAAAGATTACGTTATTGGTCTGGATATAGGAACTAATTCTGTCGGCTGGGCAGTTATGACAGAAGACTATCAGTTGGTGAAGAAAAAAATGCCTATTTATGGAAATACTGAAAAAAAGAAAATCAAGAAAAATTTTTGGGGTGTGCGTTTATTTGAAGAAGGGCATACAGCCGAAGATCGCCGATTAAAAAGAACAGCACGACGAAGAATTAGTCGTCGACGGAATCGTTTACGCTACTTACAAGCTTTTTTTGAAGAAGCGATGACAGCTTTGGATGAAAACTTTTTTGCTCGTTTACAAGAGAGTTTTTTAGTGCCTGAAGATAAGAAGTGGCACAGACATCCGATTTTTGCTAAGTTGGAAGATGAAGTAGCTTACCATGAAACGTATCCGACAATCTACCATTTACGTAAAAAATTAGCAGATTCATCTGAGCAAGCAGATTTACGACTAATTTATTTGGCGTTGGCCCATATTGTCAAATATCGTGGACATTTTTTAATTGAAGGAAAATTAAGTACAGAAAATATTTCTGTTAAAGACCAATTTCAACAATTTATGGTCATTTATAACCAAACCTTTGTGAATGGGGAGAGTCGCTTAGTTAGTGCGCCTTTACCTGAATCTGTCTTGATTGAGGAAGAGTTGACTGAAAAAGCTTCTCGGACTAAAAAATCTGAAAAAGTCTTACAACAATTTCCTCAAGAAAAAGCTAATGGCTTATTTGGTCAGTTCTTAAAGCTAATGGTAGGGAATAAAGCTGACTTTAAAAAAGTTTTTGGTTTGGAAGAAGAAGCCAAAATAACTTACGCTAGTGAAAGCTATGAAGAAGATTTAGAAGGCATTTTAGCAAAGGTTGGGGATGAATATAGTGACGTGTTTTTAGCTGCTAAAAATGTGTACGATGCAGTTGAATTATCAACGATTTTAGCAGATTCGGATAAAAAAAGTCACGCGAAATTATCTTCTAGCATGATTGTCCGTTTTACAGAACATCAAGAAGATTTAAAAAATTTCAAACGATTTATTCGTGAAAATTGTCCAGACGAATATGATAATCTCTTTAAAAATGAACAGAAAGACGGCTATGCAGGCTACATTGCACACGCGGGTAAGGTTTCACAGCTTAAATTTTACCAGTATGTTAAGAAAATCATTCAAGATATTGCTGGAGCAGAATATTTTTTAGAAAAAATTGCGCAAGAAAACTTTTTAAGAAAGCAACGGACCTTTGATAATGGGGTGATTCCTCATCAAATTCATTTGGCTGAGTTACAAGCAATCATTCATCGTCAAGCGGCCTATTATCCATTTTTAAAAGAAAATCAAAAAAAAATTGAACAACTGGTTACATTTCGAATTCCTTATTATGTCGGACCATTATCAAAAGGAGATGCAAGTACCTTCGCTTGGTTAAAACGTCAAAGTGAGGAACCAATTCGTCCTTGGAACCTTCAAGAAACCGTTGATTTGGACCAATCAGCGACAGCCTTTATTGAACGAATGACCAATTTTGATACGTATTTACCTTCTGAAAAAGTTTTACCGAAACATAGTTTGTTATATGAAAAGTTTATGGTATTTAATGAATTGACCAAGATTTCTTATACGGATGATCGAGGAATCAAAGCCAATTTTTCAGG
Organism: Enterococcus sp. DIV0167; assembly: GCF_050541555.1. Taxonomy (NCBI): domain Bacteria; kingdom Bacillati; phylum Bacillota; class Bacilli; order Lactobacillales; family Enterococcaceae; genus Enterococcus; species Enterococcus sp. DIV0167. The sequence continues at coordinate 405,693 of NZ_CP172933.1, forward strand.
TAAGGAAAAAGAAAAAATCTTTGATTATCTGTTTAAGACGCGTCGAAAAGTTAAGAAAAAGGATATAATTCAATTCTATCGAAACGAATATAATACGGAGATTGTCACGCTTAGTGGACTTGAAGAAGACCAATTTAATGCTAGTTTTAGCACGTATCAGGATTTACTGAAATGTGGTTTGACAAGAGCAGAATTAGACCACCCAGATAATGCCGAAAAATTGGAAGATATCATAAAAATTTTAACTATTTTTGAAGATCGGCAACGAATTCGGACTCAACTTTCCACATTCAAAGGGCAGTTCTCAGCAGAAGTACTAAAAAAATTAGAACGCAAGCACTACACTGGCTGGGGAAGATTGTCGAAGAAATTAATCAATGGTATCTACGATAAAGAATCGGGTAAAACAATTTTGGACTATTTAATTAAAGATGACGGGGTCTCAAAACACTATAATCGCAATTTTATGCAACTGATTAATGATTCACAATTATCTTTTAAAAATGCGATTCAAAAAGCACAGTCCAGTGAACATGAAGAAACATTAAGTGAAACTGTCAATGAATTAGCTGGTAGCCCAGCAATAAAAAAAGGAATTTATCAAAGTTTAAAAATTGTCGATGAACTAGTCGCGATTATGGGTTATGCGCCTAAGCGGATTGTTGTCGAAATGGCACGTGAAAATCAAACGACTAGCACTGGCAAAAGAAGATCCATCCAACGCTTGAAAATAGTTGAAAAAGCAATGGCCGAAATCGGCAGCAATTTATTAAAAGAACAACCAACGACTAATGAACAGTTACGAGATACCCGTCTTTTCCTTTACTATATGCAAAATGGTAAAGATATGTACACGGGAGATGAATTATCGCTTCATCGTTTATCTCACTATGATATTGATCATATTATCCCACAAAGTTTTATGAAAGACGATTCATTGGATAACCTAGTTTTAGTGGGCTCTACTGAAAATCGAGGGAAATCCGATGATGTACCTAGCAAGGAAGTTGTTAAGAAGATGAAAGCTTATTGGGAGAAATTATATGCTGCTGGCTTAATTAGTCAACGGAAATTCCAACGTCTGACCAAGGGGGAGCAAGGTGGCTTGACTCTCGAAGACAAAGCGCATTTTATCCAACGACAATTAGTAGAAACTCGTCAAATTACCAAAAATGTTGCAGGGATCTTAGATCAACGCTACAATGCCAAGTCAAAAGAGAAAAAAGTCCAAATCATCACCTTGAAAGCTAGTTTAACGAGCCAATTTCGTTCGATTTTTGGCTTGTATAAAGTTCGTGAAGTGAATGATTATCACCATGGACAAGATGCTTATTTAAACTGTGTGGTCGCAACCACGTTATTAAAAGTTTACCCTAATTTAGCACCAGAATTTGTTTATGGAGAATATCCTAAGTTCCAGGCCTTTAAAGAAAATAAAGCCATGGCGAAGGCTATAATTTATACAAATTTGCTGCGCTTTTTCACGGAAGATGAACCACGGTTCACGAAGGATGGCGAAATTCTTTGGAGTAACAGTTATTTGAAAACTATCAAAAAAGAATTAAATTACCATCAAATGAATATTGTCAAAAAAGTAGAAGTGCAAAAAGGCGGTTTTTCAAAAGAGTCGATTAAACCCAAAGGACCATCGAATAAATTGATTCCTGTCAAAAATGGTTTGGATCCCCAAAAATATGGCGGTTTTGATAGTCCTGTGGTTGCTTATACAGTGTTATTCACGCATGAAAAAGGTAAAAAACCTCTTATTAAACAGGAGATACTGGGCATTACGATTATGGAAAAAACAAGGTTTGAACAAAATCCTATTCTTTTTTTAGAGGAGAAAGGCTTCCTGCGGCCTCGTGTATTAATGAAATTGCCTAAGTATACACTGTATGAATTTCCAGAGGGGCGCCGGCGCTTATTAGCTAGCGCTAAAGAAGCGCAAAAAGGGAACCAGATGGTTTTACCTGAACGTTTACTTACATTACTGTACCATGCGAAACAATGTTTATTACCAAATCAATCAGAAAGTTTGGCTTATGTAGAACAACATCAACCAGAATTTCAAGAGATTTTAGAGAGAGTGGTTGACTTTGCTGAAGTGCATACATTAGCCAAGTCAAAAGTCCAGCAAATTGTGAAACTTTTTGAAGCAAATCAAACAGCAGATGTGAAAGAGATTGCGGCATCCTTTATCCAACTTATGCAGTTTAATGCGATGGGCGCACCAAGTACGTTTAAATTTTTCCAAAAAGATATTGAGCGAGCACGCTACACGTCAATCAAAGAAATTTTTGATGCCACTATCATTTACCAATCGACTACGGGCCTGTATGAAACACGCAGAAAGGTTGTCGACTAGATGGGCTGGCGAACGGTAGTGGTTAATAAGCATTCAAAATTATCCTATAAAAACAATCATCTTGTTTTTAAAGCAATTGATCACCAAGAATTAATTCATTTGTCTGAAATTGATGTTTTGTTGTTGGAAACAACGGACATTTCGTTAACCACGATGCTATTAAAACGATTAATTGATGAAAAAATATTAGTGTTATTTTGCGATGATAAGCGTTTGCCAATTGGTAAAATTTTGCCCTTTTATGGACGGCATGATAGTAGCTTGCAATTGACACGTCAGTTGGCTTGGACGGAAGAACGAAAAGGTCAAGTTTGGACAGCGATTATTGCACAAAAAATCACCAATCAGAGTTTACACTTAGTGCAACGAGACTATAGCCAAAAGGCTGCTGCTTTGTTAGCTATGCGCGCTGAATTACGTCTGTTTGATCCAGCCAATCGAGAAGGTCATGCAGCTCGAAGTTACTTTAATACTCTCTTCGGCAATGATTTTACACGTGAACAAGAAAATGACATTAATGCTGGTTTAAACTATGGTTATACGTTGTTATTAAGTATTTTTGCTCGAGAGTTAGTCCAGACAGGTTGTTTTACACAACTAGGACTAAAACATGCCAACCAATTTAATGACTTTAACTTAGCAAGTGATCTTATGGAGCCTTTTCGTCCATTGGTAGATCAAATCATTTATGAGAATAGAAAAGAAGCCTTTCCGATAATGAAACGTAAGTTATTTGCTTTGTTTATGAATACGTATATGTACAAGAAAAAACAAATGTTTTTAACCAATATTGCTACCGATTATACAAAACATGTAGTAAAAGTTCTGAATCAAGAGGAGGAAGGAGTTCCAGAGTTTGGGATATGAGTTATCGATATATGCGTCTATTATTAATGTTTGATATGCCAACGGACACAGCCAGTGACCGGAAAGCGTATCGGAAGTTCCGGAAATTTTTGATTAATGAAGGATTTATTATGCATCAATTTTCGGTTTACAGCAAAATTTTGTTGAATGATACTGCTAATAAAGCAATGTTGGCTCGCTTAAAGCAGAATAATCCGCAAAGAGGACTAATTACACTATTAAATGTAACAGAAAAACAATTTTCTCGAATGATTTATTTGCATGGAGAACAAGACAATCGAGTTGCTAATTCAGATGAACGGATTGTCTTTTTAGGAGAAGAATAGATGAGAGTTAATTTTTCTTTATTGGAAGAACCCATTGAAATTGAAAAAGCCACCTTTTTAACGATTAAAGACGTTCAAACCTTTGCTCATCTAGTGAAGTTAATTTATCAATATGATGGGGAAAATGAGTTGAAACTATTTGATGCGCAACAAAAAGGGCTGAAACCAACAGAATTATTTGTTGTTACGGATATTTTAGGCTATGACGTTAATTCGGCTGCCACGCTGAAATTAATCTATGGGGATTTAGAAGCACAATTAAATGATAAACCAGAAGTCAAATCAATGATTGAGAAGTTAACTGGAACAATTAGTCAATTAATTGGCTATGAATTGTTGGAACATGAAATGGATTTGGAAGAAGATGGCATCACTGTGCAGGAACTTTTCAAAGCTCTTGGAATCAAAATCGAAACAACGAGTGATACGATTTTTGAAAAAGTTATGGAAATTACACAAGTACATCGTTATTTATCAAAGAAAAAATTATTGATTTTTATTAATGCGTGTACGTATTTAACAGAGGATGAAGTGCAACAAGTGGTAGAATATATCTCTTTAAATAATGTGGATGTCCTGTTTTTAGAACAAAGGGTGGTCCAGAACAGATTCCAATATATTTTGGACGAAAACTTTTATTTGAGTTATGAAAAAGCTTAAATTGTTATTGATTAGTGGTTCATTCTAAACTGAAATCTAGCTATGGATAAGTGATGCGAGTACGGAACTTTGGAGAAAAAATAATTCTCCGAGGTTTTAGAGTCATGTTGTTTAGAATGGTACCAAAACATCATCTTCTGCAAACACTTGTTCATATTCGTTTTAGAGTCATGTTGTTTAGAATGGTACCAAAACAAATGGTAGAATTTTAAGCATTCCTCATTTGTTTTAGAGTCATGTTGTTTAGAATGGTACCAAAACCTTGCAAGCTGATGCATCCCTTTATTAGTTGTTTTAGAGTCATGTTGTTTAGAATGGTACCAAAACTGGATCACCTAGTTTGTATTCGCCAGTTTAGTTTTAGAGTCATGTTGTTTAGAATGGTACCAAAACTGTTGCTCGTGTCACTACGCAAAATGCAAAGTTTTAGAGTCATGTTGTTTAGAATGGTACCAAAACCTAGCCGAATCCACACTGGATAGCAATACTGTTTTAGAGTCATGTTGTTTAGAATGGTACCAAAACCTTGCTGCTAGATGTCGTGTTGGCCAGCCAGTTTTAGAGTCATGTTGTTTAGAATGGTACCAAAACTTGCGGTATTATTCGTAGGTTTGCTTTTTTGTTTTAGAATCATGTTGTTTAGTTTTCGCAAATACGATATGATTGATGTAAAAATATCGTTAATATGTATAAATGTGATTGTTATATAAAAAATATAAGTAATAAATTGAAGCTTTGCTAGAGCAAGTGATGCGATTACGAAATTATTTAATTTTAGAGTCACGTTATTTATTACTTTACGAATAGAGAGTACGATTAGTTAAATATTTAGTTTTACAGCTATGTTGTTATTATATGTGTTGAACGAAGTTATTGATTTTAAAAGTAGTTGTTCCTCCTTTTTTTATATGCTACAATTTTTCTATATTAATCATTAGTTAAATATTTAAGGAGGTGATTATAATAAGAAGGAAAGGATTTAACAAAATAAAAAAAGAAATGGAATATGTTAAAGTAGTTACGAATTTACTAATGGTATCAAAATTTTTTACGCTACAGTCCGATGAAGATTTACATACATTAACTCTGTTTGGAACATTACTTATTTATATTTATAGACGCTTTTTAATGAATGCGCTTTCTACGAAACTGGATAATAAAAATTGGCATTTTTCAAATGCTACTTTATGTAGTTTACTTTTTTATAGTGGCTATATATGTTCGCATTTATTTCTTTTGAATAAAAATCACTTATCTATAAATCAAGAATTAATCCCCAATTTATTGAAAATGACACTCCCTGTTTTATTAATATTTCATGCTTTTGTTGTACTATTTGATGATACAAAAAAGTAAAACTGAGGACCCAATTAAAGTCAAGTTAACCACATTGAAAGATAAACCTTTCAATGTGGTTAAAGATGCTTAATGAGATTCATGAAACATAGAAAGCGGATTAATTTTCTATGCTCTTTATTTGTATATTTTCTTGGGAATCATTATTGATTGTGGATTAAAAAGATAATCCGCTCCCCGTTTCACCACAGGCATATTCGTAATAGCTAAAATGAAGAGGGCTAAGAAGAAAAGTGCCAGGATTCGGAAAGTAAACCATTCTTTAAAGAGTGTGTCTAATTGTAAACCACTTTCCAACAGAATAATTAAGGGCATATGCAAGAGATAAGGGTAAAGGGTATCTTTTCCGAGGGCGCTTAAAGGTAACTTTCGTTTCGGCAATAATGCAAACCAAGAAAGAGACACCAATGCTGCAGCAACGTAAAAGAACAGCTGAATGAAACTACTGTATTCAAAGGCCGGACTAATTTCAGCGTAGGAAGCCCAACCAGTTAAGAAGCCCCAAAATTTCGTTGCCAATGACCATTGACTATTTACAAATAAAAAGGAGCTTAAAATTACACCTATCGCTGCCCATTTGACTTTGCGATGATCTAAAAAGGTTTGCAGCTTTTGAATATCCATTAAGTAGCCACAATAGAAGAAAGGGAAGAAGCCCAGAGTCCGTCCTAAAGACAAGAAACCTTCCACAGGTAAATAGCCTGAGGCGCAGCCGATAACAACGATAATTGGCAACATGATTTTCGGCTGAACGCGCTGAAGAAAGATGGTAATTAAGTAGAAACTTGCTAAGGAAAGTAAGTACCAAGGAACGCCCGTTTCGTTCAGTAAATCAAAATTCATTTTATTTGCAAAGGCGAAATTAGCAAGCGTAATCAACAACTTCGCTAAGAGATAAAGCCAAACAAAGGAAAGTAAACGGAGATATTTTCGTTGTTTAATGGCATGTTTACTGAAGAGTCCAGAGACAAAAATAAAGGCTGGCATATGGAATGAATAGATCCAAAAGTTGATCGTTTCCATGAGTCGTGAAGGAGAAGCTTCACGATCTAAAATATGCCCAAAAATCACTAAGAAAATTAAAAAAAGTTTCACGTTGTCCCATTTATAAATTCGCTTGTCGTTTTCCATAACGATCACTCCTTTTAGTAGAAAACAGTTCACTTTTGTTTAAGGCAGAAGAGGACAATTTTTCCATTCATTGAGTAGATAATTGTAGATACGAACCGGCAGCCGTTAAATGAGCCCCACATACTTGCGCTTAAAACAAAAAATTAGGCAGGATGTTAGTCTTAAATTATACTGAAAGAGTGACGATCCTCCAAAGATTTTGTTTATTAAGAAGTGAAAGATGCGGTGAAAATAAATGATAAAATTTCAAAATGTTTCAAAAGTATATCAAGAAAATGCTGTTTTGTCCGATGTGAATTTAACAATCCAACAAGGCGAATTTTTTGTATTAGTAGGGCCGAGTGGTAGTGGAAAAACGACGACTTTGAAAATGATTAATCGGCTCATTGAGCCAACGACAGGTGAAGTGGCTCTCAATGAACAAGCGGTAACCAATTATCCTTTACGTGAATTACGACTAAAAATTGGCTATGTTCTTCAGCAAATTGCCTTATTTCCTAACTTAACCGTGGCGGAAAATATTGAGTTGATTCCTGAAATGAAAAAATGGCCCAAAGAGCAACGCAGAGAGCGAACCATTGAACTATTGAAAAAAGTTCAGCTGGATCCTGAGGAATATCTGCATCGTAAGCCAGCAGCGCTTTCAGGAGGCGAACAACAACGTATCGGGATTTTACGCGCCATTGCAGCCGAACCAGAAGTGATTTTAATGGATGAACCTTTTAGCGCGCTAGATCCGATTTCAAGACATCATCTTCAACGTTTGGTGAAAGAACTTCATCAGGAATTAGCGAGTACCATTGTTTTTGTAACCCATGATATGAATGAAGCTTTATTGTTAGGGGAGCGCATCTGTATTATGGACGCTGGTAAAATTATTCAAGTCGATACGCCAGAAGCCATTCAAAAACATCCGAAAAATAACTTTGTCGGTCAATTTTTCAAACAATCTTCGCCAGAACTAGCGAACTATTGTGGCGCTGACTTGACTGCATTTTTAGAAGCCGCAGATGAGACGATTGAGCCAGTGCCGACTGTTTTCATGGAAACCAATTTAAAAGAGATTGTCCAACTCATTAATGCGCAAGAGAAAGCAAATTTAGTAGAAAAACAACAAGTTTTAGGGTGTATCACCTCAAAAACGATTACTCGTTTTATGGAACAGCTGTTGGAAAGCGAGGGACAGTAGATGCAAGCACTGATTGAAACTTTTTTCGCTCGAAAAGAAGAATATCTGCAAGCGTTAATCGAGCATATGCAATTGTCCTTTATTTCGTTATTATTCGCTGCATTGATTGCAATTCCTTTAGCCATTTATTTAACGAGTCATCGCAAGTTAGCGGAAAGTCTGTTACAAGTGACTGGGATTTTCCAAACCATCCCTTCTTTAGCCTTGCTAGGCTTACTGATTCCGTTAATTGGTATTGGTCGACCACCGGCAATTGTTGCGCTAGTGATTTATGCCTTATTCCCAATTTTACAAAACACCTATACTGGTTTGACGGAAATTGATCCTTCGTTAGAAGAAGCCGCAGAAGCATTTGGTATGAGTAAAAAAGAAAAATTGTTTAAGTTTGAGATACAAATGGCGTTACCATTTATTATTTCTGGGATTCGAACGGCTACCGTTTTAATTATTGGTACGGCCACATTGGCAGCGTTAATTGGAGCAGGCGGTTTAGGGACCTTCATTTTATTAGGAATTGATCGAAATAATTTATCGTTGATTTTTATTGGAGCTCTTTCATCAGCTGCACTAGCAGTCTTATTTAATTATGGAATTCATTGGTTGGAAAAAGCGAATGGGCGGCGACTAATCATTGGCGGTACTATTTTAGGCCTTTTGTTAGGTGGTTCATTTTTCTGGAATCAACAAACTTCTTCAAAGGAAAAACAGCTGACAATTGCTGGCAAATTAGGAGCGGAACCAGATATTATTATTAATATGTATAAAGCCTTAATTGAAGAAAATAGCGACATTCAGGTGACGTTAAAGCCAAACTTTGGCAAGACTACTTTTTTATATAATGCCTTGAAATCAGATGAAATCGATCTTTATCCAGAATTTACAGGAACAGTGATCGAGACCTTTTTAAAAAATCCTCCTCAGCTAGACAATCAACCTCAAGTAGTCTATGAAGCGGCACGCGCTGGCTTGAAAAAACAAGAAAACCTTACTTTGCTGAAACCGATGCGCTATGAAAATACGTATGCCGTCGCAGTTAAGCGCTCATTTGCAAAAGCGCATCAATTAAAAACGATTAGTGATTTACAGAAAATTAGCAATCAGTTGAAAGCAGGTTTTACGTTAGAATTTATTGATCGGCAAGATGGTTATAAGGGATTACAAGAAAAATATCATTTAAATCTGAATGTCCAATCGATGGAACCGGCGTTACGCTATCAAGCGATTAATAATGGTGAGGTAAATGTGATTGATGCCTATTCAACGGATAGTGAATTGAGACAATACGATTTAGTAACGTTAGAAGATGATCAAGCGCTATTTCCGCCTTATCAAGGAGCACCACTTATTAAAACAGCAACGTTGGAAAAATATCCAGAATTAGCAGAAATATTGAATAAATTGGCAGGAAAAATTAGCGAAGAAGAAATGAGTGAAATGAATTATCAAGTCAATGTGGAGGGGCAAGACCCTAGCATAGTGGCGAAAGACTATTTAAAAGAAAAGAATCTTCTTAAATAAGTATTTTTTACTGAAAAAGACTGGTATATAAACATTTATCCAGTCTTTTTCAGATAAATAAAGAGTTTAATGTGAAAAGTACCTGTATTTTTGCTCATTTTTGGATATAATAAAAGAAATGAATGGAGAGGAGTGGTCTATATGAAAAAAGCAGAACGTCAACGTTTGATTAAACAATTAATTATGCAACAAGAAATTGAAACACAAGATGAATTAATCACTCGTTTGGAAGAACTTGGCGTCCGAGCCACTCAAGCGACTGTTTCAAGAGATATCCGTGAAATGAGTATTGTTAAAACACATGGTGCAGATGGTCGTGTCAAATATGCAATTTTTTCTCAAGCACAAGGCACAAGCAGTGAAGAGAAATTACGAGAATCAGTAAAAGATTCAGTTGTTCGAATGGAGCGAGTACAATTTATTGTCATCTTGCATACAGAGATGGGAAATGCCGATGTGGTGAGTAACTTTTTAGATGAAGTAGCTTATCCAGAAGTGGCTGGTACAGTGGCTGGTGCGGATACGATTATTGTGATTACACGTTCAGAAGAGGATGCGGAACACTTTATCGAACGCATCGAAAATATGATTTTTTAAAATTGAAAGCATCAATAGAAGGGAGTTTTTTTCTTGGTAGAATTGAAAGCGCTACAAAATGGTTCGGATATTCGGGGAATTGCTTTGGATACGGAAGAGCAAACTGCAACATTAACCGCAACAGCAGTAGCCGAGATTGCGGTGGGCGTGGTTCGTTGGTTACAGGACAAAAAACAGCTGCCACGAAAGGCACAACAGCGCCTGACAATTGCAATCGGACATGATAGTCGTCTAACGGCGGAGCCGATTAAGCAAGCATTAGTAGATACGTTTCTTTCATTAGGTATTCAGGTGATTGACGTTGGTTTAGCTACGACGCCTGCTATGTTTATGGCTACTCAATTTCCAACGCTTCAATGTGATGCAGCGATTATGATTACAGCTAGCCATTTGCCTTATTACTTTAATGGCTTGAAGTTCTTCACAGCAGAAGGTGGAGCAGAGAAAGAAGATATTCGGTATATTTTATCTCATACTGATCCGCTGACGGCCAATGAAAATGGCACACTGATGAAGCAAGAGTTACTGCCAATTTATGCGGAGCATTTGGTGGAAAAAATCCGCCAAGGAATTCATTCGCCAGAAGAGAAACCTTTACAGGGCTTTCGAATTATCGTTGATGCGGGTAATGGGGCTGGGGGCTTCTTTGCGGAGCAGGTTCTTCAAGTTTTGGGCGCTGATACGACGGGATCACAGTTTTTAGAACCAGATGGGCATTTTCCTAATCATGTACCTAATCCAGATAATTCTGAAGCAATGAAAAGTATTCAAACAGCTGTTTTAGCTAATCAGGCAGATTTGGGCATTATTTTTGATACAGATGTAGATCGTTCGGCTGTGGTGGACCAATCAGGTGAGGTACTAAACCGAAATAATTTAATTGCTGTTTTAGCGGCAATTGTTTTAAAAGAAGCGCCTGGTAGTTATATTGTGACAAATTCGCCAACCTCAAGTCATTTAAAAACATTTATTGAAGAAAAAGGCGGCCAACAGATTCGTTATATTTCTGGTTACCGAAATGTCATTAATAAAATGATTGAATTGAATCATGGGGGCTTTCAGACACCGTTAGCCATTGAAACCAGTGGTCATGCAGCGTTTCAAGAAAACTACAATCTGGATGATGGTGCATATGTCGTGGCAAAAATTTTAATGTTGTTACCAGAATTGAAACAAAACAATCAAACGTTAGGTGATCTGATTGCTACATTGAAGCAACCGGCAGAAACCAACGAATTTCGCTTCAAAATTACTGCGGAGGATGTTACTTGTTATGGGCAACAAGTCTTGCGAGACTTTGAATTGTTTGTAGAAAATCAAGCAGACTTTGCTGTGGACCGTGAAAACCAAGAAGGTGTTCGGGGAAACGTGTCTGGTCAATATGGCAGTGGTTGGTTTTTGCTACGCTTAAGTCTGCATGAACCGTTGCTTGTTCTTCAGGTAGAGAATGACCAAAGCGATAAAAATGCGTGTGTCATCGAAAAAATTGCCACTTTTTTACAAAAATATGAGGAAATAGATAGTCAGCAAATAGAAAAATAATCTAGGAAATTAAAGGTGTTCTTATGGAAAATGTCTTAAAAGGAAAACACATTGGCTTTTCTCATTTTAGAGAAGAATATATCGAACATATTGCAAAACAGCAATGGGATAATGAATTGCTTCGGCATTTGAGCTGGGATGCTTTACATCCGTGGGGGCTTGAAGAATGGAAAGATTTCACGATTAATAAAGGAGAAGATGATCGATTTCTATTTGCTATTTTAGAAAATACGACAGAGAAATTTATTGGTTGGGTCTCGTTGTCTGATGTACAGTTGAAAAATAGAGGGGCCAATTTAGGGATTGCTATTTTACAAAAAGAGCAATGAGGTCAAGGATATGGCTTTGAGGCGGTGTCTTTAATTTGTAAATTTGCTTTTTATGAATTGGGCTTGCACAAAATCAGATTAGCTGTCAATAGTAACAATCAAAAAGCGATTCATGTTTATGAAAAAGTAGGCTTCAAAAAAGAAGGAATTGATAGAGAAGCGTTATTTCAAGATGGCCAATGGCTGGATATCTACAATTACGGAATTTTACAAAAAGAGTGGCTACAAATGATTAAGGCTGAGAGTTAGCTCAGGAACTGTTTAACACCAAGACACTGAGCAAACGCAGATATACCGTTCTCAGCAGTGAATGTGCGGTAAAATAAAAAAAACAGAAGAAATCGGCGGTTACCGTCCGATTTCTTCTGTTTTTTTTACCATAGGCCAGGCGCTGCAGTCACAACGATTTGTTTTTTTGTAAACGGATGGAGTAAATGAAGTTGTGAAGCATGGAGCATTAAACGAGCTGCCTGCGATTTTGGGTTGTATAACGGATCACCAATAATTGGATGCCCTTCGCTAGCTAAATGGACCCGAATTTGGTGCGTCCGACCTGTTTCTAAAACACAGGTAACTGCGGTTTGATTATTAGAAAGAGCTTTGACCACTTGGACATGTGTAATCGCTGAATCCCCTTTTTGAGGATCAATCCGTCGTTTCCGGCGATCATGCCGATCACGACCAATCGGCTGATTGATTGTCTGCTCTTTTTGGTTAAAGTGACCAGCTACAATCGCTTGATATTGGCGGTAAATTTGTTTTGTTTCTAATAAACGCCCTAAAATAGGTAAGACAAAAGGATTTTTAGCAAAGACAATCGCACCACTGGTTTCTTTATCTAATCGATGAACGACATAAGGGACCTGATTTTTCTCAGCTAAATAGGCAGCAACATGATTTAACAAGGTGTTTGTTTCCTGTGGCTGATTTGGATGGGTTTTAATGCCATAAGGTTTATTTACAATCATTAAATGTTCGTCTTCATATAAAACCTTCACACGCGTTGCGTCACCCAAATGAATAGTGGGACGCACATAATCGGTTTCTTCAAACGTTAAGGTGACACAATCGCCAGCTTGGACTGGAAAATGAAAAGCAGCTGTTTCTCCGTTGATTTTGACATTTTTTCGCGTGCGTAAAAAATGGCGCACTTTTCGAGGGACTAGCCACTCATTTTCTAATAGTTCTTTTACAGTCATTGTTGAAAAATTTTCAGGTAATCTCATTGAATATTCCACCAAATCCCACCTTTCACTGATTCGCTATTTAGTGTAACAAAGCTACTCAAAAGGTCAAGTCAGAACGGAAAAAAAGCTGAAATTTGTTAGAAAGGCAGTTCCTTGAGAGATTCTTAAACAAATTTACATAAAAAACGAAGAAAAGCATGATAGAATAGAGGCTAAATAAAGACTCGTTTCTAAGCGTAAGCAATTATTTACCTCTAGTGAAGGCCATATTTCCTTTGCTACAGCGAAAAGACCATTGAAATTGTTTTTCAAGAATTTTTCATGCTTTAGACCTAGGTCGTACCCACAAGAATATGGTAGACTTAGCCAAGAAACGTAAACAGAGGGAGTACTATGGATAATCTTAAACAATTTTTTAGTAAAGTCGGTGTCGGATTACGTCATTTTTGGACGTGGATAAAGCCTTATTTAATACAATTCCATCAAGCCAGAAAGCGGATTTGGAAAAAGTATCAAATCAATAAAATTTTCTTGTTAATTGGTTTGGTAGTCGCTTTAGGTGCCAGTATTTATTTATTTTACTTAGCCAAGTCCGCAAACGTTGAGACCCTAAAATCGGGGCTAAGTGAATCAACACGCGTTTATGATGAATCAGGAAAAGAAGTCGGAAAATTATTCGGACAAAAAGGGACTTTTGTGGAACTGGATAATATTTCTCCTTATATTCAAGATGCGGTTATTTCAACTGAAGATCGCGGGTTTTATCAACATAAAGGGTATTCCATTAAAGGGATTGCTCGTGCGGTTGTTGGAAAATTGACCTTCGGGAAAATCGGTGGCGGTGGTGGCGGAAGTACAATTACGCAACAATTAGCCAAAAATGCTTACTTAACGCAAGAGCAAACGTTAGATAGGAAAGCCAGAGAATTATTTTTAGCGATTGAAATCGAAAAGAAATATTCGAAAAAAGATATCTTAGCAATGTATTTAAATAATTCTTATTTTGGTAATGGTGTCTGGGGCGTGCAAGATGCAGCTCGTAAATATTTTGGCGTGGATGCGTCCCAAGTTACAGTGGGGGAAGCCGCAACGCTAGCGGGCATGTTAAAAGGGCCAGGAATCTATAACCCAATTGATTACATTGACAATGCCACAGCGCGACGGAATACCGTTTTACAACTTATGGTCGACAATAAAAAACTGTCTCAAGAAGAAGCCAATCAAGAAGCGAGTGTTAACTTAGCGAGTCTATTAAATGACACCTATGTTGGCGACGAAAATAGTTACAAATATCCATATTATTTTGATGCGGTAATTGATGAAGCGGTCAATCGTTATAAATTTAAAGAAGAAGATATTTTAAATAAAGGCTACAAGATTTACACTTCTTTAAATCAGGGGTATCAAGATGCGATGGATGCAACTTATAAAAATGATGCACTATTTCCACCCAATGCAGAAGATGGTGCCATGGTTCAAAGTGGCTCTGTAGCCATTGATCCGAAAACCGGCGGCGTGCAAGCACTGGTGGGCGGTCGAGGGGAACACGTTTATCGAGGCTTTAACTTTGCAACGCAAACAAAACGTTCACCAGGCTCGTCCTTAAAACCAATTTCTGTCTATACACCAGCTTTAGAGGCTGGCTATAAACCAGACTCTGTTTTAGAAGATAAACCACAAGATTATTATCCAGCGCAAAACTATAGCCGCACGTACAGTGGAGAAGTTCCTATGTACCAAGCCTTAGGAGAAAGCTTAAATTTACCAGCGGTATGGTTATTACATCAAATTGGTTTAGATAAAGGCTATGAAAAAACAGAGAAATTTGGCATTCCATTATCAGAAAAAGATCGGTACTATGGTTTAGCCCTTGGGGGATTACAAACGGGTGTTTCGCCACTAACTATGGCGGGAGCTTATAGTGCCTTTGCCAATGAAGGCTATAAAACTGAAACGCATTTAATTACAAAAATCGTCGACTCAACTGGCGCAATTGTAGTTGATAATACTAAAGTCAAGAAAGAACAAGTCATTACCAAAGATGTTGCAGACGGGATTACAAGTATGCTGCTAGGGGTCTTTAGTTCTGGAAGCGGGGTCAACGCACAACCAGCAGGCTACGTAATGGCTGGTAAAACAGGTACGACAGAAACCAACTTCGATAGTAGTAAAACGAACGATCAGTGGGTGATTGGTTATACACCAGAAGTTGTCATTGCTACTTGGCTAGGCTTCCAAGAAACCAGTAAAACCCATTATCTGGAAGGTAGTAGCGCCACATATGCTTCTCAGGTGTTCAACAGTCAAGCCAGTGGCATCTTGCCACAAGTCAAACAAGCACAATTTCCTGTCGCGGATGCTTATGCCACAGGTGGGAAAGTTGTTGATAGCAACGATAGTTTAACTGGTGGTGCCAATTCTAATTGGCGGGATAACTTAAAAGACTTTGGAAATTCTGTTCAAGACGGCGCTAGCAATTTCGGAGATACATTGAATGAAGTTGGGGGACAAATTAAAGACGGCGCGAAAAAAGTCAAAGACAAGATTGAAGGAATTTTCGGAGGCTTATTAGGAAATTAGTTGGGAAAACCTAAGAGAAATGGTACAATAAAGATGAAACTATTGAGAAAAGAGGGATTCCATTGAGTAACATTTATGATACAGCCAATCAGATTGAACGTGAACTACGTGAGTTAGACGAATTTAAAGCATTACAAGCAGCGTATGAAGAAGTAAAAGCAGACGAAGCAGCTTACACATTGTTTAAAGAATTCCAAGGATTCCAACAAGGACTTCAAGAAAAACAAATGCGCGGCGAAGAATTCACGGATGAAGATGCTGAAAAAGCACAAAGCATTGCAACGAAAGTGCAAGAAACAGCAGTTATCAACGAATTAATGCAAAAAGAACAAGCGTTTAGCTTAGTTGTCAATGATTTAAACCGAATTATCATGACTCCTGTGCGTGATATGTATAACGATTAATAATAAACCCCCAGATAAGCAAGTGCTTCTCTGGGGGTTTATTATTATTTAATTTTGTGAATAGCTAGCTACTCTTGGTAATTTTGAATCGATAATTCTATAAAGTTTGTTAGCCAGTTTCCAAAATTTAAAATGTAAGCATGAGGGCCAATTAAGGTAATTCTAACAAGGTTTCTAGGCAAAAGCTGATATTCAAAACTTTTGTTTTGCTGATTACTACCGTAAACAGAGTTGAAATGTTTTAGTATTTTATTTTTAACGAATTCAATATCACTTTCTGTGTTAAGTGAGAAAGTCAATGTTACAAGGCCTTCATTGTTTTGTGGAACATCTTTTACATAAGATTCGATAGCGGTGTTCTTTACAATGATATCATCTGATTTTCCTAAAAAATCATAAATATCTCGTTCTGAGAAACGCCATTGTCCACCAATTTTTGTTCCTTTTATTTTTCCTTCTTTCAAATAATTTCGAATGGTTCTTGTGGTCACATTTAATTCTTGGGCTAATTGTTCTACAGACAACATATTTAGAAGTCTCCTTTAAATATTTATAATTTTATTAGCGTATTGACTATTTTTTTTATCGTGAGAGGTAAAGATGAATATTTTATCTTTGACACATTCTAATAATGTTTCAAAGATTGCTTGACTGGATTCTTCATCAATATTACTGGTACTCTCGTCTAAAATATAAACATCGGCATCCGCTAAAATAAGTCTTGCGACTGCAATTCTTTGTTTTTCTCCACCAGATAAATTACTACCGTTTTCAGTTAAAACAGTTTCCCAGTCCTTAGTTTTCAAAATAGGATTAAGAATGCCTGTATTTAAAATAAGTTGTTTTTGTTCATAGGATAGAGGCGTTCCCATACCAATATTTTTTTCTAAAGTTTCTGTGAGTATTGTTGGTTCTTGTGCCAAATAGGCAATTTTGTTTCTCAAACTTTTATTATTTATTGCATTGATTGGTAAATCGTTAATCATAATTCCTGCTGATTCTCGAAACTTTAGTAATAGTTTTAATAAAGATGATTTACCACTTCCAGATTTTCCCGTTAAATAAACTCGATCCCCATTTTGTAGGTTTTCTTGGATCCTGTATTGAAATTGGTTGCCGTCTATCTCGAATGTTGGAAAAAATAACTGGATGCTTGCAATAGCATCTATATCTATGTCACCATCTCTTTCTATATTTTTGTCTAAACTATCTTTTATAAATGTATTTGCTGTTGTTAAAGTATTTAAATCGATAGTAACTTTAGATAATTCACTCAAAGAGGAAAAAAACAAAGGCAAAAGGATACTTAATATAATTAGACTGGAAATGGGCAAGTTATCTGCCGCAATTAACATACTTGTTCGAATATAAACAAAAGTTTGGAAACTTTGATTAATAAAAGCAACAATACTACTAGTGCTTTGAGCGAATTTATTAGTACTAGCTACGGATTGATACATTAAATTGATTTTTTCGTAGAGTAAATTTTCTAATATTTCAGCTGAAATACCGGCTTTAACAGCATCTTGATTTGATAACGTAGAAATTAAATTTTTGTTTGCAACAGCTGCATTTTTTTGCATGTTTTCCATTCGAACTTTTAATTTTTTATTTATATACTTAAATCCAAAATAGTTTAAAGGAATCAATAAAACCATGAATAAAACAATTTCAATAGAAAGATAACTGACCATAAGTAAAGATAAAAGGATAGTGAAAATTGATTTAATTGTCACACTGAAGCTAGATATCAAAAATAAATAAAGTGCATCCACAGCACTAAAAATACGATTAATCAAATAGGTTGGCTCAAGAGTAATGTAAGAGTCATACTTAAGGTGTATCATTTTATTAATTAGAGTAAATAAGTAATTGGAATTGAATCTTGCAGCAAAATTTTCTTTATAAACCATGATAACTAATTGTATTACTAAAGACAATAACATGGCTAAGAAAATATAGATCATTGCCTGTGAATTAAGGTTTTTTTTATTTGTTAGATATTGAATGATAATTGGTGCAATTAAAGAGGTTAATGTGGTGACTATAGCAGTCAAACTAACTAGAAAAACAAATTTTTTATTTTTTTTCATAATCTTTTCCATGATTTGCAACTCCCCTTTCGTACTTAAACACATTGTATATAATTTCATAATAGATATCAATATTTTCGCTTTTTTTCCTAAATTATATTGAATAAAGAGGAAAATATTTGACCTTATGAGGAAAAGCATGTATTATTTGAAATATATTTAAGGAGCTGATTATTTAGGAGAGGAGGAATTTTCTATGAAATTTAATAAACCAGAATTGAAAAAAATTGGCAAAACAATTCAATTAGGCTGTATGTGTGGAATCCTTGTAGGTACTGGAACTTAAAAAACAATTTTGAATAAAGAAATGTAACTTAATCAAATTTTTCATTTAATATTACGAAACGATAAATCTTAGCTCCTTAAATTTTCTATCTTTAATTAATAATGTACGCTTAAGTTTAAATGCTCTCAGGTATACAAAGAAGGGAAGGATAATTTTTGTTAAAATTTTATTTTTATAGAAACAAGGTTATAGTACATAATCCAATTATTAGTAGTTGGATTGGTATAGAAGAAAATGAACTTCCTATTCTCGAAAAATATCTAAAAACTAGAGATAGACATGATATCTCAAAAGACTTATTAAGAAAAATAGAATTGTATAGAATCTTTGATTTCACTGACTTGGAAGTAGAGGAGAATTTTCATAAATTAATAGAAAATTTCTCTATTCCACGCACGGTATATATTGTTGTAACCGAAGAATGTAATTTAAAATGTACCTATTGTTATGCTGAAGCAGGTCCAGGTAAAAAGCTACGTAGAGAATTAGATTACGAAGAGTATGATAAGATTTTTAAACAGTTAAAGGTAGCTGGAGTAAAAAAAATTGTTTTTACAGGTGGAGAAGTTGGTTTAAAAAAGAACTTCTATAAGATATTAGATAATGCATATAAAAAAGGATTTATCTGCAACTTAATATCCAATGGTAGAGTAGCCTATAACATCAAACAAGCTAAGTTTTTATCTGAACGTTGTTACAAAATTACAATCAGTTTAGACTCTTTAAATGAAAATAACAATGATGACAATAGAGGAAGAGGATGCTTTAAAGTTGCTACAAAGGCTTTAGAGAATCTAATAAAACTTAACTTTAAAAATTTAGCCATTAATCAAACAATTACTAAAAATAATATTGCTGACATTGATACAATGGTTACCTTTGCAAAATCTCATAAAATAAACTTAAATATTGGAACTTTTTGTAAATTGGGTAGAGGATTTGACGATATTTCTCTTACAAAAGATGAAAGAAAAGAGATTGATCGGATTGCGATGAAATACAAGAAAGCTTTAAATCCATTTACAATTAAAGTTCATTGTGGTCAAGGTATCGGAGAATTTTCAATTGATCCCATGGGAAATGTCTATACTTGTAAGTTATTGGATCAAAAAGATTTTTACTTAGGGAATGTTAGAGTCGAACCGCTAGACTATATTTTTAAGAATAAAAAAATTGATCACTTCTCTTATTCGTCCCTTGGTATGGAGCCGTGTAAAAATTGTTCATTCAAACTGCTTTGTGGAGGCTCGTGTAGAGCAAATCATTATTATTCAAAGTCAAAGGATGATTCTTCGAATGTAATCAATAATGAGGAATGCAAAATAATCAAAGGAATGATTTTGGAACAAATGTATCAATTTGTATATGGAGGTAAAGAGCATGCTTAGTATTAATGAAAAAATTAATTATGAAGACAAAGGAGAGTTTTTAGTTATATCATTAAATGAGGATGGCTTTATGCTTGAAGATAAAACTTCAATATTTATTTTTCATAGAATCGAAGCTAAAAAATTTAAGAATATTGATGAAGCTGTGTCTAGGTTATCTAAAGAATTTGATACAGATAATCAAAATATGTATATAGTAAGAGAACAAATTAAGGCATTTATAGAAGAGCTATTGAAATATGATGTGGTGGTGATGAGGCAATGAGGTTTGTTGCAGAAGGAGTATCTATGTTGCCAACATATAAAGAGGGAGATATTTTAGTAGCACAATGTAGTAACTTTGAAATAAGTACAGGTAAAATTGTTGTAATAAAAAGTCTATACAACAACTTTTTTGCACATAGAGTAGTCAGTATAGGAGAAGGTCTAGCCATATGTAAAGGAGATAATTTTAAATATTTTGATCCCCCTGTAAGAACTAATTCAATTGTAGGCGTGATAGAGGATCAGGCAGATGACAGCTATGTGAAAGAGAAGATAAAAATAAGAGCAATATATAGTAATGAAAAAATTAGTGACAATTTTAATATCTTGGTTCTTTCTAAAAATCTATTGAGAGAGATACATTTAGAAAATTTGGTGAACTTTGAGGTACCTGTTGATTCAGAAGAATTCTGTATTTATTATAGATATTTAAGCAATAATTTACCTAAAAACCAAAATGATTTTTTTAATAAATTTGATTCAATATTCAGTATTTGAACTTATAGAAAGGACTACTTTAGTACCTGTTTTTAGAGTAATCCTAAATTTGAAATCATTTATAAAAATTTTCACTTATTATTCTTACCAATTATAGCTATTTTACTTTTATAAATATAAGAAGAAACGGACAATCTAAATACTTGCTTTTTCGACAGAATCAGTTAACCTGATTCTTTTTTTATTGAAAAAACGAACAAATTTTCGTATGTTTTTACTGACCAAGCTGGCAGAAAATGATATGATAAAGGAAGGAGAAAAGGAGGGGAAACGATGAAACTATTGCATACAGCTGATTTACACATGGATCGGTCTTTTGAAGGGTTAACTGGGATCCCGACAGCCTTAGCGAAGCGCTTAAGAGAAGCTAATCAACAATTGTTAATGAATATCGTAACAGTTGCTATTCGAGAAGCGGTGGACTTGGTTATTTTTGCAGGAGATACGTTTCATCAAAGTCAGACCTCTATTTCAATGCAAGCCCAATTGATGGCTGCATTAGAACAGTTGAAACAAGCAGAAATCCCTGTGATTCTAACATTTGGGAATCATGATTACTATAAAAAAGACCGCTATTGGTTTTCTTTTCCAGACAATGTTTTTTTATTTGAAAAAGAAATAGTTGAGACACTGTATTTTGAAACGAAAGCGGGCGAACAAGTGGCTGTTTCAGGGTTTAGTTATGAGCATCCCTGGATTGATGAAAATAAAGCACTAGAATTTCCTATCAAACAAGCAGAATCTGACATTCATATTGGGATTTATCATGGAGACACCAGTCGGAAAGCGCAACAAAATTATGCTCCGTTTACATGGAAGGATTTAAAAGCCACTGGCTATAATTATTGGGCATTGGGCCACATTCATCAGCCGCAAATTGTTAGTGAACAACCGCTAATTGTTTATCCTGGAACACCTCAAGGACACACGAAAAAAGAACAGTCTTTACAAGGTGTTGCAGTGGTCACACTTTCCCAAAATCAAGCGACTGTTCAATTTGAAAAAGTCGCAGAAATAGATTGGACGAATGAAGAAGTATCTCTGGCGCAATGCCGTGACACCCAAAGCGTTTTGTCTTATCTTGAAACCAGTTTGCTGACGAAGTGGCATGCGCATCAGCAACAGCAATTGATGGCGTTGACACTGAAAGAAACGCAACATTTGGATGTGACCGTGGTGCAAGCCATTGTCAATGGTGAACTATTAAGCTACTTACAGCAGCAGCTTTTACAAAAAACGCAAGGTGATTTTTTTGTTTATCGCCTAATATTGCAAGCAGAGGAACCAACGAAAGAACCAATCTATTTAGCCGCTAGTCCCAACTTATTAACGGCATTAGAAAAAACATACTTAGATCCAGTTATTTTTGAAGATACCACCAAGGAATTGTTACGTTATCCAGAATTTGCTGGAATTTTTTCAATGGATGAGCAGTGGCGATTAGAGAGCTTGCGCCTAGCACATGAGCAAATTAATAAAGACTTTACTATTCAGGAGGACCCACTATGAAATTACTCGCAGTAGAGATTGTGGGCTTTGGAAAATGGCAACAACAGAAAATTACATTTGAATCTGGTAATCAATTGCTGTACGGCGCAAATGAAGTTGGCAAGTCCACATTGTATCAATTCATTCAAGCAATGCTGTTTGGGTTTCCCACAAAGGGCAAAAGAAAACGCGATTACGCACCTAAAAATGGTGGCTCGTATGGTGGTCGTTTGTGGTTGGCACATCCTGTGTTTGGGGAAGTTCAAGTCGAGCGTTTTAAAGAAAAAAATAAAGGGCAAGCAATCATTTATTATCAACAACAAATGGGGGATGAAAAAACCTTACAGCAAATGTTACATCCGCTAACGAAAAAGTTATTTCAAGAGGTTTTTACTTTCCAACAAGAACAATTAATTACGAGTGACAAGTTGACAGAAGAGGAACTGCAAACATCCTTGTTAGCCATTGGTGTTTCTGGTAGTCAACAACTTTTGACTTACCGAAATGCGTACTTTAAAGAAGCACAAAAAATCTTTAAAGGCAAAGGGCAGCAGCCATTACTCAATCAGAAGTTGGCGGCTTATCAAGAACTAAAAGAGCAAATTCAAGAGAAAGAAGCGCAGCAACAAACTTTTCAACAATTAGAAGAAACGATTCGCGAAACAGAACAACAGCGAGTGACACTGCAACAGCAATTAAAAGAAACGCAACAGGACTTGTTACAGGTTGCGGAACAGCAACGTCACTTTCCCTTGTACGAAGAATGGCAGTCGCTACCTGAAGAAACAGAGAACGTTGTTTTAGTAAAAGAAGACCAAGTTCAATTAGAAGAAACCTTTCAAGAATATATGTACCTAGACAAAGAACGACAACGTTTGACCAAAGAGTTATCTCTTCAGTCAGAAGCGCTCGATGTTCCAGAAGGCTATGCTTTTTACCTAGAACAAGAAGCATTGATTCAACAATTGTTGAATCAACGCTATAATATGCAACAATTGATGACGGAATCGGAATGGATGACCCAAACCTTTGATCAAAATCGTCAAGAAATGGTCCTTTTAGAGAACGAATGGTCATGGTCGCCTGAACGACCACCACAGCTTTTTTATGACAACGAAACCGTTCAAAAGTGGCGCCAACAACAAGTTGCGTATACGCAAGCTCTTCAAAAAGGACAAGAACAGAAAGCATTCTTGGCTTCTCAAATTGAAAATCTGGAAGACCAGTTAACGGATTTTGAAAAAGCGCATGCCGCATTTTTTGGTGAAGCGACGCGTGCCCAAAAAGCGCAGAAAACAAGTCAACCACTTTGGTTATTGCTAGGAAGTATCCTTGCATTACTCGGTTTCTTTTTGCCAAGCCCTTTAAAATGGGGCCTAGTTCTCGTGGGAGTTAGTCTTATCGCAAAAGAAGTGCTTAGCTACGCCACTAGAAAAGAAGCGTCCTCAGATGAAGTGAAAGAAGAATGGCAGACGAAACTTTCGCAACTAGATTATTTAAATGAACAGTTCCAACAAGCGTTGAATCAAGAACGTGAGGCACAACTGCAAGTGGAACAACTTGAACAAGCAGTAGCGGAGCAAGCCCAACTTCATCAATTAGGAAAAATGAATCAAATTGATACTTTAATGAATCAGCGGGAATTGATTACGCGCTATTTATTGCTTGTTCAAACAAATGAAGAACTCATGAGTCAATTGAAGGAAAATCAACAAAAACGCCAAGTATTTGAAGAACAAATCTTCCCATTGATGACGCATTTACCCTTGCAAGGAAAGAGCCTTTCCGAAAAGTTACACTTTTTAGAAGGATTTGCTGAAGAAATGGAGAAAGTTCGCTTTGCTCAAGAGTATCAAGCAGATGGCTATCTCAAACAGCAGTTACGAGAGTTGAAAACTAAACAGCAAGAAGCGTTAACACGAATTCAGCCTTTACTAATTCGTTATCGGATTCTATCAATCACTGATGTTCCAAGTAGAATTCAACAGCTGACCACTCAGCAAGCTCAAGTTGGTCGTGGGCAAGAATTAGCGACACAATTAGGCAATCTGTTTCCAGAAGCGGTAACAGAGGCAACGTTAAAAGACCGTTCTTTACAACTGGCGCAGCAACAAGCACTGGAAGAAAGCAAGTTAGATAAAATACAAGAACAGTATCAAGCGCTGATTTATGAAAAACAACAATTAATGACGGATGGTACCTTAGATGAGTTGTATCAACGCCAAGCAATTTTAAAAGCGGAAATCAAAGAACTAGCTCAACGTTGGTCTGGGTATCAACTGGCGGGGCAACTGTTAATGGACCTATTAACAGAGCTTTCGGAACAACAATTGCCCAGCTTATTACAGTATGCATCAAGCTACTTTGCACTTTTAACAAATCAGCGTTATCAATCAATCCAAGTAGCCGAAGGTCAACTAGTTGCGGTGACGAAAGAACAAGAAATGTTTTATTTACATGAATTATCAACTGGCACTAAAGATCAATTGATGATGGCTGTTCGTTTTGCCTTTTTAGCAGTCCAAGGCGAGCAACTGATTTGTCCAATTATCATTGATGATGGCTGGTTACACTATGATCATCAAAGAAAAGCCCAATTAGCTGAATTATTTACTAAGTTTGGTCAAAAACAGCAAGTCATTTGTTTTTCTTCTGACCAAGAAATGGTAAGCTATTATCAGGACTTACAACAAAGAGTAATTGCGTTAGAAGGAGGAAGCGTCAAGTGAAAAAATTACGTGAATTAACAGTAGAAGAACTTTTTGAATCATTTGTTCTAATTAAAAATGCCGATGTACGTGTAGCTAAAAATGGGAAAAAGTTTATTGCCTTTACCTTTCAAGACACATCTGGCACGATTGACGGAAAATATTGGGACGCCTCTGAGGATGAAATTACACGATTTACTGCGGGAAACGTTGTTTTACTGAATGGGAAACGAGAAGTTTATCAAAATAAACCCCAAGTAAAAATTTTACACATGCGTTTAGCGACAGCAGAGGAACCAAGCCAGCCAAGTTTATATATGGAACGAGCGCCTTTGAAAAAAGAAGAGATGGTTGAGGAAATCAATCAAGTGATTTTTGAAATTACCAATGCTCATTGGAATCGTATTGTGCGCTATCTCATGACGAAATACCAACAAGAATTTTATGAATTTCCTGCAGCCAAACGGAACCATCATGCTTTTGCGAATGGCTTAGCTTACCATACTGTCTCAATGTTGCGCCTAGGCAAAGCAATTGCTAAGGAATATCCTGAAATTAACACGTCACTATTATATGCGGGGATTATTTTACATGACTTAGGAAAAGTTTTAGAGTTATCTGGCGCTATTACGACAGAATATACGGTGGCAGGGAACTTAATTGGTCATTTAGTTTTGGTGGATGAGGAAATTACCAAGGCGTGTTTCGCTTTGAAAATTGATGATCGAGAAGAAGACGTTGTCGTTCTTCGGCACATGGTCTTAGCCCACCATGGACTGTTGGAATATGGCTCACCTGTGCGACCAAGAATTATGGAAGCGGAAATCTTACATCAAATTGATACCATGGATGCGTCCATTCAAATGATGCTAGGGGCCATTCGTCAAACACAGCCTGGGGAGTATACGGAACGAATCTTTGGTTTAGATAACCGCAGTTTCTATGTTCCAAAAGATAAATAAAAAAAGGGAGTGGTCAATCGACCACTCTCTTTTTTATGCTTATTTAGAAGAAGATTCTGTTGTTTTGCTTGAAGAATCTGTTGCTTTTTCAGAGTCGCTTGTTTTGGTATCGCTTGTTTTAGAATCACTTGATTTTGATTCTTTTTTCTCTGAAGAAGCGCTTGAAGATTCAGTTTGCATGTAGCCTGCTAAAGCGTTCTTGAAGGCATCATCTTTAATTTTCACATTGGCCGCTTTTAATTCGTCACTAATGACTTTCGAAACAAATGTTTGATCGGCTAATTTTGTTTCTTCAGCAATTTTCTTGATCTCTTTTTCATAAGGTTTCATGTCATTGCCTTTTGCTTTGTTTTTCGTCATTTTCACTACATAGTAGGTTGTTTGGTAGGTTTGCATATTTGTTGCAGCAATTGGTTCTGACACTTCGCCATCTTTTAATTTGAAGGCAGCTTCTTTAACTTCGGCAGGAACAGTTGTTGCTTGTGAATCAAATTTAATTTTACCGCCATCTTTTTTCGTAGCAGCATCTGTTGATTTTTCTTTAGCAATTTTTGTGAAATCGCCGCCGTCAGTGATTTCTTTCTTGACAGCTTTGGCATCATCTTCTGAAGCAACTTGGATAATTTGTGCTTCTACTTCTGGATGGAAACTTGCCCAAGCTGTTTTTAAGTCTTCATCTGTAATTTTTAAGTGGGCTTTTAGACCTGCATCATAGGCTGCTCTTTGTTTTAACTGTTTCTTGAATGTTTTTTCAGTTAAACCAGCTTGTTTTAATGCATCAGAGAACTTTCCGCCTTGTGCTTCTACTTGTTCTTTGGCTTCGTCAAAGTTTTTTTGAATATCTTTGTCAGTTACTTTGTCGCCATATTTTTCTTCAAAGACTTTATAAATAACCATTTGGCTAAACGCTTGTTGGCTAGTGCTTTGTTCTTTAATTTGGTTATAAAAATCATCAACAGTAATTGTTGAACCTTTCATTGTTGCGATATCTTTTGAACCGCTTGAACACGCTGCTAAACTAAAAACGGCCATTGCGCCCGCTGCAGCTAAGATTAGTTTTTTCTTCATTCTCTTATGCACTCCTGTTTTTTTTAGTTTTATTTCTGTTATAACTATACCATACCTCATTTTGAAAAAGAAAGAGTCTCAGGCATAGTTTCAAACAAAATTCGTATTTACGTCACACTTTTTATTTTTTTAATAACAAAAGAAATAATTAACATCAAAGACTTTACTTTTGCTTGTTAGTTTGTGTGTCAGGTAATTCAGCCGTGATTTTAGCAATTTGTTCTTTAATTTGAGCAATCCGAGGTTCCGCTTGGAATTTGAAATCAGTGATTTCTTGTTGCAGGTCTTTTGAAAATTCAGTTGCCAGTGGAACGTTTTCTTCGACAACTACCAAATTTCGTTGCACCTGATCCCAGTCATTCGTGACTTGATTTTTCAGTGAACGATAGTCCTCTAGCTCATTGATTAAATGTTGGCGTGTTTCTTTCCCGCTTCTTGGAGCAGCCAACAAGCCGCCAATGGTACCGGCAGCTGCGCCAAAAAAGAGACCTTTAATAAATTTTTTCATTTAGTTCACCTGCTTTGCAATGGTCTCAGCAATTTCTTGCATCGCTTCGGCGGAATAGTCCTCTTGATGGTTGCCAAAATGAATAGAGAAATCATCTTCTTTTGAATAACGGGGAATCAAATGAACGTGGGAATGGAAAACGGATTGATAAGCCACTTCCTTATTGTTATTTAAAATGTTTAATCCTTCCATTTCTGGAAAAGCTTTTTCTAATGCTCGTGCTACTTTAGGAATACGAGCAAAGACGTCACTTGCTAAAACGTCATTATATTCAAAAATATCAGCAACGTGTTGTTTTGGAATCATTAAGGTATGTCCTTTGGTCACTTGTGTGATGTCTAAAAACGCGTAGACTTTCTCGTCTTCATAGACTTTATAACTTGGGATTTCGCCGTTGATAATTTTACAAAAAATACAATCATTCATGAAAAATTCCTCTTTTCTCTAGGTTCTTTCCTTTACTTTACCACAAGTTGATTTCTCTGTGGATGAAAAAGTACGTGAGTTCGCTAAAAAGTTCGTTTCATTTCGTGTATAATAAGAGAAAGAAAAAAATCCATTTAATTAAGGGAGTAATTTTTGAATTCTTGGTTCGCTTAGGGTTTAATAATGGTAGAGAGAAAAGGTTGGAGGCAAAAGAAATGAGCTTAACAATTGAACATTTAACAGGAGGTTACGGCCATATTCCTGTCTTAAAAGATATTAATTTTGACGTCAAGTCTGGTGAAATGGTTGGTTTAATCGGCTTGAATGGTGCGGGGAAAAGTACCACCATCAAAAATATTATTGGGTTACTTACGCCGCAAAAAGGCAAAATTATGATTGACGGGGAAACATTGCAACAAGCCCCTGAAGAATATCGTAAAAAAATCGGGTATATTCCGGAAACACCTTCTTTATATGAAGAATTAACATTGAAAGAGCATATCGAAGTAACGGCCTTGGCTTATGATATTCCATTAGAAGAAGCATTCAAACGAGCAGAACCATTACTAAAAACGTTCCGTTTAGACAATAAATTGGAATGGTTTCCTGCTAATTTTTCAAAAGGCATGAAACAAAAAGTCATGGTACTTTGTGCATTCTTAATTGAACCGAGTTTATATATTATTGATGAACCTTTTCTAGGCTTAGATCCTTTAGCAATTCATGCTTTATTAGAATTAATGGATACGATGCGTAAGCAAGGGGCAGCGATTTTAATGTCCACGCATATTTTAGCAACAGCTGAAAAATATTGTGATCGTTTTGTGGTACTACACGAAGGGAAATTACGGGCAAACGGTACAATGGCTGAATTACGTGCAGAATTTAATTTACCAGAGTCTTCTTTAGATGATATTTATCTTGCCTTGACGAAGGAAGAAAAGGTGGGGTAACATGGGCGAATTTTTTAGTCAACGTTTGTCACGGCATTTCAAAAAAATGTCCAAGTACTTGCGCTATATTTTAAATGATCATTTTGTTTTAGTCTGTATGTTTTTATTAGGCGGATTAGGTCTGTACTATTCCCAGTTGTTAAAAGAATTACCTCGTGATTTTGTTTGGGGCAGACCGTTAATTCTATTGGGCTGGCTGCTACTCATTCAAGTTGGTAAGTTGGCTACTTTGACAGAAGAGCCAGACAAGGTTTTTTTATTACCAAAAGAAAAACAATTCGCTGCTTATCTGAAACGGGCGCTGCGCTACTCTTTAATTTTACCGATTGTGGTCAGCTTTCTAGGAAGTGGCCTATTGATGCCGTTGATTGTAGTCACAACAGGTTGGTCGTTTCAAACCTTCTTTTTATTTTTGGTCATGCTAGTTTGTATGATTTATACACATCTTAGTTTACAAAGCTATGGGCTCTATCATCTTTCGTCAACCACTTACCGTAGTTGGTGGTTCGTTTGGTTGATCAGTAGTCTCTTGATTATGACGGGAGCCATTTACTGGACGCCTTGGGTTGGTGTGATTGGTGGTATCATTCTGGCCGTTTGTTTATCGAGTATTTGGCAAAATAAGATGAAAAAGAGTTTCTTGGATTGGGAAAAAATGATCCAAAAAGAACAAAACAGAATGCATAGAATTTATAAATTCATTCAGCTGTTTACAGATATTCCTGAAGTGAGTAGTACAGTAAAACGTCGTAAATACTTAGATCCTCTCCTCGGAGTAGTCAAAAAAACATCTGAGAACACGTATGCTTACTTATTCATTCGGAGCTTTTTACGAGGTAGCGAATATAGCGGCTTATTGTTTCGTTTGATTTTGGTTGGTGGCGTGCTACTCTTCTTTTTACAAGAATTCTGGATTGCGTTGGTAGTTGCTTTATTGTTTGTTTATTTAATCGGGTTCCAGTTGATTCCCATGTACACGCAATTTGATTATATGGTGATGACACAGCTATATCCAATTTCAATAGAAAAAAAACAAGCAGCAATTCGCCGGTTAATTGGCGGCGCATTGTCTGTTGCGGCCATTATTTTTGGTGGGATTGTCTGCCTTCGTTTAGGCAGTTTGCAAAATAGCTTGCTCATTCTGGGTGCCTTAATTGTAGAAGTTGTGATTTTCACTAAAATGTATGTTCCAATGCGCTTGAATAAGTTATAAAGATGAGAAAACCCAGCAAAATTTACAAAAGAACCACATAGAAGCTTGACGAAGCAAGGTTTGGCGACTAAAATGGTAATTGCTGTAAAAATTGCAATAAAATTGTGTTGAGATAGGAGATAATTTCCATGGAATTTCAGTTGGATAAAGACTGGCGTCTGCAGCCGATAAAGGGCGCAACTGGTCAAACATACATGGGAATAAAAGAAACAGAGAAAGTGTTCATTAAACGAAACACTTCTCCACTTCTTGCAGCATTGTCTAAAGAAGGGTTAGCCCCGAAGATGATTTGGACAAAGCGGACAGCGAATGGCGACGTACTAACAGCCCAAGAATGGCTGGAAGGACGTTTATTACATGCGGACGAAATTGGCAAACGCAATGACGTGATTGACGTGTTATACCAATTGCATCATTCCAATTTGCTGAAAGACATGTTGAAAAAAATTGGTGGCGAAGTTTGTACCCCGCTAACAATGTTGAAAGAGTATAAGCGTCAACTACCTAAAGAATTAAAACGAAACAGTTATTTAAAAGAAGTAATCACTTATTTATATAATCATTTACCAGAATATCCAGAGACTAGTTATGTAGCTGTCCACGGCGATGTGAATCATCGGAATTGGTTAGTCTCGAATAATTATCTCTATTTAGTAGATTGGGATTCTGTGATGGTCGCGGACCCAGCGGTAGATTTAGGAATGATTTTGAGTCATTATGTGCCTCGTTCCGGTTGGAATCAATGGTTACTATCTTATGGTTTAATCCCAAATGAAAGTACAGTTCAACGAATTTATTGGTATGGTTTATTTAGCTTTTTACAAGAGATTGTTCGTCATCACCAAGAAGGCGAAAGAAGAGCAATGACTGCAGAAATTTTACAATTAAAACGAATGTTTAGTAGTTAAACTAATTCATTTAACATCCACACAGGCTGGCGAATTTCACCAGTCTGTTTTTAAAAGAAAGGAATTTTAAATATGCGTGTAAGAAATAGACCCGGAGCAGCAGAATATATGGCAAAATATCCACAATATGTGGTAGAAGGTCCTGAAAAATGGCAAGGGAAATGGCAAGAACGTTTTGGCAATAATCATCCCATCCACATTGAAATTGGTTCAGGTAAAGGTCGTTTTATTTATGAAATGGCTAAAGCACATCCTGAAATTAATTATATTGGTATCGATATGCAATTAAGTATTTTATCGATTGCATTAGATAAGCTAGTGGCCGATCCGTTACCTAATCTACAGTTATTGCGAGTAGACGGCGAAGCATTAACAGAATATTTTGCTGAAAATGAAGTAGATTTAATCTATTTAAATTTTTCAGATCCTTGGCCAAAGAAAAAACATGAAAAACGTCGTTTAACGTATAAAAACTTTTTAGCAACAGATGAAATTATTTTAAAACCAAATGGAGAAATTCATTTTAAAACGGATAATCAAGGGCTCTTCGAATACTCATTAAGTAGCTTTTCTAAATATGGCATGATTATTGAACGTGTATGGCTAGATTTGCATAATAGCGAGTTTGAAGGCAACATTATGACAGAATACGAAGAAAAATTTTCTAGTCGTGGTCAACGAATTTATCGAGTAGAAGCACGTTTTGTTGCAAAATAAAAACAAGCATTCCTTTATTTTAAGTGAAGGAATGCTTGTTTTTTATTATTTAAGAAAGCCTAAGTTGTCGTTCTTAAAGCATAGGCGTCCAATAAAATTCTGGCCAGAATGGATAATGGTAACCGTGAACGCACTTCATAATCGGGGAAAAAGGAGCCTTCTGATTTGAAGCCTACGAACGGAATTTCAATGTATTTCATTAAACTAGAGTGTTTGCTTGCAGTTAAAAGGATAGTCCCAATTTCTGAGTCGTAACAGTTTTTACCAGCGACAACTAATTCTTGGGTTTCTCCGTTTAAAGAAACAAAAAGAGCCACATCTTTTTTTGATAACTTTTTACTAATATTTTTAATAATTTCTGGGTCCGTATGCAGTTCACAGTATTTGCCAGCCAATTGAAACTTAACCATCATTTCCTGAGCAATTAATTCTGAAAAACCTCTAGCAAAGATAATAATCCGTCGAGAAGCTTTGATTTTTTGGATTGCATCTTCTATATTACCAATTTCAATCATGTTAATCGTGCGAGTTACTTCTTCTTCATTCTTTAAAATGGCCGTCCGAATTCCTCGGTCTACTTTTTCTAATGCTGAAAAATTTATATTTTGGTTTTCTTTATCTTTCAAGTGATGCTTGAAGGATGTGAAACCTTCATAGCCTTTCTTTTTCATGGTTCTTACAATCGTCGCAGTTGATACGTTGGCTCGTTCGCTTAATTTTACAATGGAATAATCAGGGATTTCTAAAATATGTGTTTCGATAAAATGCCAGAGATATTGCTCTGACTCACTCAATTTTTGTTCCATAATGGCCAGCCCTTCTTTCTTTCGCTAAAAAACATTTATAAGCCTATTTTTAATGAAAAAAAATAAAAAAGCTAGAGAAATTATGAAATTGTAAATGTTTTCTATACTTTTGCGAAAGAATGAAAACCTTTACATGGTATTTTGAGACATAATAAAGAGGAGAAAGGAGGAACTACAGTGACTATTTATACATGTACATTAAATTTAGCCATTGATTTATTTATCGAAACAGAAGTGCTAGTTCCTTTTGTCGTGAATCGCACGAAGGAAGATGATATTCAAGCAAACGGGAAAGGAGTCAATGTTTCCCTAATTTTAAAGATGTTAGGGATTGATAATACCGCTTTGGGAGTCAAAGCTGGTTTCACTGGGAACTATGTCGAGGATTATTTAAAAGAAAAAGAGATAACCACTGATTTTATCGAAGTCGCTGGCACAACGAGAATTAATGTGTTTACAAAAGTTACCCAAGATCAAAAGGAATACAAATTAGTCAATAAGGGACCAAAATTATCTGAAGAACATGTACAACGTTTTTTGAAAAAAATTTCAGAGTTACGTAAAGGGGATTATTTGTGCGTATCAGGAAGTTTACCACAAGGGGTTTCGCCAAGTATTTTGATTGAAATTAGCCGAATTTGTTTTGAAAAGCAGGTGTTCTTAATTTTAGACAGTAGTTATGAAGAAATTTTAGATTGTTTGCCTTATCAACCATTTTTATTGAAACCAAATGAAGAAGAACTTCAAGAGTGGTTTCATACAGAAGTGCAGACTAAGGACGATTACATTTTTTATGGACAAGAATTACTGAAGCGGGGAGCCAAAAATATTTTACTTTCTTTAGGTAGTGAAGGGGCTTTATTTATGAACAATGAAAAGGTTCTTTCAGGTAATTCACCAACTGGAATGGTTGTAAATACAGCTTGTTCAGGGGATGCAATGTTAGGTACCTTTTTAGCTGGCTGGCATCAAGGACTTTCATTGGAAAAAAATTTAAAAAGAAGTATTGCAGCAGGTAGTTCAACAGCATTTCGCAAAGGATTGACAGATTTTTCAGATGTTCAGGAGTTAGAGCAACAAATAAAGATTCAAGAGGAGGAATAAACAGATGGCTACGTATCAATTAATAGCTGCTACAGGTTGTCCGACGGGAATAGCGCACACGTATATGGCACAGGAGGCATTGGAACAAGCTGCAAAACGTAAAGGTATTACGATTAAGGTTGAAACACATGGTCAGATTGGCATAGAAAACGAGTTAACACCTGCAGAAATCCAAGGAGCGGAGGCAGTCATTATTGCCGCCGACAAAGACGTTCAAGCAGAACGTTTTGCTGGGAAACGAATCATTGATGTCCCTGTCAGTGTGGGGATTAAAGAAGCAGATCGCTTAATTGAAGAAGCACTCGCAGGCAAAGGATCGATTGCAGCCGAAAACCAAGCAGTGGACGAACTTGAACAGGAGACACAAATTTCTTCAGGAAATGTTGGACATAGTATTTATAAAAACTTAATGAATGGCGTCTCTCACATGTTGCCGTTTGTAGTAGCAGGCGGCGTTTTAATTGCTCTTTCTTTTGCTATTTGGGGCATTTATTCATTTGATCCAGAAAGTAGTCAGTATAATGCTACCGCTGCTATGTTAAAAAGTATTGGTGATGCCTCAATGGGCATGATGGTGCCAATCTTATCTGCGTATATCGCAGAGGGGATTGCCAAACGACCTGGTTTGGTTGTGGGCTTTGTCGGTGGTTTGATTGCTAACACTGGTGGTACTGGCTTTTTAGGAGGGATATTATCTGGTTTCCTTGCTGGGTATTTCATTCTTTTATTACAAAGAGTATTTAAAGGTTTGCCTAAATCATTAGATGGTTTAAAAGCAATTTTCCTTTATCCAGTCATTGGCGTTGCAGTTATTGGTATCACTATGTCTTTACTAGCAGATCCGATGAAAGCTGTTAACGAAGGAATGATGAGCTTTTTAGCTAGTTTCCAAAACTCCAGTCCGTTGGTTTTAGGAATTATTGTGGGTTGTATGTGTGCCTTTGATATGGGAGGTCCAGTTAATAAAGCGGCCTATGTTACTGGGACGGCACTCTTAGCTCAAGGAAATACTTCTTTTATGGCAGGAGTTTCTGCTGCTTGCATAGCGCCACCTTTAATTACAGGCTTTGCTACATTATTCTTTGGAAAATACTTTGACACAAATGAACGCAATGCGGGGCTAGTGAACTTTATTTTAGGCTCCACACATATTACAGAAGGCGCTATTCCGTTTGCGGCAAAAGACCCATTAAAGGTTTTACCAATTATGATGCTCGGATCTTCAATTGCGGCAGTCCTAACGTATATGTTTGGGGTACAAGTGCCAGCACCTCATGGAGGATTTCTTGTTTTACCAGTTGTTACTCACGCTGTTCAATGGGTTCTGGCAATTTTAGCTGGTTCATTGGTAGGCGGTTTATTGCTAGGTTTTGTACAAAAAAGTAGAATCGCCAAACAAGAGCAATCGTTATCAAAAAAATGAAATAACAGGAATTAGGAGTGGATGGAATGGCTTTTATTAAAGAAAATCATATTTTTTTAAATCAACAGTTACAAACGCAAGAGGATGTTTTTCACTTTTTAGCAAAAAAATCAACAGAATTGGAAGTTGCTCAGGACGCACAGGAAGTTTTCGATAAACTGAACGAGCGAGAACAAGAAGGAACAACGGGGATGATGAATGGATTTGCGATACCTCATGCAAAAGCAGCAACGATTCAACAAGCGGCCATTATCATCGTTACCTTGGACCAAGGTGTTGAGTGGCAGAGCCTTGACAACCAATTAACGGAGTTTGTGATTGCGCTGTTTATTCCAGATGCCGAAGCTGGCACGACACATTTGAAATTACTCTCTTCCGTTGCGCGCCTCCTATTAAGAGAAGAAGTTACTTCTGGACTGAAACAAGCAAGTTCGCCAGCTGAAATTGCTACGTTACTAAATAATCAATTAAGTGAGGGAACAGAATGAAAAAAATTAGTGAACAAAAACGTAAACATTTAGAAAATCTGGTAGATGATCAAGGGATTATTGGCGCACTAGCCATTGATCAACGTGGGGCCTTAAAACGCATGATGGGAAAATACAAAGAGGTGACTGCGCAAGAAATCAGTGACTTTAAAGTATTAGTATCTCGTTGCTTAACACCAGAGACTTCAGCAATTTTGTTGGATCCAGAATATGGCCTAGCTGCTGCTGAAAATCGAGCACAGACTTCAGGTTTGTTACTTGCGTATGAAAAAACGGGCTACGATGCTTCGACACCAGGACGGTTACCCGATAGTCTTGATGTTTGGTCGGTTAAGCGTTTAAAAGAAGCGGGCGCAGACGCGTGTAAATTTTTACTTTATTACGATGTTGACGAAAGTGAAGCAATCAATGAACGAAAGAAAGCTTATATAGAACGGATTGGTTCAGAGTGTTTAGCCGAAGAAATTCCATTCTTTTTAGAAATTGTCTCTTATGATGCAAACAATTCGGATAGTGCTTCAAAAGAATACGCTAAAGTAAAACCGCACAAAGTAATTGAAGCGATGAAAGAATTTTCAAAGGATCGCTATAATGTTGATGTTTTAAAAGTAGAAGTCCCTGTGAATATGAATTTTGTAGAAGGTTTTGGCACTGAAAGTCTTTATAGCCAAGATGAAGCGCAGGCTTTTTTCAACATGCAAAGTGAAGCAACACAACTTCCATTTATTTTCTTGAGTGCAGGGGTTAGTGCTACGATGTTTCAGGAAACATTGAAATTTGCAAAAAAAGCAGGTTCCTCGTTTAATGGAGTCTTATGTGGTCGCGCAACTTGGGCAGACGGCGTGCTTCCATTTGTTCAACAAGGTGCTGAAGCAGCCGTTGCGTGGCTTGAAACAACTGGTAAAACAAATGTTGACGAATTAAATCAGGTTTTAAGAGAGAGCGCAGTATCAGTCTTTGAAAAAATCCAGTAATTAAGCTGAAAATACTTACTGAATTTGAACTAATTGGTCATCTGAATTAAATTTTTTCAGAAATCGTCTTCTTTAAGTGAACTCAATGTACGCAAACTCAAAAGATATGATATAATTATTTCGATATCGATGTATGAACACCCAAAAAGTAACAGTGCTTTACTTTATTTGGGGAAAGTTGGGGGGATTATGGGAATTCCTAAAGAAGGCGAGTTTGTAACCATTCAGAGTTATAAACATGACGGACATTTACATCGAACGTGGCGTGATACGATGGTACTAAAAACGAGCGAGTATTCTTTAATTGGTGTGAACGATCACACGTTAGTAACGGAATCCGACGGACGTCGGTGGGTGACTCGTGAACCAGCCATTGTTTATTTTCACAAGAAATATTGGTTCAATATAATAGCAATGATTAGAGAAAAGGGGGTTTCGTATTACTGCAATCTGGCTTCGCCATATGTTTTAGATGACGAAGCGTTGAAGTATATTGATTATGATTTAGATATCAAGGTTTTTCCAGATGGTGAAAAACGTTTACTAGACGTTGATGAATATGAATTTCATAGCAAACTAATGGATTATCCAGAAGATATTGACTTCATTTTAAAAGAAAATGTCAAGACTTTAGTGGATTGGATTAATAACGAAAAAGGCCCCTTCTCGCCCGAATATGTAGATATCTGGTATCAACGTTATCAACAGCTATCCAAAAAATAGCCGATGTAAACAGCCCACAAAAGGAGCTTGGAGCATTAGCCAAAATGGCTAATGCTCCAAGCTCTAAATTTTCCGATTTAATTGGTGTTATAGTTCTTTATTCATTTCGTAGTGTTCAATGCCAGCATCCATAAAAGGTGCTCCTGTTTTTTGATAACCTAAACGTTCATAGAAGCCTACAGCGGTGACTTGTGCTCCTAGAGTAATCTTGTGGTAGCCTTGTTCTTTGGCAAAATTTTCCGCCGCTTCCATAATCACTCGTCCATAGTCGGCGCCACGGTAAGCTTTTTCAACGGCCATTCGTTGTAATTTCATAACGCCATTTTCTAGTGGAAGCAAGCGACAAGTTGCGACAGCTACATGATCCGTGTACAAAACAAAGTGAATACAATGTGCTTCATATTCATCGATTTCCATCTCTTCTGGTACCCCTTGTTCCGCTACGAATACGCGTTGACGAAGCCGGACAGCATCTAAATAAAGATCACTCATGGTATCTTTTGTTTGAGCTACATGCATAGAAAAACCCCCAAGTTCAGAATCTGTTTCTATTTTATTATACCACGAAAAAGTTCTAGCAATGAAGTATTCTCAATGACTGAGGGGGGAAGGTGTGATAAAATAAAACAGCAACAATTGAATAAAAATAAAGGAGGAGCCGCTGTGATTAATCGATTTAAAGAATCGAAATTATTTTTCTGGTCAGTTGAATTACTTGTCGTGGCCATGCTATTATTTATTGCTTCGAAAATTAATTTCTTATTTGCACCGATTGGGACATTCTTTTCAACGTTGTTTGCCCCAGTCTTAGTAGCAGGCTTTTTGTATTATTTACTAAATCCTGTGGTCAATCTACTAATGAAGACGAAAATGAAACGAATTTATGCCGTCTTACTGGTATTTTTATTACTAATCATCGCATTAGTTCTGATCTTATTAACAATTATCCCTAAGTTGGCAGATCAGCTAGCTAGTTTAGCATCAAGTATGCCGGATTTCTTTAAACAAGTGGAGACCTGGATTTATGAGATTGCGGAGTTACCTATTTTTAAACAAATTGATTTAACAAGCTATATTGAAAAAATGGATATTTCTTATGCAAATATTATCCAACAATTTTTAAGTAGTTTATCAAGTAGCTTAGGTTCAATCGTATCAACGGTGGCGTCAACCACCATTGTTTTGGTCACTGCGCCATTTATTTTATTTTATATGTTAAAAGATGGAGACAAGCTAGTACCAGCGATTCAACGTTTTTTACCTGAGAAAAGAAAAGATGATATTGTGGATCTTTTAGGACAATTGAACCAAACCTTATCCAGTTATATTAGTGGACAAGCGATTGAATGTTTATTTGTCGGTACATTTACGATTATTGGGTATTCATTGCTTGGCGTTCGTTATGCCTTTTTATTTGGTGTCATTGCCGGCTTTACGAATTTAATTCCCTATCTAGGCCCTTATCTAGGATTAGCGCCTGCTGTCTTAGTGACCATCTTTAATGAACCCGTTAAAGCAGCCTTATGTTGTTTAGTGGTGCTAGTGGTTCAACAATTGGACGGAAATATTATTTATCCAAACGTTATCGGAAAATCTCTAAAAATCCATCCATTAACGATTATTTTAATTTTATTGGTAGCAGGAAATTTAGCAGGTTTGCTAGGTATTTTCCTCGGCGTCCCATTTTACGCAATCTGCCGGACCATTATCTACTATGTTATTGATATGGTCAAAGCGGGTCGTAGTGAAAAAGTTACCAATGCCGTTCTTTTAGGGAATGAAACAAATACGAAAGAAAATAACGGTTAATGATTGAATCCGCTAATCTTTCGTGCTATGATTTTATGGATTAGGATAGAAAATAACCTGTCATAATACTGATTGTGTCTGTTTCTAAGCCTAACCATAAAAAGAGGAAGAACGTTAAAAGAGTACGAAAGTACAGCCTCGGAATTATCAACAATTAAGGAGAGAGAGAACATTATGAATAATGCTGACCCTGAGAGTCAGTCGCTAATTGCGCAACTTCTATTATTAGTCGTGTTGACGTTTATCAATGCCTTTTTGGCAGCGGCGGAAATTGCAGTCGTATCTGTTAACAAGAATCGTGTGGAACAAAAAGCGGAAGACGGCGACGCAAAAGCTCAAAAATTGCTTAAGGTATTGCAAGACCCCAATAACTTTTTATCCACAATCCAAGTAGGAATTACTTTGGTTAATATCCTATCTGGTGCTTCATTAGCAGAGACTTTATCTAGTCGTTTGGCCCCTGTATTAGGTGGCGGCGCCGCAGCTAAGAGTCTTGCCAGTATCATTATCTTAGCATTGTTAACGTACGTTTCTATTGTATTTGGTGAATTATACCCTAAACGAATTGCTATGAATAAATCAGAAGAAGTCGCTCAATTGACTTCTGGTGCAGTTCGCTTTTTAGGAGTTATCGCGCGTCCCTTCGTTTGGTTGCTATCGGCTTCGACCGATTTATTATCCAAAATCACACCAATGACTTTCGATGATGCTGATTCGAAGATGACACGAGATGAAATGCGCTATATGCTTGAAACAGAAGGTGTTTTGGAAAACGAAGAACTAGAAATGCTACAAGGTGTCTTTTCATTAGATACAAAAGTGGCACGAGAAGTAATGGTTCCTCGGACAGACGCATTCATGGTTGACATCCAAGATGATGTCCAAGAAAACATCAATTTAATTTTAGGAGAAAATTATTCTCGGATTCCTGTTTATAGTGAAGACAAAGATAAAATTGTTGGTATTTTACATACCAAAACGTTACTAAAAGCTGCACGTAATTTAGGCTTTGAAAACATTGAATTAGGCGCGATTATCCAAGAACCATTATTTGTCCCAGAAACCATTTTTATTGATGATTTACTTTATGAGTTAAAACGAACACAAAACCAAATGGCGATTTTACTAGATGAATATGGCGGTGTTGTCGGTTTAGCAACACTGGAAGATTTACTAGAAGAAATCGTTGGTGAAATTGACGATGAAACAGATGAAGTAGAAAATTTATATACACAAGTGGCTGACAATGAATATTTGGTTCAAGGACGCAT
The DNA here is from genome assembly GCF_050541555.1 of Enterococcus sp. DIV0167. Lineage (NCBI taxonomy): Bacteria > Bacillati > Bacillota > Bacilli > Lactobacillales > Enterococcaceae > Enterococcus > Enterococcus sp. DIV0167. The sequence goes on from NZ_CP172933.1 coordinate 445,822, forward strand.
GTTAATTGACGAATTTAATGAAGTATTTGAAACAGATTTACACATGAGCGATGTTGATACAATGGCAGGTTACTTAATTACAGCATTAGGAACCATTCCTGATGAAGGGGAAAAACCTTCTTTTGAAGTGGGCAATATTAAGTTAACTGCTGAAGAAATGGAAGGCACACGTTTGCTAGTCTTACGCGTTCATTTCTACGATGAAGAAACTGTCGATGAAGAACCAGAAGAAAATCGTCGTTTTTTCCGTAAAGAAATGGAAGATGACGAACCAAGACGTTAAAAATAACCTGTGACATCAGTCGTTTTGACTAATGTCGCAGGTTTTCCTTTTAAAAAACAGCTAACAGCAGCTCTTTATTCTCAAGGCTTGACATGATATACTAGCAAAGGTTAATCAAAAATTATGCTGAAGAAAATAAATAAATAAACATCACAAGTGATAAGGAGATTTTTATGACGATCAATCAAAAAGAAGCAGTCGATAGTCGCCGTACGTTTGCGATTATTTCCCATCCGGATGCTGGGAAAACAACGATTACTGAACAATTATTATTATTTGGGGGCGCCATCCGCCAAGCTGGAACCGTCAAAGGGAAAAAAACAGGGAACTTTGCCAAATCTGACTGGATGGAAATTGAAAAACAACGGGGAATTTCGGTAACGAGTTCTGTGATGCAATTTGACTATCAAGATAAACGGATTAATATCTTGGACACCCCAGGGCATGAGGATTTCTCAGAGGATACGTATCGGACATTGATGGCCGTAGATAGTGCTGTGATGGTTATTGACAGTGCCAAAGGGATTGAAGCACAAACGAAAAAACTTTTCCAAGTTGTTAAAAAACGTGGTATTCCAATTTTTACTTTTATTAACAAATTGGACCGTGACGGACGGGAACCATTGGAACTTTTAGAAGAATTGGAAGAACTATTGGATATTGAATCTTATCCAATGAACTGGCCAATTGGTATGGGAAAAGGCCTAGAAGGTCTATACGATATTTATAATGAACGTGTGGAATTATATCGTCCAGAAAATAATGGCGGGGAGCGTTTTATTCCTTTAAAAGATGGCGATATCCCAAGCGATTTACCATTGCACAATAACAGCGTTTATCAACAAGTGTTGGAAGATGTTGAGTTATTGGTAGAAGCAGGCGATGAATTTAGCGAGGAAAAAATCGCTCGTGGTGATCAAACGCCAGTCTTCTTCGGTTCTGCTTTGACAAACTTTGGGGTTCAAACATTTTTAGAAACCTTCTTACAATTCGCGCCTGCGCCACATGCGCATAAAACAGAAGAGGGTGGCGAAGTAAGTCCTTATGAAAAAGAATTTTCAGGCTTTGTCTTTAAAATTCAAGCGAATATGAACCCAGCCCATCGTGATCGAATTGCCTTTGTTCGAATTTGTTCAGGTGTTTTTGAAAGAGGCATGGACGTGACCTTAGGTAGAACAGGTAAAAAAGTCAAATTAAGCAACGTGACACAATTTATGGCGGATGCCCGCGAAAACGTCACAGAAGCTGTTGCAGGCGATATTATCGGCGTGTATGACACAGGAAATTACCAAATTGGCGATACTTTGTATGAAGGGAAAATGAATGTTCAATACGAAGAGTTGCCGTCATTTACCCCTGAATTATTCATGAAAGTGACTGCCAAAAACGTGATGAAACAAAAATCTTTCCATAAAGGAATTTACCAACTGGTTCAAGAAGGAGCCATTCAATTATATAAAACATATTTAACAGAAGAATATATCATTGGCGCCGTAGGTCAATTGCAGTTTGAAGTTTTCCAATACCGAATGTCCAATGAATACAATGCTGAAGTAGTAATGACGCCAATGGGTTCTAAAATTGCCCGCTGGATTAATCCAGAAGATTTAGATGAACGCATGAGCTCTAGCCGAAACATTTTGGCACGGGACCGTTTCGACCAACCATTGTTCTTATTTGAAAACCAATTTGCGGAACGCTGGTTTGCGGATAAGTATCCAGATGTTGAACTGAAAAGTTTGATGTAAAATTAATTTGTAATCAATTAGTAGCTGAATCTTTAGAAGATTGAAGCTCGGCGCAGTCATTCTCAAGATGATTGCGCTGAGCTTTTCTTGTTATAAGGTATTAAAGCAGGCGTGATTGTTTTTTTTGAGATAGAATACTTACTATAACGAACCTATCAAGGAGTGGACAAGAACATGAATTTTTATGGCATCGAGTATTTAAAAAGCCAATCTAATTTAAATGATTACTTAAAGTATTTTTTTATTTTTGCTTTGTTAATCGGGCTAGTCATTGTGTTTAGTTTTTATGTGCGACATCAAATTCAAACGAAATATCGTGAATTAAGTATTATTATTTTTTTATCATTATTATTTGTTTTAGGGGTTCAATATTCCAATTATCAACTGAACCAAAATCAGCATTCACAATCTTCACAAATGGTACATTTTGTCGAACAAGTGGCACAGGAAAAAAAGGTTTCTCCAGAAAAAGTTTATGTCAATGGTACACAATTGGCTGACGGAACCATAGTTAAAATTGACGAAGTCTTTTATAAAATGAGTTTAAGTACGGATCAGCAGTCTTATACGTTACAAGAAACGTATTTATTAACACCAACGATTGAAATCATAAAGTAAAGTGAGGGAAAATTAATGCAGTTTTATAGTCCAATTATTATTAAATTTGCTTTAGGTATTATTTGTTTAATTGTCCAAATTAATTTGATGGGAAAAGGCAATTTGGCGCCCACATCGGCCATGGACCAAGTGCAAAACTATGTATTGGGGGGCATTATTGGTGGTGTTATTTATAATGATTCAATTACGGTGCTCCAATTTGTATTAGTGTTAATTTTGTGGACATTATTAGTCTTAATTTTAAAATTTGCAAAAGAACACAATCGCTATGTGAAGCAAATTGTGGATGGTAAACCCATTACTTTAATCAAGGATGGACAGGTTGTGGTGAAGGAATGTTTGAAAAATGGTATTTCTGCAAATGATCTGATGTTTAAATTACGAGCAAATGGTATTTATGAAGTCCAGCTTGTTAAACGGGCGGTTTTAGAACAAAATGGTCAATTAACAATCGTCGAATATGGCGATGAAAGTATTCGTTATCCGATTATTGTGGACGGTCAAGCCAACATGGATGTCCTAGAGTTAATCAAAAAAGATGAGCACTGGCTGTTAACGCAAATCCAAGAACAAGGCTTCCAAAGATTACAGGAAATCTATCTAGGTGAGTATTTATCTGGACAGTTAAGTTTATCGCCATATGAAGAAAAAACGATTTCTTAGCTATACTTTTCATCCTACTTATATTAAAATTAAATGGTAATTCAATGAGTTTCAAAAGGAGGAAAAATGAAAACTAAAAAGATAGTTGTCGGGTTATTTTGTTCAATGATTATTTTAATGGGGTGCCAACCAGATCAACGAACTGAAAAAATGAAAGAAAGTACTGAAGCAGAAGCAGTCCAAGTAACGAGTGGTGCCTCGGCAGCCACTAATGCCACTTCTGTAAAGCAGGAGGAGCAGACAAACACGAATGATCAACCGAAGGAGAGTGCTGCCAAAGTGAGTTATGAGCGTAATGGACATACCTTTGAAGTTGATGCTGTTTCTGGCGCTACAGTAGAAGCTAATAATGGACAATCAGGAATTAGTCCAGAAGAAAAAGCCCAGAAGATGTATTGGTCAGGTCGTCCAGAAATCGGAGAAGTTCAAGGGGATTATTATCATCATGAAGTCGTGTTTGATGGCGGCTATACGGCTTTAATTGATGTCGTTGTTAAGGATCAACAAATTCAGTTAGTGGAATTTGATGAACGTGGACCTAAAAACTATTATTCTGAAGAATGGGCAGGAGTGACAAAACGTTTATCCGGCTATGCAAATTTTCAAGCGAACAACGCCCGAACTAATCAATCGTTAGTGACCGTTGTTAATACGATGACTTTTCTAGAAAATCAAATGGTTGCTGAAAATCGCCTAGATGGCGCATTCCAGACAGCCAAAGGTCAATCCAATAGCGCTAATAATGGTTATCTTCCTGCTGCTAGGGCTTTAGCCAAGGAAATCAAAGAACCTTCAAAAGAACATTATACAAGTCTAACAGAAGATTTTGGAGAGGGGCTTTCTGGACGTTTAACGGTTATTACGTTAAAAGATTCAGGAAAAATAACCGATCTTCGTTATGATGAATATTTTGCAGATACAGAAGAAGAGATTAAAGATGCGAAACTGAAGGCTTATTCTCGCCAATCAAAATATTTTTCTAAAGATTATGCTCAAAAATCGGGGGAAAATTTCAAAAAAGAAGTAGATGACTTAAGAAAAAAAGCAATCGAGGAAAATAAATTAGTCAGTCCGACAAATGAGGAAGCCTGGTCGGAAAATTATCAAAGGCTTGTAAAAAAAATAACGTCACAATAAATTAAAAAAACTGCCGAAGTGGGGAAACTTCGGCAGTTTTTTTAGTTTTCCATGAGGGAAACTTTTAATGGAACAGACACTTCGGTCACATGGTTTAACTCAATGATAGAAATTTCATCTGGGTCATAAGCCTCTTTAGGTAATCGTTTTAACAGTTTTGCTAAAATTTCTTTTACTTCTGTCGGACGAATGCGACGATTTTTATTCATAATCAGAACTTCCACATGGTGAGCTGCTTCTGAATAGACAGCGGTCGTGTTTCCTGCTGAGTAGACTTTTACAAAGTAAGCATCCGTGTTTTCCAATTGTTTATTTACTAATTGTTTGTAGCTATTGGTCACATTCACTAATTTCATTTTATCACCTCATTATAGTTGTGTGCTGCAAAAGAGCGTTTCCAATTATGTACAGGAGTTCCAGATTGAATTTTTTCTATGAGGAACAAGTATACGAATATCTTTCTTCTATTATAGTTTTTTTTGATGAAAATAAAAAGTGAAAAGCATAAAAAAATCCGCACGCATTGTTATTAATGCGTGTGGATTTTTGATTATTCTGCTTGGTCAGATGTTGAAGTTTCTGTTTTAGTCACTTCTTGTGCGCCAGTTACGATAATTTTACCTTCGTTATCTAACGCTGCGACTAATTGATGATTTTCAGGATGATCTAGATAGTATTCAGCAATGCCGTCTTCAATTTGTTCTTGAATTGTTCGACGTAAAGGACGAGCGCCCATTGCAGGATCATAACCTAAATCAACGAGTTTCTCTTTGACTTCTGTTGGAACCTCAATGTGTAATTTTTGTTTAGCTAATAAGCCATTTACTTCTTCTAACATCAAGCTGACAATGTTCATCAGGTTTTCTTTGCTTAATGCTTTGAATTCGATAATACCATCGAAACGGTTAAGGAATTCGGGGGTGAAGAAGTTGTTCAATTGACCTAAAACAGATTTAGTCACACCTTCACGGGCAGCGCCAAAGCCAACGTTGGCTTCCACAGCTCCTGTTCCAGCATTACTTGTCATGATAATGATGGTGTCTTTAAAGCTGACCGTACGACCTTGTGCATCTGTTAAACGACCATCGTCGAGAATTTGTAAAAACATGTGTAAAACATCAGGATGCGCTTTTTCAATTTCATCCAATAAAATTAAACTATAAGGATTACGACGGACTTTTTCTGTGAGTTGTCCAGCTTCGTCATACCCAACATAGCCTGGAGGAGAACCAATCAGTTTAGAAACACTGTGTTTTTCCATATACTCACTCATATCAAAACGAACCATCGAATCTTCTGAACCGAATAGCTCAAAGGCTAATTGTTTTGCTAATTCTGTTTTACCAACGCCTGTTGGCCCTACAAATAAGAAGGAACCAATTGGGCGGTTTTGTTTGCCTAGGCCTACACGATTGCGACGAATCGCTTTAGCTACTTTATCGACGGCATCATCTTGTCCGACAACATGAGCTTTTAAGTCAACAGCTAAATTTTTCAATTGGGTTTGTTCTTTTTCTTTTAAGTCACCGACAGGAATGCCAGTTTTTTGTTCCACAATGGCTTCAATATCTTTTTCAGTGATGACGGGTGTTTCTTCATCGCTGATTTGTTTTTCTTTCATTGCTTGTAATTTATTGATTTGATCACGATAATAAGCCGCTTTTTCAAAATCTTCTTCTGCGGAAGCTTGTTGTTTTTGTTGTTCCGCTTCTGCTAATTTTTTATCAATTGTTTTTGGATCGACGAGTTGGATAGTTAGATTCATTTTTGAACCAGATTCATCTAACAAGTCAATCGCTTTATCTGGTAAAAAGCGATCTTGAATGTAACGATTGGATAAGTTTGCTGCTGCGTTAATCGCTTCATCTGTATATTTAACATGATGATAATCTTCATAACGTTTTTGCAAACCATGTAAAATCGTTATGGTTTCGTCAACGGTTGGCTCATCTACTTGGACTGGTTGCATCCGACGTTCTAAGGCAGCATCTTTTTCAATAATACGGTACTCATTTAAAGTTGTGGCACCGACTAATTGTAATTCACCACGTGCTAAGGCTGGTTTTAAAATATTGCCAGCATCCATATTGCCATCACCAGCAGCACCAGCACCCACAATTTCATGGACTTCATCAATAAATAAAATGACATTTTCAGCTTCAGTGATTTCTTCAATCAATTTTTGCATCCGTTCTTCAAATTGTCCGCGAATACCAGTTCCTTGAACAAGTGAAACCACATCTAAACGAATGACTTCTTTGTCCAATAATTTTTGGGGCACATCGCCATCGACAATTTTTTGGGCTAAACCTTCGACAACGGCTGTTTTACCAACACCTGGTTCACCGATTAAAACGGGGTTGTTTTTTGTGCGGCGATTTAAGATTTCAATGACACGCTTAATTTCTTGGTCACGTCCTACCACAGGATCGATATCTCCTTGGCGTGCCGCTTCGGTGATGTTAATCCCATACTCGCCTAGTAAACCTTGACCAGCGCCAGCGCCTCCGCGAGGGGGTTGACCTCCATTACCACCATCACCAAATTGAGTGGGTGGTGTTTGTTGTTCATAAGGATTACCTTGTTGCATTTGGCGAGAAAGAGAACGATATAAATCGTCTAAACTCCCAAAGCCAAAAGGGTCTTGTCCCATATTTTGAGGGGAATTATTTGCTTGATTTTTTAATTTTTGATAGCAGCTTTGGCAATAGTCCAGTTGTTTTCTTTGACCATTCACATTTGCATATAAATGAATTGTTGCTTCATTTTGTTGACAATTTTGACAAATCATTGAATGAAACACATCCTTTCAAAATAACTGAGGCCAGAAAAATAGCTGTTTGCTCTATTATTTCTAGTAAACAGACCATTTTTCCTCAAACCAGCCAAGTACTAGATAGCAAGAATAAATTCTGTCTATAAAACCACTTGACCATTTTTGACCTTTGAGGTTATTATAGCATTTTTTGTAAGAGAATCAAGTAAAAGACCTTGTTTAAAAAAAGGCAAAGATTCGATTTTTTTACAGACAATTGCGCCATTTTCAAGTAAACTATAAGAGTTGATATTTAAGAGAAAGAGTGGTGAAATCAATGGCTGAAAATCCTTTTGTAGAAAAAATTGCTTCATTAAAAGCTGGAGAAATCTCTGAATTAATCGTGGAGCAAAATGAATTTTTCCAATTTCGTGATGCTTGGATTTCTTTGCCTGACCGCGCGGAAATTGTTGGAGAAGCGGGGTTAAATGGACGAATCATTTATCGTTACCAAAAAGAGGAAGAATAGTCAGTGCAAAACATCACGAAATTTAAGCAAAAAGTGTTGTGTAAGATAGAAAAAAATGGTAATCTTAGAAACTGAAAGGGTCTTTTTTCGAGTAGACGTTTGATTTTAGCGTATCAAGAAAGGAAAACCCTAACATAAAAATTTTTTATTTACGAAGGAGACCGATTTATATGGAAAAGAAAGAATTTCACATTGTAGCAGAAACAGGAATTCACGCACGTCCAGCTACTTTATTAGTACAAACTGCAAGCAAATTTAACTCAGATATTAACTTAGAATACAAAGGTAAATCTGTTAACTTAAAATCAATCATGGGCGTTATGTCTTTAGGCGTTGGTCAAGGTTCTGACGTAACAATCACTGTTGATGGTGCTGACGAAGCTGAAGGAATGGCAGCAATCGTTGAAACATTACAAAAAGAAGGATTGGCTGAATAATGTCTGAGATGCTAAAAGGGATTGCCGCAAGTGATGGCGTTGCTGTTGCTAAAGCTTACCTGCTAGTTCAACCTGACTTGTCTTTCAACAAAACTTCCGTAGAAGATACTGATGCAGAAGCAACTCGCTTAGACGATGCTTTAGCAAAATCTACTGAAGAGTTGCAAGCAATTCGCGACAAAGCAGCTCAAAGCCTTGGTGAAGCAGAAGCGCAAGTTTTCGATGCTCATTTAATGGTTTTATCTGACCCAGAAATGGTTGGTCAAATCAAACAAAATATCCAAGACAACAAAGTCAATGCAGAAGCTGCCTTGAAAGAAGTTACGGATATGTATATTGGTATGTTTGAAGCAATGGACGATAATGCTTACATGCAAGAGCGTGCAGCAGATATTCGTGACGTTGCCAAACGTATCTTAGCACATTTATTAGGTGTGACTCTTCCAAATCCTTCAATGATTAACGAAGAAGTAATCGTGGTTGCCCACGACTTAACACCTAGTGATACTGCACAATTAGACCGTACGTATGTTAAAGCCTTTGTGACAGACATCGGCGGACGTACTTCTCACTCAGCAATCATGGCTCGTTCGTTAGAAATCCCTGCAATCGTTGGTACAAAAGAAATTACTGACAAAGTAAAAGCAGGCGATATTTTAGCAGTGAACGGAATCATTGGGGATGTTATTATTGACCCAACAGATGCTGAAAAATCTGAATTTGAAGCAGAAGCAAAAGCTTATGCAGATCAAAAAGCAGAATGGGATAAACTAAAAAATGCAGAAACAGTGACAGCTGACGGCAAACATGTTGAGTTAGCTGCAAACATTGGTACACCAAAAGATTTAGAAGGCGTACACAAAAACGGCGGCGAAGCTGTTGGTTTATATCGTACAGAATTCTTATACATGGATTCATCTGACTTTCCAACTGAAGAGGACCAATACCAAGCGTATAAAGCAGTTCTTGAAGGAATGGAAGGAAAACCCGTTGTGGTTCGTACAATGGATATTGGTGGGGACAAAGAGCTTCCTTACCTAACATTACCACACGAAATGAACCCATTCTTAGGTTACCGTGCATTACGTATTAGCTTATCAGAACTAGGTGACGGCATGTTCCGTACACAAATGCGTGCATTATTACGCGCGTCTGTTCATGGTAACTTACGTATCATGTTCCCAATGGTTGCTACTTTGAAAGAATTTAGAGCAGCGAAAGCAATCTTTGAAGACGAAAAACAAAAATTAGTCAACGAAGGTGTTGAAGTTTCAAACGATATCCAAGTAGGTATTATGATTGAAATTCCAGCAGCTGCCGTATTAGCTGATAAATTTGCCAAAGAAGTAGACTTCTTTAGTGTTGGAACCAACGACTTAATCCAATACACAATGGCTGCAGACCGTATGAACGAACGCGTTTCTTACTTATACCAACCATACAACCCATCAATCTTACGTTTAATTAAAAATGTAATTGATGCAGCACACGCTGAAGGTAAATGGGCTGGTATGTGTGGTGAAATGGCGGGCGATCAAACAGCTGTTCCATTACTATTGGGTATGGGCTTAGATGAGTTCTCAATGAGTGCTACATCTATCCTTAAAACACGTAGCTTGATGAAACGTCTAGACACAATTAAAATGGCTGAACTTGCTGACCGCGCATTAAAAGAATGCGACACGATGGAAGAAGTCGTTGCATTAGTTGAAGAATATACAAAATAATTAAGCAACTGCAAAAAAACACCTCAATCTTTGATTGAGGTGTTTTTTAATACCTATTATAAGAAAATTGAATTTTTATTTTTTGATTAAATATATTTGGTTTCAAATATATTTAATCATTTTTTTACTGAATACTTGGGAAGAAAATAGCTGTTTTAAAAGCTATTTTAAAAATGGTTTTTTTTAGAAAAATTATTTTATTTAGATGGGTGTTATTATTAAGTTACTTTATCCTGTTGAATATTTTATTTTATAAAAAAAATATTTACAGATAAATTTAAAACAAGTATAATTGCTTTAAGGTTAAAGAAAGGAGTGTTTATGATGAAGAAAAAATTAGTTTTGTTGTTTGTTGCAGGAATGTTTTTGATCGGAAGTGCTTCAGCACTAGCAATGTCCTATAATACATTTTTTGGTGGAGTAACAGGAATGCCTGGTCGAGGAACGACCTATGCTCAATATTTACCAAGAGGTAAGCGAGCGTATGTTACAGCTTCTGGTAAAACTAAACTTACTCGTTATGCATATTCTGGAGGCAACGCTTCTGCAACAGTCTCTAGAGCATTTAGTGGCAATAAAGCATGGTGGGGCGTTTGGTAGTTTGATTGTAGGTTAATTTAATGAAAGTAGCTAAGGAAGCTTAGCTACTTTCATTTATTTGAAAAGGATAAACTAATGAAAAAAATATATAGGATACTTTTAATTATTTCTACTGTTTGCTTTTTATATACGTTATCAACTTTTATGATAGAAACGATTGATTTGGTTGTTCCAGATACAAAAACTACTGTTATAGTAGAAAACTGGGATAAAAAACGTACCTCCAATAAGATTTTTAAAGAGATAAAAAGCTATGCTCAGCAAAACCAGATTGATATTCATAAAATTAATTTTAGTGTCAATAACAAAGGTCAAACAGAGAAAAATATTTTTACGTTCTCACAAGGAAAAACAACTGAATTTTATTATGATAGTCAGCGTTTTCCTACCAAAACAAATTTTTATGATAGTAGCAAATTAACGAATGAAAATGTGTTAGGAATATATGTTTTAACAAGCATACCGCCTATTTCTATTAATCAGACCTTTGAAGAACTAGGCTTAGATGTTTCTATAGAACAATCTAATACAATCAAACTTTTATTTGGGATTTTAACAGATAACATAGGAATATTGTCCAGTGTTTTATTTTTATGTACAGCTTTATCAATTTTGGTTTATTATATCACTCAAATGAAAAAGGCAGGAATTTATCTGATTCATGGGCAAAGTATGTGGAAACATTTATTGAACAATTATTTTGTGGATATAGTTCTGACCACTATTGTCGTGAGTTTGTTTGTGATTCTTTATAACGTTCTATGGAAGTACTATTTGTTTGTTTGGCTTTTTATAGCATTGTTTTTATTTTTTATTTTGCTATTTGGCCATCTGTTTATTCAGACATCGTCGACTATTATGGAAAAATTAAAGGGAAAAAAACCATATCATTTGTTGTTAAATAGTAATTATATTTTAAAATTTTTACTTGTCTGTTTATTTGTAATATTGTTATTTACTTTGTTAAATGAACGAGAAACAGTAAAAGAACTACAAACAAGTTTGTCTAGATGGACACAAGTTGATGACTATTATACATTGACGATTGGAGCAGATAGTGACCTTTTACCAGGTAAACTGTTAACGCCAGAAAAGCAAAAACGTAAATCTCAAGAAATTAATCGACGAATGAAGCCTTTTATTGATTTTCTGGAAAATCATCAGGCTATTTTAGTTAATAATAATGAATGGCTACTGAAAGAAGGTTCGGGTGGTTCAGATTTATATCTAGATAAGGTTCCTTTTTTAGTGGTGAATAGTCATTTTCTAGATGTTGTAGAAGTAAAAGGTGACAAACATCAGCCAATTCAAAAATTATCTCAGGATAAAAATTATTTACTTGTCCCAGAGAACAGGAAGAATGAATTAGCTGTGATTCAATCAGAAGCAAAGGAACGAGTAGCTTTTTATCAAAACAAGAAGGTAGATTCGCTAAATGAAATAACAATCGAACAGCTCTTTTTGGCGAATAATCAAAAACTATTTAATTTTAATAGCTTAGAGCCTGAAGATACGTTATCTAAAAATCCAATTATTTTAGTTTTATCGCTTAAACAGTTAGGAGATGAATTGGATGTACTAATTTCGGAAATTTCGCAAGGACATTATCTATTTAAAGAACCTAAGTTAGTGAATCAAGAAATTAATTATCAAGGATTAACAAATGAATTTTCAGGTATTATTGCTTCTAAGGACACGGGCTTAGAAAAATTACAAAAGACTCAGTCGCAGATGCAGATTTTATCACTTTCATTAATAATACTAAGTATAGTCTTTGTTATTGTTGTTTTTTATACAAGTTTTACTTATCTAGAAGTAAATAAAAAGAAATTATTCTTACAGTACATTTTTGGGAAGTCTTTTGTTGAAAGGCATGGGCTTTATTTATTGGGGATGATATTAATTTCTTTTATTGCAATGATGATGATTACTTTTACTAATTTTCAAGTAATAAAAATTATTCCTTTCGTTTTATTTTTTGAATTGCTTTTTTTATTTCTTATTATTACAAGTGTCGAAAAAACAATTCGTCTAACGATTATAAAAAAGGAGAATTAATTTATGGAAATTCAAGCAACTAATATTAGTAAAAGATACAATCAATCTTGGGTTTTTGAATCGTTATCCTTTACAATATTTTCAGGTGAGATGGTCGCAATTGTTGGAGAAAGTGGTAGTGGAAAAACAACATTATTAAATTGTTTAGGTCAACTTGAAGAACTTTCTACCGGTGAACTATTAATTAATCGTGGAAAATTAACTAAGAAAAAGCGCCGTTATTTTTTTCAAAAGGATGCTGGTTTTTTATTTCAAAATTTTGCACTTATTGATAATGAAACAGTAAAAGAAAATTTGTATTTAGTGACGCAAGATGATGTAGCTATCGAAGAAGCATTAGAACAATTTAATATTGCTTCTTTACTCAATGAAAAAGTGTACACACTTAGTGGTGGTGAACAACAGAGAGTGGCTTTGGTTCGCCTTTTATTGAAACAACCTAAGATTATTTTTGCTGATGAACCAACAGCATCTTTAGATAAAGAGAATGGTATTTTAGTGATGAAAGCTTTAAAAGAGTTGAATAAACAAGGTAAGACAGTAATTGTTGTAACCCATGATCAAAATTTGCTAACTTATTTTGATCGTGTCCTTTATTTAACAGAATTAAAAAAACTTTGAGTTAGAAAATTTCAACTTTCAGCGCTTCTTCCCGCCTTAAATATTTACTTTTCCCCACAGATAGTGTACTATTTAAAGGTATGCATAAATAAAGTTTGATGTATAAAATTAAATGTTATTCGGAGGGAAACAAATGTCTGCGAAATGGGAAAAAAAAGGCACTAATGATGGTGTATTAACTTTTTCAATCGAACAAGCAGTAATCGAAAAAGGATTAACGCAAGCGTTCAATAAAGTGAAAAAAAACTTAAACGTACCTGGTTTCCGTAAAGGAAAAGTATCACGTACTGTTTTTAACCGTATGTATGGAGAAGAAGCGTTATACGAAGATGCGTTAAACGCTGTTTTACCAGAAGCATATGAAGCGGCTGTATTAGAAGCAGGAATTGAACCAGTAGCACAACCAAAAATTGATGTTGAAAGCATGAATAAAGGGGAAGACTGGGTTATCACTGCTGAAGTAACTGTAAAACCTGAAGTAAAATTAGGCGAATACAAAAACTTAACAGTGTCTAAACAAGACCGTGAAGTAACAGATGCAGACGTGGAAGCACGTTTGAAACGCGAACAAGAATCTCAAGCTGAATTAGTAATCAAAGAAGATGCCGCTGCTGAAAATGGCGACACTGTAGTTATCGACTTTGAAGGCTTCTTAGGCGACGAAGCATTTGAAGGCGGCAAAGGCGAAAATTACTCATTAGAATTAGGTTCTAATTCATTTATTCCAGGCTTTGAAGACCAATTAGTTGGCAAAAAAGCTGGCGAAGAAGTAGAAGTAAACGTTACTTTCCCTGAAGATTACCAAGCAGAAGATTTAGCTGGTAAAGAAGCAGTCTTCAAAGTAACTGTTCATGAAGTAAAAGCAAAAGAATTACCAGAATTGGATGATGAATTTGCAAAAGACGTTGACGATTCAGTAGAATCATTAGACGAATTAAAAGAAAAATTCCGTAAAGAATTGACAGAAGCAAAAGAAGCAGCAGCTGAAGAAGCAAAAGACGAAGAAGCAATTCGTTTAGCTGTTGAAAATGCTGAAATCGTTGAATTACCACACGTAATGGTTCACGACGAAGTTCACCGTTCAATGGATGAATTCTTAAACAACATGCAACGCCAAGGAATTTCTCCTGAAATGTACTACCAATTAACTGGTTCTACAGAAGAAGATTTACACAAACAATTTGAAGGCGAAGCAGAAACACGCACAAAAACAAACTTAGTGATTGAAGCAGTTGCCAAAGCTGAAAACATCGAAGTAACACAAGAAGACATCGATGCTGAAGTGAAAGATTTAGCAGAACAATACAACATGCCTGAAGCGCAAGTACGTAAAGTATTAAACAACGACATGTTAGAACACGATATTCGTATGAAACGTGCTGTTGAAACAATTACTGAAACAGCTGTTGAAAAATAAACATTTTTAATAAGCTCTTCATTCGATAGAGTTTTCTAAAACTGTAGATGGAAGGTGTCTTTCATCTACAGTTTTTTTCATATAAAATAACTTTTGAAAGGGTGTGTCAAAATGGATAAAAATTATTCGAAAATTAAATATGGATTAGTGGTGTTTGGCATCTTATGCTTGACGTACAATCTCTGGGAATTTTTTACGGCTAAGTATTCAACAAAACAAGGTGTGACGTTTGTTATCGAATGTTTACTTGGAATTGGGCTGATCTTTTTACCGGATCTTGTCAATAAATTTTTAAAAATTATTATGCCACCGACTATCGTTTATTTTTACTGGTTTTTCTTGTTTATTTCAGTATTCCTAGGAACCTCGTTGCATATGATTTCAATCATTTCGTTCTGGGATAAAATTTTACACTTTGTTAGTCCGATGCTGTTAACTGCTGTGGGTTATGGTATTGCTGGTTTCCTATTGAAGAAAACGAAGTACGCCGATGTTTCCCCGTGGTTGTTTTTATTATTTGGGTTTGCATTTGCAGGGCTTTGTGGCGTCTTCTGGGAATTCTGGGAATTTATCTGCGATTCACTAGGGAACATGAACTTACAACGCTATAATATGTCCAACGGCCAACCATTTATTGGGCGTGCTGCTTTGATGGATACGATGGGGGATTTATTTACCAATACCCTTGGGGCCTTTGTGATGGGCGTGTACACGTATATCAGAAGCAAAGGAAATCCTGAGTATTTAGAAAATTATGCGATAAAGAGAAAATAATATAGGGAAGTAAAAAAACAAGTTCTTTTAAAAGAGCTTGTTTTTTTGTATTAAATTATTAAGAATATGCGAATTTGCATTTTTAACTAATAAAATAGTTTGGTAAAATTAGAATATAATGGTTATGTAATGATTTTTTTATGTGGATGCACCCCAGTGATATGTTCTAAATACTTATCAAAAGAACAAGTAACTAGAAAGATCAATACTTTGATGACTTATTATTCTTTAATACTATAAAATTGGAAGGGAGGAAGATTAGGGAAAATAACTGCCAAAGACAACGCAACGGGGAAGTGATAAAAAAACAAAATTGGTGTATTTAAGAAAGTGAAAAAAGCATCGTCTTATGAAAAATTGTATCTTAAAAATAATCTATTTGATTACATATACTTTTAATTTTTCAATGAGATACTTTACGAAAAAAAGAAGTGGAGTGTAGGTTGTATATGAAAGAAACTGTGAAAAAAGCAAAACAAGAAATGAAAGATAGAAGTAGACCGTATCAGATGTATGGGTTTTATTTAGCAATTCCAATAATCCTTATGGTCATTTTTATTTTTGGATTTTTAGGAGTTGAAACCAATAAATCGTGGGGCTCGGTCTTATTTGTTACTACACTTATTGCGAACATGGGAGTGAGCAAGTTAGAAAAATTACCTAAAAGAAAATATGTTGCACCTGTACTAGTCTATGTAACGGAGGCAATAGCTGTATTCCTTTTACTTGTTTTCTTTGGTGCAATTATAGCTGGAGGGGCAAATTTTGTGATAATTGAATTAATTTTGTATGTTGTATTAGTATTAAGGATTATTACAATCATTTTTTTCTTTATTACTGCTAATGATATAAGAAAAGTTTATCCAACCATGAAACAAGAGGCCAAAGATTCACGAGCAGAATATCTAAGAGTAAAGAAGTTAGCTCAAAAAAGAATATAGTATAGTTAGTAATTCTATAATAAAAAGCGATTCAACCATGGTTGAATCGCTTTTTTGCTGTTTTTTTAAGCAGGTACTTCGACAGGTTTTTTCAAAAGTCCGTAGACAATTCCTGAAATAATCGCCCCAATTAAGATGAACAATAGATATAGTAATGGATTACTTAATAGGAAGACGACGAAGATTCCTCCATGTGGTGCCAATAATTTGATACCAAACGCACCAACCAACGCACCAGTAAAGGCAGAACCTACCACGAAACTTGGAATCACACGTAATGGGTCAGCTGCTGCAAAAGGAATTGCCCCTTCAGTGACAAAAGAAAGGCCCATTACAATATTGGTTAAGCCGGCATCTTGTTGATCTTTTGTAAATTTATTTTTAAATAAACGAGTTGCTACGAAAATTGCTAATGGAGGAACCATTCCGCCAGCCATTACAGAAGCCATGACCACGCTGCCACCTTCTGCAACAGTACTTGCTAGCGTAGCTGTACCGAAAACATAAGCAGCTTTGTTAACTGGTCCACCTAAGTCGATGGCCATCATACCAGCTAATAAAGCACCAAGTAAAGCTGCATTTGTGCCATCTAAGCCAAGTAGGAAATGATTTAACGCATCATTAATTGCTTTCATTGGGATGTTAATGACTAACATTAATAAGCCCGTAATAATCAAACCAAAAACTGGATAGAATAAAATGGTTTTAATTCCATCTAATGATTTTGGCAAGCCTTTGAAGACTTTACGTAAAAGAACCACTACATAACCAGCTAAGAAACCACCGATTAGGGCCCCAAGGAACCCAGCGCCTCCAGCGTTTGCTAACGCACCAGCGGCGAAACCAGCAACTAAGCCTGGACGATCCCCAATACTAGAAGCAATAAAACCAGCTAAGACAGGTAACATAAAGCCAAATGCTGCGCCACCAATTTGGTTAAACCAGCTAGCTACGTCATTGTAATTCCCTAAATTGGCTAATTGATCTTGAGGAACTCCGATAAATTGATCAATCATAAAGGAAAGAGCAATGGCAATTCCGCCACCAATAACGAAAGGTAACATATGAGAAACACCATTCATTAAATCTTTATAGATACGAGAACCGATTGAACCTTCCGCTGAATCCTCTTGGTCGCTTGCAGCCGAGTCACTGCCATGGAAAGTAGGAGCTTCACCACTAATGGCTAAGTTAATTAGTTCTTCGGTTTTACGAATTCCATCACTGACGGGACGATTGACTAATTTTTTACCATCAAAACGATTCATTTCTACTTTTTTATCGGCTGCGACAATTACGCCATCAGCACGAGCAATATCTTCAGCAGTCAAACGATTTTTAATTCCTTCTGAACCGTTTGTTTCTACTTTAATGTCTACGCCCATTTCTTTTGCTTTTTTCTTCAGTGCATCTTCAGCCATGTAAGTGTGAGCAATTCCTGTAGGACAAGCAGTCACAGCAATAATATATTTACGATTGCTTTCTGGTGCTGGCGTTGTTTGTTCTTGTTCTGCTTTTTCTTCCGCTTCTTTTTGATCTTCTGCTGCTTGGAAAAGAGCTTGGACTGCTTCTGGAGTTTCCGCTTCTTTCAATTTGCCAACAAAGTCTGGATCGATAAGTAATCGAGAAAGGGCCGCAAGTGCTTGGAGATGTGTATCATTGGCGCCTTCTGGAGCAGCAATCATGAAGAATAGATAAGTAGGTTGTCCATCTAGTGCTTCATAATCAACCCCTTTTTTACTTTTAGCGAAAAGAACTGTCGGTTCTTTTACGGCACTATTTTTTGCGTGAGGCATAGCGATGCCGTCGCCTAAACCAGTCGATGTTTGTGCTTCGCGTTTTAAAATTCCTTCTTTGTAAGTGTCAATGTCAGAGATGCGGCCACCATCGTATAATTTTTGGACCATTTCATCAATCGCGCCTTTTTTATCAGTAGCTTGTAAATCCATAATCATGACATCTTTTATTAATAAATCATTAATGTTCACTCTATTTTCCTCCCTTAGTGGATTTATTCTGAAATTTTTTCAATTGTTACTTCGTGAATAAGTTCTTGGATAAAATCTTCTGAGGCTAAATCATCAGAAAATGCGGTCGCGCTACCGCAAGCGACACCCCATTTGAAAGCCTCTAAAGGATCTTGTGTTTTTGAAAAGTTGCCAATAAAACCAGCAATCATTGAGTCGCCAGCGCCGACAGAATTTTTCAGTGGACGTTTTAAAACGTTGGAACGATAAACACCTTCTGTTGTGAAAAGTAATGCACCATCACCAGCCATTGAGATAATTACGTGTTGCGCTCCTTCTTCTAGTAACCGATGTCCATAAGGTAAAATGTCTTCAACACTTGTAAAGGTTGTATGATATAATTCTGCCAACTCATGATTATTTGGCTTGACCAATAAAGGCTTTTGTGACAAAGCGTTCATTAAATCTTCACCTGTTGTATCAATAACAAATTCTGCGCCTTTTTCCTTCACAATTTGGATTAACTCTTCGTAAAATCCTTTGCGTAGAGAAGCAGGTGTACTTCCTGAAAGAACAACAATATCACCAGCCTGAACACGACTAACTGCTTGTTTTAGTTCTTGAATTTCTTCGTTTGTTAGAGCAGGTCCTAAGCCGTTAATTTCTGTTTCAGTATCTGATTTCAATTTAATGTTGATTCGTGTATCAGCAGACACGGGAGTGAAATTCGTTTGGATTTCTTCTTTTTTCAACCAATCAGCAATGAATGAGCCTGTAAAACCACCTAAAAAACCTAAGGCAGTGGATTCTGTCTCCATACGTTTTAAAATACGTGAAACGTTGATTCCTTTGCCGCCAGGTAATTTAAAATCATTCGTCATCCGATTTAAATCACCAATTTGTAGATGATCGACATGAACGATAAAGTCGATAGAAGGGTTTAAAGTCACTGTGTAAATCATTTGTTTGCCTCCATTAAAATAGTTTTTTGCTGGAATCCTTGAAGTGATTCAGCAGGGCAGTAGTCAGTTAGTAAAGTAACTGACTCTAATTCTTCCACTTTGGTAAACGTTACTTCATTAAATTTTGTATGATCCAGTAAAACATAGGCTGTTTCTGCTTGATGAATAGCCAAGGCTTTTAGCGCTGCTTCTTCGGGATCAGGCGTCGTTAAACCAAACTCTAAATGTGCGCCGTTAGTTCCTAAAAAAGCTTTGTTAAAACGAAAATGTTGTAGCTGTTCCATACTAGTGGCACCAATGATTGCTTTAGTGGAGAGCTTCAAAGTACCACCAAGCATAATAGTGGGAATTTCCATATCGCTAAGTTTTGCAGCATGATGTACGGAATTCGTCACTACATGGATTTGTTTCCCAACTAAAAAAGGGATCATTTCTAACGTGGTTGAACCAGCATCTAAATAGATCATATCGCCATCTTGTACACAACTAGCGGCTAAAGAAGCAATCTTTTGCTTTTCGTGCGTGTTTTTGATTGATTTTTCCGTCATGTTTTGTTCAAAGCCTAAATTAAGAATACGCTTAGCGCCGCCGTGAATGCGTTCTAACAAATTGGCGTCTTCTAATTCTTGTAAATCGCGGCGGATTGTGGATTCTGAAGCATTGAACAAGCTAGCAAGTTCTTGCGATTTGACGACTGATTTTTGATCTAACAATTGTAAAATTTTTTGATGTCGTTCTTCCGTAAGCATTTTCATCCCTCATTTCATGGATATAATAGCACAAATGAAAACGCTAATCAATCTAAAACGGTCAAAAACATTCAAAAAAATTAAAAAACAGTCATAAGAAAAAAAGAAAGCTGCTGAACTCAGGTTCAGCAGCTTTCTTTAATTCACTAAATCATTCGGTAAAGTTTTTTGATAAATCTCTTTTTTGACTTGGTAAGCGAGTTTTTCATCGGTCAAAATAATGAGCACATCGCCAACATGCATAACAGTATCACCATGTGTTAAAATTTCCGATTCACCACGGCGAATGGAAGTGAGCAACATTTGTTTAGGCCAGACAAAATCACGTACCATCGTATCATCTAAGGAACTTTCTGCAGTGATAGGTAATTCAATAATCGTTTTGTGGCCACGAATATTACTTACTTTAGAAGGAACCAAACGTTCTAATAAGCTTTCATAAATTGGCTTGCCGCCAAGACTATCGATGGTAATATAACTAACTAAAGCGACAACCCCTAAAGACATTAAATGAGAAAAATTGCCGACCATTTCTGTTACTAAAATAATTGCTGTTAACGGTGCTTTACCAATCGCAGTAAAATAACCAGCCATGGCAAAAATTAAAAAGTTTTTCACAAAAATTGGATCCATCCCTACGTATTGGACAAGTAGACTGCCATACAATGTTCCGATAATGGCACCTAAAGTTAGAATAGGCAAGAAAATACCACCAGGGAGATTCGAACCGTAAGAAACCATTGAAAAAACAAAACGTAAAACCAGTAAGCCGACTAAAGCCCAAATCGTGGCCGGTTGATTGCCTAAAGCTAAAACAATTTGATTCCCACCGCCAAGTAAATGTGGAAAGAAATAACCAATCGGTAAAATCAAAATAAAAGGAATAAAACCATAATAATTAGAAGAAAGGCCTTTGATTTTTCCATATACTTTTGGTAAGGACAACAATGTTTTTTGATATATCCAACCTAATAATCCTAGCAAAACGCCCAGCAGGACTAATGTCCAATAGTACTCTAAAGGCAAAGATTTAACGGGACCAATATAAAGAACTGGCTGCAATCCGAAGAAATGCAAAGAAACAAAGTTAGCGGAAATGGCCGCAGAAAAAGAGGTTAACCAAACTAAAGGTGAAAAGGAATGGTGAACCTCTTCTAGAACAAATAAAAGTCCTGCGATTGGTGCATTAAAAGCGGCGGCTAAACCAGCACTGGCACCACTACTGATTAAAATTTTTTCTTCAGACTTGGTGCTTTGCCGCCATTGACTATAGCCTTGTCCAACCACTGCACCTAGTTGAATTGAAGGACCTTCACGTCCCAAAAATAGCCCAGGACTAATCGCTAAGATCCCACCGATAAATTTTTTCCAAAGCACTGGAAACCAATGAATTTCTAATTGACCTTGAAGTTGTCCCTCCACTTGGGGAATGCCACTGCCTTTAATTGCTGGTTCGCTTTTGATCAGTCGTCCTAATAAATAAGCAAGCACGAGAGAAAATAAGAACCAAGGAATCATCCAAAAGGGTTTTTCGTGAAACGTTTGATACAGATGCACGACTTGTTCGCCAATTTTTTCAATGCCTAAGCGAAATAAGCTGACAACAAAGCCGACCAAAATTCCGACGACGATGCCTTTAAGGATAAAGCCGATTCGGGTACCATCTAATTGTTTAATTTCATGTACATCATTATTCATTTCATTTTTAGCCTCCATCACTACTTACTAATGTACTGCGGTTTGACTTGATTTACAAGAAAATTTCATATAAAAAGAAAAAGATTTTTTGTTCTTTTCTAAAGAACTTCAAAGGGATTTTTGGTATACTGTATAAGATTGAAAAAAGAGAGAGGACGTTTAATATGACACAAAAACATGCCTTGGTTCAGGGAATGAATCCTCGACAAGAAGAAGCCGTTTTGCATACAGAAGGACCACTGTTAGTCATGGCTGGTGCTGGTAGTGGAAAAACGCGGGTTTTAACACATCGAATTGCCTATCTAATTGAGGAAAAAGAAGTAAATCCATGGAATATTTTGGCGATTACGTTTACCAATAAAGCTGCTAAAGAAATGAAAGAGCGTGTAAATAAATTACTGGAAACGGGTGGCGAAGATGTATGGGTCTCCACTTTTCACTCCATGTGTGTAAGAATTTTACGTCGTGATGTGGATCAGATTGGTTACAACCGTAATTTTACAATCATTGACCCATCGGAACAAAAAACATTAATGAAACGCATCTTAAATGACTTAAATATTGATTCAAAAAAATATGATCCTCGCTCAATTTTAGGTACGATTAGCAATGCTAAAAATGAATTACAAACGCCTGAAAAAGTTGCTGAAATGCAAGGTTCCTTATATGAAGAAATTGTCGCAAAATGCTATGAAGCCTATCAAAAAGAATTACGCAAAAACCAATGTATGGATTTTGATGATTTGATTATGAATACGATTCGTTTATTCAATGAACAACCAGATACGTTAGCTTTCTACCAAAATAAATTTCACTATATTCATGTGGATGAATACCAAGATACCAATCATGCACAATATACCTTAGTCAATTTATTGGCTGCACGTTTCAAAAATCTGTGTGTCGTAGGTGATGCCGACCAAAGTATCTATGGTTGGCGCGGGGCGGATATGCAAAATATCTTGGATTTTGAAAAAGATTATCCAGATGCCAGTGTAATTTTGCTAGAACAAAATTATCGATCCACCAAAAACATTTTGGCGGCTGCGAATGATGTCATCAAAAATAACCGTAACCGCCGCGAGAAAGAACTGTGGACAGAAAATATAGACGGTGAAAAGATTGTCTATTATCGTGGAGACACAGAACGGGATGAAACACAATTTATTGTGAGCCAAATCCAAAAAGAAATGCGGGAAAATGACCGAATTTATGGTGATTTTGCGGTATTATATCGGACCAATGCCCAATCCCGTGTAGTGGAAGAAATGCTCTTGAAATCTAATATTCCGTATACCATGGTGGGCGGACATAAATTCTACGACCGTAAAGAAATTAAAGATATTTTGGCTTATTTAAGTTTGATTGCCAATCCAGATGATTCGATTAGTTTTGAACGAATTGTCAATGAACCAAAACGAGGAATCGGTAAAAGTTCAATTGAAAAATTACGACTATTTGCGGATACGCATGGTTGGGCTTTGCTGGAAGCTGCCCAAAATGTTGATTTGGCAAATATTTCAGGAAAAGCGGGTAAAGAGCTTGGTAATTTTGGCATGATGATTCAAGACTTAACGAAAACAGTGCCCTATTTAACGATTACAGAATTGGTGAAAGAAACTTTACAACGTAGTGGTTATCGGGAAGCTTTGATGGCGCAAAATAATTTAGAGTCTCAAGCTCGCTTAGAAAACTTGGACGAATTTTTATCTGTGACACAAGAATTTGATAAACGTTTTGAAGCGCAAAACAACGACGATCCAAATGGCGAAGAAACAAAATTGGCGGATTTTTTAACAGATTTAGCCTTGGTTTCTGATTTAGATAATTTAGAAGAGAGCTCTTCGCAGGTAACCTTAATGACGTTGCATGCGGCCAAAGGGCTGGAATTTCCAGTGGTCTTTTTAATGGGCTTAGAAGAAGGGGTTTTCCCATTATCACGTGCCATGCTAGAAGAAAGTGAACTGGAAGAAGAACGGCGCTTGGCTTATGTTGGTATCACCCGAGCGGAAGAAGCCCTGTTTTTAACGAATGCTTATTCGAGAACATTATATGGTCGCACGCAATATAATCGACCAAGTCGCTTTTTAGAAGAAATTGAGGCGGAGCGTTTAATGAAACAAGGGGCGGCGGCCAATTTACAGAAAGCTCCAGCGCGCACCTTTGATCCTAAAGTATTTAAGCCCAGCGCAAGTAAACCAGCTTATACACAACCAGCTACAAAATCAGTTAGCAACAAAGTGGCAAGTGGTGGCGAAAAAGTTTCTTGGCAAGCAGGTGATAAGGTCCAACATAAAGCATGGGGCGTTGGTACAGTCGTTCGTGTAGGCGGTTCGGCCAAAGACTTAGAGTTGGACATTGCTTTCCCAGAAAAAGGCATAAAACGGTTGTTAGCGGCATTTGCACCAATTGAAAAAATTTAACATGCAAAATAGGTCAGTGATTTAATGAGAAATCATCATTAGATAAATTCTTTTTATTTTCTATCTTAGTGTAAATGTGTTAAAAAGACGATAAGAGCATTACACTTATGAGGAGGAGTTCTACGATGGAACAACAACCATTAACATTAACGGCGGCGACAACTCGTGCGCAAGAATTAAGAAAACAACTCAATCAATATTCCCATGAATATTATGTCAAAGATCAACCATCCGTAGAAGATTATGTTTACGATCGTTTGTATAAAGAGTTAGTCGATATTGAAACGGAGTTTCCTGATTTAATCACGCCAGATTCGCCGACACAACGTGTAGGTGGCAAAGTTTTATCTGGTTTTGAAAAAGCTCCGCATGACATTCCAATGTATAGTTTAAATGATGGGTTTAGCAAGGAAGACATTTTTGCTTTTGATGAACGTGTTCGTAAGGCGATTGGTAAACCCGTTGCTTACTGTTGCGAGTTAAAAATTGATGGGTTAGCAATTTCATTACGTTATGAAAACGGGGTGTTTGTACGCGGAGCAACACGAGGCGATGGAACGGTTGGTGAAAACATTACAGAGAACTTACGAACGGTTCGCTCTGTACCGATGCGTTTAACGGAGCCCATTTCAGTGGAAGTTCGTGGCGAGTGCTACATGCCTAAACAATCCTTTGTCGCATTGAATGAAGAACGTGAAGAAAATGGCCAAGATATTTTTGCCAATCCTCGGAATGCAGCGGCGGGAAGCTTGCGCCAATTAGATACAAAAATTGTGGCGAAACGGAACTTAAATACGTTTTTATACACAGTTGCTGACTTTGGACCAATGAAAGCGAAGACGCAGTTTGAGGCATTAGAAGAGCTTTCTGCAATTGGTTTTAGAACCAATCCTGAACGTCAATTATGTCAGTCAATCGATGAAGTTTGGGCCTACATTGAAGAATACCATGAAAAGCGGAGCACTTTGCCATACGAAATCGATGGAATTGTGATTAAAGTGAACGAATTTGCGTTGCAAGATGAATTAGGTTTCACTGTCAAAGCACCTCGCTGGGCGATTGCCTACAAATTTCCACCAGAAGAAGCAGAAACAGTAGTGGAAGATATTGAATGGACAATTGGGCGCACGGGGGTGGTCACTCCTACTGCGGTCATGGCTCCTGTACGAGTCGCGGGAACCACGGTTAGTCGGGCAAGTTTGCATAATGCAGATTTTATTCAAATGAAAGATATCCGTTTAAATGATCATGTTATTATTTACAAAGCCGGCGATATTATCCCAGAAGTAGCGCAAGTCCTAGTTGAAAAACGTGCAGCCGATAGTCAGCCTTATGAAATGCCGACACATTGTCCAATTTGTCATAGTGAGTTGGTGCATTTAGATGAGGAAGTGGCGTTACGTTGTATTAATCCAAAATGCCCTGCGCAAATTAAAGAAGGGCTGAATCACTTTGTCTCACGAAACGCAATGAACATTGATGGCTTGGGGCCAAGAGTGTTAGCACAAATGTATGACAAAGGATTAGTGAAAGACGTAGCGGATCTGTATTTCTTAACAGAAGAACAATTAATGACTTTGGATAAAATCAAAGAAAAATCAGCAAACAACATTTATACTGCCATTCAAGGGAGTAAAGAAAACTCTGTAGAGCGTTTGATTTTTGGCTTAGGGATTCGCCATGTGGGTGCGAAAGCGGCGAAAATTTTAGCGGAGCATTTTGGTGATTTATCAACCTTAAGTCGAGCAACTGCGGAAGAAATTGTGGCTTTGGATTCAATTGGCGAAACAATCGCAGACAGCGTTGTGACGTATTTTGAAAATGAGGAAGTTCATGAATTAATGGCTGAACTGGAAAAAGCCCAAGTGAACTTGACATATAAAGGTCTCCGGACAGAACAATTAGCAGAAGTGGAGTCACCTTTCAAAGACAAAACAGTTGTTTTAACAGGAAAATTAACGCAGTACACTCGCGAAGAAGCCAAAGAAAAAATTGAAAATCTTGGTGGAAAAGTTACAGGGAGTGTTTCGAAAAAAACTGACATTGTGGTTGCTGGCGAAGATGCTGGCAGTAAATTAACCAAAGCTGAAAGCTTAGGCGTGACCGTTTGGAATGAACAAGAAATGGTCGATGCGTTAGATGCAAGTCATTTTTAAGAAGAAAAATTAACGTTGTCAGATTTTATGTAGTAATTTGATGGTATGCTTATTTTAGTCATAAAAGTTATATGAACGAGGACTTTCTGAGTTGAGAAAGGAGGTTGATGCTTATGCGCAATTCTTCTTACTTTAACGAAAGGAGCAATGTTTTTGTCCGTTGAAGCAGCGCTAGGACTGATGATTGGTTTTGCAACACTTGTTGTGACCATTATCTTCGGTATCTTAGCGCTTGTCTTAGACAACAAAAATAACCGTTCATAAGCTTTGAGGAGCTGAACGGTTAAGCGTTTGAAATAAAACCAATAACTCAGTAAGCCGCTAGTTCTTATAACTAGTAGTGGCTACTAGAGAGGTATGTTCCTGCATATCTCTCTTTTCATTTTCATAATAACATGTTTCCATCATTTTTGCGAGCGACAAATTATCAATGAAATTCAAGGTTTCATCTAAAATATCCGACCATTTTATGGTAGAATAGGAACAGAGTGAACAGCTGTGCTAAGCTGTTTAAAGAAATACAATCCAATTGATTAATCTGAAAATGAAAATTTCAGTAAATGATAGAAAGAAGGGTATCTATGGCAATTACAGAAGAACAAGTCAAACATGTCGCTAAATTATCAAAATTATCTTTCTCCGAAGAAGAATTAGCGGACTTTACCAATCAACTAGATAAAATTATTGATATGGTGGAATTACTAGAAGAAGTAGATACAACAGGGGTTCCTTTTACTTCAAATGTGAATGAATCAATCAATGTCATGCGTGAAGACGTAGCGACACCAGGAATGGACCGTAAAGAATTAATGCGGAATGTTCCGGAATCAGAGAATGGTTACATTAAAGTGCCTGCAATTATGGATAACGGGGAGGCAGGAGCCTAATGGAAAAATTATACGACAAATCGTTAACAGAGTTACATGATTTATTGGTTTCAAAAGAAATCACAGCAGTTGATTTAACCGAAGAAACATTAAATCGTATTCAAGATACAGAAGAACAACTAGGTTCTTTTATCACAGTTAGTGAAGAAAAAGCAATGGCATTAGCCAAAGCGATTGACTTAAAAGGCATCACTGAAAGTAATCCATTAGCTGGGATTCCAATTGGGATTAAAGACAACATTGTCACAAAAGATATTTTAACAACAGCTGGCTCAAAAATGTTACACAATTTTGACCCAATTTATGATGCGACCGTGATGGATAAAGTCTATCAAGCAGATATGATTCCAGTCGGAAAATTGAACATGGATGAATTTGCCATGGGCGGAAGTACGGAAACGTCTTACTTCAAGAAAACAAAAAATGCTTGGGATCAAACCAAAGTTCCTGGCGGTTCTTCTGGTGGTTCAGCTTCTGCTGTCGCAGCCGGACAAGTCCCAGTTTCTTTAGGGAGCGATACAGGTGGTAGTATCCGCCAACCAGCCGCATTCAATGGTATTGTGGGCTTGAAACCAACGTATGGACGTGTGTCTCGTTTTGGTTTGATTGCTTTTGCTTCAAGTTTAGACCAAATTGGTCCATTGACACGAAATGTTAAAGACAATGCCTTAGCTTTAAATGCAATTAGTGGTTATGACGAAAAAGACGGTACTTCTGCAGGTGTTTCTGTTCCTGATTTTACGGCAGATTTAACTGGCGACATCAAAGGCATGAAAATTGCTTTGCCAAAAGAATACTTAGGTGAAGGGGTACAACCGGATGTTCGTGAAGCGGTATTAAAAGCAGCAGAAACATTTAAATCTTTAGGAGCAACGGTGGAAGAAGTTAGTTTGCCACATTCTAAGTACGGCGTAGCGGTTTATTATATTATTGCCTCTTCAGAAGCAAGTTCAAACTTACAACGCTTTGATGGCATTCGTTACGGGTACCGTTCAGACAATGTACAAAACTTAGAAGATGTCTATGTTAATTCACGTTCTGAAGGTTTCGGAACAGAAGTTAAACGTCGGATTATGTTAGGAACCTTCTCTTTAAGTGCTGGTTATTATGATGCGCACTTTAAAAAGGCTGGTCAAGTCCGTACACTAATCAAACAAGATTTTGAGAATGTCTTTGCGGATTATGACTTAATCATTGGCCCATCCACACCAACAGTTGCCTTTGGTCTAGGGGAAAACATCAATGATCCAATCACAATGTATATGAATGATATTTTAACCATTCCTGTCAACTTAGCAGGACTACCAGGCATGTCCATTCCAGCAGGCTTCTCAGAAGGCTTGCCAGTTGGTTTACAAATTATTGGAAAACATTTTGACGAACATACAATGTATAAAGCAGCCTATGCTTTTGAACAAGCGACAGATTTCCATACGAAAAAACCAGTCATTTTAGGGGGGAACGATTAATGAACTTTGAAACTGTCATTGGATTAGAAGTCCACGTAGAATTGAAAACCAACTCTAAAATTTTCTCCTCTGCGCCAGCGCATTTCGGAGCAGAACCAAACAGCAACACAAATGTGGTTGACTGGAGTTACCCAGGTGTTTTGCCTGTCATGAATAAAGGTGCCTTAGAATTTGGCATGAAAGCAGCACTTGCCTTGAACTGTGAAATTTCAAAAGAAACTCATTTTGATCGTAAAAACTATTTTTACCCAGATAACCCGAAAGCATACCAAATTTCTCAATTTGATCAACCAATCGGACATGATGGTTGGATTGAAATTGAAGTCGAAGGCAAAAAGAAAAAAATTCGCATTGAACGTGTACATTTAGAAGAAGATGCTGGGAAAAATATTCACGGCACAGATGGCTATTCTTATGTAGACTTGAATCGTCAAGGCACGCCTTTAATTGAAATCGTTTCTGAAGCAGACATGCGTTCACCAGAAGAAGCGTATGCTTATTTAGAAGCGTTGCGTTCAATTATCCAATTTACAGAAGTTTCTGATGTGAAAATGGAAGAAGGTTCTATGCGTTGTGATGCCAATATTTCTTTACGTCCGTATGGTCAAGAAGAATTTGGTACTAAAGCGGAATTAAAGAACTTGAACTCTATGAACTTTGTAAAAAAAGGTTTAGCTTATGAAGAAAAACGCCAAGCCAAAGTCCTATTATCTGGTGGCGAAATTCAACAAGAAACACGCCGCTTTGATGAAGCAACTAGTACAACGTTGCTTATGCGTGTTAAAGAAGGCTCAAGTGACTACCGTTACTTCCCAGAGCCAGATGTTCCTCGTTTTTCAATTGATGATGAATGGATTGAAAAAGTTCGCGCTAGTTTGCCAGAAATGCCAGCCTCACGTCGTGCCCGTTATATCAGTGAATTAGGGTTACCTGAATACGACGCAATGGTCTTGACTTTAACGAAAGAAATGTCAGATTTCTTTGAAGCAACTTTAGCAAACGGTGCAGATGCGAAACAAGCATCAAACTGGTTAATGGGCGAAGTTTCTGCTTACTTAAACAGTGAAAAAGTTGAATTAGCCGATACTAAACTGACACCAGAAAATCTAGCGGGTATGATTACTTTGATTAACGATGGCACAATCAGCTCGAAAATTGCGAAGAAAGTGTTCAAAGAGTTAATTGAAAACGGTGGAGATGCTAAAGAAGTTGTCGAAGCAAAAGGCCTTGTTCAATTATCTGATCCAGCGCAATTATTACCAATGATTAACGAAGTATTAGACAACAACCAACAATCAATTGATGACTTTAAAAACGGAAAAGACCGTGCAGTTGGTTTCCTTGTTGGACAAATTATGAAAGCAACTCGTGGACAAGCAAACCCAGGTGTGGTTAACAAGTTATTGCAAGAAGAGCTTTCAAAACGATAAGAAAGTAGCAGGCAAACCATGAAAAAAGCTAGAGTGATTTATAATCCAACGTCAGGAAAAGAGTTAATCAAAAAGAACTTAGCCGATATTTTATCTATTTTAGAAGAATGTGGTTATGAAGCCAGTGCATTTGCGACCACACCAGAAGAAAATTCAGCACGCAATGAAGCACATCGTGCTGCGCGTGCAGGATTTGATTTACTAGTAGCAGCAGGTGGAGATGGGACCATTAATGAAGTCGTGAATGGGATTGCTCCGTTGAAGTGGCGCCCTAAAATGGCCATTATTCCTGCTGGAACGACGAATGACTATGCACGGGCATTGAAGATTCCTCGTGATAATATCGTTAAGGCAGCAGAAGTGATTAAAAAAAATCAAACTGTCAAAATGGATATTGGCCAAGCCGGCAAAAATTACTTTATCAATATTGCGGCGGGTGGTCATTTAACGGAACTGACTTATGAAGTTCCATCAGAGTTGAAAAGTATTTTTGGTTACTTAGCGTACTTAGCCAAAGGAGCCGAAATGTTGCCGCGAGTGAAGCCGATTAAAATGCGCATGACGTATGATGAAGGTGTGTACGAAGGCAACGCATCAATGTTTTTCCTAGGGCTGACTAACTCGGTGGGTGGTTTCGAGCAAATCGTACCAGACGCTAAATTAGATGATGGTAAGTTTTCATTAATCATTGTAAAAACAGCCAATATTTTTGAGATTCTTCATTTAGTTGCGTTAATGTTAAATGGTGGAAAGCATGTTGAAGATCATCGACTAATCTATACAAAGACCAGCTATTTACATGCAGAAACGTTAGAAAAGAACAATAAAATGATGATTAATTTAGATGGTGAATATGGAGGCGATGCTCCAATGACCTTTAAAAATATGCATCAACACATTGAAATTTTTGCAAATGGTGATGCACTGCCGTCCAATGCAATTATGGGTTCTGTCTTAACTGGTAGCGATGAGATTGTCGTAGAATCAGAAGACGAAGAGGAAGAAGCATATAACGAAGCTAGCAAAGAATTTGTCAAAGAAGTTGAACGACTAACAGACGAAGATATTGATGGCGATGGAAAGATTGCCGAAAAAGAAAAGCACTAGGTAGTCCGTGAATAGCTAATGAAAGATTTAGTTGATAAGATCTTTCATTGGCTATTTTTTGACTAAGGGAAAGGGTCTCATTCTTTTATTTACCTAAAAAGTTTAAACGGAATTGCTAAATCGCCATGAAAATTCGTTGTTGCTTTTCTTAGGTATTTTCATTAGAATGAGTGAAGTGTATAAAAAGAAGGAGCGACTTATGAAAAATTATCCAGTAAAGAAAAATGACGTCATTGAAGTAGAAATCATTGACTTGACGCATGAAGGTTTAGGCGTGGCAAAAGTGGACCATTATCCATTGTTTATTGAAAATGCCTTACCAGGTGAAAAACTTGAAATCAAAGTCTTAAAAACAGGCAAAAGTTTTGGTTATGGGAAAGTATTGACTGTCCTAAAAAGCAGTGAACAGCGTGTTCCCGTGAAAGATGAAAACTTTACAAAAGTCGGGATTAGTCCGTTGCAACATTTGGCGTACGGCGCCCAACTATCATTTAAAACGCAACAAGTCGAAAATGTTATGCAACGTGTCGCTAAATTGCCAGAAGTCCCTGTTTTACCAACAATTGGGATGAACGATCCGTGGCATTACCGGAACAAAGCACAAATTCCCGTGCGTAAAATTGACAACCAACTACAAACAGGTTTTTTCCGGAAAAATAGCCATGATTTAATTCCAATGGAACATTTTTATATTCAAGACCCAGAAATTGATACAGCAATTGTTAAAATCCGTGACATTATGCGTAAATATAGCGTAAAACCTTATAACGAATCTGATAATACAGGGAACTTACGCCATATTGTCGTTCGTCGTGGCTACCATACTGGGGAGATGATGGTTGTTCTAATTACGAGAACACCGAAATTATTCCCAATTAGTAAAATTGTGCCAGATATTTTGGAAGCTATTCCGGAAGTAGT
The DNA here is from genome assembly GCF_050541555.1 of Enterococcus sp. DIV0167. Taxonomy (NCBI): domain Bacteria; kingdom Bacillati; phylum Bacillota; class Bacilli; order Lactobacillales; family Enterococcaceae; genus Enterococcus; species Enterococcus sp. DIV0167. The sequence goes on from NZ_CP172933.1 coordinate 477,899, forward strand.
CAGCATTGTACAAAATGTAAATCCAAAACGAACCAATGTCATTTTTGGCGACGAAACCATCTTATTACATGGGTCTGAAAAAATTACAGATACTATTTTTGATTTGAAATTTGAAATTTCCGCGCGTTCATTTTATCAAGTAAATCCACAACAAACAGAAGTGATGTATCAAAAAGTTAAAGAGTATGCGGCTTTAACAGGCAATGAAATTGTGGTGGATGCCTATTGCGGGATTGGAACGATTGGCTTAACTTTAGCCCAAGATGCAAAGCAAGTTTACGGTATTGAAGTAATTGAAGAAGCGGTCAAAGATGCAGAAAATAATGCTAAATTAAACAACATTGAGAATGCCACTTTCACGGCTGGTTTAGCGGAAGAATTATTGCCAAAATTAGTTGAAAATGGCTTGCAACCAGATGTTGTGGTGGTGGATCCACCACGGAAAGGGTTAGACGGTCAATTAGTAAACACATTAATTGAAACGCAACCTGAACGAATTGTTTATGTCAGCTGTAATCCAGCCACACTCGCTCGCGACATTGCATTATTAACAGAAGGTGGCTATGAAGCAAAAGAAATTCAACCGGTGGATAATTTCCCACAAACGACCCACATTGAATCTGTCACGTTATTAACAAAGGCGGTGGATTAAATGAATGAAAAAGAAAAAATGTTAGAATTAATTAAAAAGAAACAAGGTGGTGGCCGTTCTAAAAAAATGGAAACTCCCAAAAATGATCGTAAAAACATGCGCAAAGGGCCTAAAATTTTTAATAAATAAGCGGTTATCAGTAAAAAGTTGTCTCCCATTAATGAAATGGGCGACAACTTTTTTGTTAAAGCATTCCTAGCCAAACAAATAAGTTGTTATTTTGCTAGTAAATCTGTTATTTTAGACAAAAGACAAGGAGGGCTATTCAGTGGAATATGTAACAACATTAGAAGAATTAGAAGAAAAAATTACAGACAATCGTCTACAAGCCGTCTTTTTGACAGCAAAAAATTGTAGTGTTTGTACAGTTGATAAACCGATTGTCGAAAAAATTGCAACAAAATATGAATTTCCTACATACATTGCAGAAGCTGATAAAAGTCCAGAAATAATTGGACAATTAAATGCTTTTTCTGCACCGACCATTATCTTATACTATGAAGGAAAAGAAATTCATCGCCAAGCTAAAATTATTAACTTTCAAGAAATTGAAAAGCGAGTTCGACAAGTACAAGAAAATAGTTAATCAAAAAGGAAGCCACCGATCACGGAGACTTCCTTTTTAATTATCTCGCTAAATGTTCAGTTTGTTGTTGAGAAAAAAGTTGATAACTGACAAAAACTTCTGCTCTTTTGTTTACTTCTAATTTAACGAAAATATTGTGGATATGTGTTTTTACTGTCCCGATTGATAGGAATAGTTCGTTGGCTATATCTTGATTTGTTTTGCACTCTAAAAGTAACGAAAGCACTTCTCGTTCTCGCTGCGTTAATTGATAGGCATCACAAAAAGGCGCCAAAAGTACGGGTTCATCTGATTGATTTTCTTCCAATTTAGCAGCGTCTTTTTCAAGAACCGACAGAGGAAAATCACGATTACAGAAGTAGATAATGGCGATCGAGAGAATGATTGTATAAATATCTTCAGAAACGTTTCGGTTGTTAATTTTAAAGACAATATCAGAATATTGGTCAATGTTAAAAATAACGAAGGTATCTTCCAAAAGAATCGCCACACCGAAACCAATGCTTAGCCAACCAATAAAACGAAGATATTTTTTCGCAAGGGCTGATAAAGGATCTGTTCGTAATTGATAGAGCGCATAGAAACCAAGGTAAATTAAAAATAACTGATTGGGTAAATAGTACAACCAAACTTTTAAGGCGGAATTTTGTGAAAATGGAATAGCTAGCATCCATAAACCAATTAAAAATAACCAGACAAATTGATAATTTTTAAAAGGACGCCCACTAATAGTATTGATAATAGCCAGATAGGCAAAATTACAACAAATAAAAATGATGGTCTTTAAAAAAGGTGCGGTCATAAAGATCTGATTATATTCGGTTGCAAACGAATTAATGAACTCAGTCATATAAACAATCACATTGTCACAAATAAAAATAACCATTAAAAAGAGAAGCAATAAAAAAATCGGTTGTTTATTTTTCAAGTAAAGATTTAAGGTAAAGGTTGAAGTAAACGAATATAAAATAATCAACAAGATGTTATAAATAAAAACAAATGTCACGATTGGAAACCCCTTTCATCTTTTATTTTAAGTGAATGATTTTTCAAAATAATTATACCATTTTCAAATCTATGATTGGTCAGAAATTAGAGAGAAATCCGCCTAAACTTTTATAAACCCCTGGTGTACCAACGGTTTATAACCATAAATAAACTTTTTTTAATGAAAAATCACGCCAAAAAAGAAAGCGTTTTCTAACTTTTGGCGGATAGTAAACTCTTCGCTAAACTTGGTAAAGTCAATGTGTAAACAAAAACAACTTTAGGAGGAACACATCATGAAAAGAGATTACGTTACAACAGAAACATATACGAAAGAGGAAATGCATTACTTAGTCGATTTATCATTAAAAATTAAAGAAGCGATTAAAAATGGGTATTATCCGCAACTGTTAAAAAACAAATCTTTAGGAATGATTTTCCAACAATCTTCAACTCGAACACGAGTATCTTTTGAAACTGCAATGGAACAATTAGGTGGACATGGCGAATATTTAGCACCTGGTCAAATTCAATTAGGGGGACATGAAACGATTGAAGATACCAGCCGCGTATTGTCACGTTTAGTAGATATTTTGATGGCTCGTGTGGAACGTCACCATAGTATTGTTGATTTAGCTAATTGTGCTACCATCCCAGTCATTAACGGTATGTCTGATTACAATCATCCAACCCAAGAATTAGGTGATTTGTGTACCATGGTTGAGCATTTACCAGAAGGCAAAAAATTAGAAGATTGTAAAGTTGTCTTTGTCGGAGATGCGACACAAGTTTGTTTTTCTTTAGGATTAATCACAACAAAAATGGGCATGAATTTTGTTCACTTCGGTCCAGAAGGTTTCCAATTAAATGAAGAGCATCAAGCGAAATTAGCAAAAAATTGTGAAGTTTCAGGCGGTAGCTTTTTGGTCACAGATGATGCAAGTTCTGTTGAAGGCGCTGATTTCTTGTACACGGATGTTTGGTATGGCTTGTACGAAGCGGAATTATCTGAAGAAGAACGTATGAAGGTTTTCTATCCAAAATATCAAGTGAATCAAGAAATGATGGATCGGGCAGGTGCCAATTGTAAATTCATGCACTGTTTACCAGCAACACGTGGGGAAGAAGTAACTGATGAAGTGATTGACGGTAAAAATTCTATTTGTTTCGATGAAGCAGAAAACCGTTTAACATCTATTCGTGGCTTATTAGTATATCTTATGAATGATTATGAAGCAAAAAATCCTTATGATTTAATCAAGCAAGCAGAAGCGAAAAAAGAACTAGAAGTTTTCTTAGACACTCAAAGCATTTAACGGCCAACTGTCCACTGATTGAAAAAATGAATCAGTGGACAGTTTATAAAGAGAGGAAGAGTCTTCATGGAGGGGAAAAAGAAATTTAGTTTAACGAGTGCCATTTTATCAGTCATCTGTGTGGTTTTCGTTGCTGAAGCAGCGGCGCCTGTTGCTGCAATTGGTAATTCTCAGTTTTTTTGGTGGATTTTCTTATTAATTGCATTCCTATTGCCATATGGGTTAATTTCATCAGAATTAGGAACAACTTATATTGGTGAAGGGGGCATCTATGATTGGGTGACCAAAGCATATGGTCATCGTTGGGGTGCCAGAGTTTCTTGGTATTATTGGATTAATTATCCATTGTGGCTAGCTTCATTAGCCGTTATGACGCCAGAACTATTAACGACAATTACAGGTATTAAGTTTTCAACACCGATGATGATTATTGTTGAATTAATTTTTACTTGGATTGTGGTTTGGATTAGTTTTTATCCAGTCAGCGACAGTATCTGGATTCTAAATGGAGCTGCCGTAATCAAGATGGTTTTAGCTGTCTTAATTGGTGGGCTAGGATTGTATGTAGCCTTGACGAAAGGTGTTGCCAATGAATTTACCTTGAAATCAATGCTGCCAACGTTTGACTTAAGGAGTTTATCTTTTATTTCTGTAATCATTTTTAATTTGTTAGGGTTTGAAGTCATCTGTACGTTTGCAGATGATATGGAAAATCCTAAGAAGCAAATTCCACAAGCTATTGTAGCAGCGGGGTTAGTCATTGCGGCCATTTATATTTTTTCAGCCTTTGGAATTGGGGTAGCGATTCCCACCGATCAAATTAGTACCGGCAGTGGTATGATGGATAGCTTTAAACTATTGACAGGCTCGACAGAAGGTTGGTTCATTATGTTGATGGCTTTCCTATTCCTTCTTACGTTGTTCGGCAACATGATTTCTTGGTCATTAGGAGTCAATAATACAGCTTGTTATGCTGCTGAAAATGATGACATGCCTAAATTTTTTGAAAAACGTAGTAAGAAAAATGACATGCCAATTGGGGCTGCTTTGATGAATGGCATTGTGGCATCGGTGGTCATTGTATTAGCACCAATTTTACCTAATCAAGATTTATTCTGGGCCTTTTTCTCCTTGAATGTCGTCCTATTCTTGTTATCGTATATCCCAGTTTTCCCAGCTTTTTATAAGCTTAGAAAAATTGATCCCGATACACCACGTCCGTTTAAAGTTAACGGAAAACCAGGATTTTTAAAAGTTTTAGTGGTTTTACCAATGATTATGATTATTATTTCACTGATTTTCACAGCAGTACCTTTAGATTTTAGTCCCGCAGCATTAAATGAAAAATTACCAATCACAATTGGGGCAATCATTTTTATTCTGTTTGGTGAAGTAATTATTTACGTGAAAAAAATTAAGAAGGGAACGAAAGAAAATGGCTAAACGAATTGTAGGAAGTACCCCTAAACAAGATGGCTTTAGAATGCCAGGAGAATTTGAACCACAAGAGAAAGTTTGGATGATTTGGCCAGAAAGACCGGATAATTGGCGTGATGGTGGTAAACCTGTCCAAGAAGCTTTTACTAATGTGGCCAAAGCAATTAGTCAGTTTACACCGATGAATGTGGTGGTTTCTCAACAACAATTTCAAAATTGCCGTCGCCAATTGCCGCCAGAAATTACGGTTTACGAAATGTCAAACAATGATGCCTGGGTCCGTGATTGTGGACCATCATTTGTCATTAACGACCATGGAGAAATCCGTGGTGTGGATTGGACATTCAATGCTTGGGGGGGATTAGTAGATGGATTATATTTCCCTTGGGATCAAGACGATTTGGTTGCACAAAAAATTTGTGAAATTGAGCATGTAGATTCTTATCGTACAGATGATTTTGTTTTAGAAGGCGGTTCATTCCACGTAGATGGACAAGGAACAGTCTTGACTACAGAAATGTGCTTATTAAGTGAAGGTCGAAATCCACAACTTTCAAAAGAAGCAATCGAACAAAAATTATGCGACTATTTAAATGTTGAAAAAGTTCTTTGGCTAGGTGATGGAATTGACCCAGAAGAAACCAATGGTCACGTGGATGATGTAGCTTGTTTTATTGCACCTGGTGAAGTGGCTTGTATTTACACCGAAAATCAAAATAGCCCATTTTATGAAGCGGCACAAGATGCGTATCAACGTTTGCTTAAAATGACTGATGCTAAAGGACGCCAATTAAAAGTCCACAAATTATGCTGTCCTGTCAAAAATGTAACCATTCAAGGCTCCTTCAAAATTGATTTCGTGGAAGGAACCATGCCACGAGAAGACGGCGATATTTGTATCGCATCCTATATGAACTTTTTAATTACAAATGATGGCGTGATTGTGCCACAGTATGGTGATGAAAATGATCGTTTGGCTTTAGAGCAAGTTCAAACGATGTTCCCAGATAAAAAAATTGTCGGCGTTAATACGGTAGAAGTTGTTTATGGGGGCGGCAATATTCACTGTATCACACAACAAGAACCAAAGCGCTAGGAGGGAAACAGATGTCAAAAATAGTGATTGCATTAGGTGGAAATGCGTTAGGAAATTCTTCGAAAGAACAATTGGTAAAAGCACAAACCGCTGCAAAATCCATTGTTGATTTAATTGAACAAGGCCATCAAGTGGTGATTGCTCATGGCAACGGGCCACAAGTTGGCAAAATTCGCTTAGCTTTTGAGGAAACGAGTCAATCTCCAGAAGATGTCGTGCCGTTTCCTGAATGCACAGCAATGAGCCAAGGCTATATTGGCTATCATTTACAACAAGCAATTGATGAAGAACTAGTAGCCAGAAATTTAGGGGAACAACCAGTTGTTACGTTAATTACACAAGTCGTGGTGGATCCAAAAGACCCAGCGTTTACAAAACCAACAAAACCAATTGGTGGTTATTATGACGAAGAAACAGCCAAGCAGTTGATGGCGAAAACTGGGAACGTCTATCAAGAAGATGCGGGTCGAGGCTGGCGACGGGTAGTTCCTTCGCCAAAACCAGTTGATATTTACGAAAAAGTTAGCTTGCGAACACTTGTTGATGCAGGACAAATCGTAATTGCTTGTGGTGGTGGCGGGGTTCCTATTGCCTATGATGGTCCAGTCTATCATGGTGTAGATGCAGTCATTGATAAAGACTTTGCGGCAGCAAAAATGGCTGAACTCATTGAAGCAGATGTTTTTGTGGTATTAACTGCAGTGGAACATGTTTTTGTTAACTTTGGTCAAGCAAATCAACAAGCTTTGACCGATGTTACGGTTACGGCAATGCAACAATATATAGAAGAAAATCAATTTGCGCCAGGTAGTATGTTACCTAAGGTGGAAGCGGCCATCAGTTTTGCAGAAAGTAAACCAAACCGCCAGGCGATTATCGGGCTTTTAGAATTAGCTTCGGAAGCAATCAAAGGAGAAAGTGGTACACGAATTACACAATAAATTCTCAGTATTTAACTTTCACAAAAGACTAAAACATACGCATTTAGCGGACTAACTTAATCGTTAGAGAGTAGGACATCGGTCGTTTTGACGGATGTCCTACTCTCTATTTTGTCTTTTTAACGAACAAAACTGTTAGTTGTCATGCAAAAATAAACATAGTAAGATAATCTTTAAATGGTATAGGAGGATAAAAATGTCTAAATTTTTTAAAGTAATCGGAATAATTGCTGTTTTGTTAGTCATAATAGGCGCTGCAGCGTATTGGTTTATACTCAAAAAGTTCACTCCTGAGGCAGAAACCCCAGCAATGTACAATCAAGAGAGAATCGTTAAAACGATTGAAGACCAATTAAAAGAAACAGATGTACAAAAAGCTCGTACCAAAGCACCGTTGATTATTGAAAAAAATATCACTGAATTACAGCAAGCGATTGCCAACGGAACATTGACCTATGAAGAACTTACGGCGTTTTATTTGGACCGTATTTTACAGTTCGATCAAATAGATAATGGTATGAACAGCATCTCTGAAATCAATCCGCAAGCAATTAAGGAAGCAAAGGCATTTGACCAGCAAACCTCTCAAACACCGAAGAAGCCTTTGTATGGTATTCCTGTGACTTTGAAAGAAAATATAAATACGACCAACATGATTTCAAGTGCAGGAGCTTATGCCTTACGTACGTTCAAGCCTAAGGAAGATGCGGAAGTAGTTAAGAAGTTAACAGAGGCGCAAGCTTTGATTTTAGGAAAAGTAAACTTATCTGAACTAGCGAATTATATGTCAATGAAAGCACCAAGTGGCTATAGTTCCAAACATGGACAAACACTTAATCCTTATGGGCCACTCAAAATAACACCTTCAGGTTCAAGTTCTGGGAGTGCGGCCAGTGTGACGATGAATATCGGCGCCTTCTCTTTAGGCACTGAGACGATGGGATCGATTGTTTCCCCCGCTTCTCATCAATCAGTGGTTGGTTTTAAACCGACCCACAGTTCAGTAAGTGGCGAAGGTGTTTTGCCATTGGCACCGTCATTAGATACAGTTGGCCCGATTGCCCGAAGTGTCGTTGATGCTGCGCAAGGCTATAATGCGTTTAAGAAAGACACGGTTCCGAGGATTGATTCAACGAAATTTACTAAAAATAACTTACAAGGTCAACGCATTGGGTTGCTAGAAATGCCAAGTGCTGAAGAAGAATTTACGGCTGCTAAAAAGGCCCTCCAAAAAGCTGGAGCAGAAGTGATTCCGGTAACACCAGACATGGAAGGGATTGATGGCGGGAAAGTTATTTCCAATGAATTTAAGTTTGCATTGGAAGAATTTGCGAAACGGTATGACTTACCATTTAAAACACTGGAGGAACTAATTGCGTATAATCAACAAGATAAAAAGGTTCGTGCCAAGTATGGGCAAGATTTATTAGAAGCAGATGTTAAAAAGAAACAACTAGATAAAGAAATCATTCAAACAACCATTAAAAAAGCACAGCAAACGTTTGATGCGTTGCTAAAAAAACAACAATTAGACGGATATGCCTTTATTGATTCTGAAGGTACGGGTTTAAGTGCTGTGGCAGAATATCCTGAATTGACTGTTCCTTTGGCGAAAAACAGTGAAGGACAACCTTATGGGCTGACTTTTACACAAACTGCCAATAAAGAGCAAACGTTATTTGAGCAAGCTTACAGCTTTGAACAAAGTACCAAAGGACGGATAGTGCTTTCAGACAACGAGCTATTGGCAAACAGTAAAAAAATAAGTAGTGATGAGCAGTAAAGGGAAACTAGGAATGGCGAAACATCCGTATCAAACCTAATAAAGATAATCGACCTACAAATGAAAGGAATTGTTTGTAGGTCGATTATTTAGGTTAGTCGTTTTTTTTTTGCTTTTTTAGGCGAATGTTTTCATGTAATAAGTTAATAAGTGGCCAGATTCGAGAAATAAGGCCATCAATTTTTAAGCATTTCAATAAAAAGAGTGAACGATGGCTGTGTTTGAAGCATGAATATGTGTGGTTGCTTCCGCTTTCGCAACATTAATTTGGAGCGCTACCGTCGTAAAGGGTTCTGCCGCAGGAATCATTAGATGGAAACAAATCCATGAATACATAGAAGATTAAAGCAAGATGAAGAAAATATTGTGGCAATAAAGGATATCAGAAAGCTTGCGAAATAACTATATGTAGTATTTTATTATTTTACTAATCAATATATAGTATTAAAATCTTCTTTTTATTCCGAAATCTGATTGACTTGTTTTTTAAAACGGAGTACTCTTATTGAGACGTCAACAGATAAAAGTTTGGTTTTAGGAAGGTCGGAAATTTGTTGTGAATAAGAATTTTTTGGTGAATGATTTTAAAGGTTGGGAAACGAGAAGTTACTTGTTTTTAGCTTTGATGGTGGGGGTACAGTTGATTGCATTTGCTATCAATCCATCGAATTGGATTACGTTAGTAGGTGGTTTAGCCGGCATCATTTGTGTGAATTTAATTGCCCAAGGAAAAGTCAGCAATTACATTTTTGGGTTAATCAGTGCAGTGATTATTGGCTATTTTGGGTTAGTGACACGGGTATATGCCGAAGTTCTTTTACAAAGCTTCTATATTATTATGGACATTACAGGGCTTTATGCTTGGCTTCGGGCTAGCGAGGATGGCTCGGGTCAAGTAACCGACGTAAAAGTTTTAAAAGGTATTCAGTGGTTGTATGCCTTTTTCACGTGGCTGCTCATTGGCGTAGCTGCATATATTTTGTTAGGTTTTGTAAATGATGCGCAACAAACATTAGATGCAATCACGTTCAGTGTTTCAGCGACAGGGATGTTATTGATGATTAAACGTTATCAATCGCAATTCGTGTTTTGGCTACTAGGAAATATTTTTTCAATTTTGTTATGGTTCCGAGCAGGGACGCACGCTGGTGGTGATTATGCGATATTTGTTATGTATTGTATGTATACTTTTAACTCAATTTTTGGTATGTTTAATTGGTTGAAGATAAAAAATAAAATGGAAAAAAATAGGTAGGGAGTTCGATGGCAGTGATTGTTTTAGCAGGTACGATTGGCGCTGGTAAATCTAGTTTAACAGCTTTAATTGCAAACCGTTTAGGTTCAGAAGCCTTTTACGAATCAGTTGATGATAATGAGGTATTACCTTTATTTTATGCGGAACCGGAAAAGTACGCATTTTTATTACAAATTTATTTTTTAAATAAACGTTTTGATAGTATTAAACAAGCATTAACGCATGAAAATAATGTATTGGATCGCTCGATTTATGAAGATTCATTACTTTTTCATTTAAATGCAGATTTAGGTCGTGCCAACGAAACAGAGGTCAAAGTGTACGATGACTTATTACAAAACATGCTCCAAGAATTGCCTTATGCTGCGCATAAAAAAAGACCTGATTTGTTAGTTCACATTCGTATTTCATTTCCCAAAATGTTAGAACGCATCAAAAAACGTGGCCGTCCTTATGAACAAATTGAGACAGATCCAACGTTGTATGATTACTATCAAATGTTGAACGAGCGTTATGATCAATGGTACGAAGACTATGATGAAAGTCCTAAAATTCAAATTGATGGCGATAAATATGATTTTGTCGAAGATCCTGAAGCGTGTCAATATGTCTTGGCATTAATTGAGAAGAAAATTGAAGAATTAGAAAGATAAATAAAAAGAAGCAAGTCCGGACTTGCTTCTTTTTGACTTAAAATGTGGATAGATAGGCTAAAGTTGCTACTAAATAAAGGAGTGTAGTGCTAAATTATAGAATCGGATTTTAACCTTCCCCTAAGTTAAAATCGGATAATCTATCTATCGACAGTTTAAGTTTGTATAAAATAGCGGTAGCTATTATCAACGAAGTCATTCATCGGTTGACCTGACTTCTCTAGAAGTATACCATCGAAAATAACCGACAGTTGTTCAAAATTTGGACTTAGTAAGTGTAAATTTTGATTGAAAGTTTCTGTAAATCAATCATTTATTCAAAAAATAATGCTCGAAAGAAGGAAGATAAATGAGCCAAATTTGGTTTGAACGCATTCTACGTTGGCGCAAAAAAGCGCAACGATTTTTACAAGGACGTTATGCCCGGTTCGATGAATTGAATCGAACGCTGTTGCTAACAAGTGTCGTGCTGGCGCTCATCAATATTTTTACTGGCTATCTTTGGGTTCGATTATTGATTTTAATCACAGTCGCCTACGTGTATTATCGCTTTTTTTCAAAACATATTCACCCGCGATTGAATGAAAATCAACGGTTTATTCTTCGAAAACAACGCCTAATGCAAAAGGTTCATGCTTTTCGCAAGCGACACATGACTCAGAAAGGATATCGTTATTTTAAATGTCCAAAATGTCAGCAGTCATTACGTGCGCCGAAAGGACGAGGAACAATCAAAGTCACTTGTTCAAAATGCCAAAATCAATTTATCAAAAAAGTCTGATCTTCTGTGTTTTTTGGTCTAGGCAACTTTTGGACTTGTGGTATACTTGAGAAAAGAAACCATTGGATATTCTAAAAGGGGAATATCTTGTTAAAAAAGGAGAGAAAAAACAATGGAAATTAAACGCCAACAAGAAATTGTTGAAGCGTATCACTATGATATGCGAGTACCTGATTCAGAAGTAGAGACAGATTTACGTGTCAGTTTTTCACCAATTGAAGTAGAAGAAGAAAATTATCCAGAAAATAGCTCAGCACTTGTTGCTCGCTTAGAATTTCGAATTGTCTTTGACGAATTTGTTTTATCAGGGGCGATTAGTCAAATTAATCACATTATTGATCGTAAAATTGAAAAACAAGAAGATATTTCGCAAGAAGAAGTCGATGAACTTGTGCGTCCTTTATTTAGCATCGTCGAACGTTTATCTTATGAAGTAACTGAAATTGCTCTGGATCGTCCAGGTGTTCAATTGAATTTTCAACAATCAGAAGAAGCTTAACCTTTAAAAACAGCGTTTGTAACGGATTCCGTTACAAACGCTGTTTTTATTCTTGTGAAGATTTAGCAACCAAAGCTTTTTTAAACTGTTCATAATTTTTTGTAGCGATATCTACATAAGCAATCGGCTGACCAACTTTGGTTATTTTTTCGGGAAGATAGGGAGCGAGCATTTCATTGTACAAAATGAACGCAGCTTCTGGTACTTCCTCTGAAAGAACATCATAACTGATAAAGTCAATTTCATAGGTTGGTTGAAAAAAGGCTTTGATGTTTTGCTGCTCTTTATTTGAAAAGAGCCAAGGACCCGCATTTGCAGGGCTTCCCACGAATAACGTCGCTCCATCACGGTTGACAGAAAGGATCCAACAAATTTTTTGCATACGCTTACACCTCCTAGAACTAAGTATACCACGTCAGCTTAAAAGAAAGAGGACAAAAAACAAATTATTTTTACAGTGACTAGTAAAACAACGCTTGGTGATAGTTTTAAACTATCGCAACGGTTATTTTCTATCAAAAAGTAAGCAAATTATCCCACTATTTGCTATAAAATAAGGTACAATAGAACTATCACTGGAAACAGTCTGCTGTTTTCAGGGTATTTACTGGAGAGTGAGTACCGGGAACCTTTACTTCCTTTGATGTACTTGTCATTAAAAACATAGGGAGGAACTAAAATGACAACATTCATCACTGTATTAGTGATCCTTGCATTTATTGCTGTGTTATTCGGTTTCTACCAAATGCAAAAGAAACATTTAAAATTCTCAACACGTGTCTTTTCAGCATTGGGCGTGGGGATTGTTTTAGGTGCAATTATTCAATTTGCTTTTGGTACAGACAGTAAAATTACTACGCAATCAATGGAATGGATCGGAATTGTAGGTAATGGTTATGTAGCGTTTCTACAAATGCTCGTAATTCCGTTAGTATTTGTATCTATCGTAGGTGCATTTACAAAAATGAAAGAATCCAATAAATTAGGAAAAATTAGCTTTAATGTGTTAGCCACCTTACTAGGAACAACAGCAGTAGCTGCCTTGGTGGGGATTGGAACAACCTTAGCGTTTGGCCTTCAAGGGGCAAAATTCACGCAAGGTGCTGCAGAAACGTCAAGAATTGCCGAGTTAGCGACGCGTCAAGATGCGATTCAAGATTTGACAATTCCCCAACAAATCGTTTCATTTATTCCTAAAAATGTCTTTGCTGACTTTGCGGGAACACGACCAATGAGTACCATTGGGGTGGTAATCTTTGCTGCGTTTGTTGGTGTCGCTTATTTAGGCGTTCGTCGTAAAGCGCCAAAAGAAGCTGAATTTTTTGCAAATTTAATTGATAGTTTATATAAAATTACCATGCGAATTGTTACCTTAGTTTTACGCTTAACCCCTTATGGCGTGTTAGCGTTAATGATTAATGTTGTAGCAACAAGTGATTTTGTTGCGATTATTAACTTAGGTAAATTTGTGTTGGCATCGTATGTGGCCTTAATTATTGTTTTTGCCATTCATATGTTGATTTTAATTACTTTAAAAGTCAATCCAGTTACGTATCTAAAAAAAGTTTTTCCAGTCTTGAGCTTTGCTTTTACTTCTCGTTCAAGTGCAGGAGCTTTACCATTAAATATTGAAACACAAACCAAAGCACTAGGTGTCGATGATGCCACAGCAAACTTTGCTGGTAGTTTCGGTTTATCTATTGGACAAAATGGTTGTGCCGGCGTTTATCCAGCTATGTTAGCAACCATCGTTGCACCAACTGTTGGAATTGATGTCTTTAGTTTACAATTTATTTTAATGTTAGTAGCAGTTGTCACAATCAGTTCATTTGGCGTAGCCGGTGTCGGCGGCGGAGCAACCTTTGCTTCTCTAATCGTTTTAGGCGCAATGAACTTGCCAGTTGCAATTGTTGGTTTGGTAATTTCGGTTGAACCACTTATTGACATGGCGCGGACAGCTGTTAACGTTAACGATAGTATGGTTGCAGGTGTGTTAACAAGTGCTCGTATTCATGAGTTAGATCGTGATGTCTTAAATGATCGCGACGTTGTCTTAGATGCAAATATCTAAATCAATAAAACGAAAAGTGTTTGAGCAATGTCTTGCTCAAACACTTTTTTTGGATTTTAAGCGAAAGTGCAGTAATTATTTAAAAGAACGTATATAATAAGTTGTTAACTAAATTCAAAAGGACGTGAAGGAATGTTTTCAAACCAAGTAAAGATTATGTTATATGTGAATAATGTTGAGGAATCTAGTCAATTTTGGCAAACGTTTGGCTTTGTTGAAAAGGAAAGAGAGGAAGTTGACGGCACATTGGTGGTAGAAATTGCACCAAGTGAATCAGCAGAAGCGATTATTGTTTTATATGATTTGGCCTTTATTCAAAAGCATTCACCAGAAGTGGCGGGGAATACCCCTTCTCTAATGTTTGCTAGCGATGATATCATTGGTCTCTATAAAAAAATGCAAGAGGCTGGGGTTACTGTTGGTGAAATGGTTCAATTGCCAACAGGCTTAGTTTTTAATTTTGCAGATAACGATGATAATTACTTTGCTGTGATGGGGCAAGAAAGTAAATAAAAAACAGCTTGGCACCAGAATCAATCTAGATTCTGGTGCCAAGCTGTTTTTTATAAAAGTTGAAAGTTTTATAAATTTTACTAAAATCTGTAATTTTCATGAAAATATAGCGTATGATAATGCTGTTAATAGAATAGGCGGAGGTAAGCGGTATGCGTAAACGACATGCAAAGAAAAGACATGGAGGAGTGAATTGGCTTTTTATAGTATGTTTGTTGGTGGTGATTGGTGGTAGTGGTTATTTAATAAAAACGTTCTTTTTCACTAGAGATTCACAAGTTAGTCAAGAATCGAAAGTGGTCTTGGAAGAAGATCGCCGAAGTGATAATTATGCGAATTTAACGAAAGAAATAGTTGCACCAGATAGTGGCGAACTTGATCAAAAAATTCAAGAAACAAATTATATTGGTTCGGCTTTGATCATTAAAGATGATCAGGTTTTAGTAAATAAAGGATATGGCTTTGCCAATTTTGAAAAGCAACAAGCCAATACGCCAAACACAAGGTTTCAGATTGGCTCAATTCAAAAATCTTTTACCACAACCTTGATCTTAAAAGCGATTGAAGAAGGTAAACTTACATTAGATACAAAACTCGCTACGTTTTATCCGCAAGTACAAGGTGCTGAGGACATTACGATTAGCGATATGTTGAATATGACAAGCGGTTTAAAGTTATCAGCAATGCCTAATAATATCGTTACCGATGAAGAAATTATTCAATTTGTTAAACAAAATACCATTCAAGTCAATAAAGGAAAATACAATTATTCCCCAGTAAATTTTGTCCTTTTAGCAGGAATGTTAGAGAAAATGTATCAACGTACCTATCAAGAATTATTTAATAATCTTTATCACAAAACGGCTGGTTTAAAGAATTTTGGCTTCTATGAAACCTTATTGGAACAACCCAATAATTCAACAAGTTATAAATGGACAGAAGACAATTCGTATAATCAAGTGCTCTCAATTCCCGCAGCTAGTTTTGCCCATGAATTTGGGACTGGGAATGTGGATATGACGACAGGTGATTTGTATTGGTACTTACATCAATTAATGAGTGGACACTTAGTTTCCACCGCACTTTTGCAAAAATTATGGACGTCTTCTCAGCAAAGTTCTTATCATGGCGGCATCTATGTTCATGATAATTATTTACGCTTACACGGCGTTGAAGCGGGTCAACAAGCCCTGGTTTTATTTTCAAAAGATATGAAAACCGGGGTCATATTGCTAACTAATTGTGTGAATCCAGCGAAATACAAAGAATTAATTGGTTCGTTGTTCCATGATGTAACCAATTTAACTGTTAAATTTTAAAGCAGAAGCAACAACGATCACTCCCAAAGCCTTTTTAGGTTTCTTCTGAGAGACTTTATATTAAAATAAAGGGAAAAACAATCAAAGGGAGTGACGAAGATGAAGCGATCAAAAAATAAACAAGTTGTTATTGGTGAATCAACGAAAAAAAACATTTATCTTCAAGATATAGAACAGGAAACGCAAGCTTTTATTCTCCAAAACAATCCACAATTGACAGCTGAATCGATGATTACATTGGCGGAGTTACTTAATTATCGTTTGGATTACATGAAACAATTGGTCGCAAATGATTCTGAAAAAATCCAACAACTGAATGAATTGGTGGTTCAACATATCAAAGAAGATAAGCTGATTTCCAATAATATGAATGAAAAGATGGAAAAGAAATTAACCTTTGGCCAACGAGCAGCGGATACCATTGCTAAATTTGGCGGTAGCTGGGTGTTTATTGGCTTCTTTTGCTTCGTGTTGATTGCTTGGATCGTGATTAACTCTACCACTTTATTGGGACAACCATTTGACAAATATCCTTATATTTTGCTAAATCTCGCCTTATCTTGTTTAGCAGCTATCCAAGCACCGATTATTATGATGAGTCAAAACAGACAAGAAGCCCGTGATAGAGAACAAGCGAATAATGATTATAAAATTAACTTAAAAGCAGAAGTAGAAATTAATTTATTACATGAGAAAATGGATTATATTATCAATAATCAACTAGAAAATTTGGTAAAAATCCAAAATATTCAAATTGAACTTTTAGGTGAATTGCAAGAACAACTCGCCGCGACTTCTGAAAAGGAGTAGTATAAAAAAGTAGCTCGTTGTTGCGTAATAATTATTACGCAACAACGAGCTACTTTTTTATTGTGTGTAAATACACAAGCAAAATAATCGCTTTCCCTTTTTTATTCACCGTATAATGGGATAGAATGACTTTATACAAAAGGGGAAAACAAGATGAAATACCAAGTATTACTTTATTACAAATATACAACAATTGAAGATCCAGAAGCTTTTGCGAAAGAGCATCTAGCTTTTTGCAAATCATTAAATTTAAAAGGCCGTATTTTAGTAGCGACAGAAGGGATTAACGGAACGTTATCTGGTACTGTCGAAGAAACAGAAAAGTACATGGAAGCAATGCAAGCAGATGAGCGCTTTAAGGATACATTCTTTAAAATTGATCCAGCAGAAGAAATGGCGTTCCGCAAAATGTTTGTTCGCCCACGTTCTGAATTAGTGGCGTTGAACTTAGAAGAAGACGTTGATCCATTAGAAACGACGGGGAAATATTTGGAACCTGCAGAATTTAAAGAAGCCTTACTAGACGAAGACACTGTTGTAATCGATGCTCGTAACGATTATGAATATGATTTAGGTCATTTCCGTGGTGCCGTGCGCCCAGATATCCGTAGCTTCCGTGAGTTACCACAATGGATTCGCGAGAACAAAGAACAATTTATGGATAAAAAAATTGTTACCTATTGTACTGGCGGGATTCGCTGTGAAAAATTTTCTGGCTGGTTATTAAAAGAAGGATTTGAAGATGTTGCTCAATTGCATGGTGGTATCGCCAACTATGGAAAAAATCCAGAAACACGTGGCGAACTTTGGGACGGCAAAATGTATGTCTTTGATGACCGAATCAGTGTCGAAATTAATCATGTTGATAAAAAAGTTATTGGGAAAGACTGGTTTGATGGGACACCTTGCGAACGCTACATTAACTGTGCAAACCCAGAATGTAATCGTCAAATCTTAACTTCAGAAGAAAATGAACATAAACATTTAGGCGGCTGCTCATTAGAATGTAGCCAGCATCCTGCCAACCGTTATGTAAAAAAATATAATTTAACAGAAGCAGAAGTTGCTGAACGTTTAGCTTTGTTAGAAGCGGTTGAAGTATAAAAATAATAAAAAAATAAACAAAAAAACTTCGAAAATTATTTTTTGAAGTTTTTTTGTTTATTTTTTTGTCTTTAAAAGTGTTGATTTTAAAGCTTTCTTAGCTGAAACCATTTTATTTTTTAAAAGCGTCTGAAAAAAATAAAAAAATCTAATAAATATTTCTTTTATATAATGTTTATTGGCTGGGCCAGTCAATGTTGAAAATGGGGAAGGAGGAATTCAGATGAAAATCATAAAAAGGTTTAGTTTGGTATGTTTAGGGCTATTGATCATTGGGTTGCAAACAAAAAGCGTTATGGCTGAAGAAAATAATTATGAATCAAATGGTCAAGCAAGCTTCTATGGCACCTACGTTTATGAGAATGAAAAAGAGTCAAATGACATAGCGGATACCCAACAATCAGAAGAACAGGGAAGAAACAATTTAACTGCTTCTGGACAAGCAGTTTTACCTAAAACAGGCGAGTCTGAAAATCCGCTGTATTCCTTGATAGGAGTTAATTTGTTGGGGGGAGTCATTTATTTAATTAATAAAATGAAACGAGAGAAGGAGCTTATTTAATGAAAAAAACTGTTTTACTTACATCGGCAACCATACTTTTAGGCGTAGGGTTTCAAGCAATAAACGCATCAGCAGCAGAAACTTTTCCGAAAGAATACAATACGGAAGGCACAATTACTTTTGAAGCAGGCGATAACGAAATCACACCGCCAGTTGATCCAGAAAATCCCGATCCTACTGATCCAGTAGACCCAATTGATCCTCCAGGGCCAGGAACGGGTGGTGCCTTATCAATTGATTATGGGTCAAAATTTAAATTTGGTACACAAAAGATTTCTACGGCAGATCAAACGTATTATGCTGCGCCAGATGAAATGAAAGATGGTTCAAAAAAACCAACCTATGTACAAGTAACTGATAAAAGAGGAACGTTAGCAGGATGGAAACTAACGCTTTCCCAACCTGAACAATTTAAAACAGCTACTGGAGAGGAACTAGTCGGCGCTCAATTAACGTTTACAAAGGCAGAAGCTGCCTCAATGGTGGATGAAAAATATAAACCTACTGAAGTCAGTAGTACTATTTCCTTAACACCTGGTGTAAATAATAATCTAGCGATGAACGCTAAAAAAGAAACAGGTGTTGGGACTTGGGTTTATCGCTTTGGTTCAAATGAAGCAACAAATAAAGAAGCTGTCCAATTATTCGTTCCCGGAAAATCTGTAAAGCTTGCACAACAATATTCAACGAAGTTAGTTTGGGCATTAGAAGATACTCCCGTTAATAATTAAATAAAGGAGAAAAGCAATGAAAAAACAATTCACAGGAATCGTTCTATGCAGTACATTTGCAGTTGCTGGTTGGTCCTTACAAGCGAAGGCAGAGGAGCCAAAAGAGTATCGTTCGAATGGTTTAGTAGAATTTATTCCGAACGTAGATCCGACAGAGCCGGTTGATCCAGAAAATCCCGATCCAGAAAAGCCAGTCAAACCAATTGATCCAACAGACCCAGAAGGTCCCAATCCTGGTACCCAAGGACCACTGTCTATTGATTATGCTTCAAGTTTTGACTTTGGGAAAAATCGTATTTCGAATAAAGACCAAGTATATTTTGCAAGAGCACAGCAATATCAAGAAAATCAAAAAGAAACACCAAATTTTGTGCAAATTTCTGATAATAGAGGAACCAATAGTGGTTGGTCTTTAACGGTTACGCAAAAGGAGCAATTTAAAGCAACAAAGGCGACTTTAAATAGTCAGTTGACAGGTGCGCAAATTTCTTTAGCTAACCCGACTGTTAATAGTAATGCGCAAAATGTTGTGAAACCAGAGGCAACAAATAAGATTGCCCTTGTTCCAGGGACCGCATCGCTAGTGGCAGCTGCGAAGCAAGGAACCGGTGCAGGAACTTGGGCTACTTATTGGGGCAAAGTAGAAGTGGTTGCAGAACGCGATGAAACCAATACGGTACACAATGTTAATGTTACAAAAGATGTTGCGCTATCAGTACCAGGGTCAACCCCTAAAGATGCCGTGAAATATCAAACAAAATTATTGTGGACGTTGACGGATGTACCAGGAATTTAAAAAGTAGAGGTGAAGAGAGATGCGAAACAAACAAAGCCTAGTCTTTTTGGCAAGTAGTTTATTCTTACTACTCCTTGCGCCTATTACTAGCGAAGCGATTAGTAATCCTTCGACAAATATCAACGAAGTCAATCGGGAAATAGTGGAGGAATCGGCCAATGATCAGGCAACTAGCGCTCCTTCTCACTCGGAAACATTAGAGCAAGAACCTTCCCTAGAAACGACAACAACAACCGATAATCATCCAGCAGAAACAGACCAATCAACGGCTACTTTAGAACCTAGCGAACAACAAAAGGATGACGATAACAGTGCAACGGAATCGGCGATAGTTGAACCACAGCCGCGCATGTTGGCTGCGCCATACGCTACTTCATTGCCGGATGATCCTAATATCATTCCAATCGACAAGGTGTTTCAAGAGCCAATTGGAAATGCAACAAGTATTTTAGAAGGTGGGAAGTTATTACAACTAAACCCAGCTGTTAAATCACAAAAAGGCGCTATTTGGTCAAAAAAACCAATCAGTTTATTGTCGGATTTTACCTTTAAAAGTTATTTGTATTTAGGAAACGAGTATGCAAATGCTGGTGATGGTATGACCTTTACCTTAACGAATGATCCTAGAATGTCCACAACGCCTCAAGAAGTCATTGGTTCACCTGGGATGGGAATCGGTGCATACTCCACGAAAGCTGGTCAACCTTATGTTAGAAATGCCTTATCGATTGAGTTTGATACCTATAAAAATACTGGTAGTTCCAACCGAATGGACCGAGAAATTTCACAAGATAAGGGAAATGGGCATTTAGCTTTTGTCACTCCGAAAGCTAATAACAACAGCTATACAGGGGAGCATTCAGGCGTCACCGTTGCGCCAACCTATCTATCTAATGGAACCTGGCGCATGTTGACTGTTCATTGGAATGCCGCAGCCAAAGCATTAACATATGATTTAGAAGGTGTGGGCACGAATACGTATGTAGTTTCAGATTTAAATGCACAATTTGGCGCAACAACGGTTTATTGGGGCTTTACATCTTCCACAGGTGGCAAATACCAAGAGAATGCTTTAGCAATGACACAAATTCCTACCAACGTTACGTCACAAGCAGCCCTTAGCGTGAACGGTCAGGAGTTTAGCTCAGCTGTTGAAGCAGTGAAAAATGATCAGGTGATACTACGGAATACATTGAATATTGACAATGACTTTATCGAAGATCGTCAACCGCAAGTAAGCATTGACTTACCTGATGAATTAGCATATGAAGAAAATTCATTAACGATTGATGGTAAAAAGGTAGCAGCCAAAGATCTGACACAAACAGGGAATCACTTAACAGTTGCTTTAAATGACTACCTAGTTTTAAAGAAGGACATGATGATTGAATTAAAAACAACCCTTCAAGATAATACGCCCGAAAAAGTTTTAACTATGAACTTTGACTATTATGAAGAAGGAACCTTACTGCAAAAGTCAAATAATGTAACGATTACTATTCCTAAACCAACAGAAAAAACAGTAACCGTTTTTTATAAAGACGCGGAAGGTAAAGATATTGCTCCACCTAAAAGTGTAACAGGGAAAATTGGTGCACCCTATCAAGAAAAACCCCTAGATATTTCTGGCTATGTTTTTACAAAAGACTCAGGCAATGCGGAAGGAACAATGACAGAGGAAACAAAAGATATTTATTTTTACTATCGTTTAGGGGAACTATATTTTAAAGAGGCACCAAAACAGATTACTTTTGGTACGGAAAAGATACGTAATCAACCACTAATTAAACTTGGGCATCCCACCGAAGGACTCAAAGTCGTGGATGAACGTAACGCAAATAATTGGCGCTTGCAACTAAAGCAAACGCAACCGTTAACAAATGATTCAATTGTAATGCCAGATGTTTTTTCTTTCGTTTCAACTGCTGGAAGCTCTCAGATTACAAATGAGGCAATTACGCTTTTAGAAAGTAATCAGAAAGGTGAAACAGATTTAACAGCATTACTTGATGAATCAAAACAACAAGGAATTCAAATCAATGTTCCTGTAGCTTATCAAAGAGTTGGAACATTTAAAGCTCGTTTATCTTGGGCGTTAGAAGACGTACCAGGAAATTAAAGAAAAGAATGGAGAAAAGAAAATGAAAAAAGTAACAACAGTATGTTTATCCACATTTATTTTAGGGAGCTTAGGCATGACTTCTCAAGCCTTTGCAGAAGATGGCGGTAGTTATACATCTAATGGTATCGTAGAATTTACACCAAGTGAAGATCCAACTAATCCGGTTGACCCAACGGATCCAACTAATCCAGTTGATCCTATTGACCCAACAGATCCTGAAGGTCCTAATCCAGGAACAAACGGTCCGTTGTCAATTGATTATGCGTCAAGTCTAGACTTCGGTGTTCAAAAAATCACGTCGAAGGATCAGACTTATTTTGCTGCTACCCAAAAATACAAGACGGTAGGCGCAACCGATGAAGTCAAAGAAGGGCCTAACTATGTCCAAGTAACAGATAACCGTGGAACCGAAGCTGGCTGGTCATTAAAAGTGAAACAAGAAGGACAATTTAAATCAACTTCTGGTAAAGAATTGACTGGGGCAGCTATCACGTTTAAAAACGGAAATGTAGTGACTGCTTCAGATTCAGGCAAACCAACAGGCCCAGCCACAATCACGCTAAATTCAGATGGTAGTCAATCAGATGTAATGAGTGCAGCGAAAGGAAACGGTGCAGGAACTTATTTATTTGATTGGGGAACCGATGCAACTACAGCTGCTAAAAGTATTGAGTTAACTGTTCCAGGTTCTACAACCAAATACGCTGAAAAATACGCCACAAAATTAACATGGACGTTGACAGACGCTCCAGGAAATTAAACGAGTTTTAAAAGAAGAATAGCGGGGAACATGGTTACCTGCTATTCACTACATATAGAAAAGGAGTAAATAATTTGAACAGAAAAAAACAACGATTTCTTTTTTTTCCGATACTACTAATTCTTTTAGCGTTAGTACCTAGCAATGGTTTTGCCAGTGAATTTAATTTTGCGGTTACGCCTATTCCATCAGAAAAACAAGTAGATAAAGAAAAAACTTACTTTGATTTATTACTAGAACCAAATGAAGAAACTGAGTTGAAAGTGAACTTACGCAATGATACAGATAAAGAAGTAAAGGTAGGTATTTCCATCAATAGTGCCATTACCAATTCAAATGTAATCGTGGAGTATGGTGAAAATAAGGGAAAAAAAGATCAAAGTTTAGCGTTTGATATAAAAGACTATGTTCAATACCCTAGCTCAGTTCGTTTAAAACCGAAAAGTGAACAAACGGTTTCTATTAACGTCAAAATGCCTAATACACCCTTTGATGGAGTGTTAGCTAGTGGTATCACTTTTAAAGAAGAAATGTCGGATGAAGGCAAACGTCAAGACGATAAAAGTCAGGGGTTATCCATTAAAAATGAGTATTCGTATGTCGTCGCATTATTGATGCAACAAAACAAAAAAAAGGTTGAGCCAAATTTACTTTTGAAAAAAGTCTCACCAGGACAGATTAATGCTAGAAATGTGATTTTAGTCAATCTACAAAATGATCAAAAAACATATATTAACCAAGTTGCCTTTTCGGCAGAGATTACCAAAAAGGGGCATGAAGAAGTTTTATATAAAGAGGAAAAAGCAAACATGCAAATTGCACCAAATACCAATTTTTCTGTTCCCATTGCGCTAAAAGGGCAACCGCTTAAGCCAGGAGATTATCATTTGTCTATGACCGTTGTTGGGAATAAAGATGCTGCAGGCTCATTTAAAAAATCAATAAACAATGAATCGATATCTTTTAGAAATCAATGGCAATTTGAAAAAGACTTTACAATTAATGGCGAAGTTGCCAAAGAATTAAATGAAAAAGATGTGACCTTAAAAGAAAATCATTCAAATTTATATTTGCTGATTGGCTTACTACTATTATTGATAGTGATTTTAATCATTGCCTGGTTGATTTGGCGAAAAAAGAAACAGGAAAAAAACGAAAGAGAAATATAAAGAGTAGTTAATTTTTGATTTGATTATCGGCAACGTTTTTGTTTGTTTTTGCTTATCAAACATGCAGTTTATTCAACAAACCTAACTCAAAAAAAGAAATAATAAGAAGGAGTATTGTTAAATATCGTCTGATACCACTTTACTAGTTATATTTTTTGTTTTGTTATGTAGCTAAAGTATTTGGCAATATATGTGAGAAAAATGGATAAATACAAACATTTACTATTATGGAGTACATTGTTACTCTCGTTTTTTCAAGTAACCACTGTGCAAGCAGCAGAAGAACGGAATCCAATTTATAATCCGACCAATCCAACAGAAGAAATTTATCCGATTGAGAATACTGGCACACCAGAAAAAATGGAAGAAACAAATGAAAGTACTATTACTAGCGAAACGCAAGCGGAAGAAAGTAGCGAAGACGTTAGTAAAAAAGAAGTGACAACCAATAATCCAAAAACAAATGAAGAAAGGCCTTCTTCCAAGAAAAGTCAGCATCAAGTATTTTTCACGGATGAATTATTTGATGCTAGCCATATCACCATTGTACCAAATAGCACAGGCGGTGCTGGAACGGAGGGGCAAAACACTTTTTACTTGAATTTCATACGGGAATTAGTAGGAACGGCTATTTATGGGAGAAAGAACTGATAAATGATGAATTATGAAATTTTTTTAAATAAAGAAGATCAACGAAGTTATTCCTTGCTAAGGCATTTAGAAGAAAGTCCCACGCTATCAGGTACTTTTATTGCACTTCGCGAAGAATTATCAATGTCGAATTTTTTAGTCAAAAAAACATTAGAAAAATTAAAAGCAGATATTGACAATCTAAAGTTAAGCGACAGCTTAACTTTAGTCGTTTCTGATGTAGATGTTACACTTGAAATTGATGGAAACTATTCAAGTAAACTTTTGCTCACGAAATACTTAACAGAATCGCTCTCTTTTAAATTAGTGTTGTCTTACTTTAGAGGGAATTATAGTTTGACAAAGTTTGCTGAATGTAATCATGTCAGCACCTCTGTGGCGTATAGTACCTTACAGCGGCTAAAAAAAGCCTTAAAGGAGTATCAGATCTATTTTAGTAAGCGGGAAATTGTCGGCAATCAAAAAGCAATTTCATTTTTTTTGTATAAATTGTTCACGCTTTCCAATCAACCAATTTCCGAACTATATTCGGTAAAAGTTTATAATGAAGCGAAACGTGTATTACAGTCTGTTGAGTTAAACTATACTTTCACCACCTATGAGCGACGCAATTTTTTCCATTATTTAGCTATTATGATTAACAACGAAGGACGTGCGGTGGAAGGGATCGATACGCGTGCACTGAATACATTTTCAGAGGAACTAATAAAAAAATCGCAAGTGGCATGGGCATTGGCCTCAAAATCATTAACGTATACGATTGTTTTTTTCTTATATTTGCATGGCAAACTAGAGAAAAAATATGTCATTCACGAAGATCCTACGATTGAAAGCCTAACTCGTGTTTTCATTGGAAGTTTTGAAAAAGCATTTAATTGTTTAGAGGAGTCAACAAGGAATACTCTAGAAGAAGGGTTAGCAATTATTCATTTCAATGTTATTTACTTTCCGATTAATATGTTTGACGATTTTGAAATGGATTTACAGTTTTTTAAGCAAACATATCCGGAATTTTATTTTTATTTAATTGAATATATTCGTTGGTTAACAGCAAAACATAAAAAAATTGCGAAAGCCAATCACTGTTTGTTTTTTAACTATCTATTGTTGCTAATTAATCATGTTCCGGTTCATTTAATTGCAGAGCCAGCCAAGGTCCTAATTGATTTTTCTTATGGAAAAGAGTATAACCAATTCATCAAAAAAAATTTATCCGTCTATGTGAATTTGAATGTAGAAATTATTGACCCGTTATCAGATACCTTACCAGATGTGGTGATTACCAATTTAAATAACTTGTATCAAGAAGAACAGAGTAAAGTTATGGTTTGGCTGGATCCACCTCGTTCGATTGATTGGGTCAATTTAACGCAATCATTATTGACTATTCAAGAAGAAAAATATCAACAACAAAAAGAATCGACAAAGACAAGCGGTGATCCTATTGAATAGAATCATCGCTTGTCTTTGTGTTTAAGTCTTTACAAAACCACCCAAGTGTTTTATAATATGAATATACATTCATATGAATAGAAAAACATTAATGAGGAGGCGCATAACAATGTCAAAACAAACAGGTGCACACACACATGAAGAAAAAGGTAAAAACGTTCCAGTTATTCTCTTTTTTACAGGATTGGCTCTTTTCTTTATCGGTTTATTTTTAGGGAACATGCTCTTAATGAAAAATATTCTTTTCTCATTAGCTGCTATTTTAGCTGGTTATCATATTATTGGGGAAGGCTTTGGAGATACGTATCGGGATACGAAAAACAATCGAAAGTTTTCGCCTAATATTCATTTGTTAATGACCTTAGCTGCAGTTGGTTCAGCATTAATGGGAAGTTTTGAAGAATCAGCATTGTTGATTTTGATTTTTGCGGCGGCGCATTTCCTTGAAGATTATGCCCAAGGCAAAAGTCAACGTGAAATTACAAAACTATTAAATTTAAATCCAACAGAAGCTCGCCTGATAACAGACGACGGCTCAATTCAAACTGTGTCAGTTGAACAATTGAAGATTGGTGACCGCGTGCAAGTCCTCAATGGTGCGCAAATTCCGACAGATGGCGTCGTGATTGAAGGAAGTACCGCTGTGGATGAATCATCTATTAATGGGGAAAGTATTCCCAAAGAAAAAAATAGTGGGGACCCAGTTTTTGGTAGTACCATGAACGGTTCAGGCACAATTGTTGTTGAAGTAACGAAAGATAGTTCAGAAACAGTTTTTGCGAAAATCGTACAGCTCGTGAACCAATCACAAGAAAATCAATCGGAAATTGCAAGCAAAATTAAACGATTTGAACCAAAATATGTCACACTAGTTTTAGCAGTTTTTCCACTAATTGTTTTAGGTGGCGCATTACTTTTCCAATTGACTTGGGCTGAAAGTTTTTACAGAGGCTTGGTCTTCTTAATTGCTGCCTCCCCTTGTGCTTTAGCAGCGAGTGCCGTTCCGGCAACTTTATCAGGAATTTCCAATTTAGCGAAACAAGGCGTTTTGTTTAAAGGTGGCTCATTCTTATCAAATTTAGCTGAAGTGAAAGCACTCGCTTTTGATAAAACAGGCACACTAACAAAAGGCAAACCTGAGGTCACAGATTATCTTTTTGTTGATGGCTTAGAAGCTCGCCAAGACGAATTAGTAGCTGTTTTAACAAATATGGAGAAAAAATCCAATCATCCATTGGCGACGGCGATTGTTAATCGCTTTGAAGCAGAAACAACGGCTTTAAATTTAGAAGTAGAAAATATTGTCGGGGTGGGTTTAGTAACGACCATTGCAGACACAACTTTTAGAATTGGTAAACCATCTAGTTTCGAACAAGTACCAACAATCATTGAGAAACAAACAACGAAATTAGCGAGTGAAGGCAAAACGGTAGTGTACTTTGCCGAAAATGAACAAGTGATTGGTTTAGTGGCATTGATGGATGTTCCTAATGAAGAAGCAATGAACGCCATTCACTATTTCAAGTCACAAAATATTGAAACAACAATGATTACAGGAGATGCAAAACTTACTGGTGAAGCAGTTGGTCGCTTAGTAGGCGTGGACCAAGTTTTTGCTAATGTTTTACCTGAGGAAAAATCAGCGATTGTTGATCAATTAAAACGCGAAGTAGGAATGACAGGGATGGTTGGTGATGGCATTAACGATGCGCCCGCTTTAGTGAATGCTGACATCGGAGTGGCGATGGGGGATGGTACAGACATTGCTATCGATGTTGCAGACGTGGTAGTGATGAAAAATGATCTTTCTAAATTAGGCTATGCTCACCGTGTCTCAAAACGCTTGAATAAAATTGTGCAGCAAAATATTATTTTTTCAATGTTAGTGGTAGCAACGTTAATTATCTTGAACTTTTTAGGTATTGCGAATATCGCATTTAGCGTACTTATTCATGAAGGAAGTACCTTAGTGGTCATTTTTAATGGCTTGCGTTTATTAGTTAATACAAAATAAGTCAAATAGTCATTTGCAAGAAAGGAGAGAAAGCGATGAATTCTTTAAAAATGATTGAACTTTCTCTCACCGACGTTGTCATTCGGATGGCTCTAGCCGTGGTTTTTGGAGCTTTGATTGGGTTAGAAAGAAGTATTAAAAGAAAAGGCTTCGGTATCAGTAGTAATGCCATTTTATGTTTGGCCTCCTGTACGATTTCCATTTTACAGATTCAATCGGTGGATATTTTAGTCGATGTGGTGAAACAAAATAGCCCCTTGGCGTCCATTATTTCTATGGATATTACACGATATGGCGCCCAAGTGATTAGTGGTGTAGGCTTTCTCGGTGCGGGGATTATCGTTTTTAGAGAAAGGAAAGTTTCTGGGTTAACGACAGCAGTAATGATGTGGAATGTTACTATTATTGGTTTAGTCATTGGGATGGGCTTTTTAACCATTGCGTTTATCAATCTCGTGGCGACTTTGCTAGTATTAGCTCTGGCCCATTTTAAACGAAAAACTCCTTTAAAAAGATTGCAGCTTATCGTAAAAATGAAGGAACCCATGATTAAAGAAAGCCGACTGCATGAACAACTTCAAGCTTCTTTAGAAAAAGGGGAGCGCTTAGTAGAATTGACTTTGGAATCAGAACAAGAGGCAGTGACAGCAAAGATTTCTTATGTAGGCAAAGAAGATTTCTGGCATTCCAACTTGCACCATCTCTTAAAAGAAAAAGGGCACGTTCAATCTGTCTCTGTCACGGAAACAATTTAACCATAAAATAAAGCACTTGGGCGCTAGCGCGCGCCAAGTGCTTTTGTTTAAATATTTAATACTTTATCTAAGAAATCTTTTGTTCGAGGGTTTTGAGGATTTTCAAAGACTTGCTCTGGCGAACCATCTTCTAGGAAGTTACCGCCATCAATGAACATTACTCGGTTAGCCACTTCTTTTGCAAAGCCCATTTCGTGAGTAACGATGACCATTGTCATTCCTTGTTTTGCTAAATCTTTCATTACACCAAGAACGTCGCCAACCATTTCTGGATCAAGGGCTGATGTTGGCTCATCGAAAAGCATAATATCAGGATTCATCGCTAACGCACGTGCAATTGCGACACGTTGTTTTTGACCACCAGATAAAGAATCTGGATAGGCATCTTTTTTATCTGCCAACCCAACACGTTCTAAAAGTTCTAACGCTTTTTTCTCCGCTTCGTCTTTTGACAAGCGACCTAAATCGGTTGGTGCTAAAACAATATTTTCTAAAATAGATAAATGTGGAAACAAATTGAAATGTTGGAAAACCATGCCGATATGTTGACGGACTTGGTTGATGTCCGTATTTTTATCTGTCAAGTTCGCACCATCAATAATAATGTCTCCGCTAGAAGCTTCTTCTAATTGATTCAAGCAACGTAAAAAAGTACTTTTACCAGAACCAGAAGGACCGATGACGCAGACTACGTCGCCTTCGTTAATAGAAACATTAATGTCGTTTAAGACCGTGTTGTCACCATATTTTTTTACTAAATGTTCAACTAAGATTTTTTCAGTCATATTAGTTCACCTTCTTTTCAAGGTTTTTCGCTAATTTAGTTAAGCTAGTAATTAAAATTAAGTAGATTAACGCAATAACGAAGTAAACCATTGTACTTTGTAATGTCCGAGCAACAATAATTTTTCCTGTTTGTAGTAGTTCGATTAAGCCAATTGCTGAAAGGATAGTTGTATCTTTCAATGAAATAACAAATTGGTTAATGAATGAAGGAATCATAATGCGAATCGCTTGTGGTAAAATAATTTTTTGCATTGTCCGATTATAGGAAAGACCTAAACTTCTTGAAGCTTCCATTTGGCCAACTGGAACAGCTTTGATTCCGCCGCGCACAATTTCAGAAATATAGGCACTGGCATTTAAAGTTAATGTGATAATCCCAGCAATGAAGACCGGGATATTAAAGCCCAGCACACCAGGTAATCCGAAATAGATGAAGAACGCTAAGACCATTAAAGGAATTCCACGAATTAAATCAACATAAATGGTTGAAAGTACACGTAATGCTTTGATTGGTGAAACGCTGAATAATCCGAAAATAACGCCGACAATTAAAGCAAGTACGAAGGAAATCAACGTTAATAGAAT
Organism: Enterococcus sp. DIV0167; assembly: GCF_050541555.1. Lineage (NCBI taxonomy): Bacteria > Bacillati > Bacillota > Bacilli > Lactobacillales > Enterococcaceae > Enterococcus > Enterococcus sp. DIV0167. The sequence continues at coordinate 508,085 of NZ_CP172933.1, forward strand.
CGTCATCCATAAACCGTGTAACAATTGTTTCCAGTTGTTTTGCATGAAGCCAACAAACGTAGATTCGTCAGCTGTTTCTTCTTTGGCTTCGTTGCCATCTTTCACGTAAGTGCCGATAATTTTATCGTATTCACCTGTACGTTTCATTTCTTTTAAGCCTTCGTTAAACATTTCAAGTAGTTCAGGATTTTGCCCTTTTTTGACAGCAAAACCGTAAGAACCACCTTTTTCACGAGGAATTGGTGTCGCTAGTGGTTGATTTTGCGCAACCCCGTAGCCAATGACAGGATAATCATCCATCATGGCATCAACTTCGCCAATTTCTAATGCACTGTATAATGCATCAGTTGTGTCTAAATACTTAATTGAGTAATCATATTTCTTTTTATTTTTTTCTAAGAAATCAGCACTTTCAGTACCAATTTTTACGCCGACTTTTTTGCCTTTTAAATCATCATACGATTTAATTTTGTCATTGCCTTTTTTGACCGCAATTTGAATACCGCTATCAAAGTAAGGAACAGAGAAGTCGAAGGCTTTTTTACGATCATCCGTAATCGTCATGCCTGCAACCATCCCATCTGCTTGACCAGATTCAACAGCTTGGACAGCAGAACTAAAACCAATAAATTTAAATTCAACAGTAAAACCTTGCAATTCAGCTGCACGTTTGACTAAATCTACATCAATTCCGACATAATCGCCTTGGGCATTTTGAAACTCAAACGGAGCAAATGTAGAATCACTAGCAATCACATATTTCTCTTTTTTAGGAGTGATTTTTTTCATCTGTTCGCCAGCGTCTTGTGTGTTTGTTTCATCGCCTGTCGCTAAGTAGTTGTTTAAAATTTTATCATAAGTACCATTGTCTTTAAGATTTTTCAAACCAGCGTTGAACTTTTTGATTAATTCAGGGTTTTGACCTTTTTTCACTGCGAAACCATAAGAACTGCCTGTTTCTTTATCGCCAACTAATTGCAATTTTTGGCCATTTTTCACTGCGTAGCCCAATACAGGATAATCATCAACGATTGCATCTGCTTCACCGTTTTCTAAGGCTTTATAAAGACCCGTTGCATCGTCAAAATTTTTGATGGTATAGTCATATTTCTCTTTATTTTTTTCAAGGAAATTGGCACTTTCAGTTCCAACTTTAGCCGCAACCGTTTTGCCTTTTAAATCATCATATGATTTAATTTTGTCGTTTCCTTTTTTAACCGCTAATTGTAAACCGCTATCGAAGTATGGATCTGAAAAATCAAAGGATTTTTTTCGCTCATCCGTAATACTCATTCCAGCAATCATGCCATCAATTTGTTTAGACTGAATCGCTTGGACTGCACTATCGAAGCCTAATGGTTTTAAATCCACTTCAAAACCTTGATCTTTGGCAATCGCATCTAATAAATCAACGTCAATACCAATGTATTTTCCTTTTGAGTCTTGGAATTCAAAAGGGGCGAATGTTAAATCCGTTCCAATTGTATATTTCTTTCCTTCTGCATGTGCTGAAGTGCCACTAATGAATGTTAGCAGAGTTACCATCATCACAAAGAAAGAAAGTAAAAAGTGTTTCCTTTTCATAAAATACCTCCTAGTTTTGCATATTGAATAATTATATAGTAAGAAATAGGAAGCTGACAAGTATTTGAACGCTAAAAAGAGAAAAAAACTCTAATTTCCTTACATTACATGTTATAAAATGTGACATAGAAATTAAGAACAAAAGATTAAGATCAGTTGAAGTTCGAAACAGCAAAAGTGGCGAAAATATGTTCGGTATGTTAAACTAATAAGTGGACATTCTGCCAGAATGGGCCGATAATTTAAGAGAAATTAGACACTTTGAGGGGGAGTTATAAATGATCGAAAGAGAAACTTCCAATACCTTTCATTTGGCTTCTAAATATGAGCCTGCCGGAGATCAGCCAGCCGCTATTGCTGAACTAGTTGACGGTGTCAAAGGTGGAGAAAAAGCTCAAATTTTACTTGGAGCGACCGGAACAGGTAAAACATTTACAATCTCTAATGTGATTCAAGAAGTGAACAAACCAACATTAGTGATTGCACATAATAAAACACTAGCTGGACAATTATACGGGGAATTTAAAGAATTTTTCCCAGATAATGCGGTCGAGTATTTCGTCAGTTACTATGATTATTATCAACCAGAAGCATATGTACCCTCAAGTGATACATATATTGAAAAAGATTCCAGTATTAATGATGAAATTGATAAACTACGCCATTCAGCGACAAGTTCTTTATTGGAACGAAACGATGTCATCGTGGTAGCATCAGTTTCTTGTATTTTTGGTTTAGGGGATCCGCGGGAATACAGCCAACAAGTTGTTTCATTACGTGTGGGAATGGAAATGGATCGTAATGAGTTACTAAAAAGTTTAGTCGATATTCAATTCGAACGAAATGATATTGATTTTCAACGGGGGCGTTTTCGTGTCCGCGGTGATGTGGTTGAGATATTCCCAGCTTCACGGGATGAGCATGCGCTACGTGTTGAATTTTTCGGAGACGAAATTGATCGAATTCGTGAAGTAGATGCGTTAACTGGTGAAATTGTCGGCGAAACAGAGCATGTCGCTATTTTTCCGGCAACACACTTTGTGACGAACGAAGAACATATGGAACATGCCATATCGCAGATCCAAGAAGAATTAGAAGCACGTTTGAAAGTGCTTCGCAGTGAAAACAAATTATTGGAAGCCCAACGTTTGGAACAGCGAACCAACTATGATATTGAGATGATGAGAGAGATGGGCTATACGTCAGGGATTGAGAATTACTCTCGACATATGGATGGTCGCCAAGAAGGGGAGCCGCCATATACGCTGTTGGACTTTTTCCCAGATGACTTCTTACTTGTAATCGATGAGTCTCATGTAACAATGCCGCAAATTAGAGGAATGTATAATGGCGACCGAGCACGGAAACAAATGTTAGTGGACTATGGTTTCCGTTTACCAAGTGCACTTGATAACCGACCGCTTCGTTTAGAAGAATTTGAACAACATGTAAACCAAATTGTTTATGTATCGGCAACACCAGGCCCTTATGAAATGGAACAAACAGAGACGGTTGTTCAACAAATCATTCGACCAACAGGTTTACTAGATCCAGAAGTAGAAATCCGCCCAATTATGGGTCAAATTGATGACTTGGTGGGCGAAATTCATGAACGGATCGAAAAAGATCAGCGGGTGTTTGTCACAACCTTAACGAAGAAAATGGCCGAAGATTTAACCGACTATTTCAAAGAATTAGGCTTAAAAGTTAAATATTTGCATAGTGATATAAAAACACTGGAAAGAACGGAGATCATTCGCGATTTACGATTAGGCGAATTTGATATTCTAATAGGTATTAACTTATTACGTGAAGGAATCGATGTGCCAGAAGTTTCCTTAATTGCGATTCTAGATGCGGATAAAGAAGGCTTCTTACGTAGTGAACGCTCGTTAGTGCAAACGATGGGACGGGCTGCCCGGAACGCCGAAGGAAAAGTCATTATGTATGCAGATAAAATCACCGATTCGATGCAACGAGCTATGGATGAAACGGCACGACGTCGGGCAATCCAAGAAGCATATAATGAAGAACATGGCATTGAACCAAAAACAATTATTAAAGAAATTCGTGATTTGATTTCTATTTCCAAAACAGCTGATAAAGATGAAACAGTGGTTCAATTGGATAAATCATATGAAGATTTATCAAGACAAGAAAAAGCTGATTTATTAATGAAACTTGAAAGAGAAATGAAAGATGCGGCCAAAGCATTAGACTTCGAAACTGCAGCCACATTACGAGATACCATTCTTGAATTGAAAGCTGCCAAATAAGTCAACCAACGGATTAAGTAAAAGATACGATGAACCATCGTATCTTTTACTAATCTTTTCTCTATAGAATGACTTGAAATGATTTGACGTAAGAGATTTAGTAAAAGGAGAACATATATGGCAAATGATAAAATTGTGATTCATGGTGCACGCGCCCATAACTTAAAAAATATTGATGTCACGATTCCTCGTGACAAAATGGTTGTTGTAACTGGACTATCTGGTTCTGGTAAAAGTTCATTAGCATTTGATACGCTTTACGCAGAAGGGCAACGACGTTATGTAGAGAGTCTCTCTGCTTATGCGCGACAATTTTTGGGACAGATGGATAAACCAGATGTTGACAGCATCGATGGTTTAAGTCCAGCTATTTCAATTGATCAAAAGACGACAAGTAAGAACCCACGCTCAACAGTAGGGACGGTCACAGAAATCAATGATTATTTACGATTGTTATTTGCTCGGGTAGGTCATCCAATTTGTCCTAACGATCATATTGAAATTACCAGTCAGTCTGTTGAACAGATGGTTGATAAAGTCTTAGAGCTACCAGAGCGAACAAAAATTCAAATTTTGGCGCCTGTTGTGGTCAAGAAAAAAGGCCAACATAAAAAAGTGTTTGAAATGATCCAACGTGAAGGGTATGTCAGAATGCGGGTGGATGGTGAAACCTATGATGTTAGTGAGGCACCAGAACTTGAAAAAAATAAAAAACATGATATTGCGATTGTGATTGACCGTATCGTTGTGAAAGAAGGCATTCGCTCTCGCTTGTTTGATTCGTTTGAAGCGGCTTTGCGTTTAGCTGAAGGTTACGCAATTGTTGATGTGATTGGTCAAGAAGAAATGTTGTTTAGTGAACATTATGCTTGTCCTTATTGTGGGTTTACAGTCGGTGAATTGGAACCGCGCTTGTTTTCATTTAATGCACCATTTGGCGCTTGTCCCGATTGTGATGGTTTAGGTGTTAAATTAGAAGTGGACAAAGACTTAGTGATTCCAGATCCTACTAAAACCTTGAGAGAAGGAGCCATCGTTCCGTGGAACCCTATTAGTTCCCAATATTATCCACAAATGTTGGAGCAAGCAGCCACCAGTTTTGGGATTGATATGGATACGCCGTTTGAAGAATTACCTGCAGACCAACAAGAAATTATTTTAAATGGTTCTGGCGAGAAAAACTTTCATTTTCATTATGAAAATGACTTTGGTGGTGTTCGTGATGTGGAAGTGCCATTTGAAGGGATTTTAAAAAATATTAAACGACGTTATCATGAAACAAATAGCGATTTTACACGAGATCAAATGCGGTTATACATGACAGAATTGACTTGTCGAAGCTGTCAAGGGTATCGTTTGAATCCACAAGCTTTAGCTGTAAAAATCAATGGCACGCACATTGGTGAAGTCAGTGAATTAGCAATAAAAAATGCGGTCCAATTTTTTGAAGGTGTGTCTTTATCTGAACAAGAAACAACGATTGCTCGGCCAATTTTAAAAGAAGTCGAAGATCGGTTAACCTTCTTAAAAAATGTCGGGTTAGATTACTTAACCTTAAGTCGAGCTGCTGGTACACTTTCTGGCGGAGAAGCACAAAGAATTCGCTTAGCAACACAAATTGGATCAAACTTATCAGGCGTCCTTTACATTTTAGATGAACCATCAATTGGTTTGCATCAACGAGATAACGACCGCTTGATTGACTCATTGAAAAAAATGCGGGACTTAGGCAATACATTAATTGTGGTGGAACACGATGAAGATACAATGATGGCTTCGGATTACTTGATTGATGTGGGACCTGGCGCTGGACATCTGGGCGGTGAAATTGTAGCCGCTGGTACGCCGGAAGAGGTTGCTAAAAATCCGCATTCATTGACCGGACAATATCTTTCTGGGAAAAAAGTGATTCCTGTACCAAAAGAACGTCGCAAAGGTAATGGCAAAGCGATCAAAGTCACTGGTGCCAGTGAAAATAATTTAAAAAATGTCAGTGTTGAATTTCCGCTAGGTGAATTTGTTGCTGTCACAGGTGTTTCAGGTTCAGGGAAAAGTACTTTAGTCAATCAAATTTTGAAAAAAGCGCTGGCCCAAAAATTAAATCGTAATTCCAATAAACCTGGGAAACACAAAAGTATCACTGGTTATGAAGCCATTGAAAAGATTGTTGACATTGATCAAAGTCCGATTGGTCGAACACCAAGAAGTAATCCAGCGACTTATACTAGTGTTTTTGATGACATTCGCGATTTGTTTGCCCAAACAAATGAAGCCAAGGTTCGTGGTTATAAAAAAGGCCGCTTTAGTTTTAACGTCAAAGGTGGCCGTTGTGAAGCTTGTCGCGGGGATGGTATCATCAAAATTGAAATGCACTTTTTACCTGATGTCTATGTGCCTTGCGAAGTTTGTCATGGCAAACGTTATAATTCTGAGACGTTAGAAGTTCATTATAAAGGCAAAAACATTTCTGATATTTTAGATATGACGGTGGAAGATGCCGTAGAATTTTTCAAACATATCCCTAAAATTCATCGTAAATTGCAAACAATTGTGGATGTAGGCTTAGGCTATGTGACATTGGGGCAGCCAGCAACTACTTTATCTGGTGGAGAAGCACAGCGGATGAAGCTAGCGAGTGAACTTCATAAAAATTCTAATGGGAAAAACTTTTATATTCTGGATGAACCAACAACAGGCTTGCATACCGATGATATTGCGCGATTGCTTCTAGTATTAGAGCGTTTAGTGGAAGCGGGCAATACCGTTTTAGTGATTGAACATAACTTGGATGTCATCAAATCTGCGGATCATGTGATTGATCTAGGGCCAGAAGGTGGCGACGGTGGTGGGACGATCGTGGCGACAGGAACACCAGAAGAAGTTGCTAAAGTCAAAGACAGTTACACAGGATATTATTTAAAACGTGTTCTGAAATAAACATTAATGATTAGATAAAGAACCTTGTTTTTATGGGAAACAAGGTTCTTTTATTATAAAATAACAAATATTTTTTAATTAAAATTAAAAATAAATGTTGACTTAATGTGTAATTAAAAGATATACTATGTTTGTTAACAAAATAACAATGAACACGAAGGGAAGTCTTAAATGAAAAACAAAAAAATAACAACAAGTTTATTAACAGCAGGAATGGTCTTAGCTATCGGAATCACACCTTTTGTACATAGTAACACAATGGAAGCAGCTACTTTAATTTCACAATCAGACCATGAAAAAGTAATGAGTTTTACCAAGAAAGACTTAAAAGAAGCAACGGGCATTCAATTGGAGCCGGCGACAGTACAAGCCGTTCATCAGGAATTAAAGCAACAAATCACCTGGGAAACATTAGGCTATTCCACAATTGATGCGCAAAATATTGCGACACGTTTTACACAAAATACATATCAGGCTCTGGGGATTTTAACAGATATCGCCAACCATTCAGACCTTCAATTGAAAGTCATTACCATTAATAATCCATATCTAGCAACAGCTAAAATTGGTACCTTTAAGTGGGAAACCGTAACTCCTGAAGTTGGCGGGGACCATGAAACAGCAGACAATGAACTAACCACACCGACACCGACTGTTGCCAGTCTTCAAGAGATTGACGTAGAAATCGAATACGATGAAAATGAAATTGAGTTCACCTATGAAATAAAATCGAACGGAACAATTGAAGCAACGTATGAAGATGAATTTGCTGATTTAGAATTAGAAGGTAAGGCAGCACAAGACAAAATCATGACTCTTTTAGATGGATTGTCAATCAAAACAGCTACAAATGAACAAATTAAAGAACACATTACGAAAAAGTTAGCCGTGAATGAACAAGTAAAACAATTTGATTTTGAAGCTAATTTTACTGATAAAACAGAAATTGAGTTTGTATTAAAATAACACAGAATTATATAGTATAATTCAGCAATTAAAACAGCATTGACAAAAATGTCAATGCTGTTTTTCTATGAAAGAATAGAAATCTTTATAAGAATGATTGAAAAGCTTTCTTTGATACGCCCGGGGTGTTATAATATAGTGATGCAAGTGAAGGGAGTGTTGAATATGCCAGAAAATTTACAACTGGTTATTATTACAGGAATGAGTGGCGCTGGAAAAACAGTCGCTGTTCAAAGCTTTGAAGACATGGGCTATTTCTGTATCGACAATTTACCACCAAGCTTAATCCCAAAATTTTGGGAATTAATTAAAGAATCTGGAAAAGTTACCAAGATTGCGTTAGTGATCGATTTACGTTCACGGACCTTCTTTAGAGAAATTCAGGATATGTTAGTCGAACTTGAAAATACTAATTTTATTGATACAACGATTTTATTTTTAGATGCCACCGATGAAGAGTTGGTTTCTCGTTATAAAGAGACCCGGCGTGCGCATCCAATGGCGATGGATGGTTTAGTGACAGAAGGTATTCGTAAAGAACGTGCAATGCTGGAAGAAATCAAGGCGGATGCTCAGTTGGTCATTGACACCACGGACTTGTCCCCTCGTCAATTGCGGGAACGTTTGAATAAAGAACTAGCAACGAGAGAGACACACGAATTTCGAGTGGAAATGGTGTCCTTCGGCTTTAAATATGGGTTGCCGATTGATGCAGATATCGTTATGGATGTTCGCTTTTTACCTAACCCCCATTATATTGATGAACTACGACCGTTAACTGGAATGGATCAACCTGTTTATGATTATGTGATGGGCTTCCCAGAAACAGATGAATTTTATACCAAATTTATCGATTTACTGCGAACAGTCTTACCTGGATATAAAAAAGAAGGTAAAAGTAGCGTCACCATTGCAATTGGCTGTACTGGCGGACAACATCGCTCTGTTGCATTGACAGAACGTGTTGGTGCTGAATTAAAAGAGGAAGATTACCATGTAAATATTACCCACCGCGACCGCTTAAAAAGAAAAGAAACGGTTAATCGCTCTTAATGAAAACCTATCGAATTCGTAAACCGAAGATCGTGGTTGTTGGTGGTGGAACAGGCTTGCCAGTAATTTTGAAAAGTTTAAGAAATCAAAGTGTTGATATTACTGCCGTCGTAACGGTCGCTGATGATGGCGGTAGTAGTGGCGAGCTTCGTTCCTCTATTAATAACATGACACCTCCGGGAGATTTAAGAAATGTTTTAGTGGCATTGTCAGATATGCCACAATTATATGAAGATATTTTTCAATATCGTTTTGATAAATCAGATAGTCATTTTGCCAATCATGCAATCGGTAATTTAATCATTGCTGCTGTCTCAGAAATGAGAGGAAGTACGTATGAAGCGATTCAATTGCTTTCAAAAATGATGCATGTTGATGGACGGATTTATCCATCATCAGAACGGCCATTAACGTTACATGCCGTATTTAAGGATGGCTCAGTGGCGGTGGGAGAATCAAAAATTGCACTGGATCGCAAGACGATTGACCATGTGTTTGTAACAAATACACACGGAGAAGAACAGCCAAGAGCTGCGCGTAAAGTCGTCAAAGCAATTGAAGAAGCAGACATGGTCGTGTTAGGGCCAGGGAGTCTTTTTACAAGTATTTTACCTAATTTAGTTATTACAGAAATTGGTGAAGCCATCAAACAAACGGCAGCCGAAGTAGTCTATATTTGTAACATCATGACCCAAAAAGGGGAAACGGAACATTTTACGGATGCCGATCATGTTCGTGTCTTAAACGAGCATCTACAAGCGCAGTTTGTTGATACAGTACTGGTTAACACAGAAAAAGTACCAGAAAATTACATGGATCCTGAAATTTATGATGAATATTTAGTTCAAGTAAAGCATGATTTTCAAGGATTACGTGAAGAAGGATGCCGAGTCATTTCGACAGACTTTTTAGAATTAAGAGATGGCGGAGTTTTTCATGATGGGGAAAAAGTTGTTGAAGAACTTTTCCGTATCGTATTTGGAACGAAATATTAATTAATCAAAAGAATCAAGAGAGGAGGAGCTTAGATGTCTTTTGCCTCGGATGTCAAAAAAGAGTTAACTGGTTTAGAAGTCCATCGAGAACACGCGAAAGCAGAATTAGCAGCATTAATTCGGATGAACGGCTCACTTAGCTTAGTTAATCAACAGTTTGTCTTGAATGTACAAACGGAAAATGCTGCAATTGCTCGTCGAATGTATTCATTGCTGAAAGATCATTACCATGCACAAGCAGAATTATTAGTTCGTAAAAAAATGAAACTAAAGAAAAATAATGTTTACATTGTGCGTCTAAAACAAGATACACAAAAAATTCTAGCTGATTTGGATATTATGGATGGGGTCGTTTTTAATGGCAATGTGTCAAATGAAATCATGGGTAACGCGCAAAAAATGCGTTCCTATTTACGCGGGGCCTTTATGGCTTCTGGCTCAGTTAATAATCCGGAAACAAGTCGCTATCATTTAGAAATTTTTTCAATTTATGAAGAACACAATAATGATATTTGTAAGATGTTGAATTACTATGACTTAAACGCTCGAACATTGGGACGCCGAAATGGATATATTTGTTATTTAAAAGGTGCTGAAAAAATTGCCGACTTTTTAACGTTAATTGGTGCCACGAACTCTATGTTGAAATTTGAAGATGTCCGGATTGTCCGTGATATGCGGAATTCAGTAAATCGTTTAGTGAATTGCGAAACAGCGAATTTAAATAAAACTATTGATGCGGCTTCAAAACAAATTGAAAATATTCAATTTATTGAAAGTACAGTAGGGCTGACGTCATTACCGGAGAAACTTCAGGAAATCGCAGAATTACGGTTAGAGTATCCGGAAGTTAGTCTCAAAGAACTAGGGGAAATGATTCCTTCAGGAGCTATTTCTAAGTCAGGTATTAATCATCGTATTCGAAAAATTAATGAATTTGCAGAAAAATTACGAGAAAAAAGTGCGTAACTTTTCTGCTCCAGAAGTGAAGAATAACATTTCCGTTTGAAGTGCTATCCTTCACTTTTTCTTTAAGCGTGTAAAAAAAATTAAAGTGTGCAAAAAGTGTGTAGCACTGAAATGTAGTGTTGACCTGTGGTTTAAAGAAACGACGTTGGCACGAATGTTGCATGTAATAAAATGCAAGCGATTACTTATTGCTGTTTTTAACTAAAAGATTAAAAACTATTGGAGGGGTCAAAATGGTTCAACGATTAATTAGTGCAAATGCATCAGAAATCAAACGGATGTCAAAAGAAGAGCTGTTTCAGAGTATTAAAGCGAGCGAAGGGCGCGTAATTTTATCGGAAAATGTGGTAGTTCATCCATCCGTAGCAGGTGATATCACTTGTGCGGAAATGTCAAAAGCATATGGCGCAGACATGATTTTATTGAATGTTTTCGATGTTAATCAACCGATTGTAGTAGCCGCTTATGAAGGGCAATATACTGCGGAAACATGTGTCCCTAATGATGAGGTTGTTCATCGTTTGAAAGAACTAGTCGGTTTACCGATTGGCATGAATGTCGAACCTGTTGATGAAAATTTAGACTTAGCTTCAACGAGAGTTTCGATTGAACCAGGTAGAAAAGCATCAGCAGCTACTTTCAAAAAAGCCAATGAACTGGGTTTGGATTTTATCTTATTGACAGGTAATCCAGGAACTGGCGTGACCAACGACTTGATTGCTGAGAACGTGGCCTTAGCCAAAAAACATTTTGATGGCATCATTATTGCCGGAAAAATGCACAGTTCAGGCGTAGATGAACCAGTGGTCAGTTTAAAATCAGCTGAACAATTTATTGAAGCGGGCGCTGATATTGTCTTAGTCCCAGCAGTCGGCACGGTTTGGGGCATTGATGATCAACAAGTCAAAGAAGTTGTGGATTTTGCACATTCAAAAGGAAAATTAGTTATGAGTGCCATTGGAACTTCACAAGAAAGTGCTCAACCTGAAGTTATCCAAGCAATCGGCATTAGAAATAAAATTTTAGGCGTAGATATTCAACATATTGGCGATGCCAATATGGGCTTAGTTGGTATTGAAAATATTAAAGAGCTTTCTGATGCGATACGTGGGAAAAGACATACTGTTGCTAGAATGGCTCGTTCGATTAATCGTTAAAAAAGTGAACAGAGGCACGAATTCAGAAAATTTGAATTCGTGTCTTATGATTTTTTTATTGAAAAACGGTATACTAAAAGAGAAATAAAGGTTTGAAAGGATGAGGTTTTTTATGGATATTTCAGTAATTGATGCAACAAAAGTTAACACAGAAACAGGGCTTCATATTGGTGAGCGCAATGCCCCTGTCAAAATGATAGAATTTATCAATGTTCGCTGTCCTTATTGCAGAAAATGGTTTGAAGAGTCTGAGGAACTGTTAGCACAATTTGTCAAAAGTGGTAAAGTTGAACGTATCATTAAGCTGTTTGATAAAGAAAAAGAAAGTTTACAACGCGGCAATGTGATGCATCACTACATTGACTATTCAGCGCCTGAACAAGCACTGTCAGCATTGCATAAAATGTTTGCTACGCAAGATGAATGGGGAAACTTAACCTTAGAAGAAGTAGCGACGTATGCTGAAAAAAATCTGGGCTTAAAAGAACAAACAGATGCAACGCTTGTTTCCGCCGTGATTGCTGAAGCCAATGCGGCGCACATTCAATTTGTACCAACGATCATCATTGGTGAGCATATCTTTGACGAAAGTGTCACTGAAGAAGAATTACGAGGATACATTGAAAAATAAAAAAATGGAAACAGCGACCGTCGCTGTTTCCATTTTTTATTTTTAATTTAAGGCGCTACTATTTTCCATTACTTCATCGATTAAACCATATTCTTTTGCTTGTTCGGCAGTCATATAGTTATCACGATCGGTATCACGTTCAATCACTTCAATTGGTTGGCCAGTTCGTTCAGCTAAAATTGAATTTAAACGTTGACGAGTGTCTAAAATGTGACGAGCAGCAATTTCAATTTCTGTTGCTTGCCCTTGAGCGCCACCAAGTGGTTGGTGAATCATGATTTCCGCATTTGGTAAAGCGAAACGTTTGCCTTTTTGACCAGCTGTTAATAAGAAGCTACCCATAGAAGCCGCCATTCCTAATACGATCGTTTGGACATCCGCTTTAACGAAATTCATGGTATCGAAAATCGCTAAACCTGCAGAAACGCTACCACCAGGAGAGTTAATGTACAAGTAAATGTCTTTTTCTGAATCTTGGGCATCTAAGAATAATAACTGTGCAATCACTGAGTTTGCCACGTTATCATCGATAGGGCCGCTTAGCATAATGATGCGGTCTTTTAATAAACGAGAATAAATGTCATAAGCACGTTCACCGCGAGATGATTGTTCAATAACTGTTGGAATTAAATTCATAAGTAAATCCTCCTATATAAAGAAACTTTTAAAGTCATTCTATCACAAAGCACTTTGAATGCCTATGAAAAGTATACCTCTTTGGTCAATAAAGGTCAACGAAGTCGCTTGAAAAATTTTGTATCATTTTTTATCCGAAACTTTTGGATTATGTTATACTAAAATGGAAAATTAGAAAAGAGCGAGGGGAAAAATATGTTTGTTTTTATCGCCGGAATGGTAGGTGTAATCGTCGGTGCGCTAATAGTCACAGCAAGTGCCGCCTTACATTCATCTTACAAAGAGCGAAAAGAAGTACGTTATCGTGAACTAGAACATTTGGTTAAAGAAATTGAATCATTGAATTTATTAAATAAAAAAGTCAAAGAAATTTTACAAAAGCGTGAATTATATATAGACAGATCAATTGAATACTTATCGATGGATGATTGTTTCATCAGCATCGATGATTTTATTTATTTGGAATCATTTTCTGCTCAAAATAATTTTTACTTACCGACGTACTTAATTGAAGAATTTTTCAAAAAAATTGCGCATCGTAAAGTCATTTTGACGGCCAGCGAAGTTGCTGAAATGGGTGGTCACACCTATAAAGGCGGCCGTGTTATTTTAGAAAATTTTTCAGACGAGATTTTAGCAATTATTGAAGATAAAAAACGTAAAATGCAGCGTTTGTCTAACGAACCACTTCATTATTTTAAAGCGATTAAATAAAAAAAGAACCAGCGTACCCGCTAATTTTTTGGGGTATCTGGTTCTTTTTCTTGTTGTTCCATATCGGTCATAGTGTCTTCAATTTCTTTATGTAAGAAATAAGAAATAACTGTACGGATGATCACCAAGGTTGCCAATTTCAAAATATCTTGAAAAGTTGGTTTGACAATGGATTCAATAATATCAGCAGCAATTAAAATTTCTAAACTTAACAGAATGTAGCTGCCAAGGAAGTTTTTGATGAACGTATTCATTTTGGTTAAGGTAAAGCGGCTTTGATTTTGTCGTTCACTTTTAATGAAGTCTTTTCCTGCTAAACAAACACCCCAAACTAAAACAATAATCGAAAAAACATTCAGTCCTAAAATACATAGCTCAAAAAGTGGGGTTAAAAGCGTCATTAACTGATGGGGCCACTCATTCATCGTATTCACTCCTACCAAAAAGCCTTTTCTTTAACTATAACGAAACGGCTGACTAACGTCAAATATTGTTGAAATAAACGGGCTAAACTATTTAGCTTATAGAACAAAACTAAGAAAATTATGAATAGCATCTAACAATTAAGTAAAAGGACTGTAAAGGTTCTTTTACTTTTTTTGTGTAAAAAAAGACTTTTAAAAGGAATCAGGTGTCAAAAAGTAAGTGAAAACCAACTTTGTCAGTGGATAGTCTTTTCATTAATTTTTAAAAGACAAATTTTACGTTTTCAAGAGCCGAATACTGCCAAGTTTTAGCCTATAAAGGTGATAGAATCAGAAATTGAGTAAGAGATGTGTCACAAAAACAAGGGGACACATCGACTTGATGAAAGATTTAAGGAGCTGTAGTTGAAGTAAAGAGAAGCAAGTGTCCCAAACACTAGCGAAAGAAAATAGGGAGGATTAAAATGTTTAAGAAAGCAACGAAATTATTATCGACAATGGTGATTGTCGCTGGAACAGTTGTGGGAAATTTCAGTCCCACAATGGCTTTAGCCGAAGGAGTGGTTAAAGCAGGAGATACAGAAGGAATGACCAATACGGTGAAAGTGAAAGACGACAGTCTAGCTGATTGTAAACGGATATTGGAGGGACAAGCTACTTTCCCAGTTCAAGCGGGTGAAACGGAACCGGTTGATTTAGTGGTTGTTGAAGATGCCAGTGGTAGTTTTTCAGATAATTTTCCACATGTAAGACAAGCGATTGATGAAGTGGTTCAAGGATTATCTGATCAAGACCGCGTGATGCTGGCTTCGTATCGTGGCGGAAAACAATTTATATTTCCTGATGGAAAAGTAAAAATTAATTCAGCTGATTATGATATGAATGTGCGTGTTGATACTCAATTAACCCATGATAAAAGCCAATTTGTTTCTGGCTTTGGAGATGTTCGGACGTATGGTGGTACACCAACTGCCTCAGGATTGAAACTTGCTTTAGATACGTACAATCAAACACACGGAGATTTAACGAATCGAAAAACATATTTCTTATTAGTGACAGATGGGGTCGCTAATACACGTTTAGATGGTTACTTGCATAAAACCAACACCAATGATTCAATCAATGAATATCCAGATCCAAGACATCCTTTTCAAGTTTCGGTTGAGTATAGTAATGACTATCAAGGTGCAGCAGCAGAAGTTTTAGCGTTAAACCAAGAAATTACTAACCAAGGCTATGAAATGATTAATGCGTATTGGGAAAGTGTTGAATCTTTAAGTTCAGTAAATTCATATTTTGATAAATATAAAACAGAAGTGGGTCCTTTTGTAAAACAAGAGTTGCAACAAGGATCTAGCACACCAGAAGATTTTATTACAAGCCAATCTATTGATGATTTTACAACCCAATTAAAACAAATTGTCAAAGATCGTCTGGCGCAATCGACACCAGCAACAGCTTCATTAACAATTGCTGATCAATTTGACATTCAATCGGCGACCGCTACGGACGATGCTGGAAATGATGTGCCTGTTCAAATTAACGGACAAACCATTTCAGCAACTAGTACAGAAGGTTACGTAGGAAACATCACGATTCACTACGAAGTCAAAGAAAATACAGCGATTGATGCAGCAACCCTTGTAAGTAGTGGGACAATGAATCAAGGAACAATTGCTAAGGAATTTCCAGAAGCGACGATTCCTAAAAATGACAATGCGCATGCGTGTGACGTGACGCCAGAAGATCCAACGATTACAAAAGATATCGAAAATCAAGAGCACTTAGATTTAACCAATCGTGAAGATAGTTTCGATTGGCATGTCAAAACAGCCTTTGGTAACGAAACAAGTACTTGGCAACAAGCCAGTTTAGTGGATAACGTCAACCAATTATTAGATATCCAAAAAGTCGTTGTTACTGATGAAAATGGCAAAGATGTTACAGCCAATGGCACAGTAACACAAGCAAATAACAAAGTAACTTTTGAAATGAACAAACAAGCAGACAGCTATGACTATTTGAGTGGTCATACGTACACAATGACTATTACCACAACAATCAAAGCTAGCGCAACGGACGAAGAATTAGCGCCTTATATTGAACAAGGTGGAATTCCTAATCAAGCCGACTTGAACTTTGGTAACGAAGGGGACGTGTTGCATTCCAACAAGCCAACAGTGACACCGCCGCCAGTAGATCCAAACATCACTAAAGACGTAGAAGGTCAAGAACATTTAGATTTAACCAACCGCGATCAAGAATTTAAATGGAACGTCAAAACAGCTTTCGGTAACGAAACAAGCACTTGGACCCAAGCCAGCATGGTGGATGACATTAATAAAGTGTTAGACATCACAGACGTGAAAGTCACAGATGAAAATGGCAAAGATGTTACAGCTAACGGCACAGTAACACAAGAAAATAACAAAGTAACTTTTGAAATGAACAAAAAAGATGACAGCTATGACTATTTAAGTGGTCATACGTATACAATGACTATCACCACTAAAATTAAAGCTGACGCAACGGACGAAGAATTAGCGCCTTATATTGAACAAGGCGGGATTCCCAACCAAGCGGACTTGAACTTTGGCAACGAAGGGGACGTGTTACATTCCAACAAGCCAACCGTAACACCGCCTGCACCAACGCCAGAAGATCCAACGATTACAAAAGATATCGAAGGCCAAGAACATTTAGATTTAACCAACCGTGACCAAGAATTTAAATGGAATGTTAAAACAGCCTTTGGTAACGAAACAAGCACTTGGACCCAAGCTAGTTTAGTGGATAACGTCAACCAATTATTAGATATCCAAAAAGTCGTTATCACTGATGAAAATGGTAAAGATGTTACAGCTAACGGCACAGTAACACAAGAAAATAACAAAGTAACTTTTGAAATGAACAAACAAGCAGACAGCTACTCATACTTAGCTGGACATACGTACACAATGACTATTACCACTAAAATTAAAGACGGCGCAACCGATGAAGAATTAGCACCTTATATTGAACAAGGTGGCATTCCCAACCAAGCCGACTTAAACTTTGGCAATGAAGGTGACGTGTTACATTCCAACAAACCAACCGTAACACCGCCACCTGTAGATCCAAACATCACTAAAGACGTAGAAGGTCAAGAACATTTAGATTTAACCAACCGCGACCAAGAATTTAAATGGAACGTCAAAACAGCTTTCGGTAACGAAACAAGCACTTGGACCCAAGCTAGCATGGTGGATGACATTAATAAAGTGTTAGACATCACAGACGTGAAAGTCACAGATGAAAATGGCAAAGATGTTACAGCTAACGGCACAGTAACACAAGAAAATAACAAAGTAACTTTTGAAATGAACAAAAAAGATGACAGCTATGACTATTTAAGTGGTCATACGTATACAATGACTATCACCACTAAAATTAAAGCTGACGCAACGGACGAAGAATTAGCGCCTTATATTGAACAAGGCGGGATTCCCAACCAAGCGGACTTGAACTTTGGCAACGAAGGGGACGTGTTACATTCCAACAAGCCAACCGTAACACCGCCTGCACCAACGCCAGAAGATCCAACGATTACAAAAGATATCGAAGGCCAAGAACATTTAGATTTAACCAACCGTGACCAAGAATTTAAATGGAATGTTAAAACAGCCTTTGGTAACGAAACAAGCACTTGGACCCAAGCTAGTTTAGTGGATAACGTCAACCAATTATTAGATATCCAAAAAGTCGTTATCACTGATGAAAATGGTAAAGATGTTACAGCTAACGGCACAGTAACACAAGAAAATAACAAAGTAACCTTTACTATGAACAAAAAAGATGACAGCTACTCTTACTTAGCTGGTCATACATACACAATGACTATTACCACTAAAATTAAAGACGGCGCAACCGATGAAGAATTAGCACCTTATATTGAACAAGGCGGCATTCCCAACCAAGCGGACTTAAACTTTGGCAACGAAGGGGACGTGTTGCATTCCAACAAGCCAACCGTAACACCGCCTGCACCAACGCCAGAAGATCCAAAAAAACCTGAACCTAAACAACCGCTAAAACCGAAAAAACCGTTGACGCCTACAAATCATCAAGCACCAACGAACCCAGTCAATTTTGGGAAATCAGCAAGTAAAGGAATTCATTTACCAATGACTAATACAACAGTAAATCCACTTTACATGATCGCAGGTTTAATTATCCTTATAGTGGCTATTAGCTTTGGTATAACAAAAAATAAAAAAAGAAAAAATTAGACAAACTAAAAAGGAAGAAAAAACATGAATAAAAAAATTTCGTTCAGTCTGTTAATTTTGTTACTTAGTTTGTTGGTAGGTTTTACATTTATTCCGCATAAAAAGGAATTAAGTTTCAATGAGTATCAAGAAAAAAAACACTCTGGCGAAACATTTTATGTTGTTTTAAAAAAGAAAAACTGTTCAGATTGTCAGGATTTCGAGAAACTATTACAAGCACCTAAACAGGTTTACTATGTAGAATTAACCAACAAAGAGACCATGAAGGAATGGTCAACATTTATCCGAGAAAATAAAGTTTTACATGTGCCATCTATGTTTAAAATAGATAACGGCCATCTCAAGAAAATTGATGGAGAAGGAGATGCGAATCAATTATTCGCAAACTATCAAAAAATAACGAAGTAAAAAGAATAAAAAGACAAGACAAGTTTCCTAAATAAAGGAAACTTGTCTTGTCTTTTTTCTAGTAATAGTCGTTTATTAAATAACATGTGAAATGTTTTACAAATCCATTTTGGTTTGATAAAATAAACGCGAACATATGAATTTGTTTTCATTTGTTTTGGAAGGAGGAACGAATGATTGAATTGATTTTACTTTTGTCGGTGATTCTTTTAGGTTTATTGATTGGAAATAAAAGAGTTGATAAGTGGCTTTTTCTTAAGGCATTACTTTTGTTTTCTGTTATGCTAAGTGTGAGCATCTTAATTTCGGTAGCTATGTATTTATTATTAACAATAGGCGTTGCAAAAGTAATAGGAGAGCAGTTAGAGTCGTTATTTCTTTTAGGGATAGTCGTTATCATCAGTACGAGTCTTTTATTATATTTTTTATTGAATTTAACGACGAAAAAAATTGTTTTACCCATCGCTTTAATGAAAATAATTGAATATTATATTCAATGGGTATTGATTTATGTTACTATTTATCAAGTGATTTTTGATCAGTTTATTGTTTCTTCAGAAGTAAAAAATACGTTACAAGGGACTATTGATGAGCCAGTCGCAATCATTATTGTTATTTTGCCATCATTTATTTCAATTTGGATTGCCGTTGTTTTATTTAGGATTCGTATGGAAGAACTTTAATCAGATACTTTTAGAATGGAGGAGTTTGTATGTCTGCTTGGCAAACATTTAAAAATGGAACAAGGCAATTTTTTAAAGACATCTTGCAGTACTTATGGTTATTTTTTACTTTAAATGTTTTATTATTATTGGTGGGTGGGGCTTTTAGTTGGGCTACTTCCAACGCACTAAAAACTCAAGGTATTCCTTATCTTTCGTTTAATAACCTGAATTTATTGTTAGAAAAGCCGCTTGCTCTGGTGTTATTAATTCTCTTGTTGTTACTTTTTTTAGGTGCAGTTTTTTATCAGTTTACCTTTTTATTATTAGGGATTTTTCAAATACGGCAAGACCATCGCTTTCATTTTAAAGGAGTTACCAAGGCATCTTTTAAGGTTCTTAAAAAGCAAGGTGCCCGTTCGTGGTTATTCTTTTTCGGTTATTTTGTTGTCATTGTCCCTTTTGGTAACCTGATTTTCCAAAGTAATCTATTGACGAAATTTGTGATTCCAGATTTTATTGTTGAATTTTTGTCCCAACGAATTCCTTACTTGGTTGGGTTACTGGCCTTTGGGTTATTAGTCTGGTATTTAGCTATTCGTTTCATTTACACGCTTCCATTAATGATTCTGGAGAGAAAAAAAGCGGGCGAGGCAGTTAAGGCTAGTTGGTCAATGACAAACAAACGATTATGGTTCATTATTCGTAATATTGCATTTGTGACGATCGCGGTATTTGTTTCAACGTATGTTATTTATGTGTTACTTTATCTTCTACAGTTGAAGTTAGATACCTTGAGCGATACCATTAGCTTGCTAGGTGGGATTTTAAATTTAACGGTTGTCCAATTTTTACAGTTTGTCTCTAATGCTTGGCTTTCAGTATTACTGATTAATTTCTTATATACACAATTAAATGTTCAAGCAGAAACGACGAAAAAAGTTGCCTTTGACAAAGAAACGAAACGTAATAAATTAGTGACTATCGGAATGGGCCTAGGACTATTCACCATTTTTGGCGGCTATATAATTTTCAATGCTGTTTACTTAACAGGGCTATTAGAATCAAAACCTTTGATTATTTCGCATCGAGGGGTCACCAATAGTAATGGCGTACAAAATACCATTCCTGCTATGGAAAGAACCATTAAATTTAAACCAGATTATATTGAAATTGATGTTCAAGAAACCAAAGACCATCAATTTGTTGTGATGCATGATGCAAACCTTCAAGAACTCGCCGGCGTTGATGGCACGCCGCAAGAATTTACGTTGGCTGAATTAACAAAAATGACCGTTAAAGAAAATGGCCAAGAAGCACCAATTGCCAGTTTTGATGATTATTTAGCGAAAGCAAACCAAGTCAAACAAAAATTACTAGTAGAAATTAAAACGTCTAAACAAGATAGTCAAGGTGCGCTTTCTAACTTTATTGAAAAATATGAACATCCTCTGATAAAGAATAACCATCAGGTTCAATCTCTCGACTACAATGTGATCAAAGCGTTTAAAAAAGCCAAATCAAAAGTAAAAGTTAGTTTTATTTTGCCTTATAATTTCACTTTTCCAGAAACACAAGCTGATTTGTATACAATGGAAGCTACCACGTTGAACGATACCTTCATTTTAAAAGCTGACCAACAGAAAAAAGCAGTTTATGCTTGGACAGTTAATGACTCAGAGGTATTAAGTAAAATGCTCTTTATGGACGTTGCTGGAGTGATTACCGATGATTTGGAGTTAGTCAATGAAGAAGTCAATGACTTTGAAAAAAATCCATCGTACGCGGATCGTATTTTGCATTATATTTTTATGCTGCCAAGTGTGGCTTCTCAATAAAAAATGAAGAAGAGGGTTAAACGAAATGAAAAAAGAATTTTCGCGAGTACTTCTTAAAAATCAATCAGATGAAATTCTTATTTTAAAAGATCGGCCAGACACTTGGAATTTCCCTGGCGGAAAACAAGAACTTGGCGAATCAGCGCTGGAATGTGCGATTCGTGAAATGAAAGAAGAATTAGCAGTGGAAATTACTGAACTTGAAGAAATTTTTACTGGACCACTCGTTTTTGATTCAATCGTTTGGCAAGGACATTTTTATTTTGCTAAACAAGCCCAAGGAAAAGTTACGCTGAACGAACCAAATAAAATTAAAGGCGTACAATTTATTAAGCGGTTTGAGGAAGTAAATTTTTCACCAGGATTAGCTCCGCTATTTGATTATTTGGCGCGTAGCGATTATTTAAAGTTAAACAAAACTAACTGGAAATAGAAAGAATAGGAGTGTTTTTTGCTAGGGCTTTGTCAAGCGCATCTTTGATTATTTTAGAAAGTCCAAGGAAAAGTCGTGGGCATTGTTTATTTCTAATAAATATGTTATAGTAATTAAGTAATCAATTTTGATAAGTAATTTGAGTTATATATTTAAAAACTATACTTCTCCTTTTGCCACTCAACATTTTTTGCAATAACTTGCATATTTTTATGCACTAGGAGGAAATATATATGAACAACGGTACAGTAAAATGGTTTAACGCAGACAAAGGTTTTGGATTTATTACAGGTGAAGATGGCAATGATGTATTTGCACATTTTTCAGCTATTCAATCAGATGGATTTAAAACTTTAGACGAAGGCCAAGCAGTAACTTTTGATACTGAAGAAGGTCCACGCGGCTTACAAGCAACGAACATCGTAAAAGCTTAATAATGAATGAAAACGGACCACGTGTTGGTCCGTTTTTTTGATAGCTGTTGTCTGATCTCGCCATTAATTACATAGCAAAACAAAGCAGAGGCCATTTAAAGGAGGAGAATCTGAAAATGACCTTAACTGAACTGTTACTTGTAAGTGGATTATTTTGGCTAGTAATCATAATTGGTGTGATTGCGGGTAGCATATTTCTAATTAAGTATTTTAGAGGTCGGAGCTGAACGGTTCTGTTCCCGCCAATTATCAGGTTTTAAGCCTGGGACAAAAATCCAAAGTGATTTTTGCCCCAGGTTCTTTATTTAATTAGGGTATCAAGTTTTAGGTAAAATAATTAACAAATTAAAAGCAATTTACTATATAATCAGAAAGGGATCTTTAAGAGAGAAGCAGGTGTTTACTTGTCGTAATACTTTGTTTAGCAGATAGAAAAAGGAAACGTTATGCGTTACAATAGGAACGGAGGAATTTTAACCTTATTGGATTTGTAGCTGAAGCAGAACAAATGTTGTCGCGTTAAGTGCGATTGAGCTTGCCACAAGCAACATTTGAAAAAACTACGGATAGAAAAATCATTCCTAAACAAGAAAAAAACACTCTTTAGATAATAAAGAGTGTCCAGAAACGTTGATAAATCAACATATTTAAATAACGCGCCCTGAGGGAATCGAACCCCCGTCTCAAGAACCGGAATCTTACGTGATATCCACTACACTAAGGGCGCGGCACGAATACTAGTTTAGCTGATATTGACAAAAATTACAAGAGGGAGGACGAAAATAATGAAATTTGAGCAACGAATGTCCCAACAACAAAAACAAGTCCAGAAGTTGGCCATGACTCAACAGCTTCAACAATCTATTCAAATTTTACAATTTAATACGGAAGAACTCGCTGCCTTTGTTGAAGCGAAAGCACTAGAGAATCCATTAATTGATTTACAAGTAGACACGCAGTACACCACAGATTTTCCGATAACTAGTCGTTCTTACACCAACCAAGACGAAGAAAATAATTATATGAATCAAATTCCAGACTATCATTTATCATTATTTGAGTCTTTAATTGATCAAATTCATTTGAATTACCGCGATACATACTTGCGAACATTGGTATTGTTTTTAGTAGAATATATAGACGTGAATGGTTATTTAACGATTTCGTTAGAAGAAGCGGCAGAGAAAACCGAAGCAAGCGCCATTCAAATGCTAGATGCATTAACTTTGTTACAACAGCTAGATCCAGCAGGTGTGGGGGCACGCAATTTACAAGAATGCTTGATGCTACAAACAGAACGAGACGATACCGCGCCTAATTTAGCGTATATTTTATTGGAGGAAGAGTTTGATGCCTTAGTGAGTCGTAAATGGGGCCCGTTAGCTAAAAAATTTGGGATTGAATTAGCAGAAATTCAATTGATTTTTGATTATATACAAACGTTATCGCCAGCGCCAGGGAATATTTTTGATGCGACCGAGGAATTGTATATTCGACCAGATTTAACTGTCCGAATCAAGGAAGATCGAATAGTGGTGATTTCCAACAAAGCTGGTCGACCGACATTAAATTTTCAAGAAAATTATTTCAAACGAATGCAAGAGACTGACGACAAAGAAGTCCAAGAATATATTAAGGATAAGAAAAACGAATTTGAATGGTTAGAGCGCGCAGTGAATCAGCGGGGGGATACAATTTTACGTGTAGGGCAAGAAATTGTGCGCCGTCAAGAAGCCTTCTTTTTAGAAGCAGATCGGCCATTAAAACCAATGACTTTAAAAGAAATTGCGGATGCTTTGTCTATTCATGAATCGACAGTTAGTCGTGCGGTCAATGGAAAATATCTAGAAACCACGTTTGGTGTCTTTGAATTGCGCTCATTCTTCTCCACAAGTATTCTTTCATCAGAAGAAGATGGCGAGGAT
Organism: Enterococcus sp. DIV0167; assembly: GCF_050541555.1. NCBI lineage: Bacteria > Bacillati > Bacillota > Bacilli > Lactobacillales > Enterococcaceae > Enterococcus > Enterococcus sp. DIV0167. The sequence continues at coordinate 532,396 of NZ_CP172933.1, forward strand.
GTCTCAACAACGATGGTTAAAAAGCAACTACAAAAATTAATTGATCAAGAAGTAAAAAGTAAACCGTTATCTGATCAAAAATTAGTCGAGCGATTAAAAGATTCAGGCATGGAAATATCCCGGCGAACGGTGGCAAAATATCGTGAAGCCCTAGGGATTCCATCTTCATCTAAACGAAAACGATATGAGTAAACAACCAAAGCTTATGAGTGATTTTCATAAGCTTTGGTTGTTTTTTTGTGATTTAAAAAATGTTGGTTTTTTGAATTGTAAAAAAAGCCTAAAGGAGGCAAAGTTTGCTTGCCATTTCCTAGGAAAAAACGTATATTAAAGTTACTTGCTTCTTTAAATAAAGGAAAAGAATAATTTTATAGAAAAGTTGGAAAGCACAAATGAATCAGACAGCAAATAGCAAGAAAAAACGCTATATTACAGGTTTTGATGGCATTCGAACAATCGCTGTAATTGGCGTGATTTTGTATCACCTTTTTCCCCAAGTCATGCGAGGTGGCTACTTAGGTGTTCCGATTTTCTTTGTTGTTTCAGGTTATCTTATTAACGACTTGTTGCGGCAAGAATGGGCAGAAAATCAGACCATTGATTTAAAAGGATTTTATGTGCGAAGGATGAAACGGCTGTATCCAGCATTAATTGTGATGCTTTTAAGTGCAGTTAGTTATATTACACTCTTTCAGCAGGATTTATTAAACAATATTCGCAGCGTTGTCGCTAGTAGTGTTTTTTATTACAACAACTGGTGGCAAATTTTTAAAGGGTTTTCTTATTTTGATGGATTTGCGACACAATCGCCATTTGTACATATTTGGTCATTGGCAGTTGAAGCGCAAAATTATTTAATTTGGCCATTACTTTTTATTCTTCTGGAACGCTTTGTTCGTAAACGCGGTCGAATTTTCAGTTTAGTTTTAATCGGCGCCTTAATTTCGGTGACGCTGATGGCCGTTTTATATGTTCCTGGCGCAGATCCTACACGTGTCTATTATGGAACAGACACACGTGTTTTTTCTATTTTACTAGGTAGTGCATTGGCGTATGTTTGGCCAAGCACACGTTTGAAAGAAGAAATTCCAGAAGCCTCTAAAAAAATCTTAAATGGCGCTGGGTTAAGTGCCTTAGTTCTTTTAGTATTAGCCTTTTTAACATTATCAGATCATACAAATTTTGTTTATTATGGCGGCATGTTTTTAATCAGTTTGGCAGCCACTGTCTTAGTGGCCGTCACTGCACATCCAGGGGCAGATATGAATCGTTGGTTAACAAATCCAGTCTTTACGTGGATAGGTAAACGGAGTTATGGCATTTACTTGTATCAATTCCCCATCATGATTTTTTATGAGGCCAAAATTAAGACCTTATCGGACCATGTTTTTCTACATTCATTGGTTGAAATAGCATTAATTTTAGTAGTGAGCGAATTGTCTTATCGTTTTATCGAACATCCACTGACACGATTGTCTTATAAGGATGTCTGGACTCAATTCACTGAGTTCTTACGGAAACCGTGGGACCTTCGTGAAAAAGGGACAATGGCCTTTATGACAGTGATTAGCGTGATTGCAGTATTCGGTTTAATTGTGGCCCCAGCAAACGCTAAAAGTGCGCAACAAGAGCAACTAGAAAAAAATATTGCGAAAAATCAGCAAAAAATTGAAGAACGTAAAAAAGAAGTTCAAGAAAGTGGCACGAAAAATAGTAGCACGTCCACAGAAAGTAGTACAAAACCGAGTGAAAGCCAAGACGTTCTACCCACACAACTCACACCAGAGCAAGTAAAAAAAGCGCAGAATTTAGAAATCACAACTATTGGTGATTCTGTTATTCTAGATGGTGCTAGCGGGTTACAAGATATTTTCCCTAAAATGATTATCGATGGGGAAGTGGGCCGTCAATTGTATAGTAGCATTTCACTAATTGGTGAACTAGACAAAAAGAAAATGCTCAAAGATACTGTTTTAGTGAGTTTAGGTACGAATGGTCCTTTTACAGAGGCACAATTTGATGAATTTATGAAAGCGTTAGGTAATCGAAAAGTTTATTGGATTAATGTTCGCGTCCCAACTAGAAGATGGCAAAATCAAGTGAATAGTTTACTTAGTCAAATGGACAAAAAATACGATAACTTAACGGTCATTGACTGGTTTAATTATAGTAACGCCCATGATGATTGGTTTTATGATGACCGAGTTCATCCAAATGTGGCAGGTGGCGAGCAATATACACACTTTATAGCAGAGAAAATTTTACAGTAGCAAGAAACTTCCAGCTCAGATGAAAGGGGCTGGAAGTTTTTTGTTATAGGAAAAGCAAATATAGGTAATTTAATGATTTTCTTGAAAACCTAAGCTTTTTTTTTAGATATCTGGTATACTGTTTTTGTTACAAGTTCCCGAAAGGATTTAGCAAGTAATTGTCGTTACTTACTAAAGATGCCTTGTAACCGAAACTATTTAGGGGGAATAACATTATGACAGAAAGACATTTATTTACATCAGAATCCGTTTCAGAAGGACATCCAGATAAGGTAGCTGACCAAGTCAGTGATGCAATTTTAGATGCGATTTTGGAGAAAGATCCGATGGCCCGCGTGGCATGTGAAACATCCGTAACAACTGGTTTAGTCCTAGTATTTGGAGAAATTTCTACAACAGCTTATGTAGATATCCAAAAAATTGTTCGTCAAACTGTGAAAGATATTGGTTATACACGAGCAAAATATGGATTTGATGGAGAGACTGTCGCAGTTCTTGTAGCAATCGATGAGCAATCACCTGATATCGCTCAAGGGGTTGACGCAGCCTTAGAAGTGCGTGATCAAGATGAAAAAGACGATATTGGCGCTGGTGACCAAGGCTTAATGTTTGGTTTTGCCGTTGACGAAACACCGGAATTAATGCCATTACCGATCGCGTTAAGTCATCGTTTGGTTCGCCGTTTAGCAGAATTGCGGAAGGAAAAAGTCTTACCTTACTTACGTCCTGATGCAAAATCTCAAGTAACAGTGGAATATGATGATCAAGGTCAACCACAACGTGTGGATACGATCGTCATCAGTACACAACATGATGATGAAACAACCTTAGAACAAATCGAAAAAGACATTAAAGAACAAGTAATCAATGAGGTGATTCCTCATGAACTTTTAGATGATGAAACAAAATACTTTATCAACCCAACTGGTCGCTTTGTAATCGGTGGCCCTCAAGGAGATGCCGGCTTAACTGGTCGTAAAATTATCGTTGATACTTATGGCGGTTATGCTCGTCATGGCGGCGGTGCTTTTTCTGGAAAAGATGCAACCAAAGTTGACCGCTCTGCTAGTTATGCTGCGCGTTATATCGCGAAAAACATTGTTGCTGCTGGTTTGGCGAAAAAAGTAGAAGTCCAATTAGCTTATGCAATTGGTGTGGCGCAACCAGTGTCTATTTCTATTAATACGTTTGGTACGAGTGATCTTCCAGAAAGTAAATTAATCGAAGCAGTTCGTAAAAACTTTGATTTACGTCCAGCAGGTATTATTGAAATGCTAGATTTACGTCGCCCAATTTATAAACAAACTGCGGCTTATGGTCATTTTGGTCGAACAGATATTGATTTACCTTGGGAACAAACAGATAAAGTTGAAGCGTTAAAAGCTAGTTTAGCTGAATAATTAAATAAAAAAAACAAGAAGTCAGCCAAGTATTGGCTGACTTCTTGTTTTTTTTGCAATAATTTTTTTATGAAAAAGCATTTTTTTAAGACATTTTGTTCTTTTTTGTATAGAATAGCTATGGAGCAATTTAGAAAATTGACAATTGAATAGAAAAGGATGTGAACAAATGGCAAAAGAAACAAATGTTAAGTTAGTCACGGTGAGTGTTTTTGTGGCAACATTTATGACAGCCATTGAAGGGACCATTGTGTCTACTGCGATGCCAACGATTGTCGGCTCGTTACATGGCATGGAAATTATGAACTGGGTATTTTCAATTTATTTATTAACGAATGCGATGTTAACACCGATTTATGGGAAACTTGCGGATAAAATTGGTCGTAAACCTGTCTTCATGATTGGCATTATCATTTTTATTTTGGGCTCCTCGTTGTGTGGCTTTGCTCAAGATATGTTGACCTTAATTATTGCCCGCGCAATTCAAGGTGTGGGGGCAGGCGCAATTTTACCAGTTGCGTTAACGATTATTGCCGATATGTATTCATTGGACAAGCGAGCGAAAATTTTAGGTTTAAACAGTGCCGCCTGGGGAATTGCTAGTATTTTTGGTCCGTTAGCAGGTGGTTTTATTGTAGATACAGTCGGTTGGCATTGGATTTTCTTCATTAATGTTCCTATTGGACTTGTTTTATTGGGCTTGATTAGTATTTTCTTAGTTGAACCAAAGCGGGAACGGACCAAGATGCCAATGGATATTTTGGGCAGCGTTACTTTGATGGCCGTGTTGCTAACGTTATTGCTAGGTTTTCAAATGATTAGCGATAATGGTTTTACACTAGTAACATTTGGTTGTTTGAGTTTAAGTGTGCTCTTTTTTGTAGCGTTTGTGATGATAGAAAAACGCGCGCAAGACCCAGTGATTGATTTGCATTTATTTAATCAACCAACGTTTGTTTTAGTAAATCTTATTGCGGCGCTTATTAGCGGTTTCTTAATGGGGATTGATGTCTATATTCCGATGTGGATGCAAGGTGTCTTAGGAAAAAGTGCAGGAATTGGTGGCTTAGTTTTAGCGCCTATGTCGTTACTTTGGATGGCTGGATCATTTATAGCAAGTAGCTTTATGGAAAAATATGCTATGAAAAAAGTCTTAACGATTGGGTTATCGATTCTATTAGTCGGGGCCATCTTTTTAGTGGTAATGCCAATGGCCGTTCCGTTTTGGCTTTTCTTTGTAGTGTCTTCTGTCTTAGGAGTTGGTTTTGGGATTACTATCACAACGACTACGGTGACAGCACAAAGTACAGTGGATCCTGAAAAAATGGGGGTTGCAACATCGTTTAATACGTTGGTGCGTACAATTGGGCAGACTGTGATGGTGTCAATTTTTGGTGTGATTTTAAATGCAGGAATGTTTGCGAAATTGGAAGCGAGCGCGTTAAACGTCGATGCAGATGTCATGAATCAATTAGTGAATCCACATACTGCAAATTTAATTCCAGCTGCGTTGTTAAAACCATTACGCGGTATCCTCTATGCAGGTCTGCATAATGTTTACTTAGTCGGTGCGGGCTTAGTTGTTGTCGCTCTTTTGTTAAATATTTTCGCAAAAGCGCAACGAGCGAAGGTTTAGTGGTACACTAATAGAAAGAGTATTGGAGGGAAAAGTAGATGGCCTTTTTACAAGCAAATATTTATTCAAATGTATTGGAAATGGAAGTGAATGTGAACGTAATTTTACCACAAGAAACGGTAAAAAAAGTGGGCACAAGTACCCAAGCAGCATTGACAGATATTCCCGTGTTGTATTTATTACATGGGATGGGAGGGAATCACAGCGTCTGGGCTCGCAGAACCTCTATTGAGCGGTATGTCGCTGATTTGGGGATTGCTGTCATTATGCCGTCCACGGATTTAGCTTGGTATACGGACACGCAATACGATATGAACTATTGGACGTTTATCTCAGAAGAATTACCGAAAATTTGTCATCAACTCTTTCCACAGTTAAGTACAAAACGAGAAAAAACCTTTGCCGCTGGTTTGTCAATGGGTGGTTATGGCGCCTTGAAATTAGGATTAGCGAAACCAGAATCTTTTGCAGCCGTTGCTTCTTTGTCTGGGGCAGTCAGTTTATCATCCACTAGTTTTGGGGAATTATTAAAAGTCCGTAAGCGAAGCTATTGGGAAGGTATTTTTGGCCCGTTAGATCAAATTGAAGGTTCTATTCACGATCCGCTGTATTTACTACAACAATTAGTAGAAAGCCAAACAGAAATGCCCCAATTTTACCTTTGTTGTGGGGAGCAAGATATGTTACTTTCTGCTAATCAACAGATGGCTCAAGCGTTGGAACAGGCACAGGCAAGTTACACTTTTGAAACTGGACCAGGAGAACATGACTGGGTGTTCTGGGATGAATGGATTCAAAAAGCCTTGGCTTGGCTACCAATACCAAAATAGAGAAAGTAGTTTTCAATATTTATTTTAAAAGTTAACCCTTGGTCCGTCAGTCGAAATGACTGACGGACCAAGGGCTTTTTTTATTTAGATGAAGATGTGTTGTCTGCTTGCAACCCATCTAAGTAGGTTTTAACGGCTTGAATAAAGGCGGATTTTTGGTGGATGGAGCGCCGAAATTGAATGCTTTCTTCCATGTATGTTAACTCATTGTCAGAGACATATTGTTTCATGTGCAGCACTTGTTCTTTTAAATAGTCATCTCCGTTCAACACTTGCGAAACGAGCTGTTTTTCCTCCGTTGCGTCCATAATCATCCCAAACAAAAGATGTTGTAAAGACGTTACTGCTAAATGAGTCATTTCTGGTGAAAAACCTGCTTCTCTTAAAATGCCCATCATTTGATTCAAATGGCGTAATCGTTGGGGATAGGCAGGAACGGTTTGGATTTCGATGGCTACGGCACAGGGAAATTGTTGATAGAGATCATAATAGTTTTCCATGAAGGCCAGTAAGTCAGAATACCATTCACCACATAATACAGGTTCTTGAAAGTGCTCTTCAATCGCTTCAGCCATACTTTGAAGTAAGGCTTGCTTATTTTTAAAATACCAATAAATTGCAGGCGCCTGTACACCAAGCTGTTTGGCGACTTTACGCATAGAAAGTTGTTCTAAAGTAGGACTTTTTTCTAACAAAGAAAATGCGGCTGCAATAATCGTGTCTTTTGATAATTTCGGTTCCATGATTTTAGCTCCTATTAAACGTTATCTTCGTAAGTTTATCAAAAAGAAGGTACACTTTATGATAGGAAAAACTTGTGAAAAATTAACTTGTTCGCTTGTATTTTACCACTAAAAATGGTAAATTATGAATCGGCCTTATTTTACAGTGTTAAATTGGTGAAGTCAATGAGCAAATTGATTTTTTTGTAATGGGGAAGAATTCGCAGACCAACACTGAAGAAGCAGGGAACTATTTTAAGAAAGTAGGGATAAGATGGACCTTATTATTCAACACGCCAAAAAATACAAAGGCTCGGTAGTTATTGCCTTGTTGGCGGTGATCGTAATGGTTGTCTCAGCACTTTGGCAACCAAAATTGTTACAACAAGTGTTGGAAGCAATTATGAATGACGATAGCGACAAAATGAAAAACTTAGGGATTCAATTAATTGCCATTGCAGGATTAGGACTCGTTGCAGGGGTTATTAATACAATTTTTTCTGCCAAAGTTGCCCAAGGTGTCAGTGCTGACATTCGTGAAGCAACTTTCCGCAAAATCCAAACCTTTTCATTTGGCAATATCGAAAAATTTTCAGCAGGTAACTTAGTTGTTCGTTTAACAAATGACGTTACTCAAATTCAAAATGTCATTATGATTGCGTTGCAGACACTTTTTAGAATTCCTTTTTTATTTATCGGGAGTTTTATTTTAGCGATGCTAACCTTGCCACAACTATGGTGGGTGATTGTTGCACTTGTCATCGCAGTTATTTTGATTTCTATGCTGTCCTTTTCGCAAATGGGCAAGCATTTCATGATTATTCAAAACTTGATTGATAAGATTAATGGTATTGCAAAAGAAAATTTGTTAGGCATTCGTGTCGTCAAATCATTTGTTCAAGAAAAAAATCAATTGTCACGTTTTACAAAAGTGAGTGAAGAATTAACCACCCATAACTTAATCGTAGGTAGCTTATTTGCTGTGATGATTCCAGCGTTTATGTTGGTGGCGAACTTAGCCGTTGTAGGCTCGATTTTCTTTGTGAGTAACTTAGTCAAGGATGATCCAACTTTAATCGGTGGTGTCGCTTCCTTTATGAACTATTTAATGCAAATCATGATGGCGATTATTATCGGCGGAATGATGATGATGATGACTTCTCGTGCCGCTGTTTCCATTAAGCGGATTAAAGAAGTGATGGAAACAGAACCAGATGTTACCTACAAAAAAGTCCCAGAACAAGAGTTAATTGGTAGTGTTGAGTTTGATCACGTATCTTTCCGTTATCCTGGGGATGAAGAAGATACCTTGAAAGACATCTCTTTCTCTATTCAGCCAGGTGAAATGATTGGGATTGTGGGCGCAACTGGTGCTGGTAAATCTACGTTGGCACAATTAATTCCACGTTTGTTTGATCCGACAGAAGGAAAGATTGAAGTTGGTGGTGTCGATTTACGAGAAGTGAACGAACACAGTTTACGAAAAACAGTTTCCTTTGTGTTGCAAAAAGCAATCCTGTTCTCTGGAACGATTGCGCAAAATCTACGCCATGGTAAACGTGACGCTTCTGAAGCGGACATGGAACGGGCTTCAGGCATCGCCCAAGCCAAGGAATTTATTGAAAAATTGGCTGAAGGTTATGATGCACCCGTCGAAGAACGAAGTAATAACTTTTCTGGTGGACAAAAACAACGGTTATCAATTACTAGAGGTGTGATTGGTGAACCTAAAATTTTGATTTTAGATGATAGCACCAGCGCGTTGGATGCTCGTTCGGAGCGGTTAGTCCGAGAAGCGTTGGATAAAGAGTTAAAAGAGACTACCACGATCGTTATTGCCCAAAAAATTTCTTCTGTTGTCCATGCAGATCGTATTTTAGTATTGGATAATGGACGTTTAGTCGGGGAAGGCACGCATGAAGAATTAGCAGCTACGAACCCCGTGTATCAAGAAATTTATGAAACTCAAAAAGGAAAGGAGGAAGCTTAATGACTGATTTAATAAAAGCTAGTAAATTTTTCTATCATTATTTAAAACGTTACAAAGTTTCTTTCCTCTTTATTTTCTTAGCAATTTTCGCAGCGACTTATTTACAAGTCAAAGCGCCGCAATTCGTTGGGGAAGCTATTCAGGAATTAGCGAAATATGCGGTTAATGTGATGCAAGGAAAAGACGATAAAAGTGCGTTCGTTTCTGTCATTTGGAAACTGCTCATTTTTTATGTCTTAACTAGTGCCGCTAGTTTCATTTATAGTATTCTCTTTACACAAGTCGTGGGAAAATCGACAAACCGCATGCGGATTGGTTTGTTTAATAAATTAGAAAAATTGACGATTCGTTTCTTTGATTCTCATCAAGATGGTGAAATTTTAAGTCGTTTTACTAGTGACTTAGACAACATCCAAAACAGTTTAAACCAAGCGTTGCTACAAGTATTAACCAATATTGCCTTATTGGTTGGTGTCTTAATCATGATGTTCCGTCAAAATGTGGAACTGGCATGGGCCACAATTGCTTCTACGCCGATTGCGATTTTAATTGCGGTCTTTGTGATTAGCAAGGCGCGCAAATATGTCGATTTACAGCAAGATGAAGTGGGTAAATTAAATGGCTATATGGATGAAAAAATTAGTGGGCAACGTGTGATCATCACTAATGGCTTACAAGAAGAAACCATTGACGGCTTTTTAGAGCAAAATGAAAAAGTCCGTGCAGCTACGTATAAAGGTCAAGTGTATTCAGGATTACTTTTCCCAATGATGCAAGGAATGTCATTAGTCAATACGGCAATTGTTATTTTCTTTGGTGGTTGGTTAGCAATCAATGGCTCTGTTGATCGTGCCGCTGCGTTAGGTTTAGTCGTTATGTTTGTCCAATATTCTCAACAATATTATCAACCATTAATGCAAATTTCTTCAGGTTATAGCATGATTCAATTAGCTGTTACAGGCGCTCGTCGTTTAAATGAGATGTTTGATGAACCAGATGAAATTCGTCCCGAAAATGGCGAAAAATTAGAAGAGATTAACAAAGCTGTGGCTTTAAATCATGTTGTTTTTGGCTATAATCCAGAAACGCCTGTGTTGAAAGATGTTTCTATTCATGTGGATAAAGGTGAAATGGTCGCTTTAGTCGGACCGACAGGCTCAGGAAAAACAACGATTATGAATTTAATGAATCGCTTTTATGATGTGAATGAAGGCGCCGTGACGTTTGATGGTGTGGACATTCGTGAAATGGATTTAGATAGCTTGCGTTCACATGTAGGCATTGTTTTGCAAGAGTCCGTTCTATTTTCAGGAACAATTCGTGAGAATATTGCTTTTGGTAAGCCAGAGGCCACGGATGAAGAAATTGTTCAAGCAGCGAAACAAGCGAATATCCATGAATTTATTGTAAATCTTGAGCAAGGCTACGATACTGAGATTACGGAAGAGAATAACCTTTTCAGTACGGGGCAAAAGCAATTAGTAAGTATTGCACGAACGATTATTACCAATCCAGAATTATTAATTTTGGATGAAGCAACAAGTAATGTTGATACAGTAACAGAAGCTAAAATCCAAAAAGCGATGGACGAAGCAATTAAAGGGCGCACCAGTTTTGTGATTGCCCATCGTTTGAAAACGATTCTAAATGCGGATCGGATTATTGTTTTACGAGACGGTGAAGTCATTGAAGAAGGCAACCACCATGAACTAGTTGAACAAGATGGATTCTATGCGGAACTTTATAAAAATCAATTTGTTTTTGAATAAGTTGAAAAAGAAGCAAAATGAGTCATTCTCATTTGCTTCTTTTTTTGCTATGCTAAATAGAAAAAGGAGAAATGTCAATGGAAAAAATGAGGAATGTACGGCAATTACGGCGCACGTTTTTGGTGCTAAATACTTTATTTGTACTGAGTGTATTCAGAGAGAATCGATGGATAAAATCGGCACTACTTTTTTGGTTGTTGGCTAATAGTTTTTTATCTGGAATGCAGTGGTTGATTTATCTTGGGGGCGAAAAAGGCTGGTTGACACATTTGCAGCGGTGGTATTATTGCGCGATTCTTCTCCAAATAGCAGGCACATTGATTGTATATTTTTCGTTTTTTGTATAAAGGTCTCTCGTTTCTTGCCGGAGAATATGCTAAAATAAAAAGCAGCAGGGGGCGAGAAAACCATGGAAAAGCCAAATAAACGCAAAGCTGATTTAGAACGTACACGGCAAATTATTTTGTCTGTCGCTTCTGAATTATTCATGACAAAGGGGTTCAAAAATACCTCCACTCGTGAAATTGCTTTAAAAGCGAACATTACCCAACCGAATCTCTATCACCATTTTAAAAATAAAAAAGAACTGTATTTAGCTGTGATTGAAGAATTAACGTCCCGTGTTCAGGAAGAATTAGTCCCAATTGTTTCTGGAAATGCATCAGTAGAAGAAAAACTTTATCAATTAATCAAAGTTTTGTTAGATGAACATCCGACCAATCTTTTCTTAATGTTGAACGACATGTTTCAAGAAATGGGCCCTGATTACAATCGTACGCTGTATCAAATTTTCAAAAAAACCTATATCAATAATATTGCGGCTATTTTTGAAAGTGAACCTGAAACCAATTGCTTACAAGAGGGCATCAGTGTAGATGATGCAACTCGGTTTATTTTATATAACGTTAGTGCATTATTAAGTATTGAAAAAACGTACCAGCGAAAAACAGTGGATGACGATGTCAAAAAATTTATTCAATTTATGCTACATGGCGTTTTGAAAAGTCACAAATAAAAAATAGAGAAGCCCTGTTGAAAAACAGACTTCTCTATTTTTTTGTAAAATTCACTTATCAATCGATAAATAATTATTGATTTATCGATTGATAAGTGATATAGTTTATTTCGAAAAGAAGAAAGAGGTGAACCATTCATGTTTTTAGGATTTAATGAAATGAAGTATTCAAAAGGACGGTACGTCCTTGTAGTCTTAGTAATGGTCTTGATTGCTTGGTTAATTTTTATTTTGTCAGGTTTAGCGAACGGTTTAGCTCAAGGAAATCGTTTAGCGGTAGATCAATGGCAAGCGAATCAAGTGGTTTTATCAAAAGAGGCCAATAGTAATTTAAATGTATCAGTGTTAGATGAAAACGTGAAAGAAACGATTTCAGGAGGCAAAATTGCACCGATTGGTCAACAGTCGTTAGCTATCCGCCCAGCAGATGACAAAAAGGCTGAATTAACGAATGTTAGCTTATTTGGGATTGAAAAAGAAAGTTTTTTAATGCCAAAAGTGATTGAAGGAAACGCATTTACTGATAAAAATCAAGTGATTGCTTCAGAAACATTGAAAAATCAAGGATTTAAAATTGGCGACAAATTAACTGCAGGGAAATATGATGAGCAATTAGAAATTGCCGGCTTTATTTCTAAAAGTAGCTATAACATTGTGCCGGTTATTTACACTTCTCTGGATACTTGGCGGTCAATTAAATATGGTGACAATCCAGCAATGGCCAAAATGGTTAATGGTTTCATTGTTCGCAGCAAGGACAACGCGGAAGTTAAAACGACTAATAAAGACAGCCAAGTTCTTTCAATTTCAGATTTTATTGAAAAACTGCCAGGATACAGCGCTCAAAACTTGACCTTGGATGGCATGATTTATTTCTTGATTGTGATTGCAGCGTTCATTATCGGTATTTTTATCTTTGTGATGACTTTACAGAAAACAGCAATGTTCGGTGTCTTAAAAGTTCAAGGGGTGCCGACTAGTTTCTTAGCAAAGGCAGTCATGCTACAAACCGCTTTATTGGCTGTTCTAGGAGTGGCGATTGGTCTTGCTTTAACGGGAATTACCGTGCTCTTTTTACCAGAAGCGATGCCTTATGCAACTAATGGACCACGCATGATTTTGTTTAGTGTACTATTGATTTTATCTGCATTAATTGGCGGGGCATTTTCAATTCGAACGATTGCTAAAATTGATCCGTTAATCGCGATTGGAGGTTAGAGACATGGCAAATGTTTTAGAAATGAAAAATATTTATAAAAAATATGGTGAAAAACATACAGAAGTGATCGCGTTAAAAGAATTATCTTTTGCGGTTCAGCCAGGTGAATTTGTCGCAGTAATTGGTCCTTCTGGTTCTGGTAAAAGTACCTTTTTAACGATTGCAGCTGGCTTACAGGCACCGACAAGTGGTGAAGTCATTGTTGGCGGGCAATCACTAAATAAGTTAACGAAAAAGCAACGTTTGGCGCAACGTTTTCAAAAAATCGGCTTTATTTTACAAAGCTCTAATTTGGTGCCATTTTTAACAGTGGAAGATCAATTTCACTTAATTGAAAAAGTTGATAAGTCACGTAAAAATAGTGAATTAAAAGAGCAATTGTTAGAGACGTTGGGGTTAAAAGAATTACGAAATAGTTATCCTCGTGATCTCTCTGGTGGGGAAAGACAACGGGTAGCCATTGCGTGTGCATTGTATCATGAGCCAGACGTAATTTTGGCAGATGAACCTACGGCTAGTTTAGATACAGAAAAGGCGTTTGATGTTGTCCAATTACTAGCGAAAGAGGCTAAAGAGAAAGATAAAGGAATTATCATGGTGACACATGATGAGCGTTTGTTGAAATACTGTGATCGAGTGGTTCGTATTCGTGATGGTGAATTGACAGAGTAACAAAACAAATAAAAGAGAACATGGTCGGATTGCTAGAGACAATCCGATCATGTTCTCTTATTTCTTTTCAATACAGAAAAGAACAGGTGGCTGATTTTTTTGATTGATAAACTCATAACGTAAGACACTGTATACATCTTGTGGTAAGGCTTGCGTGTAATTCGTGACCAAATCAAGTTCCTCTGAACCACCTTCGTGGCCATAATAAACGACTAAAATAATGCGACTTCCTTTTACCAAATGAGGCAGTAACCCATCTAACGCCTGTTTAGTCGTAGCGGGTTTTGTAATAATTTCCTTATTACTTTTAGGTAAATAGCCTAAGTTAAAAATAGCGGCAGTGATTTCTGTTTCTTCATCTAGGACAGCATGAAGATGTTCATGTCCTAATGGAAATAACGTAGTTTGTGGGAGTAAATTAAGTTCTGTTAACTTTTGTTCTGTATTGATCAACGCTTCTTTTTGGATATCAAAGGCGAAAACTTCACCAGAAGGGCCAACCAGCTCTGCTAAGAATGCTGTATCATGACCATTTCCCATTGTTGCATCAATGACGAAGTCGCCAGGTTCCACCACTTCTTTTAAAAGTTGGTGACTAAAATGTAGGGCTGTTTGTAGCATTAATTGAAAACTTCCTTTCCTGAAATGACAGTATATTTTCCTTGATAACTGTTGCGGCGTTTCATTTCCGCATCAATCGCATTGAGAACTTCCCATTTTTTCAAGCTCCACATCGGTCCGATAATTGTTTCAAAGGGAGCATCGCCTGTCAAGCGATGAATAACAATTTCGGGTGGAATCATTTCTAACTGATCACAAATCACTGAAACATAGGCTTCTTTGCTCATCAATTGTAAGCGTCCTTCATTATAATCCCGCATCATTTTGGTATTTGTCATTAAATGAAGTAAGTGCAGTTTAATCCCTTGGATATCTGAATCCTGAATAGTTCGCCGCACATTTTCGCGCATCATGGCAGGTGTTTCCCCAGGTAGCCCGTTAATTAAATGTGTACAGACCCGAATCCCGTGTTTCCGTAATTTAGCCACACCATCTAGATATGTTTGATAATCATGAGCACGATTAATGGCAGCGCTAGTTTCCTCAAACGTGGTTTGCAAACCCAACTCTACCCATAAATAAAAGCGTTCATTTAATTCGGCTAAATAGTTCACTACCTCATCAGGCAAACAATCAGGACGGGTACCAATGGATAAACCAACGACACCTTTTTCATTGACTACTTGTTCAAACCGATGACGAATAACGTCAACGGGCGCATGTGTATTGGTGAAATTTTGGAAGTAAACAATGTATTGATCGACAGTTGGCCATTTTTGATGCATCAATTGGATTTCTTTTTGAAATTGAAGCGGCAGGGGATCGCTAGGTGCAACAATCATGTCGCCTGAGCCAGAAACACTACAGAACGTACAACCACCTTTGGCAACCGTCCCATCACGATTGGGGCAATCAAAGCCACCATCAATTGGCACTTTAAAAATCTTTTCACCAAACTGTTGACGAAGTGCATAGTTCCAAGTGTGATAGCGTTTATTTGGATCATCTGAATAAGGAAAAATTTGCATAATCAAGACTTCTTTCTAGCGTTGTTTGCTTTGAAATCGCCAAACAAAGCGTTTTTCTAAATAAATAGGGTAACTTAATAACAACCAAGCTAAACCAAGACAAAAACCACCTAAGATATCGCTAGGGAAATGGACACCTAAATAGATTCGACTAACCCCAATCATGAAAATCCCAATACCTAGTAAAATTTGCACACAAAGGCGGACCGTTTTATTTTTAATGAAAATTGGCAGAATCAATAAAATAGTGCCGTAGAACAAGGTACTTCCTACAGCATGTCCGCTAGGAAAACTATACGTATGTTCAGTTACTAAATGCTCCAAAGTAGGACGTTGGCGCATAAAGAATAATTTTAATAAAGAATTACCTACGCCAGCAATTAAGGCAGTATTAATAAAGAGCCATAATGCTTCAGCATAATATTTCCAAACAATAAACAGAGCAATGACAACGATTGCTAAGATGATAATCGTCAATGAATTGGCAAATTTGGTGTACCAAATAAAAAAGTTATTTAGCTGTGGAAAAGGACGACGAACAAAGGAAGTAATCGTTTGATCAAAGCCTTTGAGCCAGGTTGGATAAAAACGAACAACGTAGCCTAAAAACATAAATACTAAAAGAAAACAACTACCTGCAAATTGATAATAAAGTTTGTTTTTCATAAAAAATCCTTTCAAAATTTAATCGCAACAATCCGTATTATACCATCAAAAGGGTAAAAAATTAAAAGATAATTTCATTGCCTGATTTGGAGGGGATACAGATATTAAAAAAGTTCTGGCAGCACAATCTCTCATTGTGGTGCCAGAACTTTTTTAAATGGCCATGTTTATTGATTATCATCATCAGGAGTATCAACGGTAATATCGCCGAATTCGCTAGAAAGGTTAAACTCTGTATCCGCACGACCATTCTTATAAGATGTTCGCTCTTTGTTTAAAAGTTGAACATCGCCTAATTTTGATTCCCCTTTGATTGAAATGTTACGCAAAATTTCTCCAGAATTTACATAAATATCTCCATGGACAAGAGCGACAGTTAATTTTTTAGGCACAGCAGGCATGTCTAAAGAAAAATCACCATTTTCACTTGAAAAGTTAGCTTCTCCTTTGAAATCATAGACGCTAATATCGCCATCTGTCGTTGTTGCTTGGATGTTTCCACGAGCATTTTGCACTCGAATATCACCAGAAATAGTAGTATTTTTGATTTCATCGAAATAGGCTGAATCCAACGTTATATCGCCGTCAGTGGTTTCAACTGTTGCTTTTTTAGCGGAAGTATCCGCTGAAAGGTAGATACCATCTGAAGAGTTAAGCGTCATTTTTTTGGCTTTAACACCCGATAGACTAACATAAGAATTTGGTAGATTAGTTGTTAATTCGTCTACGTTAAAAGCATTCAATGAAACTTGTGAATGGGTTGAGCCATCAATTACTAACTTTTTCACATTATTAGGAATCTGGACACTCACGTTCGGTGTGAAGTCACTAAAAATACCAATATTAAAGAATGACAATTCGGGTTGGTTTTGTGTGCGAGTGGTATTGATGGTTGCTGTTATTTTATTTTTTTCTTCTTTGACATCTAAGGTGCCTTCAGCTTTTGAATAAAAGGCATTATTCGGTGATCGTAATCCCATTTTGTTACTATCAGTTTTATAAATGGTATAAGGGCCTTTGCCTTTTAAGGATAAGTGAAGTTCTTCGCCTGCTTGTTTATTTTTTAGTGTATAACTTTCTTTTAGCGGTGTGACTGATTTTTCCGCTTGCTTGTAATAATAGACGGCGCCAGATCCACCAATTAGCATCGCTAAGACAGCAATGGATAAGAGAATCCCTGTTGTTTTTTTCATTAGATATCACCTCGTAAAACAGCAATGTTCCATTGGAAATAACGCTTAAAGACATGTGCTGAAAATTTTAAAATTGGTAGAAACAGTAACCAACCAATGATTGATGCACCAAATAAAAAGAGACTCATAGATAATTGGAAAAAGGAAGCGGCATTTGCTTGGGTAATAACACTATAAATACCATAAATTGGTGAAAATAAAGTTGCAGCTCCGGCAATACCACAACCGACGTACATTAAGGCAATCCCTAAAATAACCCAAAACATGAAGAAAAAATTTAAACAGAAAATACCAAGCACTTGGAAAAATCGGGTTAGTGGCCGATGCTGTGGTCGTTGATAGTATGGAGAATCATTATCATAGTAAAATTCAGATTCTTCTTCATAGGGATGATCATAAGCAGGTGTAGACGCTGGAATTTCTTGCCAGCCATTATTTTCAATTTTTCGTTCCGTCAATTCGATGCCTTGTTCTTTTAAAATTTCTTCTGCGATAACCCGTGGTTTCCCCAATGATTTTGCCACTTGTTCTTCTGTTTCGCCTTCCGCAACACGAGCATCAAATAACGCCTTGTATTTCGCAAGAATAATAGCTTGATCTTTTGGATTTAATGCTTTTAAATAAATTTTCAGCTCAATAATAAAATGTTCTTTATTCATTCCGCTCCCTCTTTCTACACGATTCATTTCTCATCTTAAACTATAATTTCTTTTTGAGCGAATAACAAGAGGAATTAAAAAAATCAGACTAAGGTAAAGAAGCGTCTACAACTAAAGTCGCAGTTTTTTTCCGAGTAGTAACAAGAGAGGAAATCCATGTTAAAAAACATTACTTCTTTACAATCTAGTTACAGTAATATGAAATTTTGTTGAAGTGTTTTTAATTCGCCAGAAAAAAAGGTATACTTGTTATAATAACAAAACTAAAAAATTACATTTACATATAAGTTAAAAAAGGAAAGTTGGGGACGTATCAATGAAGAAAGAATCAATGTCACGTATCGAAAGAAGGAAAGCACAACAAAGAAAGAAAACGCCAGTACAATGGAAGAAGAGCACTACTTTATTCAGCTCGGCGTTAATTGTTTCATCTGTAGGAACGCCCGTTGCGTTACTACCAGTGACTGCTGAGGCAACAGAAGAGCAGCCAACAAATGCGGAAGTTGCCCAAGCACCTACTACGGAAACTGGCTTAGTAGAGACACCAACAACAGAAACTACGCCAGGAACTACGGAACAACCGACAACGGATTCGTCAACAACGACTGAATCGACAACTGAATCATCAAAAGAAACACCAACAACACCAAGTACCGAGCAACCAACAGCTGATTCAACTACACCTGTGGAATCAGGAACGACTGATTCTTCAGTAGCAGAAATTACGCCAGTAGCTCCTTCAGCAACCGAGTCTGAAGCAGCGCCTGCGGTTACACCCGATGATGAAGTAAAAGTACCAGAAGCTAGAGTAGCTTCTGCGCAAACTTTTTCAGCGTTATCACCGACGCAAAGTCCTTCAGAATTTATTGCCGAGTTAGCTCGTTGTGCACAACCTATTGCGCAAGCCAATGATTTATATGCATCAGTGATGATGGCTCAAGCAATCGTTGAAAGTGGTTGGGGAGCAAGTACGCTATCTAAGGCACCAAACTATAACTTATTTGGGATTAAAGGCAGCTACAATGGACAATCTGTCTATATGGATACATGGGAATATTTAAACGGTAAATGGTTAGTGAAAAAAGAACCTTTCCGTAAATATCCTTCTTACATGGAATCATTCCAAGATAATGCGCACGTGCTAAAAACAACTTCTTTCCAAGCGGGCGTTTACTATTATGCTGGGGCTTGGAAAAGCAATACAAGTTCGTACCGCGATGCAACTGCTTGGTTAACAGGTCGTTATGCGACAGATCCTAGCTACAATGCTAAATTAAATAATGTCATTACCGCATATAACTTAACTCAATATGATACACCATCTTCTGGTGGAAATACTGGGGGCGGAACAGTTAATCCAGGAACAGGCGGCTCGAACAATCAATCAGGAACGAACACGTACTATACTGTAAAATCAGGAGATACCTTGAATAAAATTGCCGCGCAATATGGTGTGAGCGTTGCTAATTTACGCTCATGGAATGGCATCTCTGGCGATTTAATTTTCGTTGGTCAAAAGCTCATCGTGAAAAAAGGTGCTTCAGGTAACACTGGTGGCTCAGGCAACGGTGGTTCTAACAATAATCAATCAGGAACGAACACGTACTATACTGTAAAATCAGGGGATACCTTGAATAAAATTGCCGCGCAATATGGCGTGAGCGTTGCTAATTTACGCTCATGGAATGGCATCTCTGGCGATTTAATTTTCGTTGGTCAAAAGCTCATCGTGAAAAAAGGTGCTTCAGGTAACACTGGTGGCTCAGGCAGCGGTGGTTCTAACAATAATCAATCAGGAACGAATACGTATTACACAATTAAATCAGGCGATACCTTGAACAAAATTGCCGCGCAATATGGTGTGAGCGTTGCTAATTTACGTTCATGGAACGGCATCTCTGGCGATTTAATCTTCGCTGGTCAAAAAATTATTGTGAAAAAAGGTACTTCAGGTAACACCGGCGGCTCAAGCAATGGTGGTTCTAACAATAATCAATCAGGAACGAATACGTACTACACGATTAAATCAGGGGATACCTTGAACAAAATTTCTGCACAATTCGGTGTTAGTGTGGCTAACTTACAAGCCTGGAATAACATCAGCGGTAGTTTGATTTTTGCTGGTCAAAAGATTATCGTGAAAAAAGGCGCTAACTCAGGTTCAACGAATACGAACAAGCCTACGAATAATGGTGGCGGTGCGACAACATCTTACACGATTAAATCAGGCGATACGTTGAATAAAATTTCTGCACAGTTTGGCGTGAGTGTTGCTAATCTACGTTCATGGAACGGGATCAAAGGCGATTTAATTTTTGCTGGTCAAACAATCATCGTGAAAAAAGGCGCTTCTGCAGGTGGCAATGCTTCTTCAACAAATAGTGCATCAGGCAAACGCCATACAGTTAAAAGCGGTGATTCACTTTGGGGCTTATCAATGCAATACGGAATCAGCATCCAAAAAATCAAACAATTAAATGGCTTAAGCGGGGATACAATTTATATTGGTCAAACTTTAAAAGTTGGTTAATTTAAGATTGAAAAAAATAGCTATCTTTGGTAACATGAGTCTTGTAATAGAAAAAAACAATGAGAAGGAATAGTAGAAAGAACCATGTGATAGAGAGCGTATGGCTGGTGGAAATACGTACAGAAGCTTTTGAACTCGCCTTTAAGTTACTTTTTTGAACAAACCAAGTAGGAAAAGTCGGTGACGATCGTTAAGACGTTTGAGGTTAAGGTGACGGTGACTGACCGTTTCTTTGACGAATTTAGGTGGTACCACGTTGCATTTGTATGTTCACGTCCTATAGGAATTTTTCCTATAGGACTTTTTTTTATCACTAAGTGGCTAGTTTAAGTCAGAATAGTGACAATGGCTGCAGGTGGCAAATTTTAAGAATGAAAAATTTTATATTACTAGGAGGAATAACATGAGCTACAATCACAAAGAGATTGAGAAAAAATGGCAAAAATATTGGGCTAAGAACAATTGTTTCAATACATTGGACGACCCAAATAAAGAAAAATTTTATGCACTAGATATGTTTCCCTATCCATCTGGACAAGGCTTACACGTAGGTCACCCGGAAGGCTATACAGCAACCGATATTCTTTCACGTATGAAACGTGCGCAAGGCTATAATGTTTTGCATCCAATGGGCTGGGATGCGTTTGGTTTGCCAGCAGAGCAATATGCGTTAGACACAGGGAATGACCCAGCTGAATTTACTAAGAAAAATATCGAAACATTCCGTCGCCAAATTAATTCACTAGGATTCAGCTATGATTGGAATCGTGAAATTAATACCACTGACCCTGAATATTACAAATGGACACAATGGATATTTACAAAATTATATGAAAAAGGGTTAGCTTATGAAGCAGAAGTTGCGGTTAACTGGGTACCTGAACTAGGAACTGTTATTTCAAATGAAGAAGTCATTGATGGAAAAAGTGAACGTGGCGGTTATGACGTGGTTCGCCGACCAATGCGTCAATGGATGCTGAAAATTACTGCTTATGCAGATCGCTTATTAGAAGATTTAGAGCTTGTTGATTGGCCAGAAAGTATTAAAGATATGCAACGAAATTGGATTGGACGTTCTGAAGGAGCCAATGTGACCTTTAAAGTCGCTGGTACAGAAGAAAGTTTCACGGTGTTTACAACCCGTCCTGATACCTTGTTCGGTGCAACCTATACTGTTCTAGCTCCTGAACTAGAACTAGTGAAAAAAATTACGACACCTGAACAAACAGCAGCTGTAGAAGCATATATTGAAGAAACCTCAAAAAAATCTGATCTAAATAGAACGGATTTAGCAAAAGAAAAAACAGGTATTTTCACAGGTGCGTATGCTATAAACCCGGTCAATGGCCAAGAAATTCCAATTTGGATTGGCGATTATGTTTTAGCAAGCTATGGCACAGGCGCAATCATGGCGGTCCCAGCGCATGATGAACGGGATTACGAATTTGCGAAAACATTTGGCATTGATATCCTACCAGTAATCGCAGGTGGCGACATTACAACAGAAGCCTATACAGGGGATGGACCGCATATCAATTCTGATTTCTTAAATGGATTAAACAAAGCAGAAGCCATCGCTAAAATGAATGAGTGGCTAGAAGAAAATCACGTAGGGAAAAAAGAAGTATCTTATCGTTTACGTGACTGGTTATTCTCTCGTCAACGCTACTGGGGTGAACCAATTCCTGTGATCCATTGGGAAGATGGAACAACCACAACGGTTCCTGAATCTGAGTTACCTCTACGTTTACCAGTAACATCGGATATTCGCCCAAGTGGAACTGGGGAATCGCCATTAGCAAACATTGATGAATGGGTCAATGTCGTCGACCCTGAAACTGGTATGAAGGGAAAACGTGAAACGAATACTATGCCACAATGGGCTGGAAGCTCTTGGTATTACTTACGATTCATTGATCCTCATAATAAAAATGAAATTGCTGATTTTGAAAAATTAAAACGTTGGTTACCAGTTGATATCTATATTGGTGGTGCCGAACATGCGGTGTTGCATTTACTTTATGCTCGTTTTTGGCATAAATTCTTATATGATATTGGTGTGGTTCCTACCAAAGAACCTTTCCAAAAATTATACAACCAAGGTATGATTTTAGGAGAAAACAACGAAAAAATGTCTAAATCACGTGGCAATGTTGTAAATCCCGATGATGTGGTGGCTAAATATGGTGCGGATACGTTACGTCTTTATGAAATGTTCATGGGCCCATTAGATGCTTCCATTGCTTGGAATGAAAATGGCTTAGAAGGAAGTCGTAAATTCTTAGATCGCGTTTGGCGTCTGATTGTTGATGAAGAAGGCAAAATGCGTGACCGAATTACCACAATTAATGATGGCCGTTTAACGAAAGTTTATCACCAAACGGTTAAAAAAGTGACAGAAGATATGGCAAACTTGCACTTTAATACAGCGATTTCTCAATTAATGGTTTTTGTGAATGAAGCCAATAAAGTGGATGCCTTACCTTATGAATATGTGGAAGGATTTGTCCAATTACTTGCGCCAATCGCGCCACATATTGGTGAAGAACTATGGCAAATTTTAGGTAACGAGGAAAGTTTAACTTATGTCCCTTGGCCAACCTATGATGAAGCAGCCTTAGTAGAAGATGAAGTGGAAGTAGTTTTCCAAGTGAACGGAAAATTACGTGGCAAACAAAATGTCGCTCGTGGGTTAAGCAAAGAAGAATTAGAACAAATTGCAATGAACCATGAAGCTGTTAAAGAATTTATTGAAGGAAAAACAGTGCGCAAAGTGATTGCTGTTCCAGATAAATTAGTAAATATTGTTGCAAATTAAGTTATATGTTTTTATTAAAAAAAGAGCCGGACGTATCAAAACGTCAGGCTCTTTTTAAGGTTGTTTTGTTTTACCTTTTTGATTCATATGTTCTTTACATGTGATTGTTATAACCGAAAGCAAGGCGATGAAGAGAAAAAAGTAACCAAGCGGCGTACAGAAAAAGGCGGGTTCTTTTAAAAGTCCATCGCTAGATAATGTTGATCCAACTAAAATAGAGATCATAAATAATAAAAGACTAATCAAGCCAAGAAATAAGCTAATACGATATTTTTTCAACTTCAGTTCCTCCTTTAATGAACTATCACTAAGATAAATCAAAAAGGTTAACTTTTTTTTAGGCAACTGTTAAAACTTAGATAAGAAATCTATTTTCTAAGTTTGTCGTTGTTGGTAATTGGTTAAGATCATACGTGAAAAGGGACCGACAATCAGCAATTGATAAGGAAGGGCAACAATAAAGTTCAGGCCCCAAGCTTGGAAATACGCACTTAGTGACAACGTCTGGCCTTCCATTAATAAGCCAAATAAAGACATACAAGTCACCATGCCGATAATCATGAAACTCGAAATGGTCAAAATAAGTAATAGCCGTTTTTCTTTATTAAAGGGTAAAGAAAAAGCGATTTTCTTAGCTAAGACACCAACGATGAAAACGTCTAAAATAAAAGCAACGATAAATCCAGGAAGCAAACCTTTTGATAAGGCGTACAATGAAAATTCTCCATGCAATAATAAATTATAGGTGCTCATTCCGAAAACCATCAGAAAGCACATTAACGTAGTAAAAAGCATTCCTTCTTTTTTATTAGTAGGCATTTTTTTCTCCTTTCATTTATTGAGAGTAATGATTGTTCTAGGCAGAAAAGGACAAATTCTCTCGACTTTTACTAGTGTAGCAAAAATAAAAGTTCTTCATAAGTTAGAATTTGCTAAGAATTTGATTCAAATAAAAAGGTGTACTAAGTCAGCAGTACACCTTTTTATTCGTTATTTAGTTTATTTTTGTGTTATTTGTAACGTCCTCTCCAAACCATTTTTGAGAAATTTTACTAAGGGTGCCATCTTTTCGTAACGTTTCAAAGGCAGTATTGATTTTTTTGACTAATTGATTGTCTGATTTGCGGACGCCCACAGCAAAATCTTCATTGTCATAGCCGACATGAGAAATAGTATAGTTTTTTAAATTATCTTCGTGGGAAAGATAGTAGTTGGCGTAGACGCGATCAATTAGGAGCCCATCAATTCGGCCAGATTTTAAATCTAAGAAAGCTTCATTAAACCCGTCATATAAAATAGGCGTTTGGTCTTTAACAAATTTTTTCAAAACGTCAGGCTGACTTTCGAAGCCATCATAGCCAGAAGAGCCATTTTGAACCCCTAAAATTTTGCCTTGCATGTCGCTCGCTGTTGCAATGTTTTTTTCTTTTAAAGAAACAAGTACTTGGTCGTTCGTCATGTAAGGTTGTGTGAATTGAACTTTTTCGGCCCGTTCGCTCGTTTTAGTGTAGCCATTCCAAATAAGATCAATGGTTTGATTTTGTAATTCTGTTTCTTTCATAGACCAATCAATCGGTTGGAAGTCAACGGAAATGCCATAAAGTTTAAAAACCGCTTTGGCTAAGTCGACATCAAAGCCGACAATTTTGCCTGATTTATCTTGAAAACCCATGGGCACAAAGGAGTCATCTAAGCCAATAATAATCCGTTTTTCTTCGTTAATCCGTGTCCATTGATCTTCGTTGCTTTTTCTTTTACCACAACCTGCAAATAGGAGTAAACTACAACAGATAACCAGCAAGGCTAAAGAATATTTCTTTTTCATCATAAACTCCTTTCTATTGGACGGGGGCAACCGTCAAAAGATTGTCTGCAATTTTTTCAGCGAAAGCCATATCGTGGGTCACGACAATCTGTGTCATGCCTTGTTTCCGTAAATCTAAAATAACTTCTTCCACTTGTTGGCGTAAAGCTGGATCTAGCGCGCTCGTTGGTTCATCGTACCCAAGAACTTTTGGCTTCATTGCTAAGGCACGAGCAAGTGCAACTCGTTGTTTTTGTCCACCGGAAAGTTGATATGGATAGAGTTTTTCTTTACCAGCCAAGCCCAATTTTTCCAGTAATTCTAAAGCTTCTTGCTGACTTTTTGCTTTTTCTTCTTTTAGTACTAATGTAGGTGCTAAGGTAATGTTTTCTAAAACTGATAAGTGAGGGAAAAGTTGGAAGTCCTGGAAAACGACCCCAACCACTTGATCGGCATTGTCCATTTCAGCAGGATTGAAAGGAACACCATCCAACAAAAGCTCACCAGAATCAATGGTTTCTAAACCAGCCAAACAACGAAGTAAAGTGGTTTTTCCGCCGCCTGAAGGACCAACAATCGTTAAAATTTTACCATCTGGAATTTCTAAATTTAAGTGATCAATGATGGTCCGGTTATCAAAATGTTTGGTTAAATTTTTAATAGTTAACATGGTAGAGTCCTCCTATTTATAATATTGATAGAATTTTTCAATTTTCTTAGAAGCAACAGTCAAAATTGCCGTAAAGAGTAAATAAATCACTCCCACTAAAGCTAATGGCACTAATGTAACATCGCGGCTCATCGCAATTTTACCAGCACGTAAAAGATCGCCTAAGCCAAGAACATAAATAAGAGAAGTATCCTTGACCAAATTGATAATTTCATTTCCTACGGAAGGCAGCACGATTTTAACAACTTGTGGCAAAATAATCCGCGTGACTGTTTGAAAACGTGTTAAACGTAAAACCTTAGCAGCTTCATATTGACCTTGGGGAATTGCTTGAATCCCCCCGCGGAAAATTTCAGCAAAGTACGCAGCATAATTTAAAATAAATGCGAATAAGGCCGCATCGTAACGTTCAAAGACAATACCAATTAATGGTAAGCCGTAAAAAACAAAAATTAATTGTAACAATAGCGGAGTGCCGCGCATTAACCAAATGTAGAGGTTAATTAAGTAACGTAAAGGTTTAAACGAACTTTGTAAAATAAAGGCAATGATAATCCCCAGTGGAATCGAGCCAAGGAGCGTAAAGAAAAAGACTTTCAGTGTCATGCCAGCTCCGCTAACTAAAGCAGGTAAAATTTCTAAAATATAATCCATCATTTTTTCCTCCAACAATTTTTATTAAAAAACAAAAAAGCCTCTTGGCTGTGAGCCAAGAGGACGAATCGCATTCGTGGTGCCACCTCAATTTACTTATCTTTCACAAGATAAGCCTTATGTAGTTGCGTTGACAACTACTCTCTGTTAACGATAGAGTCACCGGTTTTTCTTACTAAAGGATTCAGAAAAACATCTTTTAGGTGTGAGTAAAGAAGAATCCATCTTTTTCTTTCAGCCAATGAAAAAGTCTCTGTAAAGGAAGAGCTAAATTACTATGTCCTAAGCCTTGATTGTAAGTATGAAATTGTTCGAACGGAACAGAAAACCTGTTGCTTTTCTAGCTTATCCCATTAAGGATATGGAAAAGAGGACAACAGACTTGAGCAGTTGAGGCACTCTCTCAGGTTGAAAAGCGCATCTAAAAAACAAAAAAGTCCTTTGGCTGAATAGCCAAAGGACGAATAATCAATTATCGTGGTTCCACCTTAGTTTATTCGTGTTTCGCAACACGAACCTTATGAAGTTCATAACTTCGCCTGTTAACGAGTGGTCCCGGACTTTCCTACTAAGGGTTCAAAAAGTCAACTCCCAGATGTGGTTCGCTGTTTCTTTACGTCTTTTTCCACCAACCAAAGACTCTCTTCACTAAAGGAAACAGTTACTCTTCTGTTCTCTGTTTTTCAATACTGTACCACCAGAAAAAATATCTGTCAACTCTTATTCTTAAAAAAATATTTTTCTTTCAAAAAGTAAGTGCTGAAAAAGGACAAATGTATGGAAAATCATGTAAAATGTAGGTAAGTTGTTTGAACAGAAGGAGGAGTTTTGGTATGAAACAGAAAAAGTGGTTAATCGGACTTGTTGCACTGGGCTTGGTTTTAGCAGCATGTGGAAGTGGCGGTTCGAAAACAACCTCGAACGAACCAATTACACAGAAAATTAACGTCGCATCTGGTGGTGAACTCTCGACATTAGACAGCGCTCATTATACAGATGTCTATAGTTCCGATATGATTGGTCAAGTAGTTGAAGGCTTGTATCGACAAGATAAAAACGGAGATCCTGAGCTAGCTATGGCGAAAGCAGAGCCACAAGTTAGTGAAGACGGGTTAGTCTATACATTCAAGTTACGAGAAGCAAAATGGACAAACGGGGATCCAGTTAAAGCAGGGGATTTTGTAGTTGCGTTTAGAAACGTGGTCGATCCAGCGTATGGTTCAAGTAGCAGTAATCAAATGGATATTTTTAAAAATGGGCGTGCGGTGCGGGAAGGACAAGCCACGATGGAAGAATTTGGTGTCAAAGCAATCGATGACCAGACACTAGAACTAACATTAGAAAATCCAATTCCTTATTTAGCCCAAGTCTTAGTTGGAACACCTTTTATGCCTAAAAATGAAGCCTTTGCCAAAGAAAAAGGTACTGCCTATGGGACTTCTGCAGATAATTTTGTTGGCAATGGACCGTTTGTAATTTCAGGCTGGGATGGCAATTCCGAAACTTGGAAATTGAAGAAGAATGATCATTATTGGGATAAAGAACACGTAAAATTGAATGAAATTGATGTTCAAGTAGTGAAAGAAATTGGCACAGGAGCCAATCTTTTTGATAATGGCGATTTAGATTACACTGTTTTAGCAGATACTTATGCACTTCAGTATAAAGAGTCAAAACAAGCGCATTTTGTTCCTAAAGCCATGGTGGGTTATTTAAGCCCAAATCATCGCCGTGAAATTACCGGCAACGAACATGTTCGAAAAGCTTTTTTACAAGCGATTGACAAAGAAACTTTTGCAAAAGAAATTTTAGGAGATGGCTCGACAGCTTTAAATGGTTTTGTACCAGCTAATTTTGCAAAAAATCCAGACACAGGTGAAGATTTCCGCAAAGAAAATGGTGATTTGTTGCCATATAATATTAAAGAAGCCCAAGCTAACTGGACCAAAGCGAAAGAAGAGTTGGGCAAAGATAAAATTGAATTGGAACTAATCTCAGCGGACTCAGCGATTGCCAAGAAAACCATTGAATTTGTTCAAGGGCAATTGCAACAAAATTTACCAGGTTTAACAATCAAATTAAAATCATTGCCTTTGCAAAATCGTTTGGATTTACAAACAGCAGGTAATTACGATTTAGCCTTTGGAACATGGACACCTGACTATGCTGATCCCATTAATTTTTTAGAATTTTATGACTCGAAAAGTGGCTTGAATACTTCTGGTTATAACGATTCGGCGTATGATGCGGGTCTCCAAAAAGTTAGAAAAGATTACGCTAATGAACCTGAAAAACGCTGGAATGAATTACTAAGTTTAGAAAAAACATTAATTGAAAAAGATGCCGGTGTTTTACCATTATTCCAAGGAGCCATTGGTTACTTGAAATCAGATCGATTACAAGGCTTGCAAGTATTTTCTTTTGGTCGCACAGTATCCTATCGTTTAGCTTATGTAGAAGAATAAATTGACTTCTGAAAAGTCCTATCTTTTGAAAAAGTCTGCTTTCTGTTTTATCCTTAAAGTAGGAAAATTAACTAAAAAAATCAACTATGAAAGGTAGGTTTTTCAAATGTTTAGCTTTCTATGGGCATTAATTGTCGGAGGAATTATTGGCGCAATTGCTGGCGCAATTTTAGGAAAAGACGTGCCAGGTGGCATTATTGGAAATATTATCGTGGGCTTTTTAGGAAGTTGGGTAGCATCACTCTTGTTGCCTTCTTTAGGACCAGTCATCGGCGGTTTTCCAATTATCTCAGCGTTGCTAGGAGCGATTATCTGTATCGCTATTTACTCTTTTATTGTAAACCGCAAGGCGTAAAATTGTATCAAAATGATATCTTGAAAAGCATCATAAAACTTGTGAAGGTTAATCAGACCATTACTTTTGATGTCTTTTCTCTCATATTTTAAGTCTATGACAAAAATCTCTTTGGATTTTTGTCATAGACTCTTTTTTTTAAAATATTTATTATGAGAATTTCCTGCGTTAGACTGCTTATTTTTCATTTATTATTCATTTTTGATAAAGGAAGTTTTGTTGGATAAAGTGAATAGCTCAAGGCTCAACAAAAATAAAGAAAAAATTAATATGTTAAGTTTGGGGAAGGTGAAATGCTGCTCTCATAATATGCCGTTTTATTCATTAAACGATAGTTGAAAAAAATAAGTGCCCTTGTTATTCTTTGAATTAAACTAATGGAGGCGAAAAGCATGGAATCGTTAAAAAGTAATCTTTTTTTGACCAGAGAAGCATATTTGGAAGCTTTTGAAACAATCATGACACCTTTAAAAACGGCTATTTTAACATCAGAAAAACCTGGTGTAAATTTTGGGTCCAGTGGTGCTGTCTATGATCAGCAACATGCTGAAATGGAAGCGCTCATTCGACCATTATGGGGAATTGGACCGTATTGGGTTGCTTGTAAAGATGATGTTTTAAGAGATGCTTATGTGGAAAAATTAATCGCAGGAACTGATCCGTCATCCCCAGATTATTGGGGCGATATTGTTGATTATGATCAATATATTGTGGAAGCAGCAGCATTATCTTTAACTTTATTGCTTCATAAGACATATTTTTGGTCCTGTTTTTCTGAGAAACAGCAAGAAAATATCATGGTTTGGTTAAATAAAGCACTTGGGTGTAAAATTCCTAAAAATAATTGGACGTTTTTCAAAGTGCTCATTCGTTTGGCACTCGAGGGATGTGGACAAGTGATTAACCAAGCGGAACTAGAGGAAGAATTGGCGTTGATTGAACGCATGTATTTAGGTGATGGTTGGTATATGGATGGTAAAACTACGCAAAGAGATTATTATATTTCGTTTGCTTTTCATTATTATAGTTTGATTTGTGTCAAATTTATGCGAGAAAGAGATCCTATTCGTGCGAAACGTTTTACAGAACGAGCCGTTATGTTTGCTCAGGACTATCTGTACTATTTTGATGAGGAGGGCGAAGCGTTACCTTACGGACGTAGTCAAACGTATCGGTTTGCTCAAGGAGCGTTTTTCGCAGCTTTGATATTTGCAGAAGTAGAGGCGTTACCTTGGGGACAAATAAAAACGCTGTTAGCAAAACATTTACACTGTTGGATGCAACAGACTATTTTCACTTATGATGGTCGGTTGTCCATTGGCTATCATTACGAAAATTTAGTAATGGCAGAAGGTTATAACGCACCAGGCTCTCCGTATTGGGCTTTTAAAACATTTTTGTTGCTCGCAGTGGATCAAGACCATCCGTTTTGGCGTGCTGAACCGCTGGCTATAAAACGAGAAGAAAAGCGTTTGATAGAAAAGGGAAACATGTTATTAATCCATCCTAAAATGAAAACGCATGTCCTCGGCTATCCTGCAGGACTATGGCTTGAAAATCAAGCACATGCTGCGGCTAAATATAGTAAATTTGTCTATTCTAGCCGCTTTGGTTTTAGCGTTCCCAAAGCTGGCGCGTGTTATGAGGAGGGAGCTTTTGATAACGTATTGGCTGTTTCTCGTGATGGTGAATATTTTCGTGTTAAAGGGAAAATTCATGATTTTTATTTAACAGAGGAGCAAGTTTATTATAAATGGCTACCTTTTCAAGAAGTAGAAATTGAAACAACCATTTATCCTTTTGGAGAATGGCATGTTAGAGTACATGAAATAGTGACATCGGTTCCATTAAAAGTGCGCGAAGGAGGATTCAGTCTACCGTTACTTGGAAAATTTTCAGAAAAAGAACTTGGTAAAGAGTGGGCTAGAGTCGATTCAGGAGAATTGTGTTCGCAAATAGTTGCAATTGAAGGGTATGACCACGCAGGTATTCTTCAACCTGAACCCAATACATCGTTGTTTTTCCCAAGAACAAGTTTACCTTATTTGCAAAAAGAGCTACCAATAGGAACGCATCGCCTGATTTGTTTGGTAGGTGGTGTGACAAGGGAGGAATAAAAAATGATAAAAATCGAATTGAAAAATAAAGACAATCAGATTATTACTGGCCGAATCGATCACGAGAAGCCAGAAGCGCCATTCATGGCGGAGGGAGACACGTTAGCGGTATTAGCAATTAAACAGTACCTTTATCAAGTTGGCGATAAAATTGTAGTGACTTATACAGGGGCTACCCCTTATTTGATGGTTCAATTAGATGAAACTTTGGCTCCTTCATTGATTTATTTGAAAGAAAAAGTTTGGGAATATCAAATTCCATTAGAAGAATCTGCTCGAAAAGCTTTTGTTGAGACGGCCTTTCATTCAGCAAGGCACCAAATAATGGTTCGACAAGCGCACACGTTTGAAAAAGACAATTATCAAAATCTTTCTATGAATACACATGACCAAAAAGAATATTCAGGAGCCTATCCTCATGCGTATGCAAACGTTGAAACGAGAGACGATGCTGTTTTCTTTGCGAAAAATGCTATTGATTCTAAGTTTGGTAACCTTTCTCATGGCTCGTATCCATTTGCTTCTTGGGGAATTAACCAACAAAAGGAGGCACAGTTAACGATTGACTTTGGCAGGCCTGTAGAAACGGACTGGATCCGCTTGTTATTTCGGGCGGATTACCCACATGATAGCTATTGGGAGGAAGTCACTTTAGCCTTTTCAGATGGAGAGGAACGAGTAGTTGCCACAACGAATACCGCCTGTTTTCAAGAAATAAAGTTCCCAATGAAAACAACACAAACTTTGACATTAAAATGCTTACGAAAAGCGCTGGACTCTTCTCCGTTTCCAGCGTTGACCCAAATTGAAGTATTCGGTCGGAATAAATAACAAGAGGTCGGGACAGAACCGTTTAGCTCCGAGAAATAAGAAGAAATTTCCGAAAATTGATCTTTGATTTTTGGAGAATTTCGGCTTATTTCCGAAGGAGTTGGTTCTGTTCCCGCCGTTTATCAGTTTTTGAGCGTGGAGCAAAAATCCAAAGTGATTTTTGTCCCACGCTCTTGTTTTTAAGAGAAATAATCAAGAAAGGTCGCTTTTTATTTTCTTTTACGTTATAATACAATAAGTTAATATGTTAACAAGTTAAGGAGTGATGGAGATGTGTAGTCAAGAAAATAAACAAAGACTGATCTCTCTAGGAGAAAATGTCACAGATGAATGGATTCAAACGCAATTAAATGAATGCGTTTCAAAAATTGCTAAAAATATGCAGCGTTTCGGAACACAGTTTCCTTCAGCTTGTGCTACGAATGGTCGATATCGTCTCAAAGCTAACGATGATTGGACCAATGGCTTTTGGACAGGCATGCTTTGGCTGGCATATGAGTGGTCTCACCAAGAAAAATTTCGTTTACTGGCAATGGAAAATATTGACAGCTTTCAACAACGATTAGAAGAGCATTTTGTTTTGGACCACCATGACATTGGTTTTTTATATAGTCTATCGGCGGGTGCTGGGTATAAAATTACCGGTGATGAGCGCTGTAAACAAGAAGTGATAGCTGCCGCTGAAGTATTGTCAGCACGATTCCAAGAAAATGGCTCCTTCATCCAAGCGTGGGGCCATTATGGTGATCCCAAAGAATATCGATTAATTATCGACTCATTAATGAATTTACCGCTTTTATTTGAAGCAACTAAATTATCTGGAAATAGGTTTTATGAGGAAATTGCCTCACGTCACTATCATACGTTAATGAAAACGGTGATTAAATCCGATGCGACAACTTATCATACCTATTATTTTGATCCAGAAACAGGCAAACCAAAACATGGAGCTACGCATCAAGGACATAGTGATACTTCCATTTGGGCACGAGGCCAAAGTTGGGCAATTTTAGGGATTCCCCTAAACGAAACATTTCTCCATTCCCAACCATTTCCAGAAATTTATCCACAAATAGTGGAGGTTTTTCTAGCTCATTTGCCAGCAGATTTAATTCCCTATTGGGATTTTGATTTTAATGACCAAATGCCATCTGACAAAGATAGCTCGGCGCTGGCAATTGCGGCATGTGGTTTATTGGAAGCAGACAAACTACAGGCTTTTCCTCAAGCGAAAGAGCTTGCCAAAGGAATGATTTATCAATTAGGAGAATATTATCGTACGCAAAATGATTCCGAAAATGAAGGACTGCTACTCCATGGTGTTTACGCACATGCAGAAGGAAAAGGGATTGATGAACCCAATTTATGGGGCGATTATTTTTACATGGAAGCCTTAATGCGTTTAGCAAAACCATCATGGCAAAGATACTGGTAAAGGGGAAAAAAGATGCAAACGTTTGAGATTAAAGAAGACTTTTTATTAAATGGACAACCAATAAAAATTATTAGCGGGGCGATTCATTACTTTCGAATGACACCTAGCCAATGGGAAGATAGCCTCTATAATCTGAAAGCTTTAGGAGCTAATACAGTAGAAACCTACATTCCTTGGAATATTCATGAACCAGAAGAAGGCGTATACGATTTTGAAGGAATGAAAAACATTGAAGCATTTGTCCGCTTGGCAGAAAAACTGAATTTACTAGTTATTCTGCGTCCTTCGGCTTATATTTGTGCAGAATGGGAGTTTGGTGGCTTACCCGCATGGCTTTTGAAAGAAAAAGGCGTGCGATTACGTTCGACAGATCCTATTTTTATGACTAAAGTTCGTAACTATTTTCAAGTATTATTGCCTAAACTAGCACCACTGCAGATAACACAAGGTGGACCAGTGATCATGATGCAGGTTGAAAATGAATATGGGTCCTATGGCATGGAGAAAGCGTACTTGCGACAAACCAAGCAGATAATGGAAGAACTGGGGATTGAGGTTCCTCTTTTTACATCTGATGGCGCTTGGGAAGCGGTTTTGGATGCGGGGACGTTAATTGAAGAGGATGTTTTTGTGACAGGAAATTTTGGTAGTCATTCGAAAGAAAATGCTGCCGTTTTGAAAAAATTTATGACTCGTCATGGTAAAAAATGGCCGTTGATGTGCATGGAATACTGGGATGGGTGGTTCAATCGTTGGGGTGAACCAGTGATTCAGCGAGAAGGTACCGACTTGGCGAAGGAAGTAAAAGATATGCTGGCAGTGGGTTCTTTAAATCTCTATATGTTTCATGGAGGAACAAATTTCGGCTTTTATAATGGGTGTTCGGCGCGAGGTGCAAAAGATTTACCTCAAGTCACTAGCTATGATTATGATGCTTTATTAACAGAAGCAGGAGAACCAACAGAAAAATATTATGCCGTTCAAAAAGCAATTAAAGAAGTATGTCCAGAAGTTTGGCAAGCACAACCACGCACGAAAAAACTGGGGAATTTAGGAAGCTTTCCAGTAACTGCTAGCGTATCCTTATTCGCAGTAAAAGATCAAATGATGACACCGAAGACCACCGCGTATCCATTAAGTATGGAAGAAGCTGGCTCAGGCTATGGCTACTTGCTTTATTCGTTTGATTTAAAAAATTATCATCATGAAAATAAACTAAAAGTGGTCGAGGCCAGTGATCGTTTACACATTTATGTAGATGAAGATTTAGCTGCTACCCAATATCAAGAGACAGTGGGAGAAGAGCTACTCGTTTCAGGACAAACTGAAAAAGACACACTTGCGTTAGATATCTTAGTGGAAAACTTAGGTCGCGTTAATTATGGCTTTAAATTAAATAATCCCACACAAAGTAAAGGAATTCGAGGTGGAGTGATGCAAGACATTCATTTTCACCAAGGCTATCAACACTATCCCTTAACTTTTTCACAAGAGCAATTAGCCAAGATTGATTACACAGCTGGAAAAAATCCATTGCAGCCTTCGTTTTATCAAGTAACATTTGAATTAGAACAGCTAGCAGACACGTATATTGACTGTCGAGGCTACGGCAAAGGATTCGTTGTGGTCAATGGCCATCATCTAGGTCGTTATTGGGAAATAGGACCCATTCATTCGCTGTATTGTCCCAAAGAATTTTTACAGCAAGGACAAAATGAAGTAGTAATTTTTGAAACAGAAGGAATTAACATTGAGTACTTGAAATTTACGAATCAAGTAATCATAGACTAAAATAATAGAAGTAGAAGCTGAAATTTATTCGGCTTCTACTTCTATTTTGGTTTTGAAATATTTCCAATGTTTATAACTAATAATATATTCAGCAACACTACCATCTGCGAGATAGGAATGTTTAACTTGTTTAACAGCGGGTTCACGAAAACTTAATTGAAGTAAATTCAATAACTCAGCATCTTCGGGAAAGACAATTTCATTTGTTTCTACAGAAGCCAACGAGAAGAGGTCTACTGAAAAATCTTTACGGACTCGTTCATACACACTTGCATAAGCTGTGAGGTCCTTTGAGAGCGGCTCTTTAACAAGCTTTTTGGGAAGATGTGTGATATGTACGAGAAAGGGTGTATCTTCAGAATAGCGTACACGCTTGATTCTATAATAAGAAGCGTTAGCTGGTAAGCCTAATTCCTTTAAAATTTCGGCTTGATTTTCTTCTTCAATTGAAAGGACTTTAACTTTTTCAGAGTCTAAAGAATGCAACTCGATATCAGAAAATTTTACATTTTGAGAAACTTTTGATTTCGAAACAAAGGTCCCTTTTCCTTGGATACGATACAAGTAACCTGCACTGGTTAGCTCATTCAGTGCTTTGACAGCTGTGATAGAACTAACAGCATATTTTCGTTTAATATCGGCTTCAGAATAAAATTTATCACCAGGAATAAAGGTATGATTTTTTATTTCACGTAAAAGGTCTTGTTTAATTTGTTCATATTTAGGTAACATGCGATTGCCTCCATTCTAGTAATCGAATGAATTAAGCATAACATGTTAACTAGCCTTTAGCAAACACTTTGAAAAAGAGGAAAGACAATTTTTATTTAAAGAATTCAAAAAAATAAATTCAATATATTAAGATATTAGGTTTACGGATAACTTAGTATGTGTTATAGTAAGTTCGTAGAGAACATAACATGTTAAGTAGGGTCACCTACATCTAGGGAGGGAAACTCGTGGAAAACATTGTACTAATTAGTCATGGTAGCATGGCTGAAGGCGTCAAAGTTAGCTTAGAAATGATTGTTGGTCGGCAAGAACACGTGCATACAGTCTCATTACGACCAGATAGTGACAATCTTCAATTTGAGAAAGAGCTAAATGAAAAAATGAAAGCCCTTAACGGTACGACACTGATTATTGCTGATTTACTAGGAGGAACGCCATGTAACGTGGCAACAAAGAATTATTTGAACGTTGACGGAGTGGAAATTATTGCAGGGATGACGCTCTCTGTTGTGATTGAAGCAGTGGTTAATCAACAGGCTTCGATTAAAGAATTAGTTTGTTTAGCACAAGAAAATATTGTTGATGTAAAGGCTGGAATGAATCAAGCAGAACAAGAGATTTCAGAAGCCAGCAAAGAAAAAGAATTAAGTAACTATAGTCAATATGTTGGAAAAGAAAATATTGTAAACACACGGATTGATGAACGGTTAATTCATGGACAAGTAGCGGGAATTTGGTCGACAAGTCTTAGTACACAGCGAATAATTGTAGCCAATGATGAGGCGGCTACAGATCCTTTACAAAAATCATCTTTGAGAATGGCAGCGCCTTCTTCGATGCGTTTATCTGTTCTTGGAGTAGAGGCTGCCGCTAAAAATATTCAATCAGGAAAATATGGTAAACAGCGTTTATTTTTATTATTTAAAAATCCGAAAGATGTGCTCCGCTTTATCGAAGCGCAAGGACCTATCAAAACTGTAAATGTTGGGAATATGAGTTACAAAGAAGGAGCACGCGAAGTAACAAAAAGTATTCAAGTTTTACCAGAAGAAGAACAAATTTTTGAAACAATCGCTTCAAAAGGCGTCACTGTGACAGCCCAATTAGTTCCAAACGATCCAGTCGTTGATTTTATGAAAAAATTACGCGGCTAAAACAGTCAGACTAAGAAAGAATATTTTTAAATTTAGGAGGAAATTTCAATGCATTTAGCAGCGTATCAAATTATTTTAATTACTATTTATGCGTTTATTGCTATTAATGACTCACTTATTTCAAATACGTTGACGCAACCAGCTATTGCTGGAATGATTTCTGGAATGATTATGGGAGATTTAAAAACTGGTTTAATGGTTGGCGGCACTCTTCAATTAATGCGTTTAGGAATTGCTGCTTTTGGTGGAGCATCGGTACCTGATTATTTCACAGGGGCTGTTTTAGGAACCGCTTTCGCTGTAATCTCTGGAAAAGGAGCGGAGTATGGCATTGGTTTAGCTGTTCCTGTTTCTCTGTTGATGTTGCAACTAGATGTAGTGGCCCGTTTTTGTAATGTCTTTTTACTTCATAGTGTCGATAAAGCGATTGATAAGATGCAAGTAAAACGGATTCCACGTTTAGTTTTATCTGGTTCTGTTCTATGGGGACTGTCTCGTGCCATTCCGATTTTATTAATGTTATTAGCGGGGGATGCTGTAGTAACAACGATTACCGATAACATGCCAGAATGGCTAATGACGGGCTTAAAAACAGCTGGAGGAGTATTACCTGTTGTCGGTGTAGGGATTTTATTACGTTACTTGCCAACGAAGCAATATATCCCCTATTTACTATTAGGCTTTTTCTTAGCGGCTTATTTAAAAGTTCCAATGTTAGGTGTTTCGATAGTTGGGATGGTAGCAGCGATGCTTGTATTTAAACGTGATGGGGCAAAAAGCACGACACAAGCAACAACAGGAAATGGTGATTTTGAAGGAGGATATGACGGCGATGAGTAAGCATAAACTGACAAAAAAAGAATTAAATGCAATTAGCTGGCGTTATATTTTAGGAAGCCAATTAAACTGGAACTATGAACGTATGATGAGTTCAGGATATTTATACGGCATCTTACCTGTTTTAAAAAAATTCTATGGTCATGATGAAGCACAATTTCAAGATATGATGCGCACACACAATCAATTTTTTAACACCAATGCTATTTTTGGGAATTTAATTATGGGGATTGATGTTGCGATTGAAGAGCAAGATGGCTATAAAGCGAAAGAAACAATTATTGCGCTAAAAACAGCTCTGATGGGTTCTTTGGCAGGCGTGGGTGACTCTTTATTCCACGTTATTTGGGGGACGATTTTCGGCTCTGTTGCAGGGACACTGGCTCAAAATGGTTCGGTGGTGGGCTGTGTTATTTGGATTATTGCAAATATTGCACTATTGTTTGGTCGGGCCGCGCTCTTACCACTTGGTTATAAGCAAGGGGTCAAACTAGTGACGACCTTAAAAGACAAGTTATCTGCCTTTACGAATGCAGCAACTGTTCTTGGTGTGACTGTGATTGGTGCCTTAATTCCTTCAGTTATCAAGGCGACAGTTCCTTTTGTTTATAAAAAGAACGGGGTCGAATTAGTTATTCAAGATACGTTAGATGCGATTTTGCCTTCCTTAGTTCCAATCTTACTTGTTCTTTTAACTTATTGGATGTTAGGTCAAAAGAAATTAAATTCCACACGAGTGATTTGGATTATTTTAATTTTATCGATTGTTTTGAGTGCCTTTGGTATTTTGGCGTAAAAAGTATATTAAGTGATTTTCAGAGAGTCGGAGAGTGTAGAAAGTATTTTTCTTCACTCTTTTTCTCTAATTCGGATGTAAGCGTTTTACGATAATTTTTTAGGAGGAGAAAGAATGAAAAACAGGAAAATATGGGTAATGCTGGTCGGACTGTTTACTGCTTTGACGAGTGGATTTATGGGAACCACCCTTACTTTTGCAGAAGAAAACGAAGCGAGCCAAACGATTGAGCAACCCTCTTACATTTCAGATTTCCCCAATCAAGTTGGGCATTGGCAAGATTTGGTGGGAACAGCAGAAAAAAAGAATGATTCTGCTGGTTTATGGATCGCAAACACGAAGCAAGGGACAAACCTAGAATCTGTCTCTATCAATCTTGATGCACGCGAACAATCTTCAGGAGATCTTGAACTAACCTTTTTATATGAAGGACAAAGTAACTTCGGATTGGTTTTTCGCGGAGATAAACAAAAGACGAGTCAATGGCAATCTTTTGCTTATAATCGTGACGGCCGCTGGCAATTAGGACAACCAGGCGGTAAATGGCTAACTAATATTCCGGGACCAACATTACTAAGTGGCCAACAATATAAACTGCTGGTTCGCTATGACGGGAAAAAAATTCAAACATTCCTGAATGATCAATTATTTTATGAAAATGAAGAGGTTCATTATCCTGATGGTACGTCCATTAATGATGACTGGACGGGCGCTATAGGAATTAGACTATTTGGTAATCTATCAAAGCTGAATATCATTTCTATGAAAAGTGGCTCCGTTGGTAGCATTCCTGTTATCGATTCATCTGCAGAATACCGAGAATTAAAAGAAAAATGGCGAAATCAGCTTGTTTCAAAAGAATATGATTCAACTAACCAAGCGCTTGTAGACTACGTCCAAAAAATCTCCAATGAAGCAACAGAACTCGATCAAACGATGAATAAAGAGCCGAACCGCAGCTATTTATGGCCACTAGAGCCTGGCAATACGCCATCGGCTGATTTAACGACTCAATTTACCAAATTGCAAAAATTAGCGTTAGCCTATGGAACGAAGGGGAGTACGCTTTACCAAGATGACAAATTGGCAGCAACCATTATTGATGGCTTAGATTTTATGGTAACGCAAAAAGGGTATGATGGGAAAAAGTACCACGGAAATTGGTGGGACTGGCAAATTGGTGTGCCACAGAAGTTTCTTAATATTCTAATGATTTTAGAGGATAAAGTTTCTCCAGAAAAGCAACAAATCTATACAAATGCGCTGAGCAGTTATGTCCCAGATCCGTTTAAACAGTTGTATACAAAACCACAAGGAACGTTTGTGGATTTAGCTTTTATCCCAAATTTTGTGACATCAGGAGCGAACCGCACGGACTTAGCTTTAACTGTTTTGGGGTTAGGAATTTTACAAAAGGATAGCGGGAAAATTAACCAAGCATCCAGTAGTATCGTCGATGTATTTAAATTAGTCACAAAAGGTGATGGTTTTTACCAAGATGGTTCTTTTATCCAGCACAATAACATTCCTTATACAGGTTCGTATGGCAATGTTTTGGTGAAAGGGGTTGGACAAATTTTGGCCATTACAGCAGATTCATCTTTTCAAATGGATGCAACTCTTGTGACAGAATTTGTTGAAAATGTTGATCGTGCCTTTCTTCCTTTGATTTATAAAGGTGAAATGCTACCAACTGTGAATGGCCGTTCCATCTCAAGAGCCCCAGCAGTTGGAAAAACAGGCTATGGCTCAACTACCATGTATAATTTATTAATTGTGGCTAAATTTGCTCCTAATAATTATCAAAAGAAATTTCAAGAAGCCGTTAAATATTGGATGAAGGAGAACCCAGATTATTATTTGACAAATGCTCGTGATTTTAATGATTTACAGATGACTATGCAACTTTTAACTAATCCAGAAATTACGGGAGGGCAACTTCCTTTTACAGGCACGAAACTTTATGCTTCGATGGATCGATTTGTCCAACGCACACCTAGTTATATGTTTGGGCTAGGCTTGTATTCAAAGCGCACTGCATCTTTTGAAGCAGGGAATAAAGAAAATAAACGTGGCTGGCACACTGGTGACGGAATGATGTACGTATATAATGATGACGAGGTTCAATTTAATTCCAGCTATTGGCCAACTGTAGATCCCTATCGACTACCAGGAACAACTGTAGATACCATTTCTTTGGCAGATGAAGTTTCAGCATTTACAACAATCACATCGAAAGAGCAATGGGTTGGTGGAGTAACGTCAGAAAATCA
Source organism: Enterococcus sp. DIV0167 (assembly GCF_050541555.1). NCBI lineage: Bacteria > Bacillati > Bacillota > Bacilli > Lactobacillales > Enterococcaceae > Enterococcus > Enterococcus sp. DIV0167. Next base: position 573,288 of record NZ_CP172933.1, read on the forward strand.
GGCAGTAGTAGGGATGGCTCTTAATAAAGACGGGACCAAAAATAATGGGAAACTTTTACCTATGAACCTACAAGCTAAAAAATCTTGGTTTGTATTAAATGGGCAAATTATCGCATTAGGCGCAGGAATTAAAGGGGATACAGAAGCTTCGATTGAGACAGTTGTTGATAATCGTTTGTTAAATGATGCCTATCAGTATCAAGTGCTATCAAATATTGGGGAGATTCATGAGAAAAATGAAACGAGTAAAAAACAATGGTTATTACTAAAGTCGGATCATTCCAATGCTAATATGGGTTATTATTTTCCAGAAGAAACAACGGTAAATGTTAAAAGTGAAACTAGAAAAGGAACCTATAAAGCAATTAATGAAGCATTTCCAAGTGATAAAGAATATGTAGGTGATTATCGAACATTTACGATTCAACATGGTCAACACCCAACGAACGAGCATTATGCTTATGTAGTTTTACCAGGAATCGATGAAACTGATTTAAAAACATATGCTGCCAAAAAAACAGTAGAAGTTCTCTCAAATACAGAAGAAATTCAAGCAGTTAAGCAAGAAGAAGAAGGCTATCTTGGGGTTAACATTTGGTCAGAAACTGGCGGTACAATAGCAGGGATTACCTCAAATAAAGCTATTTCTTTAATGAGAAAGACACAACAACACCAAAAAACGTATACTTTCTCTGATCCCACACAAACAACTAAGACACTGACTTTAAAAATACCAAAAGATTACAGCACAGTAATTAGTCAAAGTGACGGAATCACTTATGATGATGCAACAGAAACCTTTACTATTAATTTTGAAAATGCTGCAGGAAGTAGTAAACAAATTATTGTAGAATAACTAAAAGAAATTAAAGTAGCCTCAAATTCCAGTTTAATCGGAATTTGAGGCTACTTTGTTGAAATTATTTAAGATTCTAACATTTCTGCAGGTAATAAAATCGTTTCACGATGGCCATCATCAAAAGCAAAAATTCGCGACGGATATGCCGTAGAATAACTAAATGGTAAGTCGATGGCCATTTCTACTGAACTATTTTCTTGAGAAAAATGGACAGTCACTTTGCCATTATTGTTCAACAAATCAAAGTGAAGTAAGTCGTTTAAAGGGATAACCCCTTTTAGATTTAAGTCAATAATCAACCAAATACTATCAATTAAGCCACTAGGTAAGCTGGAAACAACACCTAATGAAGCATAGCGGCTACGGTCACTATCAAAACGTTCAAACATATGGATGACCTCCTTTTTGTTTACTTACTTTTAGTATACTGCAAATTTAAAAAAAAGAAATTGTTTCGTTTGAAAATATTGCGTAGATTAGCAAAAATTTAATATTCCTCTGTAGCTTCCTAGCTTTGCAGGTGTCATCATTTATGTGAAGAAATCAAGACATGCAGTAAAAAGAAAATGGGACGTACGTTGTTTCAACGTACATCCCATTTCTAAAACTTAAGAGAATCAGCTGAACAAAAGTGTACTCTTTATTCGGCTAATTCTGGTTCAGTCGTTTCAGCAGCTGTTCCTTCTTCTTCTTCAGGAGCAGTTTGTGCTTCAACAATAGCAACTAGTTGTTCTTCTGGATCAGTTAAAATTTCATAGTCTTTGTGTTCAGGTAAATCAGCGATTGTAAGAGCATCACCAATTTCTAAGTTTGTAATATCTACTTCAATTGATTCTGGCAATTTATCTGGTGTGGCTGCCACTAAAACAGTGTACAAGTTTTGAGCTAAGGTACCCCCAGCTTTCACACCTGCAGATTCACCAATTAATTGAACTTCTGCTTCGACTTCTGTTGTTTCTTTCATATTTACAGATAAGAATTCAACATGAAGCATTTGACCAGTAAAGGTATCTAATTGTGCTTTCGACATTAATGTGTTGATGTTTTTGCCATCAACTGTCATTTTAATAACGGTGTTAGCACCATGTTCGCGTAAAATTTTTGATAAGTCTTTTTCTTCAAAATAGATTGGTGTACTTTCAATTTGGTAACCGTAAACAATGGCAGGTACTTTCCCTTCGTGACGTAGCTGATTTCTTAGTGAACGTGGACGGATAGCTCTTTCTTTAACTTCTAATTGTACTGACATAACCTAATTCCTCCTTGAAATAATGAGTGATTTGGTTAAACTCAGAAACAAAACATAATGGAAAAAAGAAACTCTTTTTTCAGTTGTTCTTGTCTAGAAAAATGCTAACAATAATCAAAAAATCCCCACAAATATTGCCAGGCAACACTCATGGGAATGGTTCATTGTTATCGTTGTTCTCTCCCAGGTCATTACGCTGTTTTTGAGAAACCTTTATTTACTTTACTTATTAACCGTAACACTTATATTTTTATACGTCAAGGAATTACCTTTTTCCACTTTTCATCTTTAACGGATTCCACTATACTAATACCAGAATGGAGCGGAACAATGCGATTAGATAAATTACTAGAAGAACTTCAGTTTGGATCACGCAAAACGGTGAAACGATTAATTAAAGGCAAGCAGGTCACTGTGGATGGCATCGTGACTTTAAATGAAAGCCAAAATGTCGATGCGCAATTACAAATGATTAAAGTAAAAGGACAATTAATTTCGCATAAGACCCATGTGTACTACATGTTGAATAAGCCAAAAGGTGTGGTTAGCGCTGTCTCAGATGCATCTAAGAAAACAGTCATTGATTTGATTGCGCCGCAAGACAGACGCCCTGGTCTTTATCCAGTGGGCAGACTCGATGGCGATACGGAAGGGTTACTTCTATTAACAGATAATGGACAATTAGGGTATCAATTAATTCGGCCAAATAAAGAAGTAGCGAAATGTTATGAAGTGAAAGTCAATGGTTTGGTCTCTGCAGAAGATTGTGCTAAATTTAAAGATGGGATTGTTTTGCAAGGAGGCATTCAATGTAAGCCAGCAAAAATAACTGTTCTTGCAGCGACTGAAACGGAGAGTCATGTTTTCCTGACTATTCAAGAAGGAAAATTTCACCAAGTGAAAAAAATGTTTTTATCTGTGGGGAAAAAAGTGACTGCTTTAAAACGCCAAACTATGGGGCCGTTGCGGCTAGATCCGCAATTACCTTTAGGTGCTTATCGTTCATTAACAAGAGAAGAGTTACAATTGCTATTGCCTTATTTTTTTATTGAAAAACAACAAACAAGCAAAGCGTTACCGAGTAATTTGAAAAGAGAAGAGGAACGGAAATGAAAACATTGCTTTTTGATGTTGATGATACATTGTTAGATTTTAAATTGGCTGAAAAGAAGGCGCTCCATGCCTTATTTGAAGAAGAAAATGTACCATTTACATCTGAAGTCGAGTCAACATACCACCGAATTAATCAAGGATTATGGCGTTCATTTGAAGAAGGAAAAATAACAAAAGATGTTCTCCTTGATACACGGTTTGGTTTATTATTTGACGCGTTTAATCGAGAAGTTGATAGCGTTAAAATGGGAGAAAACTACCGAGAATATTTAAGTCAAGGACATGACTTGCTTGGCAATAGTCAACGTATCTTGGAAAAATTAGCACCCCATTATGATTTATATATTGTGACAAATGGAGTGGCAAAAACACAGTATCGTCGGTTGGAAGATTCGAAATTAATGCCTTATTTTAAAGATATTTTTGTTTCAGAAGAAGTGGGTTATCAAAAACCAATGAAAGAGTATTTTGATTTTGTTTTTGAACGGATTCCTAATTTTAGTCGAGAAAAAACAATGATTATTGGCGATTCTTTGCATTCAGATATTCAAGGAGGCCAACAAGCGAAAATTCAAACTGTTTGGCTCAATCCGACCTCCGCTCCAGCAACACCAACCATTCAACCCAATTATACGATTCAACAGCTAGATGAGTTGTTACCAATTCTTGGGCATTAAAAAGAGCGTGGGACAAAAATCACTTTGGATTTTTGCTCCACGCTCAAAAACTGATAAACGGCGGGAACAGAACCAACTCCTTCGGAAATAAGCCGAAATTCTCCAAAAATTAAAGAGCAATTTTCGGAAATTTCTTCTTATTTCTCGGAGCTAAACGGTTCTGTCCCGACCTCTTTTTAACTTAAATGTAACCGTAAGCGAACCATATCCTTTAAAGGCAAGCCGTTTTCTATAATAGGCTCATCATAATGATGGATAAAAAAATCTGGTTCAATATGTGTCATTCGAAAACCGACTTTTTGGTAGAGATATAGCTGTTGAAAGCCTGTGCTCCCAGTCCCAATCTCCAAGGAATCATACTTTTCTTTTTTGGCAAAATCAATGGCAAAATGTAATAATTCTTGCCCGATGCCCCGCCCTCGGCTTTCTTCTGAGACAGCGATGTTTACGATTTCCAATGTCCGTGGGTGAGTCGGCAACAGGACTAAAATTCCTTGAAGTTCTTCAGTCTGATAGTCAAAGCAAATGCCGCGGGTAATGTAATCTGCCACCATTTTTTTTGAGGGATCTGCCTCATAAAGAAGAGCGTAATGCGCCGTTGTAAGTGCTTCTTTTTTGACTTTTTTAATCATAGGTAGGATTCTCCTTTTATTGATAAGTATACTGTAATTGAAAGAAGTGTGGGCAGATTTTTCATAAGAAGATAAAAATCACATGAAAAGTCTTGGAAAAGGTCTGGCATTCTTCAGAGTTTTCATTATAATAGTAAAAGACAATGAAGTTTTTGAAAAGAAAGAGGTTTATACATGAAAGATAGTCAGCCAATTATCATTGGTGTTACTGGCGGATCAGGAAGCGGAAAAACCAGTGTTAGCCGTGCGATTTTTAATAATTTTCCCGATCATTCAATTATGATGTTAGAACAGGATTCTTATTATAAAGATCAGAGCCATTTGAGTTTTGAAGAACGTTTAAATACCAATTATGATCATCCTTTTGCGTTTGATACAGATTTATTGATTCAACATGTTGAACAACTGTTAAACTATCAAGCCATTGAAAAGCCAGTTTATGACTACGTTGCGCATACAAGAAGTACAGAAACGGTGATCCAAGAACCGAAAGAAGTAATTATTCTTGAAGGGATTTTAATTTTAGAAGATCGCCGCTTAAGGGATTTAATGGATATTAAAGTGTATGTGGATACAGATGATGACATCCGCATTATTCGTCGAATCAAGCGTGATATGGAAGAACGTGGCCGTACTTTGGATTCTGTGATTGAACAATATTTGACAGTCGTCAAGCCCATGTATCACCAATTTATTGAACCTACGAAACGTTATGCAGATATCATTGTGCCAGAAGGTGGCGAAAACCACGTTGCTATTGATTTAATTAATACAAAAGTGGATAGTATTTTAACAAAAATGTAATAGTTAGCTTAAATAGCCGTCTCTATATCAGAGTCGACTGTTTAAGCTTTTTTTGACTTTTAAAGGGTGGTTTTATCAAATATTTTAAGGGATAGCTAAAAAGTTGAAAATATTGCAAGAAACAATATGCTATAATTTTTTAAAGGAAAAGGAGGGAAGGGAATCTGAATGATAAAAAGAGGTGAGGTTTTTTATGCGAATCTCTCACCAGTTGTTGGTTCTGAACAAGGTGGGATTCGACCTGTCCTGATTATTCAAAATAACAAAGGCAACTTATTTAGTCCAACGTTGATTGTTGCACCGATTACCCGTAACGTAAGCAAGCGGCTGCAACCAACGCAAGTCCTCATCGAAATTCCCCATAACGAGTGCAGGACGCCATCACTTATTTTGTTAGAACAAATTCGAACATTGGATAAAGAACGAATGCTACACAAGGTTTGTCAACTTTCTCGTGAAGAGATGGAACAGGTCAATCAAGCTTTAAAAGTTAGCGTTGGTATCCGTTAATTTACATATAAAGAAATCGTTTTGGGGAAACGGTTTCTTTTTTTTTGTTGAAATGGTTTCCAAATATTTGTTTTTCTCGTATAGTGAAAGAGGAGGCGATCACATGGATAAAATTCGTTATGGAATTATGAGTACTGCCCAAATTGTCCCAAGATTTGTAGCAGGGCTTCGAGAAAGCGCGCAAGCTGAAGTGCGCGGGATTGCATCAAGGCGTTTAGAGAATGCTCAAAAAATGGCTAAAGAATTAGCGATTCCGGTGGCTTATGGCAGTTATGAAGAGTTATGTAAGGATGAAACAATTGATATTATTTATATTCCCACCTACAATCAAGGACATTACTCAGCAGCTAAGCTTGCGTTATCACAAGGAAAACCCGTCCTACTGGAAAAACCATTTACATTAAATGCTGCTGAAGCAGAAGAACTCTTCGCAATCGCACAGGAGCAAGGGGTTTTTCTAATGGAAGCTCAGAAGTCTGTCTTTTTACCAATTACCCAAAAAGTAAAGGCGACAATTCAAGAAGGGAGATTGGGAGAGATTTTATGGGTTCAGTCAGTTACTGCCTATCCCAATGTGGACCATATTCCCTGGTTTTACTCGAGAGAAGCGGGTGGTGGAGCGCTTCATGGCTCAGGAAGTTATCCATTACAATACTTACAATACGTACTAGGGAAAGAGATTCAAGAGGTTACGGGAACCGCAACGTATCAGCAAGGGGCGACGGATAGTCAATGTAATTTAGCTTTGAAATTTGCTGAAGGGACGCTGGGCAATATTTTTATTAATGTTGGTTTAAAGATACCTAGTGAAATGACCATTTGTGGGACAAAAGGGCAAATCGTTATTCCTAATTTCTGGAAAACAGATTGTGCTTATTATACAGATGCTCACGGCAACACTGTCAAATGGTCTGAACAATTCACTAGTGAATTTACCTATGAAATCAATCATGTGAATCAATGTTTACAAGACAAAAAGTTAACTAGCCCCGTAATGACGAAAGAATTAACGATAGCAACCGTTAAAATTGTTGAAAGTTTTTATCAAGAATGGTTTGATAACGAATAATTACCCCCACTTGCTATCCAAACTATTCTGTGTTAAAGTGTGTTTTATGCGACGAGTTGACTCAATCAGATAGCTTCGGCTATTCCGTTTTGACGGCTAGTGATTGTCAAACACAACGACACCAGATAGTACGGCTATCAGTTACCGGATTTGTAACGTGTCGGACAGAATACTTTTGTGGAGAAGGTTTCTGTCTATTTATGCAAATAAATAGTGTGGTATCCCTTAACAGTTACTACTGTTAAGGGATTTTTTTGTATGAAAAGAGAAGTGTTGCACTTTTATAAGTGCAACTTTTTTGTGTTGTGGAACAGATAAAATAACGCTATAGTTTTAAGTGTAAAGGGAAAAGAAAAGAGGTGACAAGGCATGACCGTGTTGTTGTCCAAAAGAGCGATAAATATTTTATTGATGCTTTTGGATTTGGAAGGGAGCATTACCACGCAAGAATTAGCTGAGAACTTTACTGTCAGCGTTCGAACAATTAAGTATGATTTAGAAGATATTCGTGCTTGGTTTGAACAGCACGATGAGACACTTTATTCAAAACGAAATAAGGGAATATGGCTAGATTTACCTGACTCTAAACGCTTACTGTTAAAAAATGAAATTATCGATGTCGATCGATTTGAAACCTATCCTGATCAAAAAAGACGAGTCAATGTATTGATTTTTCAATTATTGTCAGTCAAAGGGTACTTAACGGCACAGCAGCTAGCAGATGAATTATTAGTGAGTCGAAACACAATTGTCAGTGATTTGGAACAGGTCGAACGGTTGCTGCAAGCATATGATTTAACCTTAATTCGCCAAGCACGGCAAGGATTTACAATTAGTGGTGAAGAAAGCAATGTACGCTTACTGATGGAATTTATCACTCAAAAAGAACTTACAGAATACGATATTTACCAAATTATGAACTATGTGACAAAGACAAAAGGGGCTGAAAAGATCCCTAAAATTAAATTTGGGTCAGGGACATTGTTTCAAGGTTGTTATCGTAGTGCATTGAAAAAAATGCGAAATTTAATTAATCCACTCGATCAAAATCAATTTGATTATGCCGAAATATTATCTATTACGTTGAGAGTGGCAATTGCCGCAGCACGTATGCAGATGGCACATACAATTGGGACTTACCGAGTGTTATCGCAAAAAACACGCTTTGAACAACGGAACGAAGTACCACTTTTACTTTTACAAGAGGTGTTTGAAAGGTATGACTTGCCTTTATTAGCGGATGAATATTTTTATATTTATAGTGATTTATTCGGAACCCATCAACGGCAAGATATGGTTCAATTAACAAAGCAAGTGATTGAAAGCGTTTCAAAAGAGCTGAATTATCCTTTTGTAAATGATCGCCAATTATTTACGAACTTGTTTGCACACCTTTCCTTACGTTTTACAAAGAAACATTTATTTATTAATGAATACAATCCGTTTTCTGAAGAAATCAAAGGAAAACACCCAGCGTTATTTTTAGCTATTCAAAGTGCCTGTAAACAATTAATTCAACGTTCTGTTTTGTTAGTCAACGATTCTTTCTGCGCATATATTGCGTTGCATTTTTTGGCAGCTCAGGAACGACAACAGCAGGAAGCTAAAGTTGTTAGGATTGTGTATGTTTGCTCGACGGGCTTAGGTGTGACCAGTTTAATTGAACAAAAAATTTTAGAGGAAGTACCAAACGTTGAACTCGCAGGATTTGCTTCTGTTTTAAATGCAACTGAAGTGATTCAAGCAGAAAAGCCCGATTTGGTATTGAGTATTTTCCCAATTGAAGAAATGACATACCCATTTATTAAAGTTAGTCCATTGTTGACGGACACAGACTTAAGTTTGATTCGGGAAGAGGTCGATAAAATTTTATTAGGGAAACGTCAAGGAAAAGGTACTGCTCGCTCCACGAAATCTGATGTAATTGAAAAAAATGAACGGATACAAAGCCAAGATTTATTAGTAAAAGCGTATATTATTTATGAAGAGTTAAAACGAATGTTTCAAACAAAGTTACTGAGCGAATATCAAGAAGCCTTTTTACTTCACGTTTTATTAATGACACATCGGATTACGTTTAATAAACAATACGAAGAGATTCCTTGTAATAGAGAAGTATCTCATGAACGGCAAGAAGAAATTCGGCAAATTGAATGTTTATTTGCTAAAAATGAGTTACCTGTCAATCATGCTGAAATTTCAGCATTACTTAATTATTTAGAACAACCAAAGGAGGAAGAGGATGGAACTAGCAATGGAAGCACAGGAGATCATTCGACAAAGTGCTGAACCAGAAAAGCTACAATCGATTATCAAACAAACCAGTGCGCGATTAGCAGAAGCACAAATTGAACCAACGGAATTACAGTGGACGATTTTGATTAACCATCTCAATGAGATGCTGAATCGTTCAAGAGAAGGAACGACATTAGCTGGTGTTGATCGGACGTTATTTACGGAACTAACACCAGAAACGTTGAAAATTGCACAAGAAACAACAGAAGCAATTGGTCAGTTATCAGAAGATGAATGGTATGTTTTAGCTGTTCATTTTGAAGTTGCTAAACAAAACAATTAATAGGAGGAAAAGTTATGATTACAGTAGTTATCGCAGATCGTTTAGGAAAAGGACAAAATGTTGCAAAAGGAGTGGAGCAAGCCGGTGGTCGCGCGGTTGTTGTTCCAGGAATGGGCGCTGATATGCGTTTAGGAGATGTGATGCAACAAGAAAAGGCAGATTTAGGCATTTCTTTCTGTGGCAGTGGTGGTGCAGGGGCGTTAACGGCTGCTACTAAATACGGGTATCCCGAAAGACATGGCATGCGATCAATCGAAGAAGGGGTAACAGCAATTAACGATGGGAAAACTGTTCTTGGATTTGGTTTTATGGATCAGGAAGAACTTGGTAAACGAGTAACTGAAGCATTTATTAAGAAACACGGAGCATAGAAAGTAGTAACTTAGAAAGGAGCGGTAATTATGGATGCCACAAAACGGTCAACACAAACCGTGATTGTTTCTGGAAAAGGTAATAAGAAGAATGAAGCTTTTGCAAGTGCGTTGAATGATGTTTCAAAAAAAGTATTAAAAGAAACAACAGAGGTCCTCATCCGGATTGAACCGAAAGAAGTAACTATTCGTCAGGCAAAAGAACAAGTTTATACAGAAAAATTTCTGTTCTTCTTCTTTCCTAGAAAGAGAGTGATTTATCATGTCGAACTAGCTGTAGAAGTGGAAATCCAAGCCATTGCAGTCGAAGAAGTTGATTTTTTAACGGAAACAATTAAAGAACCGAACGCAGTAGTAGTTCCGTTTCTTTCAAAAAGAGGCGTATAAAGGGAGGAAGAAGGAATGGAATTTGTAATCATTTTGCTGAAGTCATTGCTTATTGGTGGTTTACTAGGTTTTGCAGCTGGCGCAGGCGCTGCTCGGATGTTTCATGCACCGCAAACGCAAGGGTTAGGGGCATTTAGAACATTAGGAGAAATGAACGCGGCACAAGGAGATCCAGCATCACACTTTTCTTTTGGTTTAGGTTTTTTCTTTAATGCTTGGGCTTCGGCCGTGGGAGCAGGGGCCTTTACACAAGATGTGACCCACCGGATTGTGCCTAACTGGGCTGCAGCAATTTTATTGGTAAAGGATAAAGATGTCACTAAAACGATGCATAATCCCAAAAAAATGGGGATTGTCGGGGCCTTTGTAGGAATGGCGACTGTGGCTTTCTTAAATAGTACAGCTGCAGCAATTCCAGAATCGCTACAAGTAACAGCAGTTGCGGTGTTGGTACCTGCAGCAACGATTTTAATCAATACTGTGATGCCCGTTTTATTCTGGCTAGCGGCTTTAGATGCAGGAAAACGGACGGGTTTTTGGGGAACGTTATTTGGCGGATTATCTCAATTAGTCATGGGCAATGCTGTCCCAGGAGTTGTATTAGGGATCTTAATCGGTAAAGGTGTCGATGATTTAGGTTGGACCCGAATGACACGCGGCATGCTTGGTGCCATTATCTTATTATTTATTTTAAGTGGCTTCTTCCGAGGGTTCGACTTAGAAATGATCGAAAGTTTCCGCTTGTCTATTCCTCAATGGTTAAATAATTTACACAATGTCTTCACCGTTAAATAGAAAAAAGGAGGTCTCATAGATGGAACAGCAAGAAAAAAATGAATGGGCACAACAAGAACAAGAAATTCAAGAAGGTTTAAAAGGCAAAAGTTTTTGGTATGCTGATTGGGGCTTTCCCATTTTAGTCGGGATTATGTCAGCGGCAATTTTTGCAGGAACACATATGTATGTAGTTTATGGTGTGGGCGCCTTTAATGAAGTTTCAATTGTTGCGATGCTAAAAGCTGGTTTAGATGGTGGTTCTTATGGCGCTGCCGCAGCATTTGGTGCAAGTTTCCTGTTTGCACGAATTTTAGAAGGTTCTTTAGTCGGGATTTTAGATTTAGGTGGCTCAATTTTAACGGGGATTGGGATTGGCGTACCTGCAATTTTCCTCAGCATGGGTATTAAAGCACCTGTAGAAAACTTTGGCTTAGCACTTTTAACAGGTGCGCTACTAGGGTTAGCAGTTGGTGGCGTAATTGTGTTGATTCGGAAATTTACTATCAATCAAGGAAATTCCACTTTTGGTGCGGATGTGATGATGGGGGCTGGTAATGCCTCAGGACGTTTCTTAGGCCCATTAATTATTTTGAGTGCGGCGGGAGCTTCGATTCCTATTGGGATTGGTGCCACATTAGGAGCTTTAGGCTTTTACATTTGGAAAAAACCAATCGCTGGGGGCGCAATTTTAGGCGCAATGATTTTTGGTGCAATATTCCCGGTTTCTTTATAATCAGAAAAAGCCTTTTGTTTTGCACTTTCTCTGTCACAAATAAGAATAAGCGTTTACATTATAATGTTACTATGTTATTATAAATGCGAAATAATTATTATTTTTATTAGTTGAACGGAGGAATTAACAAATGAATGGTTTTGTACAGTGGATGGAAGTTAAGTTAATGCCGATTGCGAATAAATTTGGTTCGCAACGCCATATGACAGCGATTAGAAAAGGATTAATTGCAACGATGCCTTTAACAATTGTGGGCTCATTCTTTACAATTTTTCAAAATATTCCAATTGAGGCATACACAAAATTGATTGAACCTTATCAAGCAATTTTAGATATTCCTTCCCGCTATACGATGGGGTTACTTGCACTTTATGCAACATTTGGGATTGCTTCATCATTGGCCAAAAGTTATAAGCTTGACTCTTTGACGTGCGGAATTTTAGCATTAATGGCCTTTTTAGTAACAGCGGCACCACCAACACGTGTCTTTGAAGATGTTGACAACGTCATTACAGCAGGGCGCTATATTAATTTAGCAAATTTAGGTTCAGCTTCTTTATTTGGTGCGATTGTAACAGCGCTGTTATCTGTTGAAATTTATCGCTTCTTTATTGAAAAAGATATTATGATTAAGATGCCAGATGGCGTACCGCCTGAAGTGTCAAATTCATTTATTGCGTTAATTCCAGGAGCAGTTATTCTTTTATTATTCTGGGTTATTCGCCACGTAATTGGTTTTGATTTGAATGGTTTCTTGAGTACGTTATTAATGCCACTTAAAGGTATCCTTGCTGGTAACAGTTTATTTGGCGGCTTACTAACAGTCTTCTTAATCTGTTTCTTCTGGGTTTTAGGGATTCATGGTCCAGCGATTATGGGCCCAGTTATTCGTCCTTTCTGGGATATGTCGATTGCAGAAAACCTTGAAGCTTTTACCAATGGTGCAAACGTTCATCAGTTACCTAATATTTTTACAGAACAGTTTTTACAATGGTTTATCTGGATTGGTGGCGCTGGAACTACGCTTTCTTTAGTTGTTTTAATGATGTTTTCTAAATCAACGTATCTGAAAAGTCTTGGCCGTTTATCGTTCTTACCAGGCTTGTTTAATATTAATGAACCAGTTATTTTCGGAACGCCGATCGTAATGAATCCTATTTTAGGTATTCCGTTTATCGTGGCACCGTTAATTACCACAACGTTATCTTATTTCTTAACAGTCGCTAATATAATTCCGATGATGGCTGCACGCTTAGCGTTTGCAATTCCAGCACCAATTGCTGCTTGGATGAGTACCAATTGGAGTTTCTCGGCCGCAGTATTAGTGATTGTTAACTTCTTAATTACAATGGCTATCTACTATCCATTTTTCAAAGTTTATGAAAAACAGCAATTGGATAAAGAAGCAGAAGAATTAGCAGCTGAACAAGCAGCAAAAAATTAAAAAATGTTAGGGCGGGTGTTCTGATATGAATATCCTGCCCCTTCTAAGTCAGAGAAGAAAGTCAGGAGCGTATAAGATGATTATTTGGTTCATTTTCTTTTTTATCGTTAGTCAAATTATTATAGAAAAAGGGCAGTTGCCTACTGTTGTTTATCAACTTGGTTTAGTAAAGACGTTGGTTTTTACGGCAGTTTGTATTACTCTTTCCATGATAATTGACGGATTTCTAAATCAACCAGTATTGCTCGTTGGCTCTACAACAATCCTGTGTAGCTCGGTGATTGCTTGGAAATTTCGAAATAAATTTGAAAATAGCGGAGTGTGAGAACGAAGATGAAAAGAGCATTAGGTGTATCAGTTTATCCAGATCATAGTGATATCAATCAAGATAAAGCGTATTTAAAAAAAGCCAGCGAATGTGGGTTTACTCGAATTTTTATGAGTATGTTAGAAGTGACCGATGGCAAAGAAGCGGTTCAGAAAAAATTTAAAGAATTAATTAGTTATGCGAAAAATTTAGGATTTGAAACAATTTTAGATGTCGTTCCAAGTATCTTTGATGAATTGGAAATTTCATATGATGATTTGACTTTTTTCAGCGAATTAGGAGCTGATGGGATTCGATTGGATACAGGGTTTGATGGAAATAAAGAAGCCATGTTGACGTTTAATCCATTCGGCGTGGCTATTGAGTTGAATATGAGTAATGATGTCGCTTATCTTGATAACATTTTGACGTATGAAGCAAATCGACCTTTCTTATATGGTTGTCATAACTTTTATCCACAAGCGGGAACTGCATTGCCGTATGATTTCTTTGAAAAATGTAGCATCCGTTTTAAAAAGGAAGGTATTCGGACAGCTACTTTTATTTCATCACAGGTAGGTGAAATTGGTCCTTGGGATGTGAATGATGGGCTACCTACTTTAGAAATGCATAGACAGTTGCCAGTCACTGTTCAAGCTAAACATTTATTTGCAACAAATTTAATTGATGATGTTGTTATTGGAAATGCTTATGCTTCCAACGAAGAATTAGAAGCATTGGGTCAGTTGAATCGTTATCAAACAGAATTGACCATTGTTTTTGAAGAAGCGACTTCTGAAATTGAAAAAGAAATCGTAACAAAAAATCAACATTTTCGCCGTGGAGATATCACTCAGCAGATGATTCGTTCCACAGAAGTGCGTAAAAAATATAAAAATGAAGCTAATCCCCCACATGATAATCAAGCAATGCTACAACCTGGAGATGTTGTTGTGGGAAATGATGCATTTGGAAAATACAAAAATGAATTACAAGTCGTTTTAGAACCACATCAAGACTCACGCAAAAATCGAGTAGGGCGTATTATAGAAGAAGAACTTGTATTATTAGAATTCATTAAGCCTTGGACAAAATTTAGATTTATAGAAAAGTAGGGAAGAATATGGACTACGATTTACTTATAAAAAATGGACAGACAGTAGATGGTATGCCTGTTGAAATTGCAATTAAAGAGAAAAAAATAGCTGCTGTTGCAGCAACTATTTCAGGTTCTGCAAAAGAAACTATCCACTTAGAACCAGGTACTTATGTATCCGCAGGCTGGATAGATGATCACGTTCATTGTTTTGAAAAAATGGCTCTTTATTATGATTATCCAGATGAAATTGGGGTCAAAAAGGGTGTTACGACAGTGATTGATGCTGGGACAACAGGTGCTGAAAACATTCATGAATTTTATGACTTAGCGCAACAAGCAAAAACAAATGTTTTTGGATTAGTCAATATTTCTAAATGGGGCATCGTTGCTCAGGACGAACTCGCAGATTTAAGTAAAGTACAAGCGAGTTTAGTCAAAAAAGCGATCCAAGAATTACCAGATTTTGTTGTAGGGATTAAAGCCCGTATGAGTAGGACCGTTATTGGCGATAACGGCATTACGCCTTTAGAATTGGCCAAACAGATTCAGCAAGAAAACCAAGAAATTCCCTTAATGGTTCACATTGGATCAGCACCACCTCATCTAGATGAAATTTTAGCCTTGATGGAAAAAGGGGATGTCCTAACCCATTGTTTTAATGGGAAAGAAAATGGCATCTTAGACCAAGCAACGGATAAAATAAAAGACTTCGCTTGGCAAGCGTACAACAAAGGGGTCGTATTTGATATCGGGCATGGTACGGATAGTTTCAATTTTCACGTAGCTGAAACAGCGTTGCGCGAGGGAATGAAAGCTGCATCAATTAGCACAGATATTTACATTCGTAACCGAGAAAATGGTCCTGTTTATGATTTAGCCACAACGATGGAAAAACTCCGTGTGGTCGGCTATGATTGGCCAGAAATTATTGAAAAGGTAACCAAGGCTCCTGCTGAGAATTTCCATTTAACGCAAAAAGGCACGTTGGAAATAGGTAAAGATGCTGATTTAACGATTTTCACGATTCAAGCAGAAGAAAAAACATTGACTGATTCTAATGGATTGACACGAGTAGCCAAAGAGCAAATTCGCCCAATCAAAACAATTATTGGAGGACAAATCTATGACAATTAGTTACGAAAAATTCCACTTAAAAGAAGTCATTAATGCTTCTGGCAAAATGACCATTCTAGGTGTCTCCAAAGTTTCGGAGGCAGTCCTCGCGGCTCAACGATTCGGCGGCGAACATTTCTTTGAAATGAGTGAACTTAGTGTGCAAACAGGGGCCTTTTTAGCCAACTTGTTGAAGGTAGAAGATGCCCAAATCGTTTCCTCGGCTTCGGCGGGGATTGCCCAATCGGTGGCTGCCTTGATTGGAAAAGGCAGCTTGTACCACGCGTATCATCCCTATACAGAAAAGATCGAACAGCGAGAGATTGTTTTACCTAAAGGGCACAACGTGGACTACGGCACGCCTGTAGAAGTCATGGTAGCACAAGGCGGCGGCCAAGTGGTGGAAGCTGGCTACGCCAACATGTGCAGTCCAGAACACGTGGAAATGATGATTTCTGAAAAAACAGCGGCCATTCTATACATCAAAAGCCATCATACCGTGCAAAAAAGTATGCTGACGGTGGCCGAAGCGGCCAAAGTGGCGCAACGCCACAAGGTGCCGCTAATTGTTGACGCGGCAGCAGAAGAAGATCTTTTCAAATACACTGAAGCAGGCGCTGATTTGGTGATTTACAGCGGCGCCAAAGCCATTGAAGGGCCAAGTGCCGGTTTAGTGGTCGGGAAAAAAGAATACATTGACTGGGTGCGCCTACAAGGTAAAGGCATTGGTCGAGCAATGAAAATTGGCAAAGACAATATCCTGGGCTTTACGCAAGCAGTGGAAGAATACTTGGCGCATGGCAGTGAATCAGGGGCTTCGATGCAAGAACGCTTAAAACCGTTTGTTGAAGCCATCAACAACTTGTCAGATTTAACCGCTAAAATCGTCCAAGATGGCGCTGGACGAGACATTTATCGCGCCAGTGTCAAAGTAGACGGCAGAAAAACCGCTAAGGAAGTCATCCAAGCATTAAAAGCAGAAAGTCCAGCCATTTATACGCGTGAATATCAAGCCAACAATGGCATCATTGAATTTGACATTCGTTCTGTCAATCAAGAAGAAATGAACAAAATCGTGCAACGATTACAAGAAATTATGGACACAAAGGAGAAATAAGTCATGTCATTAAAACCTAATTATTTAGAAGAACGCATTTGTTTAAACGTCTTAGCCAATTCAGTAGAAAATGCCCAAGCCTGTTATGAAGCAGCAGAAGGGCATGTTGTGTTAGGCGTCCTTTCAAAAAACTATGAAACCGATGAAGCAGCCATTGACGATATGAAAAAATACCAAGCAGCAACCAACAACGCTTTATCTGTCGGCTTAGGGGCTGGCGATCCTAATCAAAGTCAAATGGTGGCTCGCTTATCAGAAGTTTTACAACCGCAACACGTGAACCAAGTCTTCACAGGTGTCGGCGCTTCGCGGGCCTTACTTCGTCAAGACGAAACAGTGATTAATGGCTTGGTTTCACCCACAGGCAAAGTTGGCTATGTCAACATTGCGACAGGTCCGTTAAGCTCTGGTGCGCCAGCGGCGGAAGTACCTATCGAAACCGCCATCAAATTGTTGAAAGACATGGGGGGCAGTTCCATTAAATATTTCCCGATGAAAGGCTTGGCTCACAAAGAAGAATACCAAGCAGTAGCAGCAGCTTGTGCCAAGTATGACTTTTATTTAGAGCCAACAGGGGGCATTGATTTAGAAAACTTTGAAGAAATTGTTCAAATTGCGGTGGATGCCGGCGTTAAAAAAATCATTCCTCATGTTTACAGCTCAATTATCGATCAAGAAACAGGGGACACTAGAACAGAAGACGTGAAAACGTTACTAACTATGATGAAAAACACATTGAATAAGTAGGTGGCAAAGATGAAAATTGCTGCGTTTGGTGAAGTCATGCTTCGTTTCACTCCGCCAGAGTATCTAATGTTAGAACAAACAGAGCAGTTAAGAATGAACTTTGTAGGGACTGGCGTAAATCTCTTAGCAAATTTGGCTCATTTTCAACTAGAAACAGCATTGATTACGAAATTACCTGCCAATCGTCTTGGTGAAGCTGGCAAAGCAGCGTTAAGGAAGTTAGGAATTTCAGATCAATGGGTAGGAGAAAAGGGCGATCATATTGGTAGTTTTTTTGCAGAAATGGGTTATGGAATCCGACCCACACAAGTAACTTATCAAAATCGCCATCAGAGTGCTTTTGGCATCAGCGAGGCGAAGGACTACGATTTTGAGGCCTTTTTAGCGGAAGTAGATATGGTGCATATTTGTGGTATTTCGTTAAGTTTAACTGAAAAAACTCGTGATGCTGCTTTGATACTTGCTCAAAAGGCGCATGCCTGTCAAAAGAAAGTTTGTTTTGACTTTAATTATCGACCTAGTTTGAATACAGCAAATAGCGCACTCTTTATGCGTCAACAGTACGAACGCATTTTACCTTATTGTGATATTGTTTTTGGCAGTCGTCGTGATTTGGTCGAGCTATTAGGTTTCATTCCGCGAGAAGATTTAGAAGGTGAGGCACAAGAAACTGAACTGATTCAGCGTTTCATGTCTCAATACAATTTGGAATGGTTTGCTGGGACAACGAGAAGTCATTCCCAAAATCAAAACTACTTAAGTGGGTATTTATATACCCAAAATGAGTACCAACAGAGTGAAAAAAGACCGCTTCTTAATCTTGATCGAATTGGCGCTGGCGATGCTTATGCGGCGGGAATTTTATATGGCTATAGCCAAAATTGGTCGTTAGAAAAGGCAGTTACCTTTGCCACAGTCAATGGGGTCCTTGCACATACGATTCAAGGAGATATTCCTTTGACAACGGTCAAACAAGTGAATCACGTTCTTGAGCATCCGAATATTGATTTAATTCGTTAAAGAAGAAAACCAGAAGAAAAGTCGTGTGTGGCTTTTCTTCTGGTCTTTTTTTCATTATAATTAAAAGAAACAGATTGCAAAGGAGGCAGCAGGATGAGTGTTGCACATCTTTTAACAGTTTTAGAAAATGATGAATTTATTGAACGGATTCAAAAACGACCAGAAGCGTTCATTGGAACGACTGGCTTAGTCGGCTTAGAGAATTTACTTGTTCAGACAATTAACGGTTTATTAGAGTTTTTCATTGAAAAGAATCAAGGGAAAATTGCTATACAGTTATCACGTCAACAAATCTCTTTTCAGGTATCTTCCACACGACCGCTTGTTTTTGAACAAAAGCAAGTCGATTTAGAACCACCTTTTCTGTATTTATCTGTTTTACAAGCCTTCTCAAAACAAGTAGGAATCAGTATCGATCAAGAAAAACAGCGGACTATTTTTATTTACCATCAAGGGCAATTGAAAAAACGATTATTATTACCTATTGAAGAAACCCAGGAACGAATTGAAGTCTTGTTTTGGCCAGATACGCAAATTTTTGGTACAGAATCGCTTTCTTATATGCGTGTTTTACAACAATGTCAACAGATTGCCATGTTGAATCCAGGCTTAAAGATTCTCTTAACACAAGAAGAGGAACAAAAAAATCTTTGTTATTACCCTAAAGGTTTAAGTAATTATTTATTTGAAAAAGATAACCCATTAACTAGAAAAGCTGCACCGATTATTCAAGCCAAGCAAACAGAATTGGCCCTTGTTCAATTTATTTTGAGTAAAAATCATGCGCCGCAAGTGCAAAAAACATTTGTTAATGGGCATTATCCCAGTCTTGGTGGAACCCACTATGAGGGTTTTCTTGCTGGCGTAGTGGCCGCCTTTAATCAATTTTTAGAGGAGCAACATTACTCATTATCTGTGACAGCAGATAGTTTTTTAGCAGAATTTGATTTTGTTTTAGCCATTACGATACCAAAGCCCCGCTACACGGATGCAACGAAAACCATTTTAAGAAATACAGAGTTATATGAAGTGGTTAAAGAAGTCGTTTTTGACGAATTACAACACTACTTTCAACGTCATCCCAAATGGTTAGAGCAAGGAAGAATCGAGGGAAATGAATGAAAATTTTTGTCGATGGCGATGGTTCACCTGTGAAAGAGACGGTTATTGAAGTCGCTGTAGAGAAAGCTTTGGATGTGGTGATTGTTACTAGTGTAGATCATTATTCCTTAAAAGATTATCCAGAAAATGTCTCTTTTGTGTATGTTGATAAAGGAGCGGATGCTGCTGATTTTAAAATTGTGCAGTTAATAAAAAAAGGGGATCTTTTAATTACACAAGATTATGGCTTAGCTTCCTTGGTCTTGCCAAAGGGAGTGTCAGTTTTACATCAACTGGGTTATCAATATACGAAAGAAAATATTGATGGATTGTTAGAACAACGCTATTTTAGTGGCCAAATTCGGCGAAAAGGTGGCCGAACGAAAGGACCTAAACCTTTTACAGACCAAGATAGAATAACGTTTAAACAAGCCCTTATTGAGCTGGTGGAACGGAGTCTTTAGCAAGGAAAAGGCAAGCAAAGAATTTTGCCTTCACTAAATTTGCTTCTATTATGAAACTGGGTTTTATGCTAAAATAAGTAAGGATAATTTGAAAAATAATTTTTTCTAAAAGACAGGAAAGAAACTAGGAGGACAAGCATTTGAAGATTATTTTGTTGTATGGCGGCAGAAGTGAAGAGCACGATGTGTCTGTTTTGTCTGCATATTCCGTTTTAAATGCAATCTATTATAAATATTATCAAGTACAGTTAGTCTTTATTAGTAAAGATGGTCAATGGGTAAAAGGCCCTCTCTTATCTGAACGACCACAAAATAAAGAAGTTTTACATTTAACTTGGGCACAAACACCTGAAGAAACAGGCGAATTTTCAGGAAAACGAATCAGTCCTTCGGAAATTTATGAAGAAGAAGCGATTGTTTTCCCTGTTTTACATGGGCCAAATGGCGAAGATGGAACAATTCAAGGATTCATGGAAACCATTAATATGCCTTATGTGGGCGCAGGTGTCTTAGCTAGTGCTAACGCAATGGACAAAATCATGACGAAATATCTTTTACAAACTGTTGGCATTCCACAAGTACCATTCGTGCCAGTTTTAAGAAGTGACTGGAAAGGAAATCCAAAAGAAGTCTTTGAAAAATGTGAAGGTTCTTTAATCTATCCGGTCTTTGTTAAACCTGCCAATATGGGTTCTAGTGTCGGAATTAGCAAAGCGGAAAATCGTGAAGAATTGCAAGAAGCATTGGAAGAAGCTTTCCGTTATGATGCCCGAGCAATTGTTGAACAAGGGATTGAAGCACGTGAAATTGAAGTAGCCATTTTAGGAAATGAAGATGTCCGTACGACTTTACCTGGTGAAGTGGTGAAAGATGTCGCTTTCTATGATTATGATGCAAAATACATCAATAACACGATTGAAATGCAAATCCCAGCGCATGTTCCAGAAGAAGTAGCCCATCAAGCGCAAGAATATGCTAAAAAAGCGTATATTATGTTAGATGGAAGTGGCTTAAGTCGCTGTGATTTCTTCTTAACAAGCAAAAACGAATTATTCCTGAATGAATTGAACACCATGCCTGGTTTTACTGACTTTAGTATGTACCCTTTACTATGGGAAAATATGGGCTTGAAATACAGTGATTTAATTGAGGAATTGATTCAGTTAGCTTTGAATCGTTTTAAACAACGCCAAGAATTTTATAATAACTAAGAAGAAAAAATCACACAAGACTGGGACATGACAAGACTTTGGCATGTCCCAGTCCCTGTGTCAGAGGAGCAAAACATAATGAAATTAACCTTCTGGGAAGTAGCGCAAGCGGTTGAAGCCAGTAATGATTGGCAACAATGGCCTGATTTTCCTTTAACAGGCATTGAATTTGATAGTCGTAAAATTGTGAAAGGAAATCTCTTTGTTCCTTTACAAGGTGAAAATGATGGTCATCGTTTTATTGAGAGTGCCATGGCTAATGGCTGTCAGGCCGCTTTTTGGGGACAGGATTTAGTCGATGCACCGCAACAATTGCCTGTTTTGCATGTTACTGATCCACTGGTGGCTATGCAAAAATTAGCTACCTATTATTTAAATAAAATGCAACCGAATGTCATCGCTGTGACTGGCAGTAATGGAAAAACCACCACTAAAGATTTAATTGCTGCTGTGTTATCTGAAAAGTTTGTGACTTACAAAACGCAAGGCAATTACAATAATCAAATTGGCTTACCCTATACTATTTTACACATGCCTGATGAAACAGAAAAACTGATTTTAGAAATGGGTATGGATCACGCTCAGGAAATTTCTTTCCTTTCCAATCTGGCTCAGCCAGAAGTTGCCGCCATCACAATGATTGGCGAAGCCCATGTGGAAAATTTAGGCTCACGAGCAGGCATTGCACAAGCAAAAATGGAAATCGTAGATGGTTTAGCCAAAGACGGTAGTTTATTTGTGCCAAGCGATGAACCTTTGCTAGAACCATTGGTGGAAAAAGTCACGCAACAAGTGATTACTTTTGGTTTTAGCCAGGAAAGTCAACTTCAAGGAATCGTCACAAATGAAGCCAAAGAGCAAACCTCATTCAAAATCAGTGATACACAAATGACGTTTACGATTCCAGTGCCAGGAACCTATAATGTCACCAATGCATTAATCGCAATTGGCATTGGTCGGTATTTCCAATTAACGGATAGTGAGATTCAAAAAGGGTTGGCTACAGCGGAACTAACAAAGAATCGGACAGAATGGCTGAAAGCAGCGAATGGTGCCGAAATTTTAAGTGACGTGTACAATGCCAATCCGACAGCTATGGGTCTTGTTCTGGACAGTTTTAGCAAAATGTCCAAAGTAGGAAAACGAATTGCTGTTTTAGGAGACATGCTGGAATTAGGTCCTGATTCTGCTGCCATGCATCAAGCAATGGCGCAGCATTTAGCCCCAGATGCGATTGAAGAAGTCTTTTTATATGGTTCTGAAATGGCTTATTTAGCTGATAAATTGCAAGAAACCTATGCACCAGCTAACATTCATTCTTTTAAAAAAGAAGAAAAAAATGAGTTGATTGAAGCTGTCAAAAAAGTTTTACAGCCAGAAGACATGGTGGTTTTAAAGGGAAGTAACGGGATGGGACTTCGTGAAGTCATCGATGCACTTTTGGAAAAGTAAATAAGTTTCATAAAACTTGCTGAAAATGGGATTCTATGATAGAATGACCTATTGCCGGAAGATGACGAGAAAAATTGAATCGTAGTAAATAAAATAGATCTATTTCTATGTTTAATAATAAATGTGAAGCTGAACGACCACGTTTGGCTTTTCTAATGCCATAAGGTGAATTTTTCGGTGAAATCAGGAAAGAAGAAATAGTTGGCACACTATAATGGATTTCTTTTTAACAACTGAAAGTGAAGACACCTGAAACTAGGAAGAAATCGTTCTTTCCGAAACAAAATCTAGGAGGATATCATTTGAAATTTAAAGAACTTGGTTTAGCGCCAGAATTATTATCAGCGGTAGAACGCGCAGGCTTCGAGGAAGCAACCCCTATTCAATCAGAAACAATTCCGTTAGCGTTAGCAGGAAAAGACGTAATCGGACAAGCACAAACAGGAACAGGGAAAACCGCTGCTTTTGGCTTACCAATGCTTAACAAAATTGACGCAGACAACCGCGTTATTCAAGGATTAGTCATTGCACCAACCCGTGAGTTGGCTATCCAAACACAAGAAGAGTTATTCCGTTTAGGCCGCGATAAAAAGATTCGCGTCCAAGCCGTTTACGGTGGGGCTGATATCGGTCGCCAAATCCGTGGACTAAAAGATCGTCCACATATCGTTGTAGGTACACCAGGACGTTTACTAGACCATATTAACCGTCGTACCTTGAAATTAGAAACTGTTGAAACATTAGTTTTAGACGAAGCAGATGAAATGTTAAACATGGGCTTCTTGGAAGACATTGAAAAAATCATCTCACAAGTGCCAGAACAACGTCAAACACTTCTATTTTCAGCAACTATGCCGCCAGCAATCAAGAATATTGGCGTGAAATTCATGAAACAACCAGAACATGTGAAGATTAAAGCCAAAGAAATGACGGCTGATTTAATTGATCAATATTATGTACGTTCAAAAGACTTTGAAAAATTTGACATTATGACACGTTTACTAGACGTGCAAACCCCAGAATTGACCATTGTCTTTGGTCGGACAAAACGCCGTGTTGATGAACTTGCCCGCGGGTTAGAAGCGCGTGGTTACAAAGCAGAAGGCATCCATGGCGACCTATCACAACAAAAACGGATGAGCGTTTTACGTTCATTCAAAAATGGTAACTTAGATATCTTAGTGGCAACAGATGTAGCAGCACGTGGGTTAGATATTTCAGGTGTCACCCATGTCTATAACTACGATATTCCACAAGATCCAGAAAGTTATGTTCACCGTATTGGTCGGACAGGTCGTGCTGGTAAAGGCGGTATGTCTGTGACGTTTGTAACACCAAACGAAATGGGTTACTTACATGTCATCGAAAACCTAACGAAAAAACGGATGACACCATTACGTCCACCAACCGAAAAAGAAGCATTTAAAGGACAATTAAGTGCAGCTGTTGAAACCATCGAAAGTGATCTAGAAGAAAATGGTTTAGACAAATATCTAGAATCTGCTGAAGCGTTATTAGAAAAATATTCAGCGACAGACTTAGCTGCGTTATTATTAAAAACAGTAGCGAAAGATCCAGCAGATGCGGTTCCTGTAAAAATTACCCCAGAACGTCCATTGCCTTCAAATAAAAAAGGCTTTAACAAAAATGGCCGTGGTGGTGGCGGTGGGAACAACCGTAATCGCAACCGTGGTGGCAATGGTAAAGGTGGCAGCTATCGTGGCAACAAAAACCATAAAGATGGCGACCGTAATTACAAAAATAGCGACCGCAAAAATAAAGATCAACGTGGCGGCAAACGTCATAACGATAAAAAACGTGGTTTCGTCATTCGCGAAAACGCTAAATAATCAGAAGAGCGAGTGTTCCGTCTATGAACGGAACACTCGCTCTTTTTTGGTAGATAATCGTTAAATAGAAAAACTTAAAAAAAGTAAAAAAGGCATCAAAATGATATAGAAAAAGAAAAACGCCAAAATTATCCAAGTTTTCAACGAGGAAGTTAGATTGAAGAGTTTCAGTTTTTGTTGTAGCAAATGAATGGTTATAATCCAAACCAGTTGCAAGAAAAAAAATAGGCTGGGATTTTTAAAGAAGATTGGAAATATGTAGAGCAACAAAGTAAAAATAAACAGGGCGCAACGAAGTAACTTTTTTTGCCGAGAAGTTAAAGTCATACGTTTTTCTCCTTTTTCTTTTTATTCTCCCATAAGTAGCCAAAATTTGCTATAAAATATTAAAACATCCGCTTAGTTTCCTGATTTTTTTCCGATACTTCTTAGTTGTTGTCTTACTTTTATAAAAATTCAGAAAAATTTTATAAAAATGTAAATAGGAAGAAAACGTATGGTACTTCAATTTGTGTGAGATCTTGTAAAACATTCTTTATTTTTTTAGCGAATCAGTGGAAAAATTTTGAAATTTTGTTAAAATGAAAGGTAATTCGGAGTAACTATATTAAATAGGAAGTAAGGCGGAAAATGATAAAGGGAATTGGTATTGACGCAGTAGAATTAAGTCGGATAAAACCGATTGTTGAAAAACAAGGATCATTTATTCAACGGGTTTTAACACCTAACGAATTGACCCTTTTTGAAAAGTTATCTACAAAACGTCAAATAGAATTTTTAGCTGGTCGTTTTGCTTGTAAAGAAGCGTTCTCTAAAGCATGGGGCACAGGGATTGGTAAAGTTGGTTTACAAGATATTGAGGTGCTGACTGAAAAAACAGGTGCACCATACGTAGCAAACTCGCCCCATAATGGTAAAGTGTTTGTCTCGATTACGCACACAGATACTATGGCGATTGCACAAATTGTTTTAGAAAGCGAATAATAGAAGCAACGAAGAAAGAAGGATGTACAATGGTCGTTGGATGGCATCGTCCTACACGGTTACATATCGATACGCAAGCAATTACTGAAAATGTCCAAAAGGAATGTCAACGTTTGCCAGAAGGAACCGCTTTATTTGCGGTTGTAAAAGCGAACGGCTATGGGCATGGCGCCGTAGAATCCGCTAAAGCGGCGAAAAAAGGTGGCGCGACAGGTTTTTGTGTCGCCTTATTGGATGAAGCAATTGAATTGAGAGAAGCAGGTGTTCAGGACCCCATTTTAATTTTGAGTGTGGTAGACTTAGCTTATGTGCCTTTGTTGATTCAATATGATTTATCTGTAACGGTAGCTACACAAGAATGGTTAGAAGCTGCTCTTCAACAACTAACGCCTGAGAGTAACACGCCATTACGTGTTCACTTAAAAGTCGATACTGGCATGGGACGGATTGGCTTTTTAACCCCAGAAGAGACTAAGCAAGCAGTGCGGTTTGTTCAATCCCACAAAGAATTTTTATGGGAAGGGATTTTCACTCATTTTTCAACAGCTGATGAAATCGATACAAGCTATTTTGAAAAACAAGCAGGGCGTTTTAAGGCTGTTCTAGCAGTTTTAGAAGAGTTACCTCGGTATGTCCATGTTAGCAATAGTGCGACAGCGTTATGGCATCCTGATGTGTCAGGAAACATGATTCGCTATGGTGTAGCCATGTATGGTTTGAACCCTTCAGGTAATAAGCTGGCCCCAAGCTATGCGTTAAAGCCGGCCTTGCGGTTGACCAGTGAACTCATCCATGTAAAACGCTTAGCGGCTGGCGAAGGAATTGGCTATGGCGAAACCTACGTGACTGAATCCGAAGAGTGGATTGGGACAGTGCCAATCGGCTATGCAGATGGCTGGTTGCGTCATCTCCAAGGATTTACAGTGCTCGTGAATGGTAAGCGTTGCGAAATCGTCGGACGAGTGTGTATGGATCAATGTATGATTCGTTTAGCAGAAGAAGTTCCTGTCGGCTCAGTCGTTACATTAGTTGGAAAAGATGGCAATGAAGAAAATACGTTACAAATGGTAGCCGAAAAATTAGAAACCATTCATTATGAAGTTGCATGTACTTTCTCACAAAGAATCCCCAGAGAATATAACTAGATAGGAGGTTCCACTATGGTCAAACGCGGAGATATTTATTTTGCAGACCTTTCCCCAGTAGTGGGCTCGGAACAAGGTGGCGTCAGACCTGTCCTTGTTGTCCAAAATAACTTAGGTAATCATTTTAGCCCAACGATTATCGTTGCGGCGATCACAGCCAAAATGGCAAAGCCAAAATTGCCAACACATATCGGGATTAATTCTGATGAAACGGGCATTGAAAAAGATTCAGTGATTCTTTTAGAGCAGATTCGAACAATCGATAAGGGTCGCTTGAAAGAAAAAGTTTGTCATTTGAGACTTGATATTATGGAAGAAGTTGATCGTGCCTTAGGCATCAGTGTTGGACTTAGTAGCGATTCAGCCCCAGCAAAAGCAAATTCAGCTACATAAAGAACGATAGCTACTATGAAATCAACAAAGACTAATTGGATTTTTTTAAAAGCGACTGATCTAGTTCGGTTCGTTAAACATAGTTTGAGTAAAAGCGAGAGAGATAGCCAAGTGGCATCTCTCTTGTTTTTTTGTTTTGTATTTAAAAAATTAAAATATAAATATAAAATTCAAATTTTTATCATCTTATTTTAAATAAAGTTGTTGGCAAGGCTCAAACGGAATGTTACAATCAATACTATATAGAGTTTTTAAAGAGCGTAACAGGTGATTTTACAAGTTTTGATTGTCGAGTGATGACATAAAGGAGATTATATTTGTATGATGATTGTTGTACTTTTAATGAGTAGTTGCTTATTTTTATTTGTAAGCTATCAATTGTATTTGCGATTACTTGTCGAAAAACTGGATTCAGAGGACCGGACATTAAAGAGGAAAATAAATTTCTATAAGTATCAGAAAAATAGCCGTTTAATGATTTATTTATTGTTTAGTGTTTGTCTACTTAGCGTATTATTGTTAGGAATTGTTTATACATATTATCAATTAAATCAACGAAATATCCGCATGGAACAGCGGATCGAGCGTTTGGCACAAGGCCAAGCTGCTCAAGGTGACAAAATAAAAAAACAAGCGATTAAAAAAACAGCCTTAAATCAGTTTCCCTGGAAGCAAGCTGTTTCGGCAGAATCGGCCGCTGTCTTGACGAATTATGAATTACAATTAGCGCGTGAATGGCGTCCTTACCTCGGAGAGACGAGTATCACAATGATTAGAAGTGAAAAAACACAAACCTTGACACTGTCTGTTTTTTCAGTTGGCTTAAGTTACCATGAATTTCAAACAGGTCAAGACAATATTGTAGCACTGATTGCAGCGTTGAATTCAGTTAAAGAAATTACCATGATTGATTTTAATTTTACTTATCGAGATCAAGAGCAAACCCTTGTCAAATCCATTGATACGTATGCTCGTGAGACGTTGGAAACAAATTTGGAGCCTGTCGTGATTAGTTAAAAGGACGAGAGAAAGGACATATAGATGACAAAAAGACGTTTAATCAAAAAAATTAAAGATATTTCGGATGATACGCTTGAAAAAGAAGTCTTTTTTCAGCCAGGATTCGAACCAGAAAAAATAATTAGCGGAATCAAACCAGAACAACAGGAAAAAGAAATGGCGACGTTAAGAGAAAGGCTCACCTACTATCAGAAAAAAGAAACAGCCTTTAAAAAACTTCAAGAAGAAAATGAGCAATTAAAGAACCAACAAGAAACGGAAAAACAAGCATTAGAAGAAAAAAACCAGTCATTACTTGAAATACTAAATCAAAAAGAACATGAAATTTTTGAATTGGAAGAGCAACTGGAAACGAACAGTGAAACCACGACAGAGGCTACCACTCTTCAAACAAATCTGCAAAACGCAGAAAAACAATTAACCACTGTACATAATCAAATGGAACGTTTAGAAAGTGAATTAACGCAGCAAGTGGCAGAATTAGAAAAAGAATCGGCTGAACAGCAACAACATATCCAGACATTACACAACCAGTTAGCAGAAGAAAAAGGAAAGTTGGAGAAAAAAGGGGATATTACAGGAATGGAAAAGCAAGTAGAAACGTTAACGACAGAATTAGAAGAAAGCACAACGACTCAACAAGCATTGCAGGAACAAATTGAAAAACTAACTGTACAATTACAAAAAGTAGAAGCCGAAAAACAAGCCTTACAAGAGGCTGTCCAACAAGAAGTGATTGTGAAACAACGCATGGAGGAGTTAAAGAATGAGCTTCAAAAT
Source organism: Enterococcus sp. DIV0167 (assembly GCF_050541555.1). Lineage (NCBI taxonomy): Bacteria > Bacillati > Bacillota > Bacilli > Lactobacillales > Enterococcaceae > Enterococcus > Enterococcus sp. DIV0167. The sequence goes on from NZ_CP172933.1 coordinate 602,294, forward strand.
AGTTTACAGCAAAAAAATGAAGCAGAAGTAAAATTAGGGCGACTGCAAGGTGTCAATGACAAACATCTTGCTGAAAAGCAAGTTTACGAAGGGGAATTAGCTGCTCTAAGAAAAGAAGTAGAGGCCAAAGAAGACAATTTAGAACAAGTTCAAAAAGAATTGAAGACACTACAAGCCGTTTCAAAAAATATTGAACCGAGTAGTGAGCAGTTAACAGAACTGCTACGCGCAAAACAGCAAATTAACGATTTATTAATGAAAAATCAGCAATTACAAGAAGAGGCTTTAAAATCGCAACAAGAAATTGGCGAAGTGATGGTTTCTGCCAAAAAAGAAGCCAATCGGATTGTTAATGAAGCGAAAGTAGAAGCAAAACACCTAATCAATTCTGCAGAATTAGAAATGTTAAATATTGGTAATCGAGCGAAAAGTATTTCGAATGAAGTCGAAGCGTCAAAAGTAGAAGTACTTGAGATTTATCGCGAATTAGAGGAACGCTTAACTAAACTGACACGTCTTGAACAAGATAACTATTAATAAAATGGTCAGTAAAAAGTTAACGGGAGCAAGGAAACTACATTGTCTTGGGGTCCTTTTTTTAGCTGTTACACTAAGTGGCTCTGCAGAACGATTACAGGCTGCTGTTGTCTCAAAGAAAGAGCAGCCGCTAAGGCAACCGCTTATCAGGAAAAACATAGTAACAGAGAAGAGCGAATATCTTGTAGAAGCAAATCAAAGTATCTGGGAGCTGGCACAAGATGCGCAGAAACCACTGAATCAGTTTATGAAGGAGAACCAGTTACGTAGTAGTTATATAAAAAAAGGAACGCAATTAGTCAAATAGAAAAAAGGAGTAAAGAAAGGAAAAGTTTATTTAAGGAGCTTTTCCTTTTAAGAAAACGATGGAAGAATGGATAAAGCCAGTTATGCGAACAATTCGCCACATTAAGCGCGCCTTCTTGAAGCAAAAGTTGCCTGCGACATATCAGCTAAAAAAGCAAAAGGCTAACACAGCAATGGAATATTTGCTTGAGCAAACAGATAACCATCGATCAATAAGAGGCCCACAAAGAAAAATGACCGCTGAAGAGATTAAAAAAAAGCGGCAAGCCTACCAAAAGAAACAACGCATCCAAGTCGTTAAATTTTTTATGCCAGCTATTCTTTTCGCCATTTTTGTGTTCTTTTTTGTGTTAAAGACATCTAGCTACCCAATTGCTGGGCAATCCATGAAGCCGACACTTAACGCAGGGGAACGAGTCTTAGTACAACGGACGAAGCAAGTAACAAGGTACGATGTGATTGCATTTAAAGCACCGCTAGCTAGCAAAGGTACGTACGTCAAGCGAATTATCGGGGTTCCTGGTGATCGAATTTGGGTAAATGAGGGAAAACTTTATCTTTCAGAAGAACCTATAGCAAGCGATAATGAGGCACTGCCTGAGAATGCCAGTCGTTTTGACTTATCAGAAGAAGCGGCAGCCCAACTTCGCCTGTTTCAGAAGATTCCAGCTGGTCATTACTTTGTCTTAGGGGACAATCGTACGCATTCAAGTGATAGTCGTACGTTCGGCTTTGTCGAGATACAAGCGATTGAAGGAATCGTGGTGTTTAAAATGGCGCCGTTTAAGGAAATAGGGAAAGTAAAATAAAAAGCTTAAGTCAGCCATTTAAGAGTAGGGCACTTAAGCTTTTCTTTTTAGAGATTATTTGCCCAATAACAATTGAATGATTTTTTCAATTGATTGTAGGTCGTAACGATTACTAATATCCGAAAAAATATAGTAATGGTCATACTGGGCAACGAGCTGTTCATTATTGGTATTCATTAAAAGCAAATCATAATGGTTTTCTACGTTGTAAGGCTCAATTTTCAGCGGATATTTTCCAGCGATACTCTGTTGTATTTTTTGTGCTACCAACTCGCTATAGGCACTGCTCAGTGAGTGATAAACGCCAATGGTGATTTTTTTTTCATTCAATTCAGCAATGTGATTCAAAATAAGCGTATAATTAATTTCAGTAAATTGATTTTGGTACTTAGAAGTAGTGGCTTCTGTGGCAAAGTTCGTTGTAGCAATTTCCACTAATTCGTAAACTTCACTTTCACTAAAAGGATGACGTAAGACTTTCAAAAGTGACTGAATCGTCCAATAATCAAAGGGTAAAATAAATCCTGAAAAATAGTAGAGTTGCGCATGTAATTGGAAAAGTAAATTTTCAATATAAAGTAGCCGAATAGGCAGCACGTAATGGGATAAATAACCACGTGCTTTAAGGTACGTTAAAATGACCCGGTTCATTTCGTTAAGATACGTTTTTTCAATTCGTTGTTGTTTTGCTAAACGAAAGGCGAAAGCAGCATTCGCAGAATAATTATGCATGGAACAAAAAAAGTCATAAAACATATAGGCTTCATTGATTGTATATGGACGGTCGATTCTTTTCATATATGTATGTATAGATAATTTAATTTCTTCAAATAAAGGTCGATCGAGTTGGACATCATGTGGACTAATCGTTGGCAGGGGTTCTAAAACCATGCGACGAAAAGAAATTTTCATCCAAAGTTTAATTTGGAGAATTTCTGTATGGTCAAAGGTAATTCTGGGGATTTCTTGTAATATCTCGATTAATCCTAGGTATTGATTGGCCAGTTCTTTTTCTAAATCTGTTTTTTCTTCAAAGATAAACCAGAAAAAATTAAAAAAGAAAAAGCGAATTTGTTTTTCTTCGCCGATAAGTTTTCCTCGTTTGATACATAAATTAAACTCATTGAGTAAGTCATTTAATTCAACAATTTTTCGATAATAGGTAGCAGAGCTGATGGCATAATTCTGTTGAAAATACCCGCCATTTATTTTATTTTTATGAAAGAGTTGCTGAACCATGTGAAACTTAATAGATTTATTCAAGAACAACATGATCATTGCTTTCATGGAAAAGGTTGGCGCTTTATTTAGATAAAGGGTATCACCTAGTACAGTCATGGTGAGGCTTTCTTGGAGTTGCTCTTCTTTCAAAAATTGTTCTAAAAAAGAAAGATATTCATTCAATGTTGGTAAACTAATATTGAAAAAATCTACTAATTCATTTCGTGTCGCTTGGCCTTTATTATTATATAGGAACAATAGAATATCATTCATATAATCATACGGTTTTTCTAAAAAATCTCGTTTTAACATCGTTGCTCACCTCTCTTTTAAGAATACTGCATCTATGATAAAATGGCAATAAACAACTGATAAAAAGATTGTTTTTTGAAGTGTTTTTTATTATCATTGAGAAAAAGAAATAAAAAGAAAAAACAAAGTATTTAAATGACAACAAAATAATTAAAATGAAGGAGCGACAGAATATGAACAGCGTAGTGAATTTTAGAGATATCGGAGGATTTCCAACGCAACAAGGCACATCCGTCAAGACAGGGCATTTTTTTCGGAGTGGGGAACTCGTTAATGTTGCACAAGAGGATCAACAGATGCTAGTAGAGGATTATCAAATTAAACGGATTTATGATTTTAGAAGTGCAGCAGAAACGCAAGAACGACCAGATGATTCAATTCAAGGAACCAACTATTTACATATAGATATTTTGGCCGATATTCAGGCACAGACCGCTTCATTAGAAGGAATGCTTAAAACGGTTGGTTCACCCGATGCAGCAATGGACATGGCTTATAAAGAGATGGTTCTTTCCAATTCGGGCCGCAAAGGTTACCAAACATTTTTTGAAAACTTTTTAAGTTATCCACAGGAAGCTATTTTATTTCATTGTTTCGCAGGAAAAGATCGAACAGGAATCGGCGCAGCCTTGATATTAAGTGCTTTAGGTGTGGAACATTCTTATATTTTAGAAGATTATTTAAAGACGAACGAGCAAAGAAAAGCTGCTAACGAGCAAATTATTGCACAGTACCAAGCAAATGGAACACCTCCAGCAGAAATTCAACAATTAGAAACGCTGCTTTATGTGAAAAAAGAGTACTTAGCGACCGCTTTACAGGCGATTGAAAAAGAATTTGGTTCGGTAGAGGGCTATTTAAAAGAGGGACTCGGCTTACCTTTATCCGCCAAAAAAGACATGCTAAGTCTGTATACAAAATCATAGATCCTAAAAAAAGGACTATCCTTTCTAAAAAAGAAGTTTTATAATAGAAAAGAATCTGTTTGTAAGGAGGGATAGGGAATGAAAGAAGGACAAGAACAATTCTTAACGTTCATACTAGATCGAACAAAAGAAGATAAAAAAGAAAAAATGCAAGCGCTACTTGCAGAAATGTTTGAACGCCAACAAACAGGCAAATTAGATAAAATGTACTTGATGACAAAAGCACCAAAACTTTTGGCTTATTTAAAACCAGAAGCCATTGATGAAGTTAAACAAGTCGTTTCGGAATTTTCTAAAAATATGAAATAAACAAACTTAGCTTGAACTTACGACATTTTAAAAATGTGTCGTAACATTCAAGCTTTTGTTTGTTATTCTCTTGTATTTTATGCTAAAGTTATTCAGGCACAAAAAAAAGCAGGTGATTTTATGAAACATATAAAAAATACATGGGAACTATTTATTTTAGATTGGAAAAGAATTTTTAAAAACCCAGTAGCAACATTTTTGATTGTTGCCTTAATGATTATTCCATCATTATATGCATGGTTTAACATTAAAGCACTATGGGATCCGTATTCAAATACAGGAGAGTTACCAATAGCGGTCTATAGTGATGACCAAACAGCAACTTTTCAAGATAAATCGGTCAATATTGGTGATGAAGTCTTGAAAAACTTGAAGAAAAACAAGCAATTAGGTTGGCGTTTTGTTGATTCGAAAAAGGAATTAGACAAAGGGGTCCAATCAGGAAAATATTTTGCCGGGATTTATTTACCTAAAGATTTTTCCAAGGATTTGCTAAGTTTTACTTCTGGTGATATCAATAAACCTAAAATTGAATACTCAATTAACGAAAAAATTAATGCAATTGCGCCGAAAATTACGTCAAAAGGCGCTTCTTCCATTCAGTCACAAATTTCGGAAGAATTCATTAAAACGGCAAGTAGTACGTTAATCAAAACATTCAATGATATTGGCTATGATATTGATAAAAACATGGTCAGCATTCAAAAAGTTAAGAGCATGATTTTAGATACAGATGCCAACATTGGAACCATTGATACGTATGCAAAACAAGTCACAGACTTACATGGTAAGATGCCAGAGCTAAAAGAAAAATTAGCGAAAGCCAACGATGCGATGAAATATTTACCTGAAGTTGATGCTTTAGGAGAGAAGATTGTTGAGCTAAATGGCAAAATGCCAAGCATCAAAGAACAAGCTAGTGTTATTTTGACGTTACAAGAAAAAATTCCAGAAATTCAAAACGCTGGCCGACAAATTGCTATGATTGATGAAGACTTTGCCTCTGTGGAACAAACAATGAGCGAAGGAATCCAAGAAGCAAAACAAGGATTAGAAATCATTCAACAAGTCCAAACGGCGTTACCAGATATTCGTAAACTAGGTGATCAAGCCAATGATTTAGGGAATGTCACATTAGATGGCGCCAATAAATTGCAAGAGGCGTTACCCAGCATTACGAATAGCGTTGAAGTGACTTTGAAATCTATCCAGCAAGTTGCTACAACAACAACTTCTGTAGTCGCGACTATTCGTCAAGCGTTAGATGATGGACAGTTAACGCCAGAAGAAAAACAACATATTAATGAAGTAGTACAAGATTTCACAACTAATATCCAACGGCAACAGCAAGCAATTAGTAATCTTATAGAATTTATGCAAAAGATTCAAGAAAATGCCGGTAATCATGACTTAGATGAGACTATTCGTCAACTTACTAATTTAAGTACTTTATTAGGAGATTTTAGTAATCGATTAAATGAACTAAATAACTATGTACAGAATAATGATTTACAAAGTGCAAAGAAATTGCTAGACGAAATTGATGCAGCAGCGAAAAATATTGCTGGGATAGCTGGAGCAATTAAAGCAGATGAAATTAGTAACACTGTTAATACAGTCACAAGTAAATTAATTGCTACCATCCAAAACGCTCAAGGTCAACTAAACAAAGCGCAACAAATTGACTTTGAAGGGTTATTGAGCTCAACAAGTCAAACGGTCACTAATGCGATTTCTTTATTAGAAAAATATCAAGCTGAAATGCCAGCAATTAAACAAGAAATTCATGATGCGAATACGATGTTGAATGGCAATATGGAAACCATTGTCAATGGCATTAATCGTGGTGCTGATTTGTATAAAAACGATTTACCAGTCATTCAAGACAAAGTCAGCAAAGCGGCAGCCTTTATGCAAAATGACTATCCAGGTATCCGAAAAGATTTAACGAATACCTTGAAAACAGTCAATGAGAAAATGCCAGATGTTGAAGCGGCCTTAGACAAAGCCAACGAACTAATTATTAATGATTGGCCAAATATCAAAACAGGATTACACAAAGCAGCGAATGCAATCCGTAAAGGTGAAAAAGAAGTTGATTTAGGTGAAATTCTTAAATTACTAAAATTAGATGCCAATAAAGAAAGTGACTTCTTTACGCAACCAGTTGAAGTCAAAGAACATGCTGTTTATCCGATTGCTAATAATGGTTCGGCAAGTACCCCATTCTATACAGCTTTGTGTTTATGGGTTGGTGCTGTATTATTCTCAAGTGTTGCGACAACGGATGTTTATCTTGAAGGAAAAGATAAAAAACGCTTCTCTAAACGGGAACAATTTTCAGCGCGGATGTTTACCTTCATTGTCATGGGGGTTGGTCAAGCACTGATTGTAACCTTAGGTAATTACTTTGCGTTAGGCGTAGATGTTCGTAATCCAGCGTATAGTGTCTGGTTTGCGGTATTGATTGCCATTACGTTTATGATAATGGTTTATGTGCTCGTTGCTCTCTTTGGCAATGTAGGGAAAGGAATTGCGATAATAATCTTGGTACTATCCATCTCTGGTGGGGGTGGGAACTACCCAATTCAAGTCTCAGGTAAATTCTTCCAAATGATTAATCCGTTCTTGCCGTTTACGCATGCCGTGAACTTGCTAAGGGAATCAGCAGGAGGCATTTACTGGCCAAATGCTTGGTTTGCCATTTGGATTATGGTGGGGATTTCAGTCGTCTTTAGTATTGGCGGTGCAATTCTTTATCCACATCTGGAACACAGATCGAAAAAATTTGCGGCTTTAGCACAAAAGAGCCATTTATTCCATTAAAAAACAAAAAGCTGAAAACGTCTCTAGCGTTTTCGGCTTTTTGTTTTTCTTTATTTTCAAGGCAACCCTAACAAAGAAGTTTTGGGGGCTCTTGCTTTTGACTTTTTGGCAATGCTAAATAATAAAATCTCCCTCAGAAAGTGAGGTTTTTTGTGTACAAATGTATAAAAAGGTTTTATAGTATTTTTTTAAGAAATAAAAAGTGGGTAGGGGTTGTAAAATGATTCAAGCATTGCTTCAACGATATGAGAAAAAAATTGAACGTCGTAAATTGGAAAAACGAACAGCATTCGGTGCTTTTGCCGGGCGGATTGGGCTTGTTTCTAATTTATTTTTATTCGTTAGTAAATTTATGATTGGCTTGCTTTCAGGTAGTGTTTCAATCATGGCAGATGCCATTAATAGCTTGTCCGATACTATTTCTTCAGTTTTAACATTAGTCGGTTTTTATATTGCTGGTAAGCCAGCGGATAAAGAACATCCCTATGGCCATGAACGTTTTGAATATATTAGTGGAATGCTTGTATCATTAGTGATTACGTTTATTGGGTTTGAGTTTCTAACGACCTCCGTGGATCGCATCCTGCATCCAGAATCAATCAAGGTGACACCCATTTTATTTGCTGTTTTAGCTTTATCAATTGGGATTAAAATTTGGCAAGGGCTGTTTTACAAAAAAGTATCAGCAAAAATTGATTCTCAAGCATTAGTTGCTTCTGCTAAGGACAGCTTCAATGATGTTTATACTACATTAGCTGTTTTGGTTTCTGCATTTATTGAAGGCGTCACTGGTTTGCGAATTGATGGATATATTGGTTTTTTAATTGCTGCATATATTATTTATAGTGGCTTGCAGTTAATTCGCGAATTTATTAATGAGTTGATGGGCATGCGTCCGAGCCAAACAGAAATTGATGAAATGAAAAATGTCTTATCAAAAATGGAAACAATCGTAGGATATCACGATTTACTGATTCATAATTATGGTCCCAGCCAAACGTTTGCGTCTGTTCACATTGAAATTGATGATCGCTGGGATTTAAATAAGGCCCATCAGACAATCGATGCGATTGAAGCGAAGTTTAAAGAAGAGTTGGATGTTAATCTTGTTTGTCATATTGATCCAGTGAATTTATATGACCCAACACAACAATTTGTTCATCAAACAATCAAAAAGATTATTCGTTCTTTTGATGCGTCTTTAAAAGTCCATGATATCCGCTTAGTTACCCATGGTGAAGAGCCGAAGATTTTGTTCGACTTGGTTTTGCCTACAGAATCAAAATTATCTGAATTTGAACTGGGTGTGGAAATTCAGCGGCAAGTTTATGAAAAAATTGGTCGTTATAAAGTGGAAATTACTTTCGATCATACGTACTTGTTACAATAAAAGGGAATAATTACCTAAGTTTTTAAGCGTGAGCCAAAAGGTCAAATAGACTTTTAGCTCTCGCTTTTTTGTTTAGAAAATGCAAATTCTTTTGTTATCTGGATTCTCTTGATAAGATAAAGAAAGCGGGGGACTGTAAATGAGTGTCTGATTAAAAAAAGATGGTGATTTTTTTATCTTTTTCAGTAACAAAAATCAATTGACTTTTCATTGTGAGAAGCGTAGCATATGGATTTGTTTGATAAAAAATAATGAAAAAAGTGAGCGGGTCACTCTAGAGAAAAGGAGTAGAAAAAAATGGCGGATTTAAAACGACTGTTCATTGGGAAACCATTGAAATCAGCCGAAAATGATGAACATAAATTAAGCAGATTTGCAGCGCTTGCGTTGTTATCTTCTGATGCACTTTCATCCATTGCGTATGGTACAGAACAAATAGTGGTGGTTCTGGTTACTTTGTCGGCGGCTGCGATTTGGTATTCATTGCCAATTGCTGCATTTGTTATTATTTTACTTATTTCTTTAACATTGTCGTACCGACAAATTATTCATGCATATCCGCATGGCGGCGGCGCATACGTTGTTAGTAGTGAAAACCTCGGCAGAAATGCCGGTTTATTGGCTGGTGGTTCGTTGTTAGTCGATTATATGCTAACAGTAGCCGTTTCAGTTTCAGCGGGCGCAGAGGCGATTATATCGGCGATTCCAGCGTTATATGGTCATCAAGTAGCAATTTCTATTGGGATTGTGATATTGATCACCTTAATGAACTTGAGAGGCCTGCGAGAATCTGCCTCGTTCTTAATGTTGCCAGTGTATAGTTTTATCGCAATTATTACCTTACTGATTGTTGTTGGGCTATTTAAAATTGTGACTGGCGCACAGCCATTGAATGCGACAGCTTTACCAGGAGCCGTGGTTCCAGGAATTTCTATTGCTTTGGTTTTACGGGCGTTTTCATCTGGTTCTTCTTCCTTAACAGGGGTTGAAGCAATCAGTAATGCAGTGCCATTCTTTAAGAAACCACGAGCAAAAAATGCTGCTGGGACGTTAGCGTTAATGGCAACGATTTTAGGGTTCTTCTTCGTGGGGATTACGTTTATTAACTATTGGTATGGGATTGTGCCAAAAGAAGAAGTGACAGTTCTTTCACAAATTGGGAAAGCGGTCTTTGGTCAAAATATTTTATATTATTTATTACAGTTTGCGACAGCCTTAATTTTAGCGGTTGCCGCTAACACAGGATTCTCAGCCTTTCCAGTTTTGGCTTATAACTTAGCCAAAGATAAGTTTATGCCGCATATGTATATGGATCGTGGCGACCGTTTAGGCTATTCAAATGGTATTTTAACTTTAGCTGCTGGTTCGATTGTTTTATTATTGATTTTCCAAGGTTCCACAGAACGTTTAATCCCATTGTATTCCATTGGTGTGTTTATTCCGTTTGCTTTGTCTCAATCGGGCATGGTTGTAAAATGGCGAAAAGAAACTAAAAATTGGTTGCCAAAATCAATTGCTAACATTGTCGGCGCCTTTATCTCTTTCGCGATTATCGCCATTTTGTTTATTTATCGATTAGGGGACATCTGGCCGTTCTTTATTATTATGCCGGTGTTGATTTATGCATTTTATCGAGTCAATACTCACTATAAGAATGTGGCGGAACAGCTACGTTTAGAAGATGGGGCACAGTTGCATGAGTTTGATGGGAATACAGTTATTGTTCTAGTAGGGAACGTAACCAAGGCAAATGTCGGCGCCTTGAACTATGCGCGTTCCATTGGTGATTATGTTGTTGCCATGCATGTCTCAATGGATGAAAACGTTGAGAAGGAAAAAGAAATCCAGGAAGAGTTTAAAAAACACTTCCCGGACGTTCGTCTATCAATTGTCCATTCTTCGTATCGCTCACTGCAAAACCCTATCTTACGTTATGTTGATTTGGTTAGTAAAAATGCCACGAAGCATAACTACAGTACAACGGTTTTAGTACCACAATTTGTACCAAATAAACGTTGGCAAAATATTTTGCATAACCAAACAAGTTTACGTTTGCGGATTCGTTTAGCGTGGCGGGAAAATATTATTGTGGCTACCTATAGTTATCACTTGAAAAAATAAATAAAAAAATCTGCCATCTTTTGATGGCAGATTTTTTTATTGACGTAATTGTTTTTGATAAATTCTAGCGCAAGACTGCTCTTCAGTGGTTACCATTGTCAAAAATTCCCAGTTATATCTTTCATAAAAAGTAGTATGGTCTGTGAGCAAATAAAGCTTTTTAAATCCAGAATTAGCAAGAAAATCACCAACTGTTGTTAAAAGAATTCCTGCTAAGCCTTGGTGACGAAATGTTGGTTCGACATACAATGCACAAAGGTTTGGCGTAAGGTCTGCACGATTGTGGAAGTCATTATCAATTACGCCCACGCCTGCAACGATGTCCTGCTGTTTATTCAAGCAGACCCACCAATGTGGTACGTGGTTTTCGCTAGTTAGCATTTCCTGCATACTTGCTTGATACGCTTCAGCGGGGATTTGCCACTTTTGGCTAAACCATTGAGCAGCTGACGGAATTAAGTGTGGTTGTTGGTTTAAATCGATAATAGTATAGTTAGACATTATTAATCTCCTAGATAAAAGAACAGATCCCATTGAAAAGAAACAATGTTGGATCTGCTCTGCATTTTTTATTAATTGGAATGTTTGCTAGCTGGGTCTAAACGCCGTTCAATAATCCCTAGAACCCAATCTGTGATAATCGCCATAAAGGCCGTTGGTAAGGCACCGACTAAAATGATAGAAGCACCATCTGTGGCATTGGTTCCACGAATAATAATATCCCCTAAACCACCAGCACCAACGAAAGCACCAATCGCAGTAATCCCGATTGCGACGACTAACGCATTTCGAATACCTGCCATGATTACTGAAACAGATAAAGGTAACTCGACCATATAAAGAAGTTGTACTTTTGTCATACCCATTCCTTTACCAACATCTAAAATATTGCGATCCACTTGAATCATGCCAGTGTACGTATTCTTGATAATTGGTAGGAGAGAATAAAGGAAGACTGTTACAACCACCGTGTTGACACCTAAGCCCATCCCCAACATTAAAATCGAAAGCATTGCCAAAGCTGGTACTGTTTGGATAATGTTCGCTAAACGGATAATCCAGTTGGCTAAGCTACGTTTACGTGAAATCATAATCCCGATAGGAATCCCGACAATTGCAGCAAAGATTACGCCATAAATCGAAATTAAAAAGTGACGTAAAAATTGTTGAAAGACGTAGCCGCCATTTTGTTGGAAATAGTAGATAAATTGTTGGAATAAATTCATATTATTCATCTGTTACTCCCCCTCAAAATAGTTATTTTCTTTTAAGAAACGTTCGGCTACGACTGCAGGTTCAATTAAATCATTATCTGCTTGATAGTTCAATTCTTGCATTTTTTTGGTAGAAATTTTACCATCTAAGCGATTTAAGACATCTTTAATTTCCGGCGTTTCTTTTAATAATTTGTCACTAACCACAGGAGCGGCATCATAAGGCGGGAAGAAGCGCTTGTCATCTTTTAACATGACTAAATCGTAACTACCAATCCGGCCATCTGTTGAGTAACCTAAGATGACGTCCATTTTTCCAGCGTTGACTGCATCGTACACCAAGCCAATTTGCATTGGTAAAATAGATTTAAATTGGAAGTTGTATTCCTTTTTAAAGCCTTCATAACCGTCGCCTTCACGTGTGATCCACGCAGTATCGACACCAGCAACTAATTTGTCTGCGACTTTCCCTAAATCACTGACTGTTTTTAAATTGTATTTCTCAGCCGTTTCTTTTGTAACTAAGAATACATAAGTATTTTCAAATCCATATGAAGGGAACCAAGTTTGTTGATAACGTTTTTCAAATTCTGATTGAACTAGATTGAATGCTTTTTTAGGGTCTTTTTCCGCTGGCAAACCAAGCGTAGTAGTCACGTCAGTACCAGTATAACGAGCAGCAGAAATTGAGGCATCTCCGTTTATCATTGCTTGGTGATTGATGGTAGTAGTGGCTAAGTTGTTAATCACATTTGTTTTTTTATCTGTGTAATGCTCAACCATATCCGCTACAATGCTCCCTAAAATCTGCGCTTCTGAAGTAATCCCACCTGTAATGGCAACAGTGTTATCATCAGAAGTTGAAGCGAGACCAGGTAAAGAACAACCTGCCAATAAAAGTAAACTGCTTAAGAAGAGTAAGCTTAACTTGAGTTTCTTTTTCATCATTATTCGCCCTCCCTTAAAGCTTTTGGCGTTAAACGATTTTCTAATAATCCAAGAAGAACATCTGCTAAAAGTGCTAAAATAGTTACTGGAATAGTCCCGCCAAAGATTAATTCTGGCTGATAGTTATTTAATCCACTGAAAATCATATCACCAAGACCACCTGCACCAATATAAGAAGCCAGTGTAGCCCAAGCAATGACATAGACAGCAGCTAAACGAATGCCGGCCATAATTGTTGGCATGGCAATGGGTAATTCAACACTAAAAATAGACTGTAAATTGGTCATGCCCATGCCTTTAGCAACATCTCGGTAATTTTCATCGACATTTTTCATTCCGATATACGTGTTTCTTAAAATAGGTAAAAGGGAATAGATGAATAGCGCGATAATAGCGGGTGTTTTACCGACACCAAAAATTGGAATCATCAAAGCTAATAAAGCTAACGAAGGAACCGTTTGTAAGGCACTTGTTAAACCAATGACAATATTGGCTACTTTGGGCAAACGTGTTAACCAAACGCCAACGGGCACAGCGATAGCGACCCCTAATAAAAGTGCAAAGAATGAAATATAAATATGTTCAATACTTTTTGAAATCATTTCTGATCCATATTCTTGAAAGAAGCTACTCATTGCTTACGCCTCCTCTTTATCAGTTTCGGACTCGCTTTGTTTTGCTTCTACAGCTTCACTAATCGTTGTTTCATCGCCCCAGATAACATCATAAACAATGTCAACAAGGGAAGCACGTGTTAAGATGCCCACCACTCGTTTTTGTTCATCAACGACTGGCACATATTTTAAGCCGCGTTTTAAGATTCTTTGTAAAGCATCACGTAAAAGAGCGGTTTTTTGAACAAAGAAGACATTTTTATTCAAGATATCACCGACACTAGAAGCTTTGCCACGTTGCTGATCTAATGTTTCAACATCGATAAAGCCTTTAAGCACATGGGAATTATCAACAACTAATAAGGTATCAACCCGTTTTTCACGCATCAATTTAATCGCTTCTTGTAAAGATTTTTCCGGCGTGATAGTAATAGCTGAATTTAACATGACTTCATCAACAGTGGTGAAATCAGGTTTGGCTTGTAATAAGCGATCTTCTCCGATGAGTTCTTCTACAAATTCATTGGCTGGATGACGTAAAATATTATCTGGTGTGTCAAATTGAATTACTTTGCCTTCGCTCATAATGGCAATTTTATTTGCTAATTTCAACGCTTCATCCATATCATGAGTAACAAAGACGATAGTTTTTCCTAAACGTTCTTGCAAATCTTTCACTAAATCTTGTAATGAATCACGGGTGATAGGATCTAAAGCACCAAAAGGTTCATCCATTAGAATAATATCTTGATTGGCAGCTAAAGCCCGCACAACGCCGATTCTTTGTTGTTGTCCCCCAGAAAGTTCATTGGGATAGCGGTCCAACATTTCTCGTGGTAACTCAACCAAATCAATCATTTTTTCGGCTATCTTATTGCGTTCTTCCACAGGTACTTTTAATAATTTAGGCACTAAAACGATATTTTCACGAATGGTCATGTGAGGCATCAAGCCGATATTTTGAATGACATAGCCAATTTGGCGACGTAGCTCTACAGGATTGATTTTTTGAATATCTTGGCCATCAATTAAAATTTTTCCTTTTGAAGGGTCGGTCATGCGGTTAAGCATCCGCATTGATGTTGTTTTTCCACTACCACTTGTTCCGATGAAGCAGATAAATTCACCTTTATCGAAAGACAAATTAATGTCATCAACGGCGACTTTTCCACCTTTATAAAATTTTGATACATGCTGAAATTCTATCAACTTACTCACCTCAACTAAATATTTTGAAAATGTATCTTATTACTAGTATGCTATAAAAATGCGATTTCGACAAATGTAATCTATTTTTAATGGGAAAAAGAAGGCGGTAAATTTTTTTTAATTCGTTCTAAAAAAAAGAAAAGATAACTATTGTTTAGTAAAAGTTATCTGAACGAAACAAGATGTTAAAAAGAGTATTCTGAGAAGGGGGGAAAGCCGCTATAACAAAGAAAAGTGTCCTTTGTAGCAAGTTGACGGGAGCTGAGTTTTTCATTAGAATGGAAAGAGAACAAGGGAATAAAATAAAAAAAGGCGCTTCATGATTTAGCGGCAACTAAATCACGAAGCCTTGAATAGTCACCTGTGCAAGTGGACCATCAAGTTGCCCGTTCAATCAATGGAAACCATTGATCACTTTTATTTTACTGAATTTTTGAAAAAATTACCAGTTTTTTTAAGAAGTAAGAAGTGGAAGAACGAAGGATGCTTTTTATGGAATGTGCAATGACGTTCAGAAAAATCTGAAGGTCATTTTTTATTCTCTTGTTCAAACATTCAAACATAGGGGAAGAGAGACGGACGTAATTTTGTCACCGATTATTACGTCCGTCTTCCGTTGTTTTCTAAAGCGTTGGTTACATGTCTTTGTAGAGGTTGGCTTCAATTGCAGTCCGTTTTGGTTCTAAAAAAGGCGGTAAAGCCAATGTTTCCCCTAAATGTTCCAGAGGCTCATCCAATGTAAAGCCAGGAGTCAAAGTAGCAAATTCAACCCGATTCCCGCCTGGTTCACGAATGTATAAACTTTTAAAATATCCACGACTTACATACATTTCAATTTCCCAGCCTTGTGCTAAAGCGCGCGTGTGTAGTTCTTGTAATGCTTCATCATCAGCCACAGAAAAAGCAATATGATCCATACTGCCACGCCCCATTCGGCTTGTTTTATCCGACGTTGTTTGATGAACAGAAAAGCTTTCCGTCTCACTTAAAATAATCGTATTGCCAACTGCTTGCCAACCAAGAAATGTTTCAAAAAAGGCCAAGGTTTTTTCAGAATCTGGCACATGAAATTCAGTAGAGGCCAAACCGATAATTTGAACCGCTGCTGGAATGTCGTTAGAAACAACGAGTGTTTCTTTTAATGGATTTTCAGGAACTTCTGTCAGGATAATATGCGTATCATCTGGATCACTGAAATGTAGGCTCTTTTCTTTTTTGTTAAATGGAATTTTGTTTTCTGTTAAACGTTGTTCCCAAAAGGAAAGGCTATTTTGGGGAATTTTTAAGCCAATCGTGGCTAAATAATTTTTTTCTTCATAGCGGTTGCCTAATAAGGGCACGATAAAAAAAGTTACTAAGCTTCCCGGTGTGCCTTGATAATCGCCATAAAAATAATGAGGCATGCGATTGTTGTCTTGATTTACGGTATTTTTGACAAAACGTAAGCCTAACAATTTTGTATAGAATGATTGGTTTTCTTGACCATGACGCGCTAATAGTGAAACATGATGAAATTGAGCATGCATTTTGAGTTCCTCCTTTAAATAACTATGTATACTTACTTAAAGTAAGTATAGTGCTTCTGACATTTTTTGACAACTATTTAGTTTGATTTAGAAGGCTGACATAGCCAGAAACAAGAAAAAGTGTTAGAATAACCAAGATAAAAACTAGTAGAAAGAGTGACGGAAATGCTAAGTACAGAAGATTTTGATTTTGATTTACCAGAAGAATTAATTGCTCAAACCCCACTAAAAGATCGCGCTAGTTCACGATTATTAGTTGTAAATAAAGAAACAGGGGACATGGAGGATAAACATTTCCATGATATTCTTGATGAATTACAGCCTGGGGATGCATTAGTCATGAATAATACACGGGTACTGCCGGCCCGTTTATATGGAGAAAAAACTGAAACAGGCGGTCATTTGGAAGTTTTACTTTTAACAAATACAGAAGGCGATACATGGGAAACCTTGATTAAACCCGCGAAACGTGCAAAAGTCGGCACGGAAATTCAATTTGGCGATGGTCGCCTAAAAGCGGTGGTTAAAGAAGAGTTGGAACATGGTGGTCGAATCATTGAATTTAAATATGATGGTATTTTCTTAGAAATTTTAGAATCGTTAGGAGAAATGCCATTGCCGCCATATATCAAAGAACGTCTAGATGACCCAGATCGTTATCAAACGGTTTATGCTGAAGAAAATGGTTCAGCTGCAGCACCAACAGCGGGTTTGCATTTTACAAAAGAACTATTAGAAGAGATCAAAGCAAAAGGTGTTCATCTCGTTTATTTAACTTTACATGTCGGTTTAGGAACATTCCGTCCCGTGAGCGTTGATAATATAGAAGAACATCATATGCATAGCGAATTCTATCGTTTAACTGAAGAAGCGGCTAAGCAATTAAATGAAGTACGCCAAGCAGGCGGTCGGATTGTTGCGGTTGGAACAACTTCTATTCGTACGTTGGAAACAATTGGCACAAAATTTAATGGTGAAATCCAGGCTGACAGTGGCTGGACCGATATTTTTATCACACCAGGGTATCAATTTAAAGTCGTAGAGGCTTTTTCAACGAACTTCCATTTACCAAAATCTACGTTAGTGATGCTTGTGAGTGCCTTTGCAGGAAAAGACTTAACATTGGCTGCTTACCAACATGCAATTGAGGAAAAATATCGTTTCTTTAGTTTTGGCGATGCAATGTTTATTAAATAAGCGACACTTTGTGAGCAGAATACTTGGGATTGAAACAAAAATATATTATGATAAACACGTGATTTTTGGAATCACAGTAAAGGTGTGCTTTATTTTTTCTTCCCCTGTAAATAATAAAGTTAGAAACCAAAACGCTACTAGAGTAAAAATGCTTAGTAGACAATCTTAGAATAAAAAGAACGACGCAACCAAGGTTGCGCCGTTCTTTTTTTATGTAAGAAAAGATTAATTATTGAAACAACAATACGAAGAAGTGCTTTCTTCGTATTGCCGGTACTAAGTTGTACCTCGGCAACTCCAAGTACAATCAGAAAAATTGTCTTGTTAAGTACAGCTTATACTGTTTAGGCTTCTTGTTCTACATCGTCATTCAGTGTTTCTTTGAAGGTGAACACATCATCAATGGTTACGCCAAAGACGTTCGCGATGTCATGCGCAAGAAGTAATGAAGGATTGTACTTGTTTCGTTCCAGTTGAATAATTGTTTGTCGAGAGACACCGACTCGATTGGCCAAATCTTGCTGGGTCATACGAGCCATAGCACGATAAACATGAATTGAACTTTCAAACGAAGATTTTTTCTTTTTTCGCATAGCATTCCCTCCTTTAAAAGAAGATAAAATAGAATGTGCACCTTGAATATAACACATATGATTATTTGATACAAATATATTTTATTGCCTGAAAGAAAAAACCGAGCTTAAATTTAAGCTCGGCCTTGTTAACGGGAAGACATCAATTGGTTGAATAAGTGTTTACATTTCGCGATACATGTAAAGCAAAAGGTGAACGTGATGTGGTGAAACTAAAACCTTGTTTTCATACAGTTTCGACGCTTGGATGGTGGATAACTTGCGTTAGGTGATAACAGATAGGGTAAATGCTTTATAGAAACTCCATCCTTCTATAACCTTTCCCTATTTTCCGATACGAGTTATCACTAACAATTACTCTACACGTATTGTTTACAGGTGAATCTTGCAATTCTAACAACTTTGAGTTTACCGATTTTTATCTACTGAGAAAATCTTCAACCAATTGATTTGCATGTCCTCCTTACACTTAAATAATAGCACCTTTTGGAAGCGCTTGCAAGTTATAACGCTTATTAATAAGATTAAATATAATATTTTTCTGGTTATTTTATAACATGTAAAATAAATAATCGTGCGAACCAAATAACATTGTATTTTTTGTTGTTTTTGTGTTGAATATATAGAAATAAACTATTTTTTTATCAGACAAAATGAAAAAAATGTCCATTGCTTTTTGGCTGAATTCGTTTCTTTTTTCATAAAATTCCCATAATCAAATAGAAACATTGCTGTAGCAACAACGAAAATACCAGTTTTTTCTGGACATATGAGAGAACGCTAAGCCAAAGATGAAAAAAGTTGCGTGTTCAAAAAAAATCATGTTATATTTAATAGAGACACTATTATATAGGAAGAAAAAATTAGAGGGGGAATAGGATGGAAGCTTACAAGCAAACTGTCGATACTGTCACAAAAGAAGTTTCAGTCAATACTGAAACTGGTTTAACACAACAAGAGGCCCAACAACGGCTGAAAGAAAATGGCCGCAATCAATTTGAAGAGGCTAAGAAGGATTCTGTGTTAAAGAAATTTATTCACAGTTTATCTGATTTTACAACGATTATTTTATTAGTTGCTGCGGCAATTTCGTTTTATACAGCAATCGTAACAGAACATGGCGAATATTTTGAAGGAATCTTAATTATTGCAATTGTGATTATCAATGCTGTTTTGGCCATTGTTCAAGAAGGAAATGCTGAAAAATCTCTGGCGGCTTTACAAGACATGAACAAGCAAAGTAGTGCAGTCTTACGAGATGGCAAGGTAATCGAAGTCGATGCTGAAGAACTAGTAGTAGGAGATGTTCTAGTTCTTGAAGCTGGTTCAATGATTACAGCCGATGCACGACTTATTCAAGCTTCTCAAATGCGCGTAGAAGAGTCAGCACTAACAGGTGAAAGTGAACCTGTTGAAAAAGATCCTACATACGTGGGGCATGACGATGATGGCTTAGGAGATCAAATAAATATGATTTTCAAAGGCTGTACCGTTGTGAATGGCCGCGGACGAGCAGTAGTAACTGCAACAGGAATGAATACGGAAATGGGTAAAATTGCTGGGTTACTGAATAACAGCGATCAGCAAAAAACACCATTACAAAAACGCTTGAATCAATTAGGCAAACGTATTAGTTTGTTAGCCTTAGGGGCTGCGGCAATTGTTTTCATTATTGGTGAACTGCAAGGAGAACCGCTTCTTGAAATGTTTATGACAGCCGTTTCCTTAGCGGTGGCAGCTGTACCAGAAACACTAACCGTGATTGTAACGTTAACCTTAGCATATGGTGTTCAAAAAATGGCTAAGAAACATGCGATTATTCGTCGATTGCCAGCAGTAGAAACGCTAGGAACTGCGAATGTTATCTGTTCTGATAAGACAGGAACACTGACACAAAATAAAATGCGCGTCCGCCGAGTATGGCATCGTGGTGATGAAGTAACGGATACGGAAGATGCCATGACCGATGAAGCCATGGAAGTATTGAAAATGGCTGCTTTATGTACAGATGTCATTGTGGAAAAAGAAGGCGATGAACTAACTGTTACAGGGAATCCGACAGAAGCGGCAATTGTTCGTGCTGTCGAAGAAAATTATCATACTAAAGAAGAACTTGAAGAAAAATATCCTCGTATTGGTGAAATTCCCTTTGATTCAGAACGAAAAATGATGACTACGGTCCATCAATGGGGGAAAAAGTACATCTCAATTACTAAAGGAGCCTTTGATGTGTTACTACCACGTTTTGGTTTCGGAGATGTCGATCAAGCGGCTATTGTTAATGATCGTTTCGGAAAACGAGCGTTACGAGTTATTGCTGTCGGTTATGCCGTATATGATGAACCACCCAAGGAAATTACATCAGAGGCTTTAGAAAAAAATCTTCGCTTGTTAGGCTTAATTGGCATGATTGATCCACCACGTCCAGAAAGTAAGGGCGCCATTGCTCGTGCGAAAAAAGCTGGAATTAAAACAGTCATGATTACTGGTGATCACGTGGTAACAGCCAGTGCAATTGCTAAAGAATTAGGAATTTTAAAAGATAAAAGTGAAGCCTTATCTGGTTCAGAACTGAAAAAAATGAGTGATGAAGAATTAGATAAACGTGTTAAAGATTTATCCGTTTATGCACGTGTAACCCCTGAAGATAAAATTCGAATTGTTCAATCATGGCAACGTTCTGGCGCTGTTGTAGCAATGACCGGAGATGGCGTGAATGATGCGCCAGCCTTGAAAGCTAGTGATGTCGGTTGCGCAATGGGGATTACTGGAACAGATGTGGCCCAAGGCGCTTCAGATATGATTTTGACGGACGATAACTTTGCAACTATTGTTGATGCGGTTGCACAAGGACGTGCCGTGTACCGAAATATTCGTAAAGCCATTAACTTCTTGTTAAGCTGTAATATTTCTGAGATTTTTATTGTTTTAATTGCCATGTTACTTGGTTGGGGTGCGCCATTTACTGCAGTTCAACTGTTGTTTGTTAACGTGGTCGCAGATGGGTTACCTGGTTTTGCATTAGGAAAAGAACCAGCGGAAAAAGGAATTATGGATGAGGCACCAATCCCTAAAAACGAAGGGATTTTTGCACGAGGCTTATGGCAAAAGATTGGGATTAATGCAGCAGTGTTCACAGTCATTACTTTGTTTGGTTTTTACCTAGGTGCTTTTGTACCAGGTGTTTCAGCCTATGTTTCAAACAGCTATGAAGTTGGACAAACAGTGGCATTTTTAATCTTAGCTTATTCCTCTATCTTACATGTCTTTAATGTTCGTAGTGCGAACTCTGTTTTCCGTGTAAAATTATCAAGCAACAAGTCGCTCTTTGAAATGGTCGTTTTAGCATTACTAATTACCACAACCATTGCTTTATTACCATTCACACAAGAACTATTTGGATTAGTGCATATTAGTTTAAATCATTGGATGTTAGCAATTTTCCTATCCTTTGTGCCAATTTTCGTCAATGAAATGATTAAGTTCCATTTCTCTGAAGTTGAAGAGGAAGAAGAAGTGATTTAAATTTAACAGGAATAAAAGAAGCTACTTTTGTTCAGAAAATTATCTTAATAGTTAGCAAGTGGGGCAGCAGTCGTTTCGACTGCTGCCCCACTTATTTTTGATTTTCCTTTTTTCAAAATAGGTGGGTTTCTTATCTAAGATGAACATTCTCTAATAAAAAGACTTGCTAAACGATTTAAAACGTATTATAGTGAGTAGCATCGTTAGTCAAAAAGCGCTTTTTGACTAATGAAAAAGATATATAAAACGTTATATAATAAAGAGTTTTAAAAGTTTTTATGGAGCTGTTGGTTAAACTAAACGAAGTCATTTCTTTTGTAGGAGGAAAGTATTGTGTTACACAAAGCAGAGGGGTTTGATCGTCGGAAATTTACGATGGCAGGGATCTTAGTTGCCATGGGCGTTGTCTATGGAGATATTGGAACGAGCCCTTTATATGTAATGAAAGCCATTGTAGGAGATAATGGTGGCTTGGCACGGGTTTCTGAATCGTTTATTTTAGGTTCGGTCTCGTTAATTTTTTGGACATTGACTATCTTAACCACGATTAAATATGTTGTTATTGCTTTAAATGCTGATAACCATGGAGAAGGTGGGATTTTCTCTCTTTATACATTGGTTCGTAAAAAAAGTAAGTATTTGATTATTCCCGCAATGATTGGCGGCGCCGCTTTACTGGCTGATGGCGTTTTGACCCCGGCTGTGACAGTGACGACAGCGATTGAAGGCTTACGGGGGATTCCAGCATTTTTTGAACGTTTTGGCAATGACCAAACGATTATAGTGGTTATTACGTTGACGATTATTTTAATTCTTTTTTCTGTTCAACGATTTGGAACAGAATTGGTCGGGAAAGCTTTTGGGCCGATTATGTTCTTGTGGTTTACTTTTTTAGGCATCATTGGTTTAATGAATTTTAGCCAAGATTGGACGGTTATTCGTGCATTAAATCCATATTATGCTTTGCAATTACTAGTCAGTCCAGAAAATAAATTAGGTCTATTTATTTTAGGGAATATTTTCTTGGCTACAACTGGTGCTGAAGCTTTATATTCTGATTTAGGGCATGTAGGAAAAATGAATATCCGCATTAGCTGGCCGTATATTAAGATTTGTTTGATTCTTAATTATTTAGGGCAAGCTGCGTGGTTGTTAACGGTCAAAGAAAACCCTGAAATGCAGGCATTAGCTGAAATTAACCCATTTTTCCAAATGATTCCACGAGGTATTCTCGTATTTGGCGTTGTTTTTGCAACAATCGCCGCAGTGATTGCTTCGCAAGCGTTAATATCAGGTTCGTATACTTTAGTTTCTGAAGCGATTAAATTGAAGTTATTACCAAGACTTAAAATTATTTATCCTGGGAGCAATATCGGTCAAATGTATATTCCAGCGGTAAATTTAATTTTGTGGTTAGCTTGTTCAGCAATCGTGCTGGCTTTTAGAACATCGACACACATGGAAGCTGCGTATGGTCTATCGATTACGATTACGATGTTAATGACAACCATTTTATTGTTGTTTTATCTTTTGGATAAAATTCCAGCTTGGTCTGCGTATCTAATTTCCTTGTTCTTTGCTGCCATTGAAGTTGTCTTTTTCTTTTCAAGTGCTGCGAAGTTTTTCCATGGTGGATATGTTGCTGTGGGAATGGCAGTCTTCTTGTTATGCATCATGATTATTTGGGAACGCGGCAACGAGATTAAAGAAGCAACGGCGGAACAAGTGTCGTTGGAAAAATATGTACCACAACTTAAAGCTTTGAAAGAAGATACATCTGTACCAATGTATCAAACCAACGTGGTCTTTTTAACCTCCGATCGAGTGGATGGCGAAATTAATCGTAATATTATTTATTCGATTTTGGACAAACAACCAAAACGAGCGAATGTTTATTGGTTTGTTAATGTTCAGGTAACAGATGAACCCTTTACTCAAGAATATTCTGTTGATATGTTAGGGACTGATTTTATTGTGCAAGTTCAGCTATATTTAGGCTTCCATATTTCTCAAGAAGTGAATGTATATTTAAGACAAATTGTTCATGACTTGATGAAAACAGGCCGCTTGCCAAAACAGCCACAACGTTATTCATTAACGCCAGGAAGAGAAGTTGGCGATTTCCAATTTGTATTAATTCAAGAAGAATTATCTAACGTTTCTGAACTGAAAAAATGGGATCGACAAATTATGCAGGCAAAATTAGCTATCAAAAACTTAACTACCTCTCCTGAAAGTTGGTTTGGCTTGGAATACAGTGAAGTCAAATATGAATCCGTTCCTTTAATCATTGGTCCACAACGGAAAACGCACTTAGTTGAACGAAAGAATCGTTCATAAATAGAAGAAATTTAACTAAAAGATTGAGCCTAAGTCCTTGAGATACATGGCTCAATCTTTTTTGTAGAATCAGAGTAAATACTGTAATTCCACAAAGAATTCATTTAAAAGTGTTTGGTCTTTAAAGGAATTCATTCGCTTAAAGATGGCCAGTAAGACTTCTTTTTGTGGTTCAGTTAATTGATCTACTTTTAACAAAGGAAGAAAAGCGATAATCAGAGAATAATCCAATTCTGGATTTTGAGAATGTGTAAATAATTCATGGAGTTCTGACAAAATAAACGGATGATAATAAGATTGGTCAGACTGTTCTTCTGCAGTTGTTGGTTCATAAATAGAAATACTCTCTTGGGAATGAGAGGGGGCTTCTACTGTTAAAGGAAAAGCATAAAAGGACTGCTGTAACTTTTGCGCTTGAATCATAATTTTTAATGAATCGTGATAGGATAGATGTTCTTCAGATAAACGTACCATCAACTGAGTAAAAAAAGGTGGTTTTAGTAGTTGTTTATTTTGAAAATTTTCTTTTAATAGCTGGCGCACAAATCGATCAAAATCACCATAAAGTAGCCAATCTACTGTTGTGTCACAGGCTTTAGCGATTTTTTTTAAGTATCGTTTATTGGGTAAATTCAAACCTAATTCCCAGTTACTAATTGTACTTCCACTAGATAAACCAATTTTATTGGCTAAATAACGTAAAGTGTACTTCTTCTTTTTTCGAGCTTCACGCATGCGTGCCCCGACTTGCTTTGTAGTAATTTTCATTGAAACACTCCTTTTGTAATAAATATGAGGATAAGGTGTTCTTAAAATATACATACGCAAAATTCAGCTCTTTTTTTTTCTAAACTAAAAAAAGTAATTATTTCTAACAATTTTCATCTTGTGCTATGCTTAAGATGAAAATACTTAAGAAGAGAAGGGATCATATGTCAGCAAAACATAATCATGAACAACATCAGGAAAAACAGCCAACAATGTCCCACGATAAAATGAATCACATGAATCATGACATGGCGCATGAACAAATGGCTATGTCACACCAACATGAAGGAATGAAGGGAATGGACCATTCAATGCATATGGGGAATTTTAAACAAAAATTCTGGCTGTCATTGATTTTAGCTATTCCGATTATTGTTCTTTCACCAATGATGGGTTTTCAATTACCTTTTCAATTTACTTTTCCAGGTTCTGATTGGTTGGTCTTAATTTTAGCAACTGTGCTATTTTTTTATGGTGGACAACCATTTTTAAGTGGCGCTAAAATGGAATTACAGCAAAAGAGTCCAGCAATGATGACGTTAATTGCGATGGGGATTTCGGTATCATATTTTTACAGCTTATATGCGTTTTACATGAATCATTTTACGAATCAGGCCCACGTGATGGACTTTTTCTGGGAATTAGCCACTCTGATTGTTATTATGCTTTTAGGTCATTGGATTGAAATGAATGCTATTTCTAATGCTGGTGATGCCTTGAAAAAAATGGCTGAACTGTTGCCTGACACAGTCAAGCGAATGACTGAACATGGGGAAGAAGAAATTCCTTTGCAAGATGTCCAAGAAGGCGATCGCTTGATTGTTCGTTCGGGAGATAAAATTCCGACAGATGGTAAAATTTTGAAAGGAAGTACAACAGTCGACGAATCGATGGTTACAGGGGAATCAAAAACAGTAGAAAAAAACATTGGTGACTCCGTGATTGGTGGAGCTGTCAATGGCAACGGAATGATTGAAATTTCGGTAACTGGCACGGGTGAAAATAGTTACCTGTCAAAAGTTATGGAGATGGTTAAACAAGCGCAATCGGAAAAATCAAAACTAGAATCCATTTCAGACCGTGTAGCCAAGTGGTTATTCTATATTGCCTTATTCGTAGGTGTGTTAGCATTTATCGGTTGGTTACTCGTAACGAAAGATTTGTCTCTAGCATTTGAACGAATGGTTACAGTTTTTATTATTGCCTGTCCCCATGCGTTAGGCTTAGCAATTCCTTTAGTGATTGCTAGAAGTACCTCCATTGCTGCTAAAAATGGCTTACTTTTAAAAAATCGGAATTCATTAGAACAAGCCAATAAGGTTGAATATGTGTTGCTGGATAAAACTGGAACTTTAACAGAAGGACAATTTACAGTTACTGGCTTAGAATTAATGAGTAAGCAGTTTACTAGAGAAGAAGCACTTAAATATATTGGGGCATTGGAAAAAAATGCAAATCATCCGTTGGCAATTGGAATCATGAACTATTTAAATAAACAAGCCGTTCAACCTTATGAAGCCCATAATCTGCAAGCTTTATCAGGCGTAGGACTGGTTGCTACTGTTCAAAACCAAGAAGTCAAAATAGTCAATGAAAAAGAAGTTGCACGGTTACAGTTAACCTTCGATGAAACAATTAAAACAAACTATCAAGAGCAAGGAAATACCTTGAGCTATTTAATCATCGCTGGTCAATTAGTCGCACTGCTTGCTTTAGGAGATAAAGTCAAACCAGAAGCTAAAACATTTATTGCAGAGTTACAAGCGCAAGGAATTACGCCAGTCATGTTAACAGGGGATAATCAAACAGCTGCCAGTGCAGTTGCTAATTATTTAGGAATGAAGGAATACTACGCAGAGCTCTTACCAGAAGATAAAGAAAAAATTGTGCAACAGTATCTTACTGAGGGGCATCAGGTCATGATGGTAGGAGACGGTATTAACGATGCACCAAGTTTAGCCCGTGCTTCAATCGGCATTGCGATAGGCGCTGGTACAGATGTAGCGATTGATTCGGCAGATGTTGTACTGACGGATAGTGATCCTAAAGATATTTTAAGGTTCTTAGATTTAGCCAAACAAACACGACGTAAAATGATCCAAAATCTTTGGTGGGGAGCTGGGTACAATATTGTCGCCATTCCTTTAGCGGCTGGGGTTCTTGCACCAATTGGGATTGTTTTAAATCCAGCTGTAGGTGCTGTCTTGATGTCATTAAGTACAATTATTGTAGCAGCAAATGCTATGACACTGCATATTTCAAAAAAATAATTCGATATAATTGTAGAGAGCGGAAAGTAATCAATACTTTTTGTTCTCTATTTTTTTCTTCTTAAAAAAATTTTTGCCTTATTTGACGTATTCTTATAACAAGGGAGTGAAAGGGGACGATATATGGATTTCAAGGAATTATTGTCTTTTGAACATAAAAATATGTTGGAATTGTTGGATTTACTGCAACAAGAGCAGACATTTTCTGTTTTGATGGCTGCAGAAAAACTAAAGGTGAGCGACAAAACCATCCATTGTTACATTCAACGTTTTGAAAAAAAGCAGGAAACGTTTAAGATAGAAGGGCTTTGTAAGATTTATACAACGACCAAAGGAATTGTAAAATATCGTGAATTATGCGTTTGTGGCTTGGCTCGATTTAGACAAAAATTTTGTTATTTTATTCCCGAATTTTATATTTTACGTTGTCTAATTGAAGAGCGAATCAATTATGCGCAATTGACCCAGGTATTGGGATTACAGGAATCAACTCTTCGGAAGAAACTTTCTAATATTCGACGTTGGCTAGTTAATTTTGATATTATTGTACGTCAAAAACATTACGATTTAACTGGCAATGAATGGCAAATTCGACAGTTAATCCTTTGTTTTTATTTGTTTTTTCAAGAAAGCTGTCTGGAAGAAAACAGAGAAATGACTCGGAAAATCATTACCTTTTTTGAGTTGGATTTAAATGTAGCACAACAGAATCATCTTAGTTGGCTAATTTATATTTGGGAGAAACGATATAGAGGCGGGCATGAAATTTCAGTGCCAAATGCTAATTTATTTCAACAAACAAGTGCTTTTTTTTATTTATTTCGTGTGGAAGTGTTGAGCACTTCTTTTATGTCTCTTAAAGAACAAAAAGCGTTATTTGTGATTCTTGAAGCACATTTTGGTGGTTGTTTTGGCAAGAGAGCGCGAAAGTATTTTATTCATGAGCAAATGAAAATAGAAAGTTTATGCTTAAAAACAGCTATTTTTATTATGAAAGAAATTAGGAGAAATTTTACACAACATCATTTTAATTATCAAGAAATTCATTTATGTCGATTTTTAAGTACGCATATGAATAGTTTATTAGACGGACAAGCATGGTTGCCAGCTCATAAACAGGAACAAACACTTGCTGCTCGTTATCAACAAACCTGGCACAGATTACAAAAACTTATTAGGCTTTTAAAACGCCTATATCCAGTCTTTACTTCAGTAAAAGAACGGGAATTGACGAGTTGCTATTTTTATCACATCCTAGATTTATTTGACCCGATTTTATATGAAAAAAAATATATTATTTGCCTATTGACGGACTTTCCTCCAGAAAAGGAACAAGCGTTGGGACAATCTATAAAAAGCTATTTCAGTGAAAAAAAGAATATTACAATTATTTATGGAAAACCAACGTATCAACTTCACCAAGCACATCTAGTAATCGTCAATCATTTGTTTCAGATGAACGTAGCGCTTTCTTCTGAGACAGTTGTTTATTTGCCAGAGGAATTATCTCCTGCTTTTTTTGAAAAAGTCGAAGCGAATCTATCGTAAGAAGTCCAATTTTGTCTAAATAGTGTTAAAATGAAGAAGTAAGAGGAATGGATGAGGAGGATATTAAAATGAAACAACTGCAATTTGGTACAAGTGACGAAACAGTTTCTTCGGTTATCTTAGGATGTATGCGCTTAAATGGTGCTGAAAATCCTCAACAGGTAATTGAAACTGCTTATGATCATGGCATTACATTTTTTGATCACGCCGACATTTATGGTGGCGGCGACTGCGAAACCATTTTTGGTAAGGCCTTAAAAGAAAGTACCATTCGTCGTGAAGATATTTTTATACAAACAAAATGTGGGATTCGTCAAGGCTTTTTTGACTTTTCAAAAGCTCATATTTTAGAAGCGGTCGAAGGGAGTTTACAGCGTTTAGGTGTAGATTCAGTCGATGCATTATTATTGCATCGTCCAGATACTTTAGTGGAACCAGAAGAAGTAGCTGAGGCTTTTCATTTATTAGAAAAACAAGGGAAAGTTCGCTATTTTGGTGTAAGTAACCAAACGCCAGGACAAATTGAACTTTTAAAAACAGCTGTTAAACAACCATTATTAGCCAATCAATTACAATTTGGCATCAAGCATACTGGCATGGTGGATCAAGGCTTACAAACAAATATGGAAATATCAGGAAGCATTGATTATGATCATGGTATTTTAGATTATTCACGGTTGAAACAAATGACTATTCAAGCATGGTCACCGTACCAATATGGTTATTTTGAAGGTGTCTTTATTGGAAATGAAAAATTCCCTGAGTTAAATCAAAAATTAAGCGAATTGGCTGAAAAATATCAAACAACGCCAACTGGCTTAGCCACCAGCTGGATTCTGCGCCACCCTGCTAATATGCAAGTCATCGCAGGAAGTATGAATCTTGGTAGAATTGAAGAAATTGCTAAAGCAGCAGACATTGTGATTAGTCGCGAAGATTGGTACGATATTTATCGTGCAGCGGGAAATGTTTTGCCGTAAAAAAGATTCTCATACTTGTGAAGATCCAGCGTGTATTGCTGATTGATTTTGGTATTTGATATAGTTGTCACTAAGGAACTATGTCAAATACCTTTTTCTTTCATTCTGCAATCGCCGTCTACTGCAAATTCTGTAGTTTTTTGTTAAAATAGAAAGGAAACTAGTTTGCTAAAGATGAGGGGAAAAAAATGACCAAAAAAAAATTATTACTCGTTGATGGAAACAGTGTAGCCTTTCGTGCATTTTTTGCGCTACATAACTCATTAGAACGATTCAAAAATAAGAACGGCTTGCATACAAATGCTATTTATGCATTTAACAATATGTTTGAAAATGTAATGCAAAAAGAAATGCCTACTCATGTTTTAGTCGCTTTTGATGCAGGGAAAACCACATTCAGAACAGAATTTTATTCAGAATATAAAGCCGGACGTTCAAAAACACCGGGGGAATTTAAAGAACAAATGCCGTATATTCGTGAACTTTTAGAAGGTTTAGGCGTAAAATATTATGAACTACCTAACTATGAAGCAGATGATATTATTGGTACATTAGCCAACAAAGTTGATAAAGATGAATTTGATGTTGTCGTGTTATCAGGGGACCGAGATTTGACACAATTAGCGACGGACACTGTCAAAGTAGATATCACTGTTAAAGGAGTTAGCGATATTGAATCATATACGCCTGAGCATATTGCTGAAAAATATGATGGGTTAACGCCTAAGCAAATTATTGATATGAAAGGGTTGGCTGGCGACACGTCGGATAACATTCCAGGTGTAACGAAAATCGGTGAGAAAACCGCGATTAAGCTGTTAAAACAATATGGCTCAGTTGAAGGGGTTTATGAGAATATCGATGAAATGAAAAAAAGCAAAATGAAAGAAAACTTGATTAATGATAAAGAGCAAGCCTTTCTTTCTAAACGTTTAGCGACAATTGAAGTCAATGCACCAGTCGAAGTCAATGTGGAAGACTTGGCATATGAAGGGAAGAACTTAGAAAAATTGGTTCCTTTTTATAAAGAAATGGACTTTAAACAATTTTTAGCTAAGTTGGACATTACAGAAGAACCTGTTGAAATGGAAGATATTTTATTTGAAGTAGTTGAAGATCAGTTAACCAATGAAATGTTTACAGACGATATGGCTCTTTATGTTGAGATGATGGCAGATAACTATCATACGTCACCGATTGTCGGCCTTGCTTGGGGCAATAACAAGAAGATTTATACCACGAATAATTTAGCTGTTTTTGAAAGTCAGCCATTTATCGACTGGTTGATGGATGAGACACGTAAAAAAAATGTCTATGATGCAAAACGGACGTACGTTGCACTAAATCGCTATGTAGGAAAAATGACAGGAATTGCCTTTGATGTTTTATTGGCTGCTTATTTACTTGATACCAATGACAATAACGCTGATATTGAAGGCGTAGCACAACATTACGGATATGATGCGATTCAATCTGATGAAGCGATTTATGGAAAAGGGGCCAAAAAAGGCTTGCCAGAGGACGAAGAAGTTTTCTTTGGTCATTTAGCACGTAAGATTAAAGCAATTCAATTTTTAACAAGCAAATTAGATAGCGAATTAACAGAAAAGAATCAAGCTGATTTATTCTATAAAATGGAATTACCACTTTCTCGTATTTTAGGCGATATGGAAATAACTGGTATCCGTGTTGATGCCACGCGCTTAAAAGAAATGCAAGTAGAATTTTCAGAACGTCTGAAAGAAATCGAAGAAAAAATCTATGCAGAAGCTGGCGAAGAATTTAATTTGAATTCACCTAAACAATTAGGCGTTATTTTATTTGAAAAAATGGGCTTACCTGTGATCAAAAAGACGAAAACCGGCTATTCAACAGCGGTAGATGTTTTAGAACAACTAAAAGAACAAGCACCAATTGTGGCAGATATTTTAACTTATCGTCAAATTGCCAAAATTCAATCGACCTATGTTGAAGGACTCTTAAAAGTAATTCAGCCAGATAATAAAATTCATACTCGGTATGTACAAACACTGACACAAACAGGACGATTAAGCTCAGTAGATCCCAATTTACAAAACATTCCTATCCGTTTAGAAGAAGGCCGGAAAATTAGAGAAGCCTTCGTACCAAGAGAGGATAATTGGTTGATTTTCTCTTCTGATTACTCTCAAATTGAGTTACGTGTGCTCGCACATATTTCTAATGATGAGCATTTAAAAGAAGCGTTTGTGGAAGGACAAGATATCCATGCCAGCACTGCAATGCGAGTTTTCGGTGTTGAAAAAGCAGAAGATGTCACACCTAACATGCGTCGTCAAGCTAAAGCAGTGAATTTTGGAATTGTCTATGGTATCAGTGATTATGGCTTGTCCCAAAACTTAGGCATTACTAGGAAGCAAGCACAACAATATATTGACACCTATTTTGAAAAATATCCAGGCGTGAAGCAGTATATGGAAGAGATAGTCCGCGATGCCAAAGACAAAGGCTATGTGGAAACATTGTATCATCGCCGTCGTTATTTAAGTGATATTAATTCAAGAAACTTTAATCTACGTTCGTTCGCTGAACGTACAGCGATTAATACACCGATTCAGGGAAGTGCCGCAGATATTTTAAAAATTGCGATGATTGAAATGGCGCGTCGTTTAAAAGAAGAAAAATTACAAGCGACAATGTTATTACAAGTGCACGATGAATTAGTTTTTGAAGTACCAGAATCAGAATTAGAACAATTAAATCAACTCGTCAAAGAAGTGATGGAGCACGCAGTTTCCTTACATGTGCCACTTATCACCGATAGCAGTTGGGGAAAAACATGGTATGAAGCAAAATAATAGCTTACCCATTAAGAACGATGAATAAAATAAGGATAAGTAGGATCTGGACGTTGATATCTAAGCGTTCAGACCTCTTTATATAAAGGAGCAAAAATAATGCCAGAATTACCAGAAGTAGAAACAGTGCGAAAAGGACTTGAAAAACTTGTTGTAGGAAAAACCATTCAAGAAGTCATTGTTTTTTGGCCAAGAATTATTGAATCACCAGAAGTTGATGTATTTCAAGGTCAATTAGCTGGTCAAACGATTGAAGGGATTGAGCGAAGAGGAAAATTTCTGATTTTTAAATTGTCTGATAATGATATGATTTCTCACTTACGGATGGAAGGAAAATATGAGTTTCATCAGGCTGATGATGAAATTGCCAAACATACCCATGTAATGTTTACTTTTACAGATGGCACGCAATTACGTTATTTAGATGTACGGAAATTTGGCCGTATGACATTGGTTCCTAAGAATCAAGGTCATCAATATAAAGGGATTTTAGCTTTGGGCCCAGAGCCAACACCAGACGTTTTCCAATTAGCTACTTTTCAACAAGGCTTGAAAAAGCATCATAAAGCAATTAAGCCATTGCTGTTAGATCAAAAGCTAGTGACGGGCTTGGGGAATATTTATGTAGATGAAGCACTTTGGCAAGCGCAAATCCATCCAGAACAACCAGCAGATTCCTTAAAACCTGCGGAAGTTGCTACGTTGTATCAAGCAATCATTGACGTCTTGGCACGCGCTGTTGAAGCAGGTGGAACCACCATCC
Organism: Enterococcus sp. DIV0167; assembly: GCF_050541555.1. Classification (NCBI taxonomy): domain Bacteria; kingdom Bacillati; phylum Bacillota; class Bacilli; order Lactobacillales; family Enterococcaceae; genus Enterococcus; species Enterococcus sp. DIV0167. Next base: position 635,383 of record NZ_CP172933.1, read on the forward strand.
GCACCTATCTAAACGCGTTAGGAGAAGCAGGGACTTTTCAAGTAGCGTTGAATGTCTATGGGCAAACAGGCTTACCTTGCAATCGTTGTGGTACGCCAATTGTTAAAACAAAAGTGGCACAACGTGGTACGCATTATTGTCCACAATGCCAACAATTGAAAGGTCGTCGATTGAAATGACAAAAGTTTTAGGCATTACAGGAGGGATTGCGACAGGTAAAAGTACGGTTGTTGCTCTTTTTAAAAAAGCGGGTTATCCAATTGTTGACGGCGACATTATCGCCCGAGAAATTGTTGCAAAAGGGCAACCAGCCTTAGCCGCAATCGTTGAAACTTTCGGACCAGAAATAGTATTAACAACTGGTGAATTGGATCGGAAAAAGTTAGGACAATTAATTTTCGCTAGTCCTCAAAAAAGAGAGCTGTTAAATGAAACGCTGAAACCTTTTTTAAGAAAAGAAATTTTACGTCAAATTGAAGAAGCTAAAAAGAAAGCCGCCCTGGTTATTGTTGATATTCCTCTGCTTTATGAAGCTCATTATGAGGCGATCATGGATCAAGTTGCTGTGGTATATGTACCAGAAAAGATTCAAAAAGAGCGTCTGATGGCCCGAAACCAATTAACAGAAGAAGAAGCGCAACAACGAATTGCTAGCCAATGGCCGATTGAAATGAAAAAAGAACGAGCAGATATCGTGTTTGATAACCAAGGAACTAGAGAAGAAACGGAACAGCAAGTGAAGAAGTGGCTAGAGAAACAAACTGGAAAGAAGTGAATATTTTTTAAATGGCGTAAAATGTTTTGAAAATTTCAGAAAAAACAGTGAAAGTCTTTGTTTTTATTAAAGAATGGCAAAGATTCAACTAAGAACCAGTTCTAAAGACCTAGTAATAGCGCAATTTCATGTTATAATATAGGCAACAAAAATTATACAGAATAGAAGAGGTGAACGTTATGCGTTGTCCAAGATGTCATCATAATAATTCCCGTGTTATTGATAGCCGTCAAGCAGATGATGGACGTGCAATTCGCCGTCGTCGTGAATGTGAAAATTGCAGTTATCGGTTCACTACATTTGAAAGAATTGAAGCGGCGCCATTACTTGTAATCAAGAAAAATGGGGATCGTGAAGAATTTAATCGTGATAAAATTTTGCGTGGGCTCATTCGCTCTGCGGAAAAAAGACCTGTTGCTATGGAACAAATGGTTCAAATTGTCGATAATGTTGAAAATCGAGTGCGTAGTTTAGGGGAAAATGAAGTCTCTACAACGCTTATCGGTGAATATGTGATGGAAGATTTAGTCAATCTAGATGAAATTGCCTACATCCGCTTTGCGAGTGTTTATCGACAATTCAAAGATATGAGCGTGTTTTTGAAAGAGTTACAGGACATTGTCGACAAAGCAAAATCTTCTTCTCCTGACTCAGAAAATTAAAAAGGAGGTCTTTCTTTGAAAGGAAATCGGCAAAGAATCCAACCAAAAAATATTTTTCAAGCGGTTATTGATTCACCGCTTTCTGATCAAGAGAAAGAGGTTTTAACCTTTTTATATCAACCAATTGTCGGCGCCAATGCGTTTAGTTTATATTGGCTTTTGTTATCTGAAACAACAGATTCAGAGGAGAATGGCTCGCTGTTTCATGCAGATTTAATTAGTTTGCTGGACTTGAGTTGTCAACAATTAGAAGAAGCTTGCTACAAATTAGAAGGCATTGGGTTGCTAGAAACGTATAAAAAAACAGATCGGGAATTAGGAGATTGTTATTTATATTATTTAAAAGCACCTGAAACAGCCGCTCGTTTTTTTAAAGATGAAGTGTTAGCTTTAGTGTTATTTAATCGGGTTGGACAACGGAAATTTGATCAATTAGTGCAAAAGTTCCAACCGCATCCTACCAAAACAGAGGGCTATCAAAATGTTTCCGCTAGCTTTCAAGAGGTTTATGCCTTTAAAGAAGAACAAATTGTTTCCGAAGCGAACCGATTGACAACGATTCAAGAAACTTTTTCTCAACAAGAAAAAGCGAAGAAAATTTCTGTATCAACAGATTCTTTTGATTGGCACTATTTTGTGGAAGGTTTGCACCGCTTAGGTTTACAATTGCCTGAAGATGAGGCTAGTTTTCAAGAAGAAGTCTATGTTTTTCATCAATTATATGGCATCAATGAGTTAGATATGGTAGACTTTGCTTCGAAATCATTTGACTATTATACAAGTCGAATTTTGCCTAAGGAATTAGTGCGAACGATTCATCAAGCGTTTGATCCTGATAAAAAACCACAACCAACAAACATAGTGACAAACAAGCAAGTACAATTGACGGTGGAAGAGCAACAAACGTATCGATATAACGCATTAAAAATGAATGGTTTTTCTGAACTGGATATTCAAATGATTATGGATAGTGAAAAGAATCCGCCTATTCAATATTTAGAAGCTTTAAAAAATAGTCGAGGCGGCTATACGACACCACAAGAACGTTCATTAGTGAAATATTTGGTTGCTAAATCAGGCTTACCGACTAGTGTGATTAATATTTTGATTAACTATGTTTACAATATTCAACAACAACCGACTTTAAAAGCGGAGTATGTGAATCGAATTGCGAATGAATGGGGACAAAGTGGCATTCATTCACCAGAAAAAGCAATTGAACATGTCAGAGAATTGGCTAAACAAAGCCAAAACAAACAAAAACAGCGACAACAAAATTATTCAGGGAAACGCCAAACTGTTCGACAAGAGCGATTGCCAGAATGGGCCGATCAGCCAAACGATGAAACAAAACTTTCCCCAGAAGAACAAGCCGAGTTAGATCGACAAATTCAAGAATTTTTAAACCAAGGAGGTGACCAATGATGGAAGACGTAGGAAAAGAAATGTCAAAAATTATCCAGAAGCGTGACATCAATGAACGATATGAAGAGCTAGTTAACGAAGTATTGAAAGATCAAGATGTTCAAGCCTTTATACAAGCAAACCGAGAGCGTTTAACCGATGAAGATATTCGTAAAAGTTATGCTAAGCTGTATGAATTTGTTCAAGAAAAAAAGAAATTTCAATTAAACGATCCGGCAATGATTGCCCCCGGCTATGAGCCAAGATTAATGTTGAATTTTCATTACATTGATGTAACATATGTCCCAACGGCTGATTTAATCGCCCGTCAGAAGGAAGAAGAAATTCGTAATCGAGTAAGGGCAATGGACATGCCAAAAGATGTCCGAGAAGCAAATTTACGAGATTTCGATCCATCTTCTCAAGGTCGAGCCAAAGCGTTAGCAGAAGCAATGCAATTTTTAAGAGAATATCCTGCGACACCAAAAGAATTTCATAAAGGGCTCTATTTACAAGGCCCCTTCGGTGTAGGAAAATCTTTCTTATTAGGTGCGATGGCTAATGCTTTAGCAGAACGTGGATTTACTACGACAATTGTTCATTTTCCAACATTTACAGTAGAAATGAAGCAAGCCATTGGTCGCGATCAAGTTGGTGAAAAGCTCGATGCAGTAAAAAAATCCCCTATATTAATGATTGATGACATTGGTGCGGAATCCATGACTAGTTGGATTCGTGACGACGTTTTAAGCGTAATCTTGCAATACCGAATGCAAGAACAATTAGTTACTTTTTTCTCTTCCAATCTAGATTTAAAAGCTTTAGAAGAGCATTTAACCGTGACGCAACGAGGAGAACAAGAGCCGCTAAAAGCCAGACGAATTATGGAACGTGTGCGTTATCTGTCAAAAGAGATTACGATGACAGGAAATGATCGACGAAACGGTTAAAGCAATCCTTTTATTTTTATGGATTGCTTTTTTTCTTGCGCTTGAAGAGGTAGCGTAAGTTTCGCAAAAACAAGTACTTTTGTGTACACTGACAATAAAGAAGTGAGGAAAAGAGGCGTAACAATGAAGAGAAAACTTTGGATTTTTATTGGGGTATTCGTGGTGCTTCTGGGAGGATATTTTCTTTTGTTTAGAGAAAAATCCTATAAAGTAGAGGTGGAAAAAGTGAATCCAAAAATTCAACGCTTAATGTCGACAGACAAACAACATTTTTTAACAAAACATGAATTTCACACAAAAGAAACCGCTGAACGCAAAGATTTGTTGAAGTTTTTTATTGAAACCCGGCTCAAAACAGACGGCGGCTTTTTAACCAATTATTTACCAGATGCTGAACGCAAAGATGTCGCCACAGGACATGAGTTGCTAAGTGAGTCTTCGGGTCTATATTTGCGTAATTTAGCTTTTGATACGCAGGGACGTTTTGATAATTTTTACAAGCAGACGAAAGACACCTTTTACGACGGCGTCCAATTTAGTTACCGAATTGACGAGCAAGGCAATAAATACAGTGTCAATGCCTCGATTGATGATTTACGGATCATTCGTTCATTAATTGAAGCAGGGGGGCATTTTAAAACAGATCAGTATGATCAAGAAATTAAAAAATTAGGCAAGAGTTTTATGGAAACCTCTATGAAAGATAATATTCTAATTGATTTTTACGATAGTAAATCAAAACAACAGTCTTCAGAAACTTCTTTGTTTTATATTGACTTAATTACGCTGGGTTATCTATACAAAGAATTTGGGATTTCAGCAGACTACTTGCAGTATCATTACCAATTAATAGACGATGGCTATATTTCTGATGATTTACCTCTTTATCAAACGAAGTTTAATCATCAAACAAATAAATACGAAAACAACGGAACACTTAATATTATTGAATCTTTATTAACGATTGTCCATTTAAGTGAAGTGGGTATGGCGAAGCAGACTAGTATTGATTTTGTGCGAAAACAAGTTCAGCAAGGAACGCTTTTTAACTCGTATGATTTAAATGGATCGCCCGTGGATAAAAATCAATCTGCAGCTAGTTATGCGATAGCGGCTTTAATTGGTGTTGCCGAAAATGACAAAGAGTTGTATCGTGCGGCAATTACAGTACTTAATAATTTTCAAATTATGGATTCAAGCAGTCCGATTTATGGAGGATTTGGTGATAAAGTTACGAAACAAGTCTATTCCTATAATAACTTAATGGCTCTTTTGGCCTATGATTTCTAGATGAGGTGAAAGCATGGAAAAGATCAAAAAACACATGAACTCGGCTTTTAAATGGTTGAGTCGTTATATTTCTCCAAGTCTTTTGGCCGTTTTAGGGATTGGGTTAGTGACAAGCATTTTGTTATTTGTTTATCCGATTAATGGCTTGGGAGATAATGGCGAGTATTTTCGTGTGTTAAATTCAAATAGTCTTTATCGTGTCAATGGTGATAGCTACGACAATGTGGCCTATTTTGTTAAAGACTTTTCAATTATGCGTTATTTTAATGAAACAACGACGCACTTTGTTTCCACTCAACAATTTTTCATCACCATTGCCATTTGGCTTAATAAACTTTTTTATAGTCAAACACTTTTCGATATTCGTTTCTTAGGTTTCGTTTATCTTAGTTGTTTTTTAGTGTCAATTTATATTCTGGTACGAGGCTTAACCGAAGGCGTATCTTTGAAAAAAAGTTATCTTATCTCCTTGTTGGTTATTTTCATCTTGGGGGATACCTCCTATACGATTTATTTTAATTCCTTTTATACAGAAGCGACGAGTTTTTTACTTTCTGTGAGTGTCTTAGCATTTTCAGTCTATTTTTATCGGGTGACGAAACCACGAACTTGGCTTAGAAGAATAGTTTTAGTTATCTTGGCACAAGCAGTAGTACTTTTAATAGGGACAACACGCCAAGAATATTTGCTGATTATTGGCGTAATTATTGCTGGATTAGGATTTTTTGTCTACTTGTCACAACGTTACCAACGATTGTCAATGACGGCCTTTTTAATTGCGTTGATTGGTTTTACAACGTTAGCAGCTTTTATCGTTCCTAACGATATCTATGAACGTGATGTCTACCACAGTATGACGCGCGGTGTAATGAAGGATAGTAAGGTTCCAGATAAACGGATGTCAGAGGGCGGAATCAACCCGCAATATGGGTTGCAAAAGGGACGTTCCTACTTTGAAGAATACAGTCCTGTATCACCAACTTCTGAACAAATGAAAAAAGATTTTTTTGATAAAACGAGTTTTGGATGGGTGTTATTGAATTATTTAAATTATCCATCTGAATTATGGCAAGGACTGAATTCAGCGGTCCCAAATGTTTACTTAGTAAAGCCGAATAATGTGGGGAATTTTGAGAAAACGACGGGGCGTGCACCGCTGGAACAATCTAAATTTTTTATGGTGTATAACCGTATTAAAGCCAGTTTTTTTCCTAAAAACTTTGCTTTCTATCTGTTATTAGGCGTGATTCTGTTTGGTTTATATGGCGTTGGTTTATACAGAGGACTCAAGAGAAACGAACCCAGATTAGTTTTTCGCTTCTTTTTAATGACAGGAATTTATCTAAATTTATTAGTTGTTTTCATTTCAACAATTATTATTGATGGGGATAGTGACTTAGTACGTCATTTGTTTTTAGTCTCAGTATTTTTAGATTTTCTCTTGTTACAAATTGTTTCTGATGTTATTGGTAAACGAATGTGGCAAGATACAGCACCACAAGTCATTGGGGAGGTAGAGGGAATTGAAAAATAAACAATATCTTATTGGCTGGGTGTGTTTCTTACTCTTTTTCGTTTTTTGTGGCTTTGCCAAACCGACGCTGGCTGCACCAAGTAAACATGTCTTACTTGTCTATGACAGCTTGAATATTGCTGGGAAAAAAGAAAATGATGTGGATGCTTTACAACGAGTGTTGACGAGTTTTGGAGTAGAAGTTCAGAGTGTGGCGGTATCAGATTATGTGCCTGGCGAATTGCTAAATGATGGCTATGACAGTTTGATTTCTATGGTGAATTGGCCTGAACAAGCCGGCGTTATTGCCTCTGATTTTCTAGCAGATCGAGTTCATTTTAAAGGTAAACAATTACACATTGGTCGAAACATGCGTGACGATGAAAAACAATATTTTAGCGGTACATGGAAAGAATTAAGTCATCGTCAATATCGGTTAGAAGATGAAAAAAACCGCTTTTCTCAAGTATTGCCTTTTCAAGATCAATCAGTTGTGCTGGAAAATACGCAAGGTCAGACAGTTGGTCGATTAAAAACACAAGAATTAGCACCAGAAGAATATCCATTTGGTGTAATTGAGAATGGGCATGCTTTTCTCCCAATGTTTGAACGCAAAGGCGCTGTTTTTTTAGAAAGCTTGGACGTAATTAGTCAATGGCTGGAAAGTGAAAAAATGTCACGGCCGTTTTTGACGATTTCTGATTTTAACCCGTTAAGAGATATGTCCGTCGCAACCTATTTGCAAGAAGAATTAGTTAAAACCACGTATCCTTATATTTTATCCAGTACGAGCGTTTCACAAAACAATACGATTTTACCTTATAAACTATTTACGAATGCGTTACGTGCGTTTGCTTCGACGGGGGTTATTTTCTTAGAAACACCGGTCGTTAACAATGTTGATTTAAATGACCAACGTGCTTTGAAACAATTGATGGAGCAGCAGATTAGTTTATTGGTCGACAGACATGTCTATCCAGTAGGCATTTCTGCTCCAGGATACTGGAATCAAGACCTTCAATACCAAGAGGATGGTCTAGCAATTAGTGATACAGTGATTCTAAGAGAAAATCCGCCGATTGAACGCGTTTTTTATCGAAACCAAACGGGAGAATCAATCACTTATAAGAATGCTTTGTTTGATTTACCCTATGATTATTTATCGGGGATTGAATGGACGGATAAAGATAATCCGAATGACTATCGATTTCCAATGCCGACCACCATTAGTTTTTCATTTCCAAATTCTAAAAAAGAAGTGGATCATCTAATTCAAGAAGTCAAGGAAGCACCAATAGTGTTTAGTGTTTCAGAAGCGGATCAACATTTCACTGTTCAAACACAAACGCAGAAAATCGAATTTCGGAATAATCGGTTCTTCTTAAACAATCAAATTGTCAATGGTTTGGCTGATACAGGGGCCTCAACAGTTGAAAAACAACGATTTACAGGCTTATTTTCATTCTTTTTCAGTATTACAAACAATATTTTGATTGGCGTTGTCACGCTGACTTTAATCATCCTGATTATTTTGTTTATGATTGGACGAAAGAATTATCGGTCGAAATATATTAATAAGGAGGAAGACAAATGACCATTGCTGACATTGTAATGTTAACAGCAACTATCATTATTTGGAGTCTACTAATTGTAAATATTCTCTTAGTTATTTTTGGCTATGTTTATTATTTAAAAACAGATCCTGTCGCACCGCCACCTGTAGAGGACGAAGACGCGCCGTTTGTTTCAATTATGGTGCCGGCCCATAATGAAGGAATTGTCATTGTGCGGACAGTTGAAGCGTTATTGAATTTTAATTATCCGCAAGATCGCTATGAAATTATTGTGATTAATGACAACTCAAGTGATAATAGTGCTGAGCTTTTAGCGAATGTCCAAAAAAAGGCGATTAATCGAAATTTGCAGATTATTAATACAGACAATATAACAGGTGGGAAAGGTAAGTCTAATGCCTTAAACATTGGTTTCAAGCAAGCCAAGGGGGACGTGATTGCCATTTATGATGCAGACAATACACCTGAACCGAATGCACTCCGTTATTTAGTTGGAGAGTTAATCGCTAGTGAGGAATACGGCGCGGTTATTGGTAAATTTAGAACGAGAAATCGCAATGCAAGCCTGTTGACACGCTTTATTAATATCGAAACACTGGCCTTTCAATGGATGGCACAAGCCGGTCGTTTTCAATTATTTAAGTTATGCACGATTCCTGGCACAAATTTCATTGTTCGTCGCAGTATTATTGAAGCCATTGGCGGCTGGGATGACAAAGCGTTAGCCGAAGATACAGAAATCAGCTTTCGCATCTATATGATGGGCTATAAAATTAAGTTTCAACCAAAAGCAGTGACGTGGGAGCAAGAGCCGCAAACTTTGTCAGTTTGGTTCCGACAACGGACGCGATGGGTTAAAGGCAATATTTATGTCATTGTTAAAAATGCTAAATTATTGTTTAATCCTAAAGCGAGTCGGATCCGTTTTGATATTTTATATTTCTTGTCCATTTATTTTCTCTTAATGACATCGCTCGTTTTGTCAGACATCATGTTAGTTTTATCAATGTCTGGTTACTTAACAACGACCCTGCAAGGATTTAGCAATTCCTTATGGTTGTTAGCGATTTTGTTATTTATTTTCAGTACTTTTGTCAGTATTACGACCGAAAAAGGCGAAATGACTTTAGAGAATATCTTAATTATTGCCTTGATGTATATTACATACAGTCAGATGTGGCTAGTAGTCGCCGCTTATGGCATGGTGATGTATATTAAAGAAAATGTTTTTCATAAACAAACACAAACAAAATGGTACAAAACTGAACGATTTAAATAAGGAGGAAACGTGCAATGAAACAAAAAACAGTCACTTTAATAGGGTTGTTCTTTCTGGCAATTCTGATTGGTGTCGCAAGTCCGACCGTATACGCCGAAAACAAAGAACAAGACAACCATACCTTTACACAACCTTTTCAAAATAAAACAATCTCTTTAACAGGTACTTCTGTCCGTAGCACCATGTATTTTACAAAAATTGATTATTGGGACGTAAAAAAAGCATCATTCAATATGACCTACCAAATCACACAATTAAAAAATAATCAGACCTCAGATTTAACTGTGGCAGTTAATGGTGTGAAGTTTTATTCTTGGCGTCCTGAAAATACGACTGGTATTCAACAAAAGACGATTGAAATCCCTTTGGAACTGATTAAAGAGACAAATACATTGACTGTTGAGGGCCAAATTATTAATCAGGCAGGAAACGACATGTATAATTTAATTGAAACTCCGGCAAATTGGTTAACGATGTATGAAGGATCTAACGTAAACTTCCAATACGATTTACAATTACCAGAGAATACAATTCATTCTTTTTATAATCATTTTGTGGGAGCAGACACGATTGCGAATAAACACAGTGTTATTTTGACACCAGAAAATGCATCGGAAAAAGAATTAGCTGCAGCGACCCATGCGTTAGCTGGTGCTGCTCGTTTGATTACTACCTCAGAAGAATTGTTGCCAATGGCTTCTTTGAACAAAGAACAGTCAGCACCCTATCAGTTGATTATTGCCAGCTATGATAAATTACCAGATCAGTATAAAAGTCAAATTGATAGCAAACGCGTGGAGGACCAGGCTGTCTTAAAATTTTTCAATCAACCAGATAAGCATGTTTTAGTAGCTACTTCTAAAGATGAGGACTTACTTGTTCGTGCGGGACGTTATTTAGCCAATTATGAATTAATGACCCAAACAGATAAAGAAGAGACAACAGTTGATGAGAATACCGATACATTTAGTTCAACTTTAGAATTTGATGGTAATTATCCATTAACCTCAACGGGGGACAAGCTAGAAGGGGCCTATCACCAAGAACAAACGTACTTTGTCAATTTACCAGTGGATCGAAACAATGCCAATGGCAGTCGCGTGCATTTACATTTTAAATACGCTGAAAACTTAGATTTTGATTCTTCTTTAGTGACGGTTTACGCCAATGATAAACCAATTGGCAGCAAGAAATTAACCGCTGCTCGTGCGAACGGTGATGAATTAAATCTCGAATTTCCAAAGAACTTAGAAATTGCTGATAGTTTTGTTTTAAAAGTTGCTTTTGATTTGAATGTTAAATCACCAGAAGTTTTACGAAATGGTCAGACTCCATGGGCCTTTATTGAAAATAATTCGAATGCATTTATTCAAACAGAAGAACTGAATGACATATTATTTAACAACTATCCGAACATTTTTATCAGAAGCCGTTCTTTTGCTGATTTAGCGATTTTATTACCAGAAAAAATGGACGACAACTATTTTAAAGTGTTGACCAATTTATTTAACTTAATTGGTAATTATGCCGAAAGTAATGTCGGTGAGATTACGTATTATAAAAAAGCGCCTAAAAATGCGGCATTAGAAAATCATAACTTGATTATTTTTGGTACGCCTAAGGATAATCCGATGATTCGTAAGTTAAACGATCAGTTGTATTTCCATTATGATAAGGACTTCACACGTTTTGTTTCAAACGAGAAACTGAGTATCGAAAAAGATTATGGTAAACAAATCGGTACGGCGCAGCTAATGTTTTCTCCATATAATGCGAAAGCCGCGGCGTTAATCTTAACAGGAGCTAAATCACAAGGTGTCTTTTTAGCCTCTACACAAGTGAATACAGAGAAGAATACTTCTATGTACAAAGGAGATGCCATTGTGGTCGATCCGAACTATCGTCGCTATGATTATCGTTTCAAAAAACGTGTAAGCAACGTTAGCAACGAATCATTAGGTAAACGAATTGTCAATAATCATAAATTAATGATTTATCTATTTGTCTTCTTAATTGGTATGACCATTATTGGATTAAGTGCGTTCTTCATCGTGAAGAAGAATTTGAAAGGTGGGGAATAGAGTGAATCAAAAACGAGTGACCTTACTTTTGGATTTAACTTTGTTGGTAGGAATTGTTTTGGTTGTCGGCACAACCATCTTTATGGCCTTAGGAACGAATGATTTCTTTGTGGACTTAAGTTGTCTATTAATTTCAGTTATCTTAATTATTGTTACCTATTTTGTAGGAATTACAGCGGGGTTAACATTTTCGCTTATATTTATTTTTCTACAATTGACTTATGTTGTATATCAGTATGTCTATCATGATTTGTTTAGCTATGGCTCATTATTTTGGCTAATCATGCCGCCACTCTACTGTTTAACAATCTATGCAGTGACTTATCAAATTCGTACGATTGAAGAAGAAAATATTCGCTTACGTAAAGAAACTTCACGGTTAAATGCGTTAGATGCAGTAACTAATTTAAGAACAGCAAAAATGTACGAGGAAGGATTCGATTTATTTTCTGATATTTCTACACGTTATGAAGCGCCGTTATATTTAGTCGTAATCCGAGTGGCCTATTGGGAAAGTATTCGTAACTTATTAAGTCCTGAACAAAAGAATGAATTGCTACAAATCGTGACAGCGGCGATTAAAGAGACAACGGATGATCGCTTCTTACCATACTTTATCGACGGCACACCGCCGACTTGGGCGTTATTAATTTTCCGCGATGGGGATGACGGATACACTACTAGAAAAGAATTCAAACAACAAGCTCAAGAGAAATTTGCCCATTCTGAAACCTTAAGAAATATTACTTTGACATTACAAGTTTCCTATACCAAATATGATCCTGCCGAATTTAACAACGCTTCAGAATTTTTAGGGGATGGAATTAATTCTCTTCAATATGATGTTTAAAAAGGAGGCAAACAAATGACTGAAAAAATTGCTGTTTTTACAGGGAAATTAGCAGAGGCTGGTGTGTTAAATGAGACGCAGCCATTGTCAATGCGATTACATTTAGAAAATATCCAAGCAGAAAGTGATCCAGAATCCATTGTTCCCTTATTTTCTCATGGGGTAATTTTAAACATACTTGTTGAACAGTTAGAGGAAAGTATCCCACTGTCTCACTTGAAAAAAGGAACCAAAGTCCGTTTCACAGTCGTGGGCTTGCCACCGATGACTATGTCGATTCCACCGCATGTTGGTGGGCAAGCGATTGAATTGATAGAAGAAATCTAAAAAGCTTCTGCATTAGCTATGATTATTAGCTAATGCAGAAGCTTTTTTATTCAAAGGTCATTCTTTCAATTCGATCGAACGCTTCCTTTAATAAATCTAAATTTTGTGTTGCGGCTAAGCGAATGTACTCATCGCCCGTTGTTTCACCAAATGCTTTTCCAGGAATCACTAATACCTGTGTCTCTTTTAAAAGCTTTTCCACAAAAGGGACGGAAGTTAGTCCAGTTTTTTGAATATTAATGAAGGCGTAAATACTTCCTTTGACTGGATGAAGCGAAAGGAAAGGGATCTTTGCTACTCGTTGGGCCACATACTCTAAACGTGTTTGGAACACTTCAACGATTGGGTCTACAAATTCGTCAAAATGTTGTAACGCATAGATTCCTGCTTGCTGTGACAACGTAGGCGCAGAATACGTAACGCCTTCATTAATTAATTTGGCTACTTCGTTAATATAGTCTGGGGCAATCATATAACCAATACGCCAACCAGTCATTGCAAAGGCTTTTGAAAAGCTACCAAAAGTGATAGTATTTTCTGGAGCAAACGTAGCCATGGGAGTAAACGTTTCTTGGAAACAAAAGGCTTCATAAACTTCATCTGAAAGAATGTATAAGTTGTGTTCAATCGCTACCTGTGCAATTTCTCTGAAAGTTTCTTCAGAGAAAACAGCGCCTGTCGGGTTATTCGGTGAATTAAGAATAATCGCTTTGGTTTTAGGCGTGATTTTTTCTTTCAAAAGAGCTACATCAATTTGGAAACCATCTTCTTCATAGGTTGGCAAAAAGACCGTAACGCCATCTGCTAAAAGAACTTGGTCTTTATAAGGAGAGAAGTAAGGTTCATGAATAATCACTTCATCTCCAGGATTTAGAATCACTTGTAAGGCAAGGTACATTCCATGCAGAGCGCCAACTGTGGCCCGGACTTGATTCGGTTGAAAAGATAATTGATAATGTGACTGATAAAACTGAATGACCGCCTCAATGAATGCCTCGCTACCATCAGAAGCGGTATATTTTGTATGCCCGTTTTTGGCATCGTTAGCTGCTTGTTCGATAATCCGCTCATCGGTAATTAAGTCAGGGTCGCCAATCGATAAATCGATTAAATTTGGGGTCTTTTTCGCCAATGTTGCAATATCCATGAGTAAATTTTCAGTAGGTTGTTGGTAACGTGTTGCGATATTCTTGCGATCCATACCAGGTGCTCCTTTTTATAAAACTTTTCTTAGAAAATCTTGTGTTCTTGGGTTTTGTGGCGCATCAAAAATTTCTTCAGGTGTGCCTTCTTCTTGAATAATTCCTGCATCCATAAAAATGACACGGTCCGCGACTTCTTTTGCGAAACCCATTTCGTGGGTAACCACTACCATTGTCATCCCTTCAATAGCTAAATTTTTCATAACGGATAGCACTTCGCCCACCATTTCAGGGTCTAAGGCAGAAGTTGGTTCATCGAACAGCATCACGTCAGGGCGCATGGCTAAAGCACGAGCAATCGCTACCCGTTGTTGTTGCCCACCAGAAAGTTGAGCGGGATAATTTTCTTTTTTATCTGATAAACCAACTTGTTCCAGTAAAGAAAGAGCATGTTCTGTGGCTTCAGCAGCGGCTTCTTTTTTTACTTTAACAGGACTAATCGTTAAGTTTTCCAAGACATTTTTATGCGGGAAAAGATTGAAATTTTGGAATACCATTCCCATTTTTTGACGAAGTTGATCAATGTTGGTATTTTTATCTAATAAATTTTTTCCTTCAAATTCAACGCTGCCACCAGTTGGTGTTTCTAATAAGTTCAAGCAACGTAAAAAAGTACTTTTACCACTGCCAGAAGGGCCAATAATTACGACAACTTCACCAGCTTCAATTTCTAAGTCAATTCCTTTAAGTACTTCATTTTTTCCGAATGTTTTCTGTAAGTTTTTAATGTTAATCACTAGTACTCATTCTCCTTTCAGCAACACCTAATAGACGTGAGATAGTAAAGGTTAGGACGAAATAAATCAACGATACAATTAAGTAAGGTAGGAAGGGTTTAAAACTTGCTCCTTGAACGTTGCCAGCTTGGAAAATTAGTTCTGAAACACCAATGACTGAAACAACGGAAGATTCTTTAATTACTGTAACAAATTCATTGCCTAACGCTGGTAAAATATTTTTAATAGCTTGTGGGAAAATGATGTATCGCATTGCTTGGTTTTGATTCATTCCCAAAGAACGAGCAGCTTCCAATTGTCCTTTATTAACCGCCTGAATACCAGCACGAATAATTTCTGCTACATATGCACCACTGTTTAAAGAAAGAGCAATACAACCAGCTGCTACTTTTGATAAGTCTAAACCAAGAACGCCTGTCCCGAAATAGACAATAAAAATTTGAACAAGCAAAGGAGTGCCACGAACATATTCAATATAAGCAATGGCAATGCCACGTAAAATTTTGGAATTGGCTAACTTCATTAAGGCAAGTAATGCCCCTAAAATGGCACCAAACAAAACACCAATGAAAGCTAGGAAAATGGTATAGCCCGCACCGTTAAGGTAGAACTTTCCATACTTTTGTAAAAAGCTTTGATCTTTTTGGAACATTAATTGATTGGCTTCTTTTTTATAACCGTCCATTAATTTTTGATCATTAATTTGTTTAATAGAGGCATTTACTTTCTCCGTCAAAACGGGCGCATCTTTAGGAAAAGCAACGGCAGTATCTTTTGAGCCTTTTTCAAAGGTAACATCAGCAAAAGATAAATCCTCATTTTGAGAAACATAGGCTTCGCCAACCGGTTCTTCCATAACGACTGCATCTAATTTATTATTTTTTAGATTCATAATTAAATCTGGAATTTTTTGAAGAGAAGTAGGGACAGCACCGGTTAATTCGGTTTTAATTAATTCTTCTTGTGTCGTTTGCTTTTGGGCACCTGCACGAATGCCTTCGAAATCTTTAGTGGAATGAAATTTATCTTTGTCTTCTTTCCGAACAATGACTCTTTGTTGAACGTTCATATATGGTTGAGAAAAAGCTACTTCTTTTAATCGTTCAGGCGTTGGCGACATGCCAGAGATGACCATGTCAATCTTGCCAGTTTTTAAGGCCCCTAACAGAGCATCGAAGCCTAGTTCTTCGATTTTTAATTTAACGCCTAAATCGTCGGCAATTTTTTGAGCAATAGAAATATCAAAACCAACAATTTTATCTTCACCATCTACTTTTGCATGAAATTCATAAGGGGCATAGTCTGCGGATAAGCCGACAACTAGTTCTCCCTTTTGGATGATTTTGTCATAGACTGGATCGGTTTCGGCTGCAAAAGTTTCTTTAATAGGTAATAATGAGAGCAACAAGAATAAAATTGGTAAAATCGTCTGTAGCCATTTTTTACATTTGGTCATTTGCGTAAACTCCTTTTTGTATTATTTTTATAAATATTCAAAAAAAGCGAATAAATGTATAAAAATTTATTGTGTTATGATGTGGTTTATCATATCATAGAATATGTAAAAGGAAAAGTAGTAGAGTTGAAAAAATACAACTTTTTCAAAAAAATTTTCAAAAGTCAAAAATGAAGGGGATTTTCAAGATGGAACAATCATTAATTGTGAGAGGGACACCACAAGAGTATCTTTGCGAAATTGGTTCGTGGGAATTATTAGAAGGACAACTATTATGCAGAAATATTCATCGTGTATTCATTTTACACGGGACTGAGTCATGGCAAGCGGCAAAACCGTATTTTCCGACGTTTCAAAAAGTAACAGCTGTTTTTGAAAACTATGGAGGTGTTTGTACAGATCAACGTGTGCAAGAGTTAGAAGCGCAAGTGCTGGACAATCATTTAGAGGCCATCGTCGCTGTTGGTGGAGGAAAAGTGGCCGACTTGGGCAAAGCCTTAGCACACAAAATGGCATTACCGGTAATTATTTTACCCACTTTAGCAGCTACTTGTGCGCCGTGCACGCCATTGAGTGTAATGTATCGAGAAGATGGAGCAATGGAACGGTATGACGTTTTTCCGCAAGCAAACGCTTTGGTGTTGGTAGAACCAAGAGTGTTATTGCATTCGCCTCGGTCCTTAATGGTGGCAGGTATTGGGGATACATTAGCTAAATGGTACGAAGCAGATGCGATTATTTCGCAGTTAGATGTCCAAGTGTTACCTATTCAAGTTTC
Source organism: Enterococcus sp. DIV0167 (assembly GCF_050541555.1). Lineage (NCBI taxonomy): Bacteria > Bacillati > Bacillota > Bacilli > Lactobacillales > Enterococcaceae > Enterococcus > Enterococcus sp. DIV0167. The sequence continues at coordinate 652,261 of NZ_CP172933.1, forward strand.
TCATTTTGCCGCGGAAAAATGTCGCGATATTTTGTTAAATGAAAGTATCAATGCTTTAAAAGCGATGGAAGAGCAGCAATTAAATCAATCGTTTATTGATGTCATCGAAACGAATTTAATTATTGGTGGAATGGTGGGTGGCTTTGGCGATGATTATGGTCGGACAGCGGGTGCCCATTCCATTCATGATGCACTAACTTTGCTGCCAGCTAGCCATCAACAATTGCATGGAAACAAAGTGGCGTATGGTGTGTTTGTTCAATTAGCCATTGAAGAGAAATGGCAAGAAATCGATGAATTAATTCCTTTCTATCACCAACTAGGTTTGCCTATTTCTTTAAAAGAAATGGAGATGGACTTAACTGAAGCCGAGTATCAAGAAGTAGCAGAACGTGCTTGTATAGAAGGCGAAACGATTCATTATATGAAACAAAAAATTACCCCTGAAATTGTGAAAACAGCGATGCAAGATTTAGAAAAATATACAGCGACAAAATAAGTGCCAAACAGCAACTAGCTCATTTGAATTATTTGAACTAGTTGCTGTTTTTTAAGGATCCTTTTTTGAAAAAAGAAACCTTGAGAAATCCTTGCAAATTCAATAAAAAAAAAGTATGATGATGGGAGGACAAATTATAGTAGAAAGTAGGGAAATGAATGACGGAACCAGCCATTCGTTATCGTTTAATCAAAAAAGATAAACACACAGGTGCGCGTTTAGGTGAATTAATTACTCCTCACGGCACATTTCCAACACCAATGTTTATGCCGGTAGGTACACTTGCGACAGTTAAAACAATGTCACCAGAAGAATTAAAAGAAATGGGTGCCGGTGTTATTTTAAGTAATACTTACCATTTATGGTTACGCCCAGGTGAAGATTTAGTCGAAGAAGCAGGCGGTTTACACAAATTTATGAACTGGGATCAACCTATTTTAACTGATTCAGGTGGCTTCCAAGTCTTCTCATTAAGTGATATGCGGAAAATCGAAGAAGAAGGTGTGCATTTTAGAAATCATTTAAATGGTTCAAAAATGTTCCTTTCTCCAGAAAAAGCGATCAATATTCAAAATAAATTAGGATCAGATATTATGATGAGCTTTGATGAATGTCCACCATTTGATGAAAGCTATGAGTATGTCAAACGCTCGATTGAACGGACTTCTCGTTGGGCTGAGCGTGGCTTAAAAGCCCATGCGAATCCTGATAGACAGGGATTATTCGGTATTGTTCAAGGTGCGGGATTTGAAGATTTACGTCGTCAAAGTGCCAAAGATTTAGTGAGTATGGATTTTCCTGGCTATTCGATTGGTGGCTTATCTGTTGGTGAGTCTAAGGAAGAAATGAACCGAGTCTTAGACTTTACGACACCGTTAATTCCTGAAAATAAACCACGTTACTTAATGGGTGTGGGTGCCCCTGATTCATTAATTGATGGAGTGATTCGTGGGATTGACATGTTTGATTGTGTGCTACCAACACGTATTGCGCGCAATGGTACTTGTATGACTTCACAAGGTCGCTTGGTTGTTAAAAATGCCCAATATGCAAGAGATTTTCGTCCGCTTGATGAAAAATGTGATTGTTATGTTTGTCGTAATTATACGCGGGCCTATATTCGTCATTTGATTAAATGTGATGAAACATTCGGAATCCGTTTAACATCGTATCATAATTTATACTTCTTGTTAGACTTAATGAAAAATGTCCGTCAAGCAATTATGGACGACAATTTATTAGAATTCCGACAAGCGTTTTTTGAAGAATATGGCTTTAATAAAGCGAATGCAAAAAGTTTCTAAAAATTAGAGGAAAAAACTAGTTCTTCAAGCATTTTTTTGATACAGTTAGTAGTGTGAATAATGCAGAGTGAGGTGAAACAAATGGGTGGCGGATTTACAATGATTTTTACATTAGTCCTTTTAGGAGGAATGATGTTTTTCATGACACGTTCTCAAAAGAAACAACAACAAGAACGTCAAAAACAACTAAACGCAATGAAAACTGGCGATAGTGTTGTCACAATTGGTGGTTTACATGGTGTTTTAAGTGAAATCAACGAAAAAACAGTTTTAATCGATTGCGAAGGTATTGTCTTAGAATTTGACCGTGCAGCAATTCGAACTGTAACACCTGGAACTGCTGTTACAAATGATTCAGCAGTAACTAGTGTACCAGTCACAGAAGTTGAAGAGACAGTCACAGAAGAAGTAACTGAAGTTCCTGAAACATCAGATCCTTCAAAAGAAAAGAAAGACTAAACGGTTCAACTAATTCATTTAATGGTTAGAGAGAGCGGAACAGGCTTTTCAAAGGCGAAACTGTGACCAGTAGTCACACGAGAAAGCCAATAAGAAGAGATAATTCCTATTCCGCTCGTGTCGTTTATCTTAAAATGTAGGACTAGGAAGGTAGGTCATTTGGACTTACGTCCTAAGTCCTTTTTAACTATTAAGTTTACAAAAAAGGTTCCTTTTTATAGTGTTGGAAGATAGTTAAAAAGTGAGCAATCTTTCGCTTGGTTGGAAGGAGAAGAGCCCATGACAAAGGAAAAATTAAGTTGGTTACAACAAAAAATGCTCAATAAAAGTATTAAAAAGAAGTGCCAAAATTTTCGTGAACTAGGTTATTCTTCCATCAACGAAGAAGATTTATTGACTTATTTACTCACCTATCGTTGGAAAAAACAAACCCATTTATCTGTCAAAGACTGTCGTAAAGACATTCAGAAGGTTAAGCCAAATGAATTTTTTGACTATCAACAATTATTGGCACAGACATCAAAAAATCCTTTAAGGGACTGGCATGATATTGAAGACTTATTCTAGAAAAAAGAATAGGTCTTTTTTTTTGAGATAAAAAAAATTATAAATAGTTGTGAAAAATATCACAAAAACTATTTACAAGATTCGTTTTATGTTGTATGATGTGAATGTGAAATAGTTAACAAAGTTTTTTTAAAATGAAACTCTTAGGAGGATGAACATGGTTAAAACAGTAAAAAAAGAAAAGACAGAAACGGTTGATGTTTCATCAATGATTGATGAATTAGCAACAAAAGCGAATGTCGCTTTAAAAGCAATGGAAGATTTTACACAAGAACAAGTAGATCACATTGTCCATCAAATGGCGATGGCGGCGTTAGACCAACATATGCCTTTAGCAAAAATGGCTGTCGAAGAAACTGGCCGTGGAATCTATGAAGATAAAGCAATCAAAAATATGTATGCATCTGAATACATTTGGAATAATATTAAACATGATAAAACAGTGGGTGTAATTAACAAAGACGAACAAACCGGTTTAATGGAAATTGCTGAGCCAGTTGGCGTGGTATGTGGGGTCACACCAACAACAAACCCAACGTCAACAACTATTTTTAAATCACTAATTGCCTTAAAAACAAGAAATCCAATTGTTTTTGCTTTCCATCCTAGCGCACAAAAATGTTCGGCAGAAGCGGCACGTATTGTACGGGATGCGGCGATTGCAGCAGGTGCACCAGAAAATTGTATTCAATGGATTGAACAACCATCGATTGATGCAACATCTGCTTTGATGAATCATCCAGGGATTGCCATTGTTTTAGCAACTGGTGGCGCAGGCATGGTAAAATCTGCGTACTCAACAGGTAAACCAGCACTAGGCGTTGGTCCTGGGAACGTACCAGCTTATATTGAAAAAACGGCTAAAGTAAAACGTGCGGTTAATGATTTAATTGTTTCAAAATCATTTGATAATGGAATGATTTGTGCTTCTGAGCAAGCGATCATTGTGGATAAAGAAATTTATGCTTCTGTCAAAGCTGAGTTTGAAGCACACAATGTTTACTTCGTGAAACCGAATGAATTACAAAAACTAGAAGATGCAGTGATGAATGAAGGTAAATACGCAGTAAATCCAGCGATTGTCGGTAACTCTGCAGAAAAAATTGCTGAATTAGCAGGAATTAGCGTACCAAAAGGCACAAAAATTTTAGTCGCTGAATTAGAAGGTGCAGGTCCAGAATATCCATTATCAAGAGAAAAATTATCGCCAGTTTTAGCAATGATGAAATCAAACAATGCAGAGCATGCTTTTGAACTATGTGAAGCGATGTTAAACTTAGGTGGTTTAGGACATACAGCAGTAATTCATACAGAAGATGAAGAGTTACAAGTTGCTTTTGGTTTACGTATGAAAGCTTGTCGTATTTTAGTGAATACTCCATCAGCAGAAGGCGGTATCGGTAACATTTATAACGAAATGATTCCATCCTTAACACTTGGTTGTGGTTCATACGGGAAAAACTCTGTTTCTAAAAACGTATCAGCCATTAACTTAATTAATATTAAAACGGTAGCGAAACGGAGAAATAATATGCAATGGTTTAAATTACCTCCAAAAATTTTCTTTGAAAAAAATTCTTTACAATATCTACAAAAAATGGAAAATGTTGAACGTGTCATGTTAGTTTGTGACCCAGGTATGGTTCAATTTGGCTATGCAGATATCGTACGTAAAGAGCTACAAAAACGTAAAAATGATGTGAAAATCGAAGTATTTTCTGATGTTGAACCAAACCCATCAACAAATACTGTTTATGCAGGTACCAAAATGATGGTTGATTTCCAACCAGATACAGTGATTGCCTTGGGTGGCGGTTCTGCAATGGATGCGGCGAAAGGCATGTGGATGTTCTATGAACACCCAGATACAGAGTTCTTTGGTGCAAAACAAAAATTCTTAGATATCCGCAAACGGACATATAAAATTGCCAAACCAGAAAAAACACAATTTGTTTGTATCCCAACTACTTCAGGAACTGGTTCAGAAGTTACACCATTTGCCGTTATTACTGATAGTGAAACACACGTGAAATATCCGTTAGCAGACTATGCGTTAACACCAGATGTAGCGATTGTTGATCCACAGTTCGTAATGTCTGTGCCAGCTTCAGTCACTGCAGATACAGGTATGGATGTTTTAACACATGCTATTGAATCTTATGTTTCCGTGATGGCTTCAGATTACACACGTGGTTTAAGTTTACAAGCAATCAAGTTAGTTTTCGATCATTTAGAAAATTCAGTGAAACGTCCAGATATGGAATCTCGCGAAAAAATGCATAATGCATCAACCATGGCAGGGATGGCATTTGCTAATGCATTCTTAGGTATTTGTCACTCTATTGCTCACAAAATTGGTGGGGAATATGGCATTCCACATGGTCGTACAAATGCGATTTTATTACCACATATTATTCGTTACAATGCGAAAGATCCATCAAAACACGCAATGTTCCCTAAATATGATTACTTCCGCGCCGATACTGATTATGCAGATATTGCAAAATTCTTAGGCTTAAAAGGAAATACTACCGCAGAATTAGTAGAAGCTTTAGCAACAGCAGTAGCAGACTTAGGTAAATCAGTCGGAATTGACATGAACTTGAAAGCCCAAGGTGTCTCACAAGAAACATTAGACACAACGGTTGATCGTATGGCAGAACTTGCATATGAAGACCAATGTACAACTGCAAATCCGAAAGAACCATTAATTAGTGAACTAAAACAAATTATCTTAGATGCTTATGTAGGATAAAAGAACTCAAATAAAGAGACCAGAACATTAATGTTCTGGTCTCTTTAACGTTTTGCGAAAACAGTGCTGTCGATACCACGGTTATGACACCAATTAACTAAAACTGGATCGAGGATAAGTGCGGTACTCGTCAATTCTTCTGTCGTCTTTTTTCCTAAAAGAGTATAAAGCATTTTCACTTCTTCTTGCCATTGCTGTACAAGGGCTAGGGTATTTTCTAAACCATTTTTACTCATAAGGGAAGCTAAGATAGTCCCAGCAACTCCCATGCTTTTGGCACCTAAAGCGAGTCCTTTGACAATATCAAGAGAGTTACGCACACCGCCAGAACCGAGAATAGTTAGTTTCTTTTGCCAATTTTGTGATTCCAGAAGAGAGATGACCGTTGATTGCCCCCAATCATCTAAGAAAGAAAGTTCTCGTTTCTTCCGCCGGGCATTTTCAATTTGTGTAAAACTCGTTCCGCCTTGGCCGCTCACATCCGCTGCTTGAACGCCGATAGAGGTGAGTTTTTCTAAGGTTTCTTGGCTCATGCCAAAGCCAACCTCTTTGACAATGACAGGCACTTCTACGGCCTGTACGATAGCTTCAATTTTGGTTAGCCAATTAGTGAAATCACGATCTCCTTCAGGCATGACCAATTCTTGGGGCACATTTACATGGATTTGTAAGGCATTCGCTTGAAATAAATCAAGCGCTCGCTTTGCTTCTTCCACACCCAAGCCTGCACCAATATTGGCAAAAATGAGTCCATCTGGGTTTTCTTTTCGCATAATTTGATACGTATCCGCTAAACTAGCATCTTTTAACGCTGCCGAGACAGATCCTGTCGCAACTAAAAGGCCAGTTTCTTTGGCAATAATGCCTAATTGCTGATTAATTTCTTTTGCACGCTGACTACCACCTGTCATTGCATTGACATAAAAAGGTTGGGGAAGCTGAAAAGAAAGAAACGAAGTGGAAATATCCACTTCGTTAACAGCGGATTCAGCAAACGATTGGTGAACAAAACGCACACGATCAAAGTCATTACTTTTTTCTTTGTGGAACGCTTTAGCTAATGATAGATGTTCATCTTTTCGATTCATGCTTCTCCTTACACTCCTTTTGACCATAGGTATAGACGTGAAGTGGCAGTGGGGTAATTCCGTCTTTTTCCCAAGCAGTCATTAATGGTAAAATCCCGGATTTTTGGCGGAAAATTACAATCCCACAATCGCCCCCGCCAGCGCCAGAAGATTTCGCAGCTCCTGTATAAGATTCAGCCAAATCACAAAGATTTTTCAAGGCTTCTGTTTCGATTACCACACCAGTCAGTGAAGATAATTCGGCAAGCAATTGGCGATTTTTAGTAATTTGTTTTTGAATAACAGAAATTTTTCCTGTGTTAAAGCCATTAATCATTGTTTCGACACAAAGCCGACTTTTCATTAAGAACTGCTCATAAGCCGCTTGTTTTTCTTCTTTTGATTGATGGACTCGATCAACTAAGTCTGAAGTGGACGCAGGGCTACCTGTCCAACCAATTAGTAAACGTAGTTGTTTCGGTACTTTTAACGGAAAAATCATTAATTCAGGCCAGTCCATTGCTAACAAATCAGTTAATGTTTCAGTGGCTACTTTTTGATTGACCCAATCATGATCGAAGGTTGAAAAGGCAATCCAGCCCCCGTAACAGCTGGCGGCGATATCTCCGCAAGAACCATTTCCTTGAACGGCTAAGTGAGCTAATGCTGATAATTTGAAAATTTCCTCATTTTCCAAACCTAAATCATAAAAAATATTCAAGGCTTTGACAGTTCCAACGGTTACCGCACCGCTTGAACCAAGACCGTATTTTCGTCCATTTGAACTATCTAATTCACTCGTCACTTTTAAATGATAAAATGACAATTCTTTGTTTTGCTCTTGCGCATATTTTTCAGTTAGATGAATCGCCGCTAAAACATAATGAAAAGGATTTTCGCGAATATCTAATACAAGCTCACCATTTCGGCGTGTCCAACGAATAGGTAAAGAGCTGTATTGTGCAGATTGAATACTGCCTTCATCTGTTGTTTCTTCGACAGTTACAGTTACGAATTGATCCACAGCAACGATAATGGCAGGGTGGCCAGGTTCAACAACGGCATATTCTCCTGCAATAAATAACTTTCCTGGCGTAGTAACTTCAATCATGCTTATTTATCCATTCCTTTCGTTTCAAACAATTCAATTCCGGGACCAGCAAAAGCTGGGACTAACTGCTCTTTTGAAAAATGTTCACTTAAAAATGTTTTTAATGCTTCTAAGTTTTTCTTTTCGACTAAGACCTTGACATTCGGACCTGCATCCATTGTAAAGTAGCAAGGAATTCCTTTGGCCCGTGCTTGGCGAACTAAAGCCATCGCTTGTAAGCTGCCTGGGGACCAGTAAGTAAATGGAGGGACAGCGCCTAAGGTTGTTCCATGCATCCTTAACCCATTGGCTTCAATGATTTCTCCTAAACGAGGGAAGTCTTTTGTTTTAATTGCTTCATGAACTTGGGATAAATCTTTTTCCACATTGTCCAACCAACCTTGATAAAAGCTAGAAGTTTCTACTGTTCGTTTCATTCCATCACGGCTGGAAACATCTTTTTCGCCATCATTAATTAAGATAAAGAGCATGGCCAATTCGTTTTCCCAATTATTGGCTGGAATATTTTCAGCAAACGACGTTTCATCAGAGTGGCCTTTGTTCCATTGAGCAAAACCACCAAAAATACTACGACAAGCAGAACCTGAACCACGTCGCGCTAAACGGGATAAGTCTTTTGCTGAAAGATTTAATCCTAAGGCTACGTTACAGGCCCCAGCTAAAGCAGCTAGACCACTCGCTGAAGAAGCCAAACCAGCTGCAGTAGGCACAAAATTTTGACTTTCCACTTTTGCAAACCAAGTACAATCGGCTTGTTGACGAACAAGGTTCAAAAATTCTTTGACTTTTTTTGTTTGTTTTTCGTTTTGCAAGGTACCATCTAAAATAAATACATCTTCTGAATAATGGGCATCAAATGTCACAGTTGTTTCTGTGTAAAAGGCATCTAATGTTAATGATAAACTACTATTCATTGGTAAAATGTATTCTTCATTGGCTTTTCCCCAATATTTAATCAGAGCAATATTTGTATGCGCTCGTGCTTTTCCTGAAAGCATTACTTTTTCACCTCTAATGATTGAATCCATGTAGCAACAGCTCCATTTTCTTCTAAAGTCTGTGCAATGGTTTGTGCGGTCTTTTTATTATCTGTTAAGGCAATCATACAGCCACCGCGACCGCCGCCGGTTAATTTTGCTCCTAGAGCGCCATGTTCTAGAGAGAGAGCCACTAGTCGATCCAGCATATCGTTGCTGACGGTTAATTGCTGGAGTTGCTCTTGCGCTAACGTCATTAGCTGACCTAATTTTTGTTTATCATCTTGTAAAATTGCCTGCTTCGCTTCTTTAGTAAAAGAACCTAATTGTTTCATTGTTTCAGCGATTGCTGTGGGATTATTTTGAGCTAGCTGCGCAATGTCTTTCACTGCTTCACGTGTTTGACCTTTAATTCCCGTATCAGCTACTACTAAGTAGGCATTAGATAAATTCATCGAGAAATGTGTGGGCGGAAATCCTCTAGTAAAAAATAAGGGATCAGCGCCGCTTGTTGCTGCGGCATCGATACCACTAGGATTGCCATGAGCAATTTTCTCACTTAAGGAAACAAGCTCAAACAATTCTTGATATGTATAAGCGTAATCAAAATAATCAAAAAGGCTTCGAACGATGGCCACAGCGGTTGCTGCGCTTGAGCCCATTCCTCGTTCAGCGGGAATCGTACTTGTTAAGGTCAAAGTGCCTTTAACTGTATCTTCCTTTAAAAAATGTAAGGTTTGCTGAACAACTTCCTTGATATTTGCTAGCTCTTGGGGCACGTCTTCAAGCAATCCTGTAAAATATGCACAATCAATCTGCATAGTTTTTGCCGGGGTAAAGACGGCTGTGATTTCTGTCGCTTGAAAAGGAAAGGCGATTGCTGGTTCGCCGTAAACAACGGCGTGTTCCCCCATTAAAATGATTTTTCCCGTCGCTTGACCGAGGCCTTGTTTTTTTATATTCATTCACTGACATTCCTTTTGAGTAGAATCGAGTATAGGACAAAAGACGTTCTTGGATTAGAAGAACGTTTGTCATAATCTCTTCATGATTTATAGGAAATGATTCCAAAAGTTTCTCTTGTTCCAAAAAAAGAGATTGCTTAACCTAAGATAGTTTACCTAAAAATAAGGCACAAGTAAAATGGTTCCGTTGGTTTTTCCAAAAAATTAATAACAATTTAATAAGAAAGAACCGACAGAACCAGTTATTCGGCTATTTTTTTAAAATTTTCTTAGGTAATCACCAAACCAAGGGCACTTGCCAAATAAATGGCTTGTTCAGGGGTGACTTTAAGACCTGATAAATAGTTTGGTGAGAAAGTCAAGCGTTCAAAGGTGTTTTGGGAAAAATCCAATCCTTTTAAAGAAGTATTTAACCAATTACTTTCGGTTAAATCGCAAGCTTCTAGAAGGAGTTTCTTCCAGGTGACCTCGAAAAATTCACTTTCGACTAAACGTGTCTGATTAAAGTGAACAAGATTAAAATTTGCAAAACGAAAAGAAGCATAATCGGCTTTGCAATCCTCAAACAGACAATCTTTTAAATAGCTATCTGCAAAATTCGTTCCTGTCAAATTGCAACGAAGGAAAGTCACTCGATGAAAACTGCCAGACAGCCATTCGACGTTAGAAAAATCGCAAGCTTCAAAACGCACATTACTACAATCAAAAGAAGCAAACTGGCCATTTGCTAATGAAAGATGATCGAAAACAGCATCCCGAAAGACTAAGTTACGAACTTCTTGATTCGGTAAATCAATCTGCTGATACAAATGATTTTCTAAGATTGCCTCATCTTCTAATTGACAGTTCGTTAATAGAGGAAGTTGTTCTGGCAAATTTGGTGGCAAGGGATAAGTTATTTTCATAAAACGCCTCTTTCTTCTTGTTGATTTTCAAAGGTTTCATCAATTGAGTAGGCCCGATTATAGAAACGTAGCGCAGTTGTGAAAACATAAGCGCCGGCAAAACCAAGTAAACTACCTAACACAATCCCGACTAATCGATAGTTTAAAAGATTACTAATGACTTGCTGTCGTGCAAGATTTGATAATAATAAGGACATCGGGGTAATAAAAAAGCTGGCAATCGCATAGTTTCTGTTAATGAATCCTTCAAAAGCTGCATATAGAATACTAATGATACCGATTGTTTGTAAAGGTGTAAAGGGAATCATTAATAAAATTGCAGAAAGCAACAAACCAAGACTCGTACCTAGAATCCGTTGCACATTTCGCTGCATCACAGAATGTAAATTTTCCCCTTGTAAAATGGCTGCGCAAGTAAACGTCATCCAATAGGCATTGACTAAATGAAGCGATTGACTTAAATAAGCCGCTAAAAATAAAATGGCCGCATAATGCAAAGCATCTAATAAAGAAGCGGGATCGATATAAAGTCGTTCTTGAAGAGACATCCGTTTTTGAAAAACGTAGGGGCGCTTGTCGATGAAATGAAGCACAATGCCCATGATAATGCCGGTCACTACTCCTAAAAGAACAAAACTGGCCATGATGGGAATCTTATGTAAAGGAAAATTGTTGCTTGTTCCCATTGCGGTTGACATGATAACTAACAAAGCACCAGGCTTCTCAATGCCATACAATCTAAAAAGTAAGCGTGCAAGAAAAGCGACGATGGCAATTGTAATGGGAATCAACCAAGGTACATGGTGACTTAGCATTCCTAAGCTGTTGCCCAGAACAATAAAAAAGCCAACAATATTCAGTCTGCGCAATAATTGGGGCAAAGGAAGCGGCTGATAATAAATAAACGTATAAATGCCCATCGAGCCAAAGGTCCCAATGAGTAAATTATTGGAAAAATAACCAATTAATAATGGAATTGCCATACAAATTGCGACACCAACTAACCGAAATAATTCGTCATTTGCTTTATCAATAGCAAACAAATCCTTTAAAAACGTAGAATTTTTCATATTTTGTCACTCCTTTACTTCCTAATTTACCATAATGTTTAGAAAACTGACAAAAGAATTGCAATAAAAGACAGGAAGAAAAAGAGTGGTTTCTGATAGGAAGAGAAGAAAAATTAAAAAAAGTTAACATTTTGACTTGCAATTTTAATATGAAAAATGTAAGATATATTCCATAGCAATAAATAATTATTAAATTCTGATTTTTCAGAAAATACAGATTGTATTATTTTAGGAGGCAACACTATGAAATTGAAAAAGTCATTAACATTCGGTGTGATTACATTATTTAGCGTAACAACTTTAGCGGCTTGTGGAGGCGGCGGAACGTCAGATAGCTCAAGCGCGTCTGGTGGCGGTAAGGCAAGTGGCGAACAAGTTTTACGTGTCACAGAACAACAAGAAATGCCAACAGCTGATTTATCACTAGCAACAGACAGAATTAGTTTTATTGCATTAAATAATGTATATGAAGGAATTTATCGTTTAGACAAAGATAACAAAGTCCAACCTGCAGGTGCAGCGGAAAAAGCAGAAGTTTCTGAAGATGGACTAACATACAAAATTAAATTAAATAAAGATGCAAAATGGTCAGACGGTAAACCAGTGACTGCTAATGACTATGTTTACGGATGGCAACGAACAGTTGATCCAGCGACAGCTTCTGAATATGCTTATCTGTATGCCTCTGTAAAAAATGGTGATGCCATTGCTAAAGGGGAAAAAGATAAATCAGAATTAGGAATTAAAGCAGTCAGTGATACAGAATTAGAAATCACTTTAGAAAAAGCAACACCATACTTTGATTACTTATTAGCTTTCCCATCATTCTTCCCGCAACGTCAAGATATTGTGGAAAAATATGGTAAAAATTATGCATCAAACAGCGAAAGTGCTGTCTACAATGGTCCATTCGTCTTAGACGGCTTTGATGGTCCTGGTACAGATACAAAATGGTCATTCAAGAAAAACGATCAATATTGGGATAAAGACACAGTGAAACTGGACTCAGTAGATGTGAATGTTGTGAAAGAATCACCAACCGCGTTGAACTTGTTCCAAGATGGACAAACAGACGATGTCGTTCTTTCTGGTGAATTAGCTCAACAAATGGCCAATGACCCAGCTTTTGTTAGTCAAAAAGAAGCATCAACACAATATATGGAACTAAATCAACGTGATGAAAAATCACCATTTAGAAATGCGAACTTACGTAAAGCAATTTCTTACTCAATCGACCGTAAAGCGTTAGTTGAATCAATCTTAGGGGATGGTTCTATCGAGCCAAACGGTTTAGTACCAGCAGATATGGCAAAAGACCCAAGTGGCGGCAAAGACTTTGCTAAAGAAGCAGGTAGTCAAATTGAATATGATACGAAAAAAGCTAAAGAATACTGGGAAAAAGCGAAAAAAGAATTGGGGATTTCAACCTTAACAATGGATATTCTTTCTTCAGATGCAGATTCTTCTAAGAAAACAGTTGAATTTGTTCAAGGGTCAATTCAAGATGCTTTAGATGGTGTGAAGGTAACGGTTAGTCCGGTTCCATTCTCCGTTCGTTTAGATCGTTCAAACAAAGGCGACTTTGATGCAGTAATCGGTGGTTGGAGTGCTGACTATGCTGATCCAAGTAGTTTCTTAGACTTATTTGCTTCAGATAACTCATATAACCGTGGACGTTATAACAATCCAGAGTTTGACAAGTTAGTGAAAGCTGCAAGTAGTGCAGATGCGACAAATCCTGAAAAACGTTGGGATGATATGTTAAATGCAGAGAAAACGATTATGGGAGACATGGGTGTGGTACCATTATTCCAAAAATCAGAAGCGCATTTACGTGCTGAAAAAGTCAAAGATGTCGCAGTTCATCCTGCTGGCGCAACGTATGACTACAAATGGGCATACATTTCAGAATAACCTGACAAAAGATCGATAGCAAACAAAAAAGGACCTTTGCCATGGAATAAAAGGCAACGGTCCTCTTGCTATCTTGTCTTAGACCAAGTAAAATAGTAGAAAGCCTAAAGACAGAATCAGTAAGATGCCCCCAGTTTTTAGCCAGAAAGAGCGATGTGCATCGCCAATGACTGAAAGCGGGATAAACTCTTTCGGTTCATTTTTCTTTTTAAAACGAAACGCGTTTTTCATTGAGCGCTGAAAGTTATCGAAAAAGCCAGAGGACATAATCCATAAAGCAATGCCGATAATTAAAAAGAAAAGCGAAACGATAAAGAAGGTATCTGATAATGAGGAGGTAGTGATAGGTTCTTTACTTATTAATAAGTAAAGAAAAATGCCGATACTGGAAATAACGGCTGTAATAATTGGCCATTTAAAAGTTTTCATGTGTTCACCCTATCTATTATTGTGGTCTATCTAGTCATTACTTTAACGAAAATAACTGAGGAAGTCAAAAAAATCTCGGAGGTGTCATTATTGAATAGTTTTGGAAAATATTTTCTTAAACGGATCTTTTTCATGATTATCACTTTGTGGTTAATCGCAACGATTACGTTTTTCTTAATGCAATTATTACCAGGTACGCCTTATACCAACCAAGAAAAACTTAGTCCAGAAACAATCGCTATGTTGAATAAACAATCTGGCTTAGATAAACCAGTGATTGTTCAATACGGAATTTACTTAAAGAACCTGGTAACAGGAGACTTTGGTATTTCATTCCAATTTAAAAACCAACCTGTTGCTAAGTTATTAGCTGGTCGAATTGGGCCATCCCTTCAACTGGGAGGACAAGCGATTATCTTTGGTACGTTAGTCGGTATTTTATTGGGGATTATCGCAGCGATGCGTCAAAATACTTGGGTAGATACGTTGGCAACATTGTTAGCCATTTTAGGTCGTTCTATTCCAAACTTTGTTTTCGCGGTATTATTACAATACATTTTTGCAATGAAATTAAGAATCTTACCAATTGCTATGTGGAATGGTTTTGCCTACACAATTTTACCAACTATTGCCTTGGCAATGAGTCCAATGGCCGATTCGGCTAGGTTTATTCGAACCGAGATGGTAGAGGTCTTGCATAGTGATTATGTCGAATTAGCCAAAGCAAAAGGCTTGAGTCGCTGGCAAGTTGCATTCCGCCACGGGTTAAGAAACAGTTTAATTCCATTGATTACCTTATTAGGACCTTTAGCCGTTGGTTTAATGACAGGTTCTTTAGTAGTAGAAAATATTTTTGCCATCCCTGGAATTGGGGAACAGTTTGTAAAATCAATTATGACAAACGACTATCCAACAATTATGGCAGTAACTATTTTGTATTCAACAATGTTAGTTGTTGTAATTCTGATTGTTGACTTACTTTATGGTTTAATTGATCCAAGAATTCGCGTATCAGGAGGTGCAAAAGGCTAATGGAAACAGTCAATAAAAATAATCTACCACAAGCGATTAAAGATATTCCGGCAGATGAGTTTCAGCCTCTAAACACTTCAACTCTAAAAGAAAGAGAGCGTATTGCCACACCGTCTTTAAGTTTCTTACAAGACTCATGGCGTCGTTTGAAAAAGAATAAAGCTGCAGTTATCTCAATGAGTTTCTTAGCAGTTATTATCTTTATCTCTATTATTACCATTTGGGTTTCACCACATAACCCAACGAAACAAAATGTTTCTTACATTAACTTACCACCACGAATTCCTGGCTTGGAAAGCGTGAATGGTTTAAATGGTAAAACAACAGTTGCTGGTCAATTAGTTGATAAATATGCACAAGCAAACGTTCCAGATAACGTAAACTTTTATCTAGGAACAGATGGTTTAGGTCGTGATGTCCTAAGTCGTTTATTTATGGGAACACGTATTTCCTTATTAATTGCGTTTATCGCGGCAATTCTAGATATTACGATTGGGGTAACGTATGGACTGATTTCCGGGTTAGTCGGCGGTCGTGTCGATACAGTAATGCAACGTATTTTAGAAGTTCTTTCTGGTATTCCTAACTTAGTTGTTATGATCTTGATGCTAACAGTCTTTGATCCAGGGATTGTTTCGATTGTTTTGGCCATGGTTATTACAAACTGGATATCAATGGCCAGGATTGTGCGAGCCCAGACCATGAAACTAAAAGATCAAGAGTTTGTCATGGCAGCAGAAACATTGGGCGAATCTCGTTGGAAAATTGCTATTAAACATATTTTACCGAATATCTCAAGTGTCATTATTGTCCAAATGATGTTCAGTATCCCATCGGCAATTTTCTTTGAAGCGTTCCTAAGTTTTATTGGGTTAGGCTTACGTCCACCAACCGCATCTTTAGGAACCTTGTTAAACGAAGGATACAAAACTTTCCGTTTCCTTCCATATTTAATGTGGATTCCAGCGGCAACACTTTCAGTTATCATGATTTGTTTCAACTTGTTAGCTGATGGTTTACGTGATGCATTTGATCCTAAGATGAAAGAGTAAGAGTGGTGAATGACTATGGAAAAAGTATTAGAAGTTAAAGACTTAAGAATCTCCTTTGATACATTTGCAGGTAAAGTCAACGCCATTCGTGGTGTGAGTTTTGATCTTTATAAAGGTGAAACGTTAGCCATCGTAGGTGAATCAGGGAGTGGTAAATCTGTTACAACCCGCAGTATTATGCGTTTGTTGAGCAGTAATGCCAATATTGATAACGGGGAAATTTTGTTTAAAGGACAAGATATTGTTCATAAAACAGAAAAACAAATGCAAGCCATTCGTGGTAAAGAAATCGCAATGATTTTCCAAGATCCGATGACTTCATTAGACCCAACGATGCCAATTGGCAAACAAGTGGCGGAATCATTAATCAAACATAATAAAGTCTCAAAAAAAGAAGGCTTAGCGCAAGCATTAGAATTACTAAAATTAGTCGGCATTCCTAATGCTGAAAAACGTTTGAAAAACTATCCACACCAATTTTCTGGTGGGCAACGTCAACGGATTGTCATTGCAATTGCTTTAATTTGTTATCCCGAAGTTCTAATTGCAGATGAACCAACTACAGCGTTGGATGTAACCATCCAAGCACAAATTTTAGAGTTATTAAAAGATTTACAAGAAAAAATTAGCACTTCGATTATTTTCATTACCCATGATTTAGGGGTAGTAGCGAACGTGGCTGACCGTGTCGCTGTCATGTACGGTGGACGTCTGGTTGAAGTGGGAACAGCAGAAGAAATTTTCTATAATCCACAACATCCATATACTTGGGGACTTTTAGGGTCAATGCCAACGATGGAAGGAACAGAAGACAAACTTTATGCGATTCCAGGTTCACCTCCAGATTTATTAGATCCACCAACTGGAGATGCCTTCTATCCACGGAATGAGTTTGCTTTAAAAATTGATACAGAAAAAGAACCACCTTATTTTGAAGTATCACCGACACACAAAGCAGCAACGTGGTTATTAGCACCACAAGCACCAAAAGTTACGCCTCCAGCAGAGATTGTTCGTCGTTGGGCAATTTATGCAGAGCGTCAAAAAAATCCAGGAGGTAGTAATTAATGGCAGAAGAGAAAAAAGTCCTATTAGAAGTCACTGGTTTGAAACAGTATTTCAATGTTGGTCGTAAAGACGAAGTAAAAGCCATTGATGACATTAGTTTTCATATTTATGAAGGCGAAACCTTTGGATTAGTTGGCGAATCAGGAAGTGGAAAATCAACAACTGGTCGCAGTGTCATTCGTTTATATGATCCAACTGCTGGTGAAATTCTTTTCGATGGAAAAGACATTAGCAAAATTAAATCAAAAGCGGACATGCAAGCATTCCGCCGCGATGTTCAAATGATCTTCCAAGATCCATATGCTTCATTGAACCCAAGAATGAAAGTCAATGATATTATTGCTGAAGGAATCGATGTCAATGGATTAGCTAAAACACCAAAAGAGCGGGAAGAAAAAGTCAATGAACTTTTAAAAACGGTGGGCTTAAATCCAAGTCACAGTACGCGTTATCCTCATGAGTTTTCTGGTGGGCAACGTCAACGGATCGGGATTGCCCGTGCTTTAGCGGTTAATCCACGTTTCATTATCTGTGATGAGCCGATTTCGGCTTTGGATGTGTCGATTCAAGCTCAAGTAGTAAACTTATTACAAGATTTACAAAAAGAACAAGGCTTAACTTACTTGTTTATCGCACATGACTTATCGATGGTAAAACATATCAGTGACCGAATTGGCGTAATGCACAGTGGGAAATTATTGGAAATGGGCACAAGTGATGATGTCTATAATTTCGGCGTTCATCCTTATACAGAAAGTTTACTTTCTGCGATTCCATTACCAGATCCAGACTATGAACGCACACGTAAACGGATCGTTTACCAGCCTGCAGCGGCAGATGGGAAAGATCGTGAGCTCCGTGAAATTCTCAATGGACACTATGTTTATTGTGCTGAAGACGAAGTTGCAATGTACCGTGAAAAAATTGAAGAGAAGAAAAGAAAAGCTGGTTTATAACCAGCTTCTTTTCTAACTATCTTGGTAGGGTGGTTATGAGATGAAGGCTCTGAAAGCTTATAAATACAGACTTTATCCAACCTCAAAACAAAAACAGTTTATTCAAAAAACATTTTCTTGTGTTCGCTTGGTGTATAATTTAATGTTACAAGACCGGATTGATATCTACAAAGAGATGCGAAAAAATCCTCAACAAACGTTTAAAATGCCAACGCCAGCTAAATATAAGAAACAATACCCTGTCCTCAGAGAAGTTGATAGTTTAGCCTTGGCAAATGCACAAGTTTATTTGGATCGAGCCTTTAAAAATTTTTATCGGGAAAAAGGGATGGGCTTTCCAAAAAAGAAAAAGAAAGAAACGGTGCATTCCTACACTACGAACAATCAACATGGCACGGTCAAAATTTTGGATAATCGTTATTTGAAAGTACCTAAATTGAAATCTTTAATTAAAATGAAGGTACACCGCCAACCGCTGGGGGAGATAAAATCTGTAACTATTTCTATGAGTGCGAGTCACAATTATTATGTTTCCATTTTGTGTGAAGCGCCGATTGAAACGAAAACAAAGCAACAAAAAATGGTGGGAATTTGTAGCAGTAGGGAAAAATTTGCGCTGCTTTCGAATGGTGAAAGCTTCGAAAAAAGCTATTGTTCAAAGCATTTAAAGCAAAAACTACGTCAAGAAGAACGAAAATTAAACAAGCGTAAAATGATTGCTTTGGAAAAAGGTGTCGATCTTTCGCAAGCAAAAAATTATCAAAAACAAAAAATAAAAGTCGCAAAAATTCGCGAAAAAATAGCCAACCAACGAATGGATATTTTAAACAAAATTACAACGGAATTGGTTTCAAGTTACGATGTTATTTGTATTGAAAAAGCCCATCACAGTAATGAACGGCCGCCAAAACATGATCGTTCTGAACTGGCTTGGTCTTTATTTTTAGCTAAACTGTTGTATAAAGCACAATGGTATGGCAAAGAACTCATTTGTATTGAGTCAGAGGAGATCGAAACAGAGTTGTCTTTTTCTGAAAGTACAGAAAATTCAGAGTATCTTAGAAGTCAAAAAATCTTAGAACGCGGCTTGTCTAAACGAGAAACCATATAAATAGAAGAACTGTAGGGACTACAGGGATCGCCTAGGGGATAGAAAATGTACACCATGTGTTGAACCATTTGTTTCTAGGAAGTCACATTGGGACAGTCCACTAATTATTAATAATCAAAATACGAGTTCAAACGAATCTAGTGCTAGATTCGTTTTTTTTTGAGGAAATATATTGACAACTAGGATAAACTAAGGTAAACTAGTGAAGTTGAGAAATGAAAGCAGAAGCACCCGCTTCTCGCCTTAGTTGAGTATATCGCTGGGCTAGATAAAGTATTCCTTATTTTTTAAGTAAGGCAGACTGTTGGCGGGTTCTGGATAGGAACCTGTTTTTTATTGCATTTAGCAAACAAAGCAGACTTCCGTTAGGATTTTCTCTTAAAAATTTTGGAGGTGAATGACCATAGCAAAGGATATGATGGTTAACGACGGCATTCGTGCACGCGAGTTACGTTTGATCGGACAAGATGGTGAACAATTAGGTGTAAAAACCAAAGCAGAAGCATTACAAATCGCTGAATCTGCAAACTTGGATTTAGTACTTGTAGCGCCAGGAGCGAAACCACCAGTTGCGCGAATTATGGATTATGGAAAATTCCGTTTCGAACAACAAAAGAAAGAGCGTGAAGCTCGCAAGAAACAAAAAGTGATCAACGTCAAAGAAGTTCGTTTAAGTCCAACAATTGACGTAAATGACTTCAATACAAAACTTCGTAATGCGCGTAAGTTCTTAGAAAAAGGAGACAAAGTGAAAGCTTCTATCCGTTTCAAAGGCCGTGCCATTACCCATAAAGAGATTGGTCAGAAAGTTCTTGATCGCTTAGCTGAAGAAACTGCGGACATCGCCACAGTGGAACAAAAAGCGAAAATGGACGGACGCAGCATGTTTCTAACGCTGGCACCGAAAAACGACAAGTAAACGAAGAGACCGAGCATTCGGACTTTTGGTAATTTCTACAAGAAGGATATTCGACAGTTGTGACTGTTAGAGTCTTTCACTTGAAGCAAAGATTTTGAGGAGGAAAATTAGTCATGCCAAAACAAAAAACACACCGCGGATTAGCAAAACGTGTAAAACGTACTGGTGGAGGCGGCTTAAAACGTGGCCGTGCCTTTACATCTCACCGTTTCCACGGTAAAACTAAAAAACAACGCCGTCAATTGCGTAAAGCAAGCATGGTTGCAAAAGGCGATTACAAACGTATCCGCCAACAATTAGCAAGAATGAAATAAAACAACTCGGTGACTTTTAGATTACCGTCAAGAGAAACAAGATATTAGGAGGAATTCAACATGGCACGTGTTAAAGGTGGAACAGTAACCCGTAAACGTCGTAAAAAAGTCCTTAAGTTAGCGAAAGGCTACTACGGATCAAAACATACTTTATTTAAATCAGCAAAAGAACAAGTAATGAACTCTTATTACTATGCATTCAGAGACCGTCGTCAAAAGAAACGTGACTTCCGTAAATTATGGATTGCACGTATCAACGCGGCAGCTCGCATGAATGGCTTAAGCTATTCTAAATTAATGCACGGTTTGAAATTGGCAGAGATTGATATCAACCGCAAAATGTTAGCTGACTTAGCCGTTAACGATGCAGCAGCATTTACAGCGTTAGCTGAACAAGCAAAAGACGCTTTAAGCAAATAAGCTTAAACAATCTTTCACACCCTACTCCTTGAGTAGGGTGTTTTTTTTTAATAACTCCGTTGGTAACTTTCATCTATAAATGAAAAAACTTGTGAGAGCGGAATTTCTTCAGAAAGACTTAACCAATGCTCTTTATTCATATGATAGGCAGGAAAATAGCCAGGTTGGTTCTTTAATAAGGCAATCAATTCAGGCGCAAGTTTAACGGTTAAAATAGTGAGCTGCTTATTCTCGGTAGCGCCGAGCAGTTGTGCATCCAGTGGCATAATTAAAGCAAACCATTTCGCATTTCTAGGATGACGAAAGACGAGATAGTCTGGATGTTTTTTAAAAGGAAAATCGGGCGTTATCTGATAACGTTCTTGGATATAGGCGCTAATAGTTTCTTGAAAAGTCATAGGTTTCTTCCTTTCGTTAAGGCTAGGCATATCTATTTACATCATAGCAAAAATTACATAAAATTACTTCGTTCAAAGGAATGGGAGGAGGGAGCAGATGACATTAATTTCAACAATTTTAGTAACCTTGGTGGCTGTAGAATTTTTCTACATTATGTATTTAGAAACGATTGTACCAACATCTGAGACAACAAGCCGTGTTTTTAAAATGGATAAGCAAGAGTTACAAAGAAAATCAGTGACTACATTGTTTAAAAATCAAGGAATCTATAATGGACTAATCGGTGCAGGACTTATTTATAGTGTCTATTTTGCGCAAGCAACGATGGAGATGACAAAATTTTTATTGATTTATATTATTTTAGTGGCGGCGTACGGTAGCTTAACTAGTGATAAAAAAATCATTTTAACACAAGGCGGTTTAGCTATCGTGGCTTTGATTAGTTTACTCGTTTAGCCATCAGAGTTAATAGAGAGAGACAGTCAAATCGACAGAAAAAACACGGTTGATTTGACTATTTTTTATGGAATTGAGAGAGACAAAATGTGGTATACTTTGTTTATTAGATAGGGAGGAATTAAAAATGCTGAACCAAAAAGAAGTAAAAAAAACCGACTATCCTCAATTAATTTCTCTATGGCGTTCTTCAGTAGAAGCTACCCATTTGTTTTTGAGTCAGGCAGATATTGATAAAATCGAAGTGGTTTTACCTGATTATTTTCAACAAGTTCAATTAAGTATGTGGTTAAATGAAGAACAGAAATGCGTGGGCTTTAGTGGAACAAATCAACAAACGTTGGAAATGTTATTTATTGACCCAGTCTATTTTCGTAAAGGCTATGGTGGAGAAATTATCAAAAAGTTAATAGAGCAAGAATCAATTGTCTTTGTTGATGCCAATAAACAAAATGAAGGGGCTGTGAAGTTCTATCAATCTCAAGGGTTTCAAGTAATTGGTGAATCAAAGGAAGATCCTCAAGGAAATCCGTTTCCTATTTTACATATGAAACGGATATAGAAAAGAGGGAAGAAATCATGCGGGTAATCGTTACTGAATACCAACCAGCCTGGGTGGAACAGTTTGAAGAAGAAGCCCAAGCGTTGAAACAGATTCTAAAGGAAAATTGTCTTAAAGTTGAACATATCGGTAGCACATCTGTGCCTAATTTAGCAGCCAAACCAATTATTGATTTTTTGGTCATTGTTGAAGAAATTGAAAAAGTAGACCTGTTACAAGGGGAATTTGAAAGAATCGGTTATGAATATATGGGGGAATTTGGGCTATCAGGACGTCGTTATTTACGAAAAGGCCCGATAAAAAGAACACATCATGTGCATATTTATCAGTTTGACAATACGCAAGAAATTTTGCGCCATCTTGCTTTTCGAAATTATTTACGAGAAAATCCGGCAATTGCTACAACCTATGGTACATTAAAAAAGCAATTGGCCCAAGCACACCCCGATAGCATTGATAAATATATGGATGGCAAAGATGCGTTCATTAAGAAAATAGAAAAAGAAGCGTTGAAGAAATATTGGGAAAAATAAAAAAAGTTGCTAAAGCTAGCAACTTTTTTTTGGTTCTTTTTTGAAAAAATGATAAAGAAGACCACTTAAAAGAACACCTAGAATAATTCCAATAGCTAAATTATGCGTATAGACGATCACACCCACTGTCACGAGTAAAATAACAATTTCAGTAACTTCAAAAGTTCGGAAAAGCTGCAAACTTTCCCAATCAAAGGTGTCGACTGCCACCGTCATCATGATCCCAATCAATGCAGCTGTAGGAATGGCTACCATCACGGATTTAAAAACAAAAATGAATAGAAGGAGGGTAATACCTGAAATCAAAGTAGAAAGCCGTTTTCGTCCTCCAGATTTAACATTAATGACCGCTTGCCCGATCATCGCACAGCCAGCTTGGCCACCAAAAAAGCCGGTAATTATATTAGCGAATCCTTGCGCCTTAACTTCTCGTTGGCTATCACTTTGGCTCGCTGTCATTTTGTCCACAATGGGGATCGTCAATAAAGATTCAATTAACCCGACCATTGCTAAGGCAACAGAGCTAGGTAAAATAATCCACAACGTTTCTAAGTTGACGGGTACATTAGGCCAACGGATCGCTGGATGAAACTGACTCATTTCACCAAGATCACCTACCGTTTGTAAATGACCTTTTAAAAAATAGGACAGGATAGTCATGAATAAAATAACAATTAAAGCAGGAGGCACAATTGTAATAAACTTAGGTAATAGATAAATAAGTAAGATACTACAGATAATCATGCCGTAGGACCACAGTGTTTGATGAGGCAATTGTTGTACTTGCGCCATGAAAATTAAAATGGCTAACGCATTGACGAATCCGTACATCACTGTCTTGGGAATAAAGCGCATTAATTTATGGATACCTAAATAACCTAAAATAAATTGTAGAAAGCCTGTTAAAATAGTCGCAGCAAGCATGTATGACAAACCGTGTGCTTGAATTAAGCCTGCAAGGACTAAGGCCATTGAACCAGCAGACGCCGAGACCATTGCCGGACGGCCGCCCGTAAAAGTAATCACAAGTAAAGTAACAGCTGAAGCAAACACTGCAGAAAGCGGGTGAACACCAGCAATAATCGCAAACCCGATTACTTCTGGTAAAATGGCGACAGAAGAAACGAGACCGGCAAATAGATCATTTCGTTCATTGCCTAACCATTCGCTTTTTTTAATACTAAATAACATCGAAAAACTCCTTTAAGTTAATAAAACCTTTAAGTTAATAAAACCTTATTCATAATAGCATGAATAAGCTGAAATAAAAAAGTTTGACGTGTTAACGTCAAACTTTTTTATTAGAACTGTAGCAGTGCCAACAACAAAATGGCTAGGACGACTTGAACAGTTCCTACTGATAAACCATAGATTAAGAAACGTTTGCCTTCTTGGAAAAACTTTTTAAAATCGAGTCGTAACCCGATTGCTGCCAAGGCAGTAATTTCAAACCAAGAACTAAAGAAATGAGCAGTCTCACTGATCACGACGGGGAAATGAATCAAACTATTAAAGACACAGGCAATGAAAAAGCCAACTACATACCAAGGTAGGGCGCTGCTTTTTTTGGTGACTTCTACCAACTCAGCCTCTGATTCTGTCGTCTTACTTTGCTTGAAACGTCCAAATAAATAGACAACTGCTACGAGTAGGACAATCCGCATAATTTTAAAGAGCATCGCAAGTTGAACTGCGTTCTCATTGACCATATTGGCACTGGCGACAACCTGACCAACTGATTGTAAAGTCCCTCCGATTAGTGCGCTACGAGCCAACAAATTGGTACCATAGAGAATCCCACTTAAAATGGGTAAGGTCAACATTAAAACGGTTCCTAATAAGTTTACTAAAGTAATGATTTGGCCTTTTTCTTCCTCATCTGCTTGAATTGCTGGAGCAATCGAAGCAATAGCAGAAGACCCACAAACGGCATTACCACCAGCCATCAATAAAGACATATTATCAGAAAAAGCCAGTTTTTTACCGATCAAATAGGCAAAAATAATGGTCAGCGACATTTGAATGAGAATAAATGCGACACCTTGTAAGCCAATTTGGGCAATCGTTTGAAAGGTCACGGTGGTTCCCAATAAAACAACAGAAAATTCTAGTAATTTACTTTCGGCTACTTTGGTTCCGCGATTTAAATTGGCACCGCGAACAAAGGTATTTCCCAAAAAGATTCCTAGTAAAATAGCTATCGTTGCGGCGCCTAAGCTAGGTAACCAGATGGCAAGAAACTTGCTAAGGCAGGCGACAAGGAAAGCTGTTAGCAAGCCGGGAAGAATTTGGAATAAAGATTGGATATAATCATTTTCTGAATTTTTCATTGAAAAAATCTCTCTTTCTTGTTCATTACTTCCAGTATAACGAAATTTTTTACATTTGAGAAATAAATAGTTAAAATAATATTTATAATAGAAAGTTATCGAAAGGATGCTTATGTTTAAATTATTAAAGACTTTTCAAATTGTGTATGAGCAAATGAACTTTTCCAAAGCAGCTACCTGCTTATATATCTCACAACCAGCCGTTTCTAATCAAATCAAACAATTAGAAGAAGAATTAGGCTGTTCATTGTTTTTAAGAAATGGTCGACAAGATGTAGTCCCTACTAGGCAAGCAGAAGTCTTGTATAATCGTTTGCTAAATTTAGCTGATGATTGGCAAGAAACATTAACAGCTCTTCATCAGGCGAGATTACCTAAAGAAACTTGCCGAATTGCTGCGTCTAATACTTTTGCAGTTTATTATTTGCCGCAACTGATGCAGCATTTACAGACACAGTATGCAACGATCAATTTTGTTTTAGAAATGAACAATTCAGAAGAAGTAGTGGAAAAAGTTGAAAAACATCAAGTTGATTTTGGCTTTATCGAAAAACCATTAATTACGAAAGGCGCCTCTCGTGAAGAAATTATTCAGGATCAATTGGTTTTAGCTGGGGACCCTGCCAATCAGAATTGGTTGGTACGTGAAAAGGATTCTGGGGTCTTTCATTATACCCAACAGTATTTAGAAGAAAGTAATCAAAGCCCAACACTCATGACGGTTAAAAATAATGAAATGATTGTTAAAATGTTGGAATTGGGCATGGGGCAATCGTTGCTTTCAAGAAAGGCGATTACTGAAAAAATCCCCTTCCAAACGTTAGGTGAAAATTACTGGCGTTCCTTTTATTTTTTGACACGGGGACATTTAAAATCCTCCTTGCTTCAAGAAGTAAAACAAGCAATTTATCGATTCTATCAGACGGAAATGAATAAATACTAAAACGTTCTCTTTGTTTATTTATCAATCTTTGACTACACTAAAGAAAACGAAGGAGGGAACCACAATGCCTAAATTTTCACCATGTTTATGGTTTGACACACAAGCGGAAGAAGCTGCTAACTTCTATACAACAATCTTTGAAAAAGGTGCGATTCTAAGTAAAACGAACTACGTTAATGAGGAGCATCAACCTCAAGGAACATCATTAATGACCATTGAATTTACCTTGGCGAACCAAACAATCATTGGTTTAAATGGCGGACCAGAATTTTCCTTTACACCAGCTAGTTCATTTTTTGTTGAATGTAAAACGTTATCACAAACAGAAACGTTGTGGAAAAATTTAACAGCAGACGGACAGATTTTGATGCCTTTTGGGGAATATCCTTTTAGTCCTTTATATGGTTGGGTAGTGGACAAATTTGGTGTCTCTTGGCAAGTGTCTTTTTCAGGAAAAGAACAAACAATTGTACCAACCTTTATGTTTGCTAATGAAAAATATGGCGAAGCAGCCAAAGCTCTATCAGAATGGTTGGCGATTTTCGGTCCAGGCGAAATAATTGAAAAAGTTGAATATGAAGATGGGAACATTGCGCAAGCACTTTTCACATTACAGGAGCAACCGTTTCGAGTAATGGATGCACGAGATAAACATGACTTTGATTTTACCATGGCTTTCTCCATTTATATTGATTGTGAAAATCAGGAGGAAATAGATCGACTATGGCAACAAGTGACTGCTAAAGGGAAAGAATGGCCGTGTGGCTGGATGGAAGATCAATTTGGAGTCAGTTGGCAAACAGGCAATCCTGAACTGAAACGTTATTTATCTGACTCAAATCCAGCTAGAGCAAATGAAGTGACCAAAAAATTGTACCAAATGAAAAAAATAGATTTAAACCAGTTAAAAGAAGTGTATGACAAATATAATCATTAGAAAAACTGAGGTTGTCTGATCCACTACACTTTGGTACGTTGGTATCAATTCCAATACATGGAACATACTAGAGTTGAAGGACTTGTCTTTTAAGGATCAAGACCTTCAACTTTTAAAAAAAGCTCGATTCTTGCGAGTTCCAAAGAGGCTACTTCTATTTTGTTGTTTATCTTAAGGGTTAGGACTCTGCCGATTTTTTTATAAGATTATGCTATAATTAAGAGTAGTAAATTATTGAAGGAAAAATGAAAAGTCCAAAATAGGAAGTGGTAAAATGATTGAGTTAATTGTGTTGTTAACAGTTTTTACTTATGGAACAAACTTTGTTTTATATCTTATTTTGAAAAATAAAAAGTCCATGCCAATTGTCGAAAAAGCTTCTATTGTATTAGGAATTAATATGTCTGTGTTATTATTAGATGGTATTTTTGCTTTTGTTGGTAAATTCATCATGTTATCAGAATGGGAATTATTAGCGCCTATTTTTGAAATAGTGTAAAAATCATCATAAAGTCCTATATCCAAAAAGAATGAAGTTTGTTAGGATAAGAAAGATGAAAATTTAGAAATAAAAGAGGTGGGATTGCATGGCTAAAATCATGATTGTCGAAGATGAAACAACCATTCGAGAATTAATTAGCGAGGAATTACAAAAATGGCAATTTGAAACGATTGGAACAACCGATTTTAATGATGTATTGGATGATTTTCAAGAGGAGAATCCTCAATTAGTCTTGATGGATATTAATTTACCTGTGTACGACGGGTACTATTGGTGTCAAAAAATTCGTGAAGTTTCTAAAGTACCAATTATTTTTATTTCGAGTCGTAGTACCAATATGGATATGATTATGGCGATGAACATGGGCGCGGATGATTTTGTTACAAAACCGTTCCAGATAGATGTTTTAATTGCTAAAATCAATGCTTTGTTGCGCCGCTCTTATAACTATTCCGATACGGATAGTGAAGTGCTTTCACATAATGGCATTACTTTAAATGTGGACAATGGACGAATGGAAATCAAAGGCGAAATGATCGATTTAAGTAAAAATGAATACCGATTACTGTATCTTTTAATGAAAAAGCACGGAAAAATTTTAACACGTGAAAAACTATTGCGCGCTTTATGGGATGATGAACGTTTTGTGGATGACAATACGTTGACGGTAAATATCAATCGTTTACGAAAAAAAATTGAGCAAGCAGGGATTGCTGGCTATATTGAAACCAAAGTGGGCGTCGGTTATATGGTGCCCTAGATAGGAGTAGACAATGACCATTCTAAAGTATTTAAAAGATCGCTGGTTATTACTAATTGGTTGGTTATTTTTTCTGTTCTTAACTTGTTTTATTTTATGGTTGGCTCCTAATGTCCGCTTAGATTGGACAGTGGTTGGCTATATCTTTTTACTGCAAAGTGTTTTTTTATCGCTATTTTTAACAATTGATTATTATTTAAAACGTAAGTGGTGGCTTTCGTTGGCAACGGAAAAAGAGCCGCCTTCTTTACAAGAATATTTGAATACAGCAGAAAAAGAAGAAGAACTACTTGTCCAAACGTATATTAACGGTTTATTGCAAGAGCACCAACAAACCATGCAGCAAGCAATTAACAACCAACAGGACCAAAAAGATTACATTGACTCTTGGGTTCATGAAATCAAAGTCCCCCTAGCGGCTATCACGTTACTGGTACAATCCGTCGAAGATGATATTCCAGAGAAAAAATATTATCTATTGGAAAATGAGTTAGGGAAAATTGATGAATATGTCGAGCAAGTCCTATATTATGCTAGACTGGACAGCTTTTCTCGAGATTATTTACTCCAAGAATATTCTTTAAAAGAAATTGTGCAATCTGTTGTTCGTACGCAAGCAAATTATTTTATCCAAAAAAGATTGCAATTCTCAATTGAAGGGGAAGATGAAGCGGTTTTAACCGACCGAAAATGGGTCATTTTTATTTTCCGCCAATTATTAAGTAATGCAGTCAAGTATACGCCAGAAGGCGGCACGATTACGGTCCTAATTTCCAAAAATAAACAAGGTATTTATTTATCTTTAAAAGATTCTGGGATTGGCATTCCGACACAAGATCAACGACGCATTTTCGATAAAGGATTTACTGGTGAAAACGGGCGAAAAAGCGAACAGCATTCGACTGGTCTTGGCCTGTATTTGGCCCATAGCTTAGCGAAAAAGTTAGGTCATGATTTAACAGTCGAATCGACAGAAGGGCAAGGTACGACGATGACATTGTTTTTCCCTTCCCTCAGTTATTATAATGAAGTGAAATAAAAAGTAGGTCTATCAGCAAACTAAAGAGGTGATAGGCCTTTTTTTATTTATTAAAACTTTCTTGCTAACTTCTCTTACTCTTCTTAGTTGTTTAGAAAACGTTTTTATTGTTAGAATGAAATGAAATAAATTTGTTAGGAGAATATTATGAGTTTACTTATCGCTTTAGTGCCCATGATTGCGTGGGGCAGTATTGGTTTAGTCAGCGGTAAAATTGGTGGAAGCGCCAATCAACAAACGTTAGGTATGACAATCGGCGCATTACTATTTTCAATTGTTGTCTTTTTTGTTATCCAGCCTACGTTGACGACAGCCACATTAATTGTTGGATTTATATCTGGTTTATTCTGGAGTTTGGGACAGAATCAACAATTTCATAGCATGAAATATATGGGCGTTTCAGTTGGCTTACCAATTTCAACTGGGATGCAGTTAGTTGTTAATACCGTTGCAGGGGCTGTTTTTTTCCATGAATGGACAAAAACAAAAGACTTTGTTGTGGGCTTTATCGCTTTAGCCTTTTTAGTTTTTGGGGTGTATTTAACAGCTCGACAAGATGATGATAGTCAACCGAAAACCTCAAACAGTATGTTAGATTTTAATAAAGGGATTCGGGCGTTGATTTTCTCAACAGTTGGGTATGGTGTCTATACCATCATTATTAATGCCACTGGTTTAGATCCGTGGGGAATTATTTTTCCACAAAGTATTGGTATGTTGGTGGGGGCTAGTTTCTTTGCCTTCAAAAAAGTCAAAGTTGATCGTTTTGTTTGGATGAATATGACGACGGGTCTGCTTTGGGGCTTAGGAAATATTTGTATGTTATTAACCATGCGTGAAATTGGCTTAGCTATTAGCTTCTCTTTATCACAAATGGGGATTATTATTTCGACTCTTGGGGGCATCTTCCTTTTAGGCGAAAGAAAATCAAAAAAAGAAATGTTTTATGTTATTTTTGGTTGCATTTTTGTTATTCTAGGTGGTATTCTTTTAGGGTATATGAAAGCGTAAATAGTTTATTTACGCTTATTTTTTTTACGGGGGTAAACACATGTCTATTTTCAGAAAAAAAGAAATCACTGTGCCTGTCAATGACAGTGGTGGGATGAAAAAAAATCTTAAGACGATGGACTTAATTTTTCTAGGAATTGGGGCTGTAGTAGGAACAGGGATTTTTGTTGTGACAGGTGTCGCAGCGGAACGCTATGCAGGTCCAGGGCTCGTCTTATCATTTCTGGTAGCAGCAGCCGCGATTATTTTATCTGGTTTATGCTATGCAGAATTTGCATCACGTATTCCGGTCATTGGTGGGCCGTATGCCTACATGTATGTGGTCTTTGGAGAAATTGTGGCTTGGATGACTGGTTGGATGATTATTTGTGAGTTTTTCTTGGCGGTTTCATCCGTTGCTTCAGGTTGGTCAGGCTATGTCCATGGCTTTTTGGATAGCTTAGGTTTTTCTTTGCCGCAAGCGTTAAGTGGCGCTTATAATCCAACAAATGGTACATATATTGATTTGATTGCCATGTTGGTCGTTGTAGCCGTAACTTTTTGGGTATCTTTAGAAGCGAAAACAGCGTTACGTTTAAATAACTTAATGGTTTTCGTGAAGTTTGGGATTATTTTATTATTTGTTCTCGTGGGAATCTTTTATGTGAAACCAACGAACTGGCAACCATTTATTCCTTATGGTTTTTCAGGCGTTTTCAGTGGTGCTGCTTTAGTTTTCTTTGCCTTT
This sequence comes from Enterococcus sp. DIV0167, assembly GCF_050541555.1. NCBI lineage: Bacteria > Bacillati > Bacillota > Bacilli > Lactobacillales > Enterococcaceae > Enterococcus > Enterococcus sp. DIV0167. The sequence continues at coordinate 683,354 of NZ_CP172933.1, forward strand.
CTAGGGTTTGATGCGGTTAGCATGGCCGCGGAGGAAGTGAAGAATCCGAAAAAAGATATTCCAAAAGGGATTATTGGTTCCATTATTATTTCAACATTGTTATATATTGTTGTTACGTTAGTTTTAACTGGAATTGTTCCATTTACGGATTTAGGGGTCAAGGATCCGGTGGCTTTTGCGATGCGTTTCATTAATCATGGCGCAATTGCGACAATCATTTCAGTTGGTGCTATTTTAACCTTATTAACAGTGACGATTGCGATGATGTACAGTTTAGCCCGTGTGATTTATGCGATTAGTAAAGATGGATTATTGCCGCAGTTTATGAGCAAAATCGATGAGAAACGGCACACACCTAAGAATGCAACCTATGTAGCTGGATTTTTAGCAATGGTTTTTGCTGGTGTTGTTCCAATGGAGATGTTGGCTGAACTTACAAATATCGTGACACTCTTTTATCTGATGTTTCTCGCTTTAGGAATTATCAAATTACGGACAATGAAAGGAGAACCGCAAGCAGGTGAATTTAAAGTACCACTTGTGCCGGTTCTACCATTAATTTCAATCGTGGTTTGCGCGGCTTTGATGTTCCAATTGTCTTTAGCTACTTGGCAAGTATTTGGCGTAGCCGTAGTGATTGGTTTGGCTATTTATTTCTTTTATGGACGACACCATAGTATCGTTCGTTTCGAGACAAAAGAATAAAAGTGAACGAAAAAAGAGAGGAATACTTGTCAAATAGACAGGTGTTTCTCTCTTTTCTTTCTGGCATTTTCTTCATTTTCAAGAGAAAACCGACAAGAAATATAGTTTAATAATGTCTAATTATGGTATACTGTTTAGGAGTAAATCCTGAGGGTTTAGGAAAATGACTAAAGGAGGTTTTTTCTGTATGTCACAGAAAGAAACATTTTATATTACCACCCCAATTTATTACCCAAGTGGGAAGTTACATATTGGGAATTCATATACAACAATCGCCTGCGATGCAATGGCCCGTTACAAGCGTTTAATGGGTTTTGATGTATTTTATTTAACAGGTGTGGATGAACATGGCCAAAAAATTGAAAAAAAAGCTGCTGAGTTGAATGTGACACCAAAAGAGTACGTTGATAAAATGGCAGCAGATGTTCAAAAATTATGGAAAACATTAGATATCAGCTATGATAAATTTATTCGGACAACGGATGATTATCACATGGCAGCCGTGCAACGAATTTTTGATCGTTTAGTAGAACAAGGAGATATCTACCTTGGAGAATATGAAGGTTGGTATTCAGTTTCTGATGAAGAATTTTTCACTGAAACACAATTAGCTGAAGTATATCGTGACGATGAAGGCAATGTCATTGGTGGGAAAGCACCAAGTGGTCACGAAGTCGAATTAGTTAAAGAAGAATCCTATTTCTTCCGCATGAGTAAATATGCGGATCGCTTGGTACAATATTACGAAGAACATCCAGAATTTATTCAACCAGAATCTCGTAAAAATGAGATGCTAAATAACTTCATCAAACCAGGATTAGAAGATTTAGCCGTTTCAAGAACGACTTTCTCTTGGGGAATTCCATTAAAAAATGATCCAAAACATGTGGTTTACGTATGGATTGATGCGTTATCAAACTATATTACAGCACTAGGTTACGGTTCAGAAGATGATTCATTATTCCAAAAATATTGGCCTGCGAACGTGCAAATGGTTGGGAAAGAAATCGTGCGTTTCCATACGATTTATTGGCCAATTATGTTAATGGCCTTGGATTTACCATTACCGAAAAAAGTCTTTGGACATGGTTGGTTATTGATGAAAGACGGAAAAATGTCTAAATCTAAAGGAAATGTTGTTTACCCTGAAATGTTAGTAGAACGCTACGGTCTAGATGCGTTACGTTATTATTTATTACGAGCAATTCCATTTGGTAGTGACGGCGTCTTTACACCAGAAGATTTCGTTTCTCGCTTAAATTATGATTTAGCTAATGACTTAGGAAACTTGTTGAATCGAACAATTGCGATGATTAATAAATATTGTGATGGCAAAGTACCAGCCTATGCTTCAAAAGTTACCCCATTTGATAGTGAACTATCGACAACTGCGGCGAATGTTATTGGAAAATATCATGAAGCAATGGAAAAAATGGAATTTAACACGGCCATTGCAGAAATCTGGACGCTAGTTTCTCGTGCCAATAAATATATTGATGAAACAGCGCCTTGGGTATTGGCTAAAGAAGAAGAGAAACGCAACGAATTAGAAAGTGTCATGATCCATTTAGCGGAAAGCTTACGAATTGTGGCAATCTTATTGCAACCAGTCATGACAGAAACACCAGGGAAAATTTTCGAACAATTAGGCTTAGATCCAGAAACAATGAACATGGAAAATATTCATTTTGGTGAGTTCCCAACAGACGTAACAGTAACAAGTAAAGGAACACCTATTTTCCCACGTTTAGAAATTGAAACAGAAGTAACGTATATTCAAAAGAAAATGTCCCAAAGCGAAAGTGCTACAGAAGAGGATATTAAATGGAATCCAGAAGAAACAACGTTAGTTTCAACGAAAGAAAAACAAATTAAGTACGATGATTTCGATAAAGTGGAATTAAAAGTTGCCGAAGTTATTGACTGTAAAAAAGTCAAAGGAGCAGATAAATTATTGCAATTCCGTTTAGATGCTGGAGATGAAAACCATCGTCAAATTCTTTCAGGTATTGCTGAATTTTATCCAGATCCAGCTGCGCTAATTGGCAAAAAAGTAGTCATTGTGGCTAACTTAAAACCAAGAAAAATGCGTGGTCAAATTAGCCAAGGAATGATTCTTTCAGCTGAATCACCAGAAGGGAAACTTCAAATTGTTGAAGCACCAAAAGAAATGCCAAATGGTGCAGGAATCGCATAAAAGCATAAGTAGTAAAGATAAAAGGTGAATTATAACCTTTTATATTTACTACTTTTTTTGTATACTAGAAGAAAAGTGATTTGATGTGGGGGAAGTTTGATGGCTTATCATAAATTTAAGTTTTATGAGCAACGAAAAAATGATCCTAAATGGCGTCCGTATTATTTAGAAGCTATGAGAGTAAGGGAACAAGCACGGCTAACAGTTCAACGTAGAAAAAGAAGGGCAAGAATTAGAACCTTTTTAGTGGTTGCGATACTGGTTATTTTAGTTTTTCTGTTATTGGCTCATTGGACATATTCACAAACAAATGAACTCTCTTTCTCCAGTTTTATCGACGTCCTAAAATCGAAAATCAACGAATTTTTAAATTAAAAGAATCGAAGAAAAGCCTAGAAAAAATCATTTGCGATTTTTCCTAGGCTTTTCTATTTTAGAGTTTCACTTTTTTAGGTATTCGTTTTTTACCAAAACGGCCTTTCGTTAGACGACTTGGTAAAATGATCAGTAAGAGTGAAAAAGGGACACTAATAATTTGCCACGTGAGTAAACGGCCTAAGCTATTATTTTTATAGAGCCACTCTAATATAAAATGCAGCCCTAAAATACTTAACAAAGCCAAGCCTGTCAGGAAATAAGGCGTTGATACCCAGTCGGTCGTTTTCAAGAGACTAAAACCTAAAGGAATTAGATAAAAGTAAGCACTTGTTAAAGTAATACGCCAACTTTTCATAACGGTGCCTAAATTAATTATAAAAAAAAGTAAAGATAGGACTAAAGCAAAAGGTGGAAACAAAGCCACTAACGCCGAATAGATGGTTCCCCAGACGAGCATTAAGGGACCTTTAACAATAGCGGCAATAAGTGTAAACAAGCCAATTAGGAGTAACTGCTGTGTCAGTGAGCCAAAGGTTAGCAAGCCAAATAAAATAAGTAGTAGCCAGTGCCAAATGGTTTGGTTTTGTTGTTTTCGCTCAATAGTTACATTTTTTTGGATAGAGGTTTTTAAAAAATTTTCTAAATCAGGTGATTGTTTCACCTTATCACGCTCCTCTCAACTTAAGAGACAACAAACGAGTAGGTCTGCTAATTAAAAAGCAGTACCTACTCGTCTATTATAAGTGGTTTTTCTAAAAATAAAATCCGCCTTAAGTCTCAGTTACCGGGCTGCCAAGTAAGGTGTAAACCATTCAGAAAGTGTGCCGGTATAAGGTAAAATGACCCGTTTCATTCCACGAGAAATAGCAGTATACAGGATTTTTTTATCTCGTTTATTGTCGGAATAACGATTAACATTTGGGTTATGAAGAATTACATTATCAAATTCTAGACCTTTTGCCATATCAATTGATAAAACTTGCAGTGACGGATGTTCTTCCAATGAAAGAGAAGCACTAAGTTCTTTTGTTAATTGTTCTTTTTCTGCAAAAGTTTTAGTAATAATGGCGGTGCTTTCTTTCGGATCAAAAGTTGCAATGGAAGTGACGATTGCTTTAAGATAGTCAGACGCAGAGTCACAAGGAATAAATGTCGGCTTTTCTCCATCATGCCGGATGGGCACAATGGTTAATTGCTCTGGTTGAGTGCCTAATGTTTGGAAGAGTCGTGTAATTTCTTTACTTGAACGATAGCTGTTTAATAATTGATAGGTTCCAACAGAACGGCTGGTTTCGTTAACCAATAAATCATGGGCTTCAGAAAATTCAATGGCTGTATTAAAAATGGCTTGATTTTCATCACCAGCTAAAGTAAAACTAGCTTTAGGGAAAAGTGTCAGCAGTAATAATAATTGGGCTTCTGTATAATCTTGGACTTCATCGACTAGGATAAAAGCCATTTGCTGGTTGGCGAGGTTTTCAATAAATGCATGTTTCACCAAAATAAGGGCCACAATTTCATCGGCTGTGAAAACAGCTGTCTCTTTTTGATACGATTTTTCAGTGAATAAAGAATAAAACGTTTCAAAAAAGGCCCATTGATCTAGCCAAGCATCATTTTTAATAGCGGCAGTGATAGAGCGATATTTTTTCTTCAAACGTTTTAAAGCAAAATCAGCCAGATGTTTTTCATTATCTTCGGTAATCACTGTGCCAAAATAACGAACTTGTTCAGCTTCTGTTAAATCTTGGAATTGATCCAACATTTTTTTAGAATGGGCTTGTTTTAATAAGTACCGTGTCCAAAGACTGGTTAACTTTTCTTTTGTGGCTGAAATTCGTTGGCGAATACTCAAGTCAGCTGGTGTTTCTTGATAAAGTTTAAAAATTGTTTCTGAAGTAAATAAGGTCTGCTTTTTAAAAGTTAAAGGACGGAAAAAATGTGGCTGCACAACCGCTTTTTCAGGATTGCTTAAAAGAAACGTTGCAAATTCTTTTGAACGAATAACGTGCTCTTGCTCCGTTGCCTCAGAGCGAGTAATGCGTTCGAAATAGTCCGTTTCTTCTTCCATTGGCCATGCTTCTTTGGTAGTGAAGCGCAAAAATTGTAAAAGAGTCAAATTCAAGGGATTTCGTTCGCCTAAATTCGGTAAAACTTGAGAAATATAATCAATAAATGTTGAATTTGGTGAAAGTAATAAAATATTATCCGCTGTAATTTCTGCTCGATGTTGATAAAGTAAATAAGCAATCCGTTGCATAATCGCAGACGTTTTCCCACTACCAGCAATCCCGTTGACTAGTAGGAGTGGCTGCGTTTCGTCACGAATTATTTGATTTTGTTCTTGTTGAATGGTTGTCGTAATGTCCTTCATGTAAGGAGAAGCATCTTCTTCTAAAGAATGCAATAACACATCATCTTGAATCGCAATGGTTGTGTCAAAATAGTTGATTAATTGATCTTTTTCAATAATTAACTGTCTTTTCAAATCAAGTTGTACAGGAATGGTTTGTTGATGTGCCATGTAGGCTGTTTTCCCTAAAACATTGTCATAAAATAACGAAGCAATCGGTGAGCGCCAATCGTGAATGCGCGTTTCTTCTTCTAAAGAAGTAAAATCGTTTACGCCAATATAAAAGTTTTCTGGCTCTTCAGGGCTGTCTTCAAAAGTCACGCCAATTTTACCAAAATAAGGAACTTGTAATAGGCGTTTCACTTTGTCTAAATTTTTAGCCGTTGCTTCATTTTTTAAGTTCCACTGATCAATTTCACGGTTCTTCATTTCCAACATGGCAAACGTTTCTAGATTATCGGCATAACTATCAAAATTCAGCTTAGAATCGCGACCAAATTCCTCTAGCATATGTTTGCCATCTTTCATTGTGTTCGCCAATTGCTCTTCGTAAACTTTTTTAGCCGCTTGCAGCTCATGATAAACCGTTGTTAAATGCTGTTGTTCATAAATTTTTTCATCGGTCATGGAGATTCCTCCTTTTAATAACATGACTGAATAGTATACGTTACTTTTAGCATAAATGCAAGCGCTGTTTATGAGGAAATGGCGAATCTTGTCGCCTAGTCATTCAGATTTTTCAAGAAATATGATAAAGTAGAGAGGAGATAAAGGAGGCAATCATAATGATTTTTGATACACATACACATTTGAATGCAGAACAATTTAATGATGATATTCCAGAAACGATTGCACATGCCCAAGAATTGGGTGTTACAGAGATGGCCGTGGTCGGTTTTGATGAACCAACGATTGAAAAATCTCTTTTACTTAGTCAGGAATATGCCAATATTTATAGTATTATTGGTTGGCATCCAACAGAAGCGGGTAGCTATACGCCAGAGGTTGAACGACGATTACAAGAACAATTAACGTTGCCAAAAATTGTCGCATTAGGTGAAATCGGTCTTGATTATTACTGGATGGAGGATCCTAAAGAGGTGCAAGAAAAAGTCTTTCGCCGTCAAATTGCGATTGCTCGGGAAATGAATTTACCGTTTAGTGTGCATACGAGAGAGGCATTAGAAGATACCTATCGAATTTTAAAAGATGAAAAAATTTCAGATATTGGTGGAATCATGCATAGTTTCAGTGGCGATGCTGAGTGGATGAAGAAATTTTTAGATTTAGGTTTGCATATTTCTATTAGTGGAGTCGTAACGTTTAAAAAGGCATTGGATGTTCAAGAAGCGGCGATGGCGGTACCACTCGAACGAATGTTGGTGGAAACAGATGCACCCTATTTAGCTCCCGTTCCTTATCGTGGTAAACGGAATGAACCAGGCTATACACGATACGTAGTGGAAAAAATTGCTGAATTACGACAACTAACCTTTGAAGAAGTGGCAGAACAAACGAGAGTCAACGCTCATCGCTTGTTTCGGATAGATAAATGAAGGAAAAAATGAAAGTTGCAGAAATCATTGTCGTTGAAGGAAAAGACGACACACGCCGCATTCAAGAGGTAGTTGCAGCGGATACGATTGAAACGATTGGTTCTGCTATCAATGATGAAATTTTGACACAAATTGAACACGCACAAGAAACGAGAGGCGTGATTATTTTTACAGATCCAGACTATTCGGGCGAAAAAATTCGTAAAACAATAATGGAAGTCGTTCCTGATGCAAAGCATGCTTTTTTATCAAGAAAAGTTGCAGTGCCTAAAAAAAATGGCGGTAGCCTAGGGGTTGAACATGCTAGTGATGAAGCAATTATTGAAGCCTTAAAAAAAGTCGTAACACCTGTTCAAGCTGATGAAGACTATCAAGAAATTCCTAGACAAACACTAGTTGAATATGGTTTAATAGCGGGAGCAAATGCCAAAAAATACCGTGAATTATTAGGAGATGACCTAAGAATTGGCTATACAAATAGCAAACAGTTAGTCAAACGGTTAAGCATGTTTCGGATTACAGAAGCAGAATTGAAAGAAAGCATGACACGTATTTTAAAAGAACTTGCAAACGAAGAATAACTACATGGAGGAACAAGCGTGACGGACTATAAAGAAATTGCCACACCATCCAGAACCAAAGAAATACTAAAAAAACATGGATTTTCATTTAAAAAGAGTTTAGGTCAAAATTTTTTGACAGAGCCTAATATTTTAAGAAAAATTGTAGAAACAGCGGGAATTAATCAGCAGACAAATGTTGTCGAAGTCGGGCCTGGAATTGGTGCATTAACAGAGCAATTAGCGATGAACGCAGCACAAGTTGTGGCTTTTGAGATTGATGATCGCTTGATTCCTGTCTTAGCGGATACCTTAAGTCGCTATGATAATGTGACAGTGGTTCATCAGGATGTTTTAAAAGCTGATTTGGTCGAGACAACCAACCAAGTTTTTCAAGAGAAGTATCCGATTAAAGTGGTAGCTAACCTACCTTACTATATTACTACGCCAATTATGATGCATTTTTTAGAATCTTCTTTAGATGTAGCCGAAATGGTTGTGATGATGCAAAAAGAGGTCGCTGATCGAATTGCTGCTAAACCAGGAACGAAAGCTTATGGCTCATTATCAATTGCTGTCCAATATTTTATGGAAGCAAGTGTCGCCTTTATTGTGCCAAAAACAGTTTTTGTGCCGCAACCCAATGTTGACTCGGCGATTATTAAATTGACGCGCCGTGCTACACCAGCGGTGACAGTGACCAATGAAAAAGAATTTTTCAAATTAACCAAAGCCAGTTTCCAATTAAGACGCAAAACATTGTGGAATAACTTAACGCATTTTTATGGGAAAGATGAACAAACGGTAGCTTGGCTAAAAGAGAGCCTAGCTGAAGCAGAAATTGATCCTTCTAGACGTGGTGAAACATTGTCTTTAGAAGAATTCGCTCGTCTAAGTAATGCTTTAGAAAAAAATAAACCAGTATAAAAAAGAACTTTCTGTTATTTATGAGAAATAACAGAAAGTTCTTTTATGTGTCTTGACACATTGCGGCTGTTCAGCTACACTTGAGAAAAACAAAAGGTGTCATGACACCTTCAGGAGGCAGTTTTAATGAAAACAAACTCAGTAAAACGTTTAACAATTTCAGCACTTTTAATTGCAATGGGGATTATCATTCCAATGGTTATGCCAAGAATTACCATTGGTCCAGCCAGTTTTACGTTAGCAAGTCACGTCCCAGTTTTTATTGCCATGTTTATTTCTCCAGTGGTGGCAATTGCGGTTAGTCTAGGAACAGGTTTTGGTTTTTTCTTATCCGCAACACCGATTATTGCTTTGCGGGCCTTATCTCATTTGATTTTTGCAGTCATTGGCGCAGTGATTTTACAAAAGCATCCAGAAATTTTAATCAATAAAGAGGGGAAATTCACTTTGTTAAATGGGAAATTACAGTTGTTTAACGTGGGAATTGGAGTGATTCATTCCGCTGCCGAGCTAGTGGTTGTTTCTGTATTTTACACAATGGGCAACTTGCCAGGAACCTATTATACAGCCGGCTTCATGTATTCTATTTTTCTTTTGATGGGCGTTGGTGGATTAATTCATAGTTTGGTGGATTTCAGTATTGCCTACTTTTTAGCAAGTACCTTAAGTAAACATGTAGATATTCCAACTTTTACAGAAGCAAAACAACCCAAAGTGATAAAGAAGAAGGTTAAATTAGCATAAAGAGAAACAATCGAGGCATCCGTCATTGCGACGGATGCCTCGAGATTTTTTTATTTAATGACTTCTTCTGTTTGAGGGTCGAAGAAATGTCCTTTGTTAATATCAAAAGCTAAGTCAATCATTTCACCAGGATGGTGGAAGTCACGAGCATCTACTTTTGAGATAAACTCTGTATCACCAATTTTTGTATAAAGCATGGATTCAGCCCCTAATAATTCAGAAACAACGACTTCAGATTTAATCACCGCATCTTTCATTGCCGTTAAAGCCACTTGTTCGCTATGAATATCTTCTGGACGAATACCGAAAATTAATTCTTTGCCTTCATAACCATGTTCAACAAGCTCTTTGTTTCTTCCTTCAGGAATTGCTAGTTTTAAGCCATGTTGGTTAGAAATAACCCCATTGTTTAAGGTAACTTTGAAGAAATTCATGGCAGGTGAGCCGATGAACCCAGCTACGAACATATTTTTTGGTGTATTGTAAACTTCTTTTGGTGAACCAATTTGTTGAATAAAGCCATCTTTCATAATTACGATTCGATCAGCCATGGTCATCGCTTCGGTTTGGTCATGTGTCACATAAATTGTCGTAGTTTCTAAACGTTGGTGTAGTTTAGCGATTTCAGCACGCATGGCTACACGTAATTTTGCATCCAAGTTTGATAAAGGTTCATCCATTAAAAAGACTTTGGCATCACGGACAATTGCCCGGCCAAGTGCAACACGTTGGCGTTGTCCACCAGAAAGCGCCGCAGGTTTACGTTGTAAGTACTCTGTTAAGCCCAGAATATCCGCAGCATTTTCCACCCGTTTTTTAATTTCAGCTTTATCATATTTTCTTAGTTTTAAACCAAAAGCCATGTTATCAAAAACAGTCATATGCGGATAAAGCGCATAGTTTTGGAAAACCATGGCAATATCACGATCTTTCGGTGCAACGTCATTCATGACTTTGTCCCCAATTGATAATTCACCTTCAGTAATATCTTCTAAGCCAGCAATCATTCGCAATGTTGTTGATTTACCGCAACCAGAAGGTCCGACAAAGACGATAAATTCACGGTCTGTAATTTCTAAGTTAAAATCTGTAACAGAATAATGTTCTGCATTGTCATATTTTTTATACACATTTCTAAGCGCCATTTCCACCATTTGATACGTCACTCTTTTCTTTTTGATTTGTTACTCATAGTTTAAATGAAAACGCTATCTTTCAGCAAGGGAGAGTTGCACAAGAAAAAGAAGACTTTTTCGTCAAGGTGACAAAGGGCAAACACTCTCAGCGGATTTATCGATAAACTTTTGTTATAATATAACAAAGACAGGAGTTGGATAACATGAAAATCGCTTTAATCGCTCATGATCGTAAAAAAACATTAATGATCAAACTAGCAACCGCTTATAAACATATTTTAGAAAAACATGAATTGTATGCAACGGGAACGACAGGCATGAAAGTGATGGAAGCAACTGGCTTACCCGTGCATTGCTTTAAATCGGGGCCATTAGGTGGGGATCAACAGATTGGCGCAATGATATCAGAAGACAACATTGATTTAGTTATTTTTTTAAGAGATCCTCTTTCCGCGCAACCGCATGAACCAGACGTGACGGCTTTGATTCGTCTAAGTGATGTCTATGAAATTCCTTTAGCGACCAATATCGGCAGTGCTGAAATTCTTTTGAGAGGTGTCGAGGCGGGGTTTGCGGACTTCCGTGAGGTTATCCATGAAGGGGACCGTCGACCGTTAGCTTTTTAGAGAACCTTAATGGTTATTTTGACTATTTTGTGGTATATTTTATGAGGACTTTTGTCCAAATAAAATAACAGAGTAGGAGACAAAGCGTTAAGTGCTAAAAGGATGGGATGTTGCCTTTTGGACGAAGAACATAAACAGTGTGTTGCTAGAAAGCAAAGGTTCTTACTTTGCTTATCATCAGAACAACACGTTCAGCTTTTTAATGTTCGCGGTTTTGTTTTCGCATTCGCTGCATGGTTCGTCATGTAGCAGCTCTTAGAGGAGATGCTAAAAATGACAAAGAAAAAATTTGGCACAAAATCCATTGCGTTAATGGGCGTACTCATTGCGGTGGTCGTTGTCTTTTCACGCTTTTTTGCGTATGAAACAACGTTTTTAAAAATCAGTTTCACGTTTATCCCAGAATCATTGATTGGGATGATTTTCGGACCTTTTTGGGCTGGAATCGGCACGGCGGTGGCTGATGTGGTAGGAATGTTGCTTTTTCCAAAGGCAGGCTATTTTCCTGGGTTTACTTTAAATGCCTTTTTGGCTGGTGCTATTTATGGTTATTTCTATTATAAGAAAGAAATGACATGGCAACGAGTGATTTTGGCGACATTGTTGGTCACCGTTTTAATTAATATCATTTTAACTCCTTTGTGGTTAAGTTTAATGTATGGCGTCAATCTAGCAAATTTTGCTTGGTGGGTACCACGCTTAATTAAAACAGTTATTTTCTTTCCTATTCAAGTAATTGCCACTTATTATTTAGGCAATAAAATTCCCTTTAAACGTTTATTTGGAAAACCATTATCTGAATTAGATCAATAAATTTAAAATTAAAAGAGTCACTTTTCATCATCCCAGAAAAGTGACTCTTTTTTATTGTGCTTTTTGATTAAACTGCGCTTCGTAAAGGTCACGATAATAACCCTGTTCTTTTTGCAATAATTCGTCATGGGTGCCAATTTCAACCACTTGACCATTATCCATAACTAGAATTTTTTCAGCACTTTTGATTGTTGCTAAGCGATGGGCAATAACAAAACTGGTCCGGCCAGTCATCATTTGTAAAAAAGCATCCTGAATTTTTTGTTCGGTCAATGTATCAACTGAACTGGTCGCTTCATCTAAAATAAGCATCGGCGGATTACTAATCATCGTGCGTGCAATGGTCATTAATTGTCGTTGTCCTTCAGAAATTTTAACGCCTTGGGAACCAATCTCGGTATCTAGTCCTTGAGGTAAACGCATGACGAAATCAAAAATATGGGCTTTTTTCATGGCTTCTATAATTTCTTCGTCAGAGGCTTCAGGATTCCCGTACGTTAAATTTTCCCGAATGGAACTATCGAATAGCCAAGTATCTTGGAGAACCATACCAAAACTTTTTCGTAAGCTGTCCCGAGTAATTTGAGTAATGTCGTGAGTATCGACCGTAATTTGGCCACGGTCGACCTCGTAAAAGCGCATTAACAAATTCACTAATGTTGATTTACCCGCACCAGTTCGCCCAACAATGGCAATTGTTTCTCCTGGTTCAGCAATTAAATTAAAGTTTTCGATTAAAGGTCGCGTCGGCGTGTAAGAAAAATCAACGTCTTTAAATTCAACACGGCCTCGCGCTTCTTTCAAAACAATTGCGTTCGGGGCATCAGGACGTTCAACTGGTTGATCCATCATATCAAAGGTACGTTCCAATCCAGCTAAGGCGGCTTGGATTTGGTTGGTGATTCCTGAGAGTTCAATAAAAGGTTTAGAAAATTGACTAGAGTAAATAGTGAAACTGGAAATAACACCAACTGTGACTAAAGGATTGCCACTTAAAACTAACAAGCCACCGACTAATCCAATCGATAAGTAAGATAAATGGTCGATAAATCGAGAAAGTGGGTTGGTTAAGGAGGAAGAAAACTGAGCCTTCTGTCCTTTTTCATACAACGTTTGATTCAATGCTTCAAATGTTTCTTGCGTAGCTTGTTCTTGTTGAAAGGCTTTAACAATTTTTTGGTTGCCAACCATTTCTGAAACGAAGCCGGAAATTTCACCAACAATCGTTTGTTGTGCAGCAAAGTTTTTTTGTGAAGCTTTTGCAACAAGCCAGTTTACAATAAAAATAATCGGCGTACTGATAAGAACCACTAATGTGAGCAGGGGACTTAGCCGAATCATAAAGAGCAAAGCAACAACGACGGTGGCCATGCCAGAAAATAATTGGTTGAAGACAGCCGAGCAAGCCATTGAAATATTGTCAATATCGTTGGTAAAGCGACTGACGATATTTCCGTGTGACGTTTGGTCATAATAACTTAACGGTAATTGATTTAAATGGGCAAAGGCGTCTTTTCTCAGCTGTGTGGTCGATAAATAAGACACGCGATTACCGAGACGTTGAATCAGCCATTGACTTAGAACGGTTACGAGTAAAATCCCTGCTAATAAACCTAAAATTTTGATGAGTTGCGCAGCATTGACTTGTCCTTTACCAACCATTGTATCAACGGATTTACCTATATAATAAGTCATGAGGACAGTCGAAAAACCACTGAGAATTCCTAGAATTAAGGCGCCGATAATTTCTTTTGGATAGCGTAGTAAATACGGCTTAAAACGTGAGAAGGCACCAAAATGAATTTTTTTAGTTTGCATGGGTATCCTCCTCCTGTGACGCAACGATTTCTTGATACTCTTTAGAAGAAGTAAGTAATTCTTCGTGGGTGCCAAGGCCAGCGACTTTTCCACTATCTAGGACTAAAATTTGATTCGCCGTTGCAATCGAACTCACGCGTTGTGAAATTAAAATAACGGTTGTCTCTGCTCGTTCTTTTTGTAAAGCACGGCGCAGATTCAAATCTGTTTGATAGTCGAGGGCACTCAAGGAATCATCTAAAATAAGTAAATGCGGTTTCCTAATCAAGGCACGGGCAATGGTCAACCGTTGTCTTTGTCCACCAGAAAAGTTTTTTCCGCCTTCGTTAACAGGCGTGTCTAACCCTTGGTCTAATTGTTCAACAAATTCTTTACATTGGGCGATAGCTAATGCTTCCCAACAGTCTTCATCAGTTGCATTTGGTTTGCCCCATTGTAAGTTTTCTCGAATAGTCCCTGTAAATAAGACGGCAGTTTGTGGAACACTTGCAACTTGTTGGCGTAAAGTAAAGAGCGGCCAATCGCGCACATTTACACCATTAATAAAAAGGTTTCCTGCACTCACATCATAAAATCTGGGAATGAGTTGGGTTAAGGTACTTTTCCCGCTGCCGGTAGGTCCCGTGATGCCGAGAATTGAGCCTTTAGGAATCGTAAAATTGATATTTTCCAAAGCCAAACCGGCCTCTGGTTCATAGCGAAAATCTACATGGTCAAAGGTAATATCACCAAATTGTGGAGATGTTTTTGCTGATTCTGGTGTATCTGTTAACTGGCTTTCTACAGTTAAAACCTCATTGACACGGTTTGCGGAAGCGGCGGCTCGCGTAAAAATTACCACGAGATTAGAAGCAACAATTAAAGCGAGCATCATTTGATTCATATAATTGATCAATGCTAAAACTTCCCCTTGTTGCAAGGAACCAAAAGAAACTTTTAAGCCACTAAAATAAAGTAAAAATAAAATTCCAACATTCATAATCAAAGTGGTTAAAGGCGTTAATAAAGCAGAGACATTCGATACACGAATGTAAATATCGCCTAAATCATCTGAAGCTTTATCAATATGTCGTTGCTCTGTTTCCTTTCTAGCAAACGCACGGATTACACGGACACCGCTTAAATTTTGACTAATTTGACGGTTTAACCGATCCAAATATTCTTGGACTTTTTGATATAAAGGCACAGTCACTTTAATGATAATAAAGAGAATAAGGCTAAAAATTGGTAAAAGTAATAGGAAAAGAAAGCCCATCTGCACATCAATGTAAAAAGCCATGACCACAGAACCGATACTTAAAAAAGGTGTCCGAATGACCAACCGAATAAACATCGCTAAAGCCAATTGAAGCTGGTTGATATCGTTTGTGATCCGGGTGATGAGGGTATCTGTACCAAAACTATTCAATTCTTTGTGTGAAAGCTGATTAATTTTCTTCATTAATTGATTTCTTAGCTCCGTCCCAAAACCTTGCGAAGCGACTGAAGCATAGTATTGACAAATCATGACAAAAAATAAACCAACTAACGACATAACAAGCATCCAGAGGGCCATTTCTATGACAGTCTGTCGGTCGTTTTGACGAATACCGACATCGACTAAGTGAGCCATGAATAAGGGCAAGACTAACTCGAAACAAGCTTCTAAAAATTTGAAGACTGGACCGAGGATAATTTGTTTTCGATAATTTTTTGCGTATTTCAATAAACCAAACATAAGATTCCTCCCTTTGCTGCTCTCATTGTAGCCTAATCTTTCAATGAAAGAAAGTTGTTCGCTACATTTTCTCAACTTCTGTTAAAATAGAAGAAAAGCGCAAAGAAGTGGAGTGTGACAGAAACGTGGAAAAAATGAGTCAGGTTATTTTGTTGTTTTTTATTTATTCCTTTATCGGCTGGTTATGGGAAACAGTGTATTGTTCATTAAAAGCCAAAAAATTTGTTTATCGAGGATTTTTGGTAGGGCCCTATTGTCCTATTTATGGATTTGGGGTCTTAAGCGTTCTCTATTTTGTGGAACCCTTCGAGAACAATCTCTTGGTATTGTATGTCGGATCGGCTGTTTTAGTGACGATTTTAGAATATGTCACTAGTTATGGCTTGGAAAAACTGTTCCATGCCTCTTGGTGGGATTATCATGATGTACCTTTTAATTTAAACGGTCGTGTGGCTTTACCGGTTTCTCTTTTTTGGGGATTGGGGTGTGTCTTGATTGTCAAAGTTATTCAACCAGAAATCGCCAAAGTTGTCAGCTTTTTACAAGCAACCTTTGGCAACTACTTAGCCCTTTGCATAGTGATTGTAATGGGGCTTGACTTAATTTATACGTTGCTGAACATGCAAGGTTTCAAAAAACTTATTACCGAGATGGGCCAAACGTTGGAAACGAACCAACAAGAATTTAAGCAACGGTTGAACACAAAAATGGAAATCGCTACAGCTGATTGGCAGAAGTTAAAAGAACGAACCAAAAAAGAGCATTTCCAAAATCGGTTAAATTTCCAACAACGTCGTTTTATTAACAATTACCCAAAACTAACTTTAAAAAACATTAAAAATTCCAAAGAAGTTCGGCATCTCTTAGAAGATTTGAAGAAAAAGGGCCAATAATTAACAAAAAATATTACAAAATATTTCAATCAATGGTCTAATGAGATGAAAAAAAGAAAAATCGTCAAAAGCTAGTTTTTAAGGCGTCTTAAGAAATTCTTAAAGAATTGAGATAGAAATGGACTAATGAATAAACGCAGGATAAAAAAAGAGTTGCATTTAAATTGTAATAAATTGTAACATGATTGAAATAAAACAAGCCCTCCTGACTAGTATAATGAGTAGGTGTTTTAGATAAGTTAGGAAAGGTGTTGGATTTAGTGAAGGTTAAAAAGTTGATACCATTTTTAACAACAATGATGCTTATCAATTTTGGACTTCCAGTCGCTGCTGCAGCAGAATCACTTGATTCATTGCAAGAAAAAGAAGCGCAAGCGAAACAATCTGGGGAGTTAATTAGTAAAGAAATCAATTCAGCCTTAGACGATGTAAATGCTAAATATGCGGAAATCGAACGTTTAAAAACGCAAATTTCAAAAGCGGAAGATACGTTGAAAACTTCGAAAGAGGAAATAGAAAAAACAGAAAAAAATATTTCTCGTCGTAAAGAAGCTGTTGGCGATCGTATGAAGGATATTCAATTAAATGGCGACCAACGTACTTGGCAAGCCTTATTAGATGCAGAAAATTTATCAGATTTCTTTAATCGGGCCTACGCCATGACCGTTTTACAAAACTTTGAACGGGAAAAGATTGAAAGCTTAACTAGCGAAAAAGAAAAGTTAGCTGCATTACAAGAAAAAGTTGAAAATACGCAAACAACTTTAAAGCAAAATGAAGAGAAATTACAAGTTGAAGCTTCTTCAATGAATAATAAAGTCTCTGAGTTAAAAGAAAAAATGGCGAATAATGAAGAATTATTGGCTCAAATTTCGACAGACAAACAGAAAGAGCAACAACGCTTAGTCAGCGAAAAAGCAGCAGCTGAGGCACAGAAAAAACGTGCGGCAGAAACTGCCAAAGCAGAAGCAGCGAAGAAACAAGCAGCTGCCGACAAACAAGCGCAAGCAGATGCGGCGGCTAAACTAGAAGCCAAAGCTGCTGAAGAGTCAAGCAGTCAAGCATCAAGCTCTTCTACAAGTACGGAAAGCAGTAGCACTGAATCTTCAAGTTCTGCTAGTTCATCCGAATCGTCATCAACGCCAGAATCATCGACAGGCGAATCATCAACACCAGGAACTGGCTCTGGTCGTGTGCTTCAGATGGAATCAACTGCTTATTCTTGGCGCGAAGCTGGTGCAAGTAATCTAAGTGCTACTGGTATTGACTTAAGTAAAGAAAGCAATGTAGTTGCAGTCGATCCAAGTGTAATTCCTCTAGGTTCATTAGTGAAAGTCTCTGGTTATGGCTTTGCTATTGCTGGAGATACAGGTGGCGCTATTCAAGGAAATATTATTGATGTTCATTTTGATTCAGTAGACCAATGCCGTCTTTGGGGACGACGTCAGGTTACAGTAGAAATTCAATAATAAATTTGTTATACTAAAGACAAGATAAAAGGAATTGGCTAAGTCAGTAATGATAGTAGCCAGTTCTTTTTTAGTTAAATGTAAAGGAGAATTACAATGATTCGCTCGGCAACAAAAGAAGACGGTCAAGCGATTGCTCGGCTGGTCTTAGTCATTTTAAAAGATATGGAGTTACCAATTTTAGAAGAAGTCTCAGAAGAACAAATGATTGACCTATTAGCAGAGGCAACGGCGTATCCAACCTATCGCTATGGCTATCAACGAATTTTAGTTTATGAACATGCAGGTGAAGTTGCAGGGATTGCTGTCGGCTATCCTGCGGAAGATGAAAAGATTATTGATGAACCTTTAAGAGAAGTCTTTAAAAAACATGGCTTAGCAGAAGATGTTCGGCTATTTATTGAAGAAGAAACCTTGCCTAATGAATGGTATTTAGACACGATTTCTGTGGATGAACGTTTCCGCGGAATGGGCATTGGTTCTAAGTTATTAGATGCTTTACCTGAAGTAGCCAAAGCTAGCGGGAAGCAAGCCTTGGGTCTAAATGTTGACTTTGACAATCCTGGGGCGAGAAAGTTATACGCAAGCAAAGGCTTTAAAGATGTCACAACAATGACTATTAGTGGTCACTTATACAATCATATGCAAAAAGAAGTGTAAAAATAACGAAGCTAAAGTCAATCACTTTAGCTTCGTTATTTTTCATTAATCCGTTAAAGGATCAAAATCTAATCCAAAATCATCGGAAGTTTTTTGTTTTTTCTTATTATATAACCAGTAGTCAAGGACAGCTGCTATACAGATGCACAACGGTGCGTCCTCATCATTGGCAACAGTTAAAACAAAATAGTCGCCTGTACAAAGCATGGTTTTATCCATTGACATGATTTTTTTATGGACTTGATAAATTGAATATTGGTGCGCTTTGATATCCCCAACAACTGCCCAGTGAAGGCCTTGAACATAATAGAAATCAGCATTCAAATTGAACAGTTTCCGTAGAGTACCCACTTTTTCAAAACGCTGATATAACTCAAATCGTGTACCAAAAGTCCAAGAAACTTGTTTAATACTGGCTAAAATTTCTCCGTTCATTGCATATAAAGAAAGCGCATCTCCTCGTGTGCCCCAGCGCCCCACCAATAGAAAAAGTGAACGGCCTGCTTGGTCTTTCACGATGGTTCGCGTAACTTTTCCTAACTGTTGTTCTTGAATAAAAAATTCAGACACGACACGATCTCCTTTCTATATATAAATGAGTGCTGTAACTGGTAGTGCTTATTACAAATCTTCTCTTATTGCACGCAGGATGGCTTCGCCAACACCATTTTCTAAATTAGTGGCTGTTTCATATTTAGCGTATTCTTTTAATTCCAGTTCGGCATTGCCCATTGCAAAACTTACCCCAGCCCATTGAATCATGCTGACGTCATTTAAATTATCACCAATAGTCATGACTTGTTCAGCGGGAATCCCACGTTCTTTAGCGACGCGCGCAACCGCAATCCCTTTTTGTGCTAGGCGGTGGTTAATTTCAATATTATTAAGCGCAGAAGAGGTAACAACCAAATCATCTAGTTCTTCTACTTCCATCCCAGCAGGACCTAATACTTTCGGCCCATCCATACTGAAGCCAATAATTTTAAGGACTTCAATCGAATCATCTTTTAAAATGTCGTCTAAACGATCAACATAGGTAATATGCAATAAAGATAGGTGTGCTGAAGCCATGGCGATCGCCACTTTATAAGTTAAATGGGGCATGGATTCTGCAATATGAGCGGCAAAGTTTTCAATTCTTTTTTCTTGATGTTCAGAAAAAATACCTTTATTTGTAGAGATTTCATAGTAAACATTGTGTTGACTCAAAATAGTTAGTACTTCTGTTACTGTTTCTTTTTCGATCCCAGCCGTGAAAAGTGAGTGTCCATCTTTGTCGAACACTTGGGCGCCGTTTAAAGTAATCATAGCGCAGTCAATTCCAGCTTCTTCTAACGCGGGTTTCGCTTCGGTATATGCGCGGCCAGTAGCAACCATAAATTCGATTCCTAAACGTTCCGCTTCGCGAATTGCTGAAGCGTTATCATTTGTGATGCTCATTTTTGCATCTAAAAGTGTTCCATCCATATCTGAAGCAATTAATTTAATCATCGATTCTCTACACCTCATTATCTATTTAAAGCTTACCTATAGTTTACCACGTTTTTCCAAGAGAAAGTACCCAGAAATTTCTTGTCAGGTTTGGAGAAATTCGTTATGCTTAGAGAGCGAAGGAGTGAGCATTATGAAAGAAATTATTCACAATAGTTGGCAAACCGTTTTATCTGCTGAATTTGAAAAACCGTATTATCAAGAATTGCGGGAATTTTTGAAAAAAGAATATCAGACACAAACGATTTATCCAGATATGTATCATTTATTTTCAGCGTTAGAACTAACCCCTTTTGAAGAAGTAAAAGTAGTAATTTTGGGACAAGACCCATATCATGGACCCAATCAAGCACACGGACTAAGTTTCTCTGTCCAGCCAGGTGTGAAAGTGCCGCCATCTCTTGCGAATATTTACAAAGAATTACAAGCTGATTTAGGGTACCAACCCGTCAACCATGGCTTTTTAGAAAGCTGGGCCAAACAAGGCGTGTTATTATTAAATACTGTGTTGACCGTTCGGGCAGGTCAAGCCTATTCCCATCGAGGTAAAGGGTGGGAGCAACTGACAGATGTCATTATCGAAAAGTTGAATGAGCGTGAAAAACCCGTTGTTTTCATTTTATGGGGACGTCCAGCTCAAGAAAAAATTAAAATGATTGATACGACTCGGCATGTGATTATCAAATCGCCACATCCAAGTCCATTGTCAGCGCATCGTGGTTTTTTTGGCTCACGTCCGTTTTCTCAAGCGAATGCTGCTCTAGAACGTTTAGGGGAAACGCCGATTGATTGGCAACTTCCTGAAACAGTGTAGTGTAACAGTGTATGCTGTTATAGTGTAGAAGAGTTAGTTTGTGAAAAGTTTATCGGATTATTGGTTTTTTTGACTAATACAGCTAGAAAAAACTGTTATTTTCTTTGAGAATAGTGTATGATGGATTTTGTAAATATAAAACTGGAGGGTTTATCGTGGAATTATTCGATAGCTTAAAATTTAAAGTCGTACGCCGTAATATCAAAATTGTTTTCCCTGAAGCAACAGATCCTAGAATCTTAGGTGCTGCTGCCCGCTTAAAATCTGATGAATTAGTAGAACCAATCTTAATTGGTGATCCAACAGATATCGCAAATGCTGCTATGGCTCGTGGAATCAACACATCAAACTTTATTATTATCAACCCAAATGATTATGAAAAATGGGATGAAATGGTCGAAGCATTTGTTGAACGCCGTAATGGAAAAGCTACTAAAGAAGATGCTGAAAAAATTTTAAAAGATGTCAACTATTTCGGTACTATGTTAACTTACATGGGTATTGCTGATGGTATGGTTAGTGGTGCTATCCACTCAACAGGTGATACAGTTCGTCCTGCGTTACAAATCATTAAAACAAAACCAGGCGTAAGCCGTACAAGTGGTGCCTTCTTAATGATTCGTGGTCGTGACCAAGAAAGATATTTATTCTCAGACTGCGCGATTAACGTGAACCCAACTGCACAAGAATTAGCTGAAATTGCTGTTGATAGTGCCAAAACAGCTGAATTATTTGACATTGAACCAAAAGTTTCATTGTTAAGTTTTTCAACAAAAGGTTCTGCAAAAGCACCAGAAGTAACAAAAGTTGCTGAAGCTACAAAAATTGCGCAAGAATTAGCACCTGAATATGCGATTGATGGTGAATTACAATTTGATGCTTCTTATGTATCTTCTGTTGCACAATTAAAAGCGCCCAACTCAAAAGTTGCTGGAGAAGCAACAGTCTTTGTATTCCCAGATTTACAATCAGGAAATATTGGCTACAAAATTGCTCAACGTTTAGGTAACTTTGAAGCAATTGGCCCAATCTTACAAGGATTGAACAAACCAGTTTCTGATTTATCACGTGGTGCAAACGAAGAAGATGTTTATAAATTATCAATCATTACAGCTGCTCAAACATTAATGAACGACTAATTAACTATGTCGAAGCATGATAAATAAGCAAAGTAGAAGTTGAGGTTCCCAGGACACTTGGGCCTCAACTTTATTTTTTTGAAGCTGCCACTAGTCAACTTATTGAATTTTCGGTATACTTTCATACATAGATTCTTGCAGATGGGAGGCAAAAAAATGAACATTGTCCTGAACAATCCATTGGAAACAGAAGCAATTGCTAAAATCATTGGACAAAAGGCACAAGCTGGTGATGTAATTGTCCTGACTGGTGATTTAGGGGCCGGTAAGACGACAATGACGAAAGGGATTGCTTTAGGATTAGGCATTTCCCAAATGATTAAAAGTCCCACCTATACGATTATCCGCGAATATCCACAAGGACGACTTCCGTTATACCATATGGATGTTTACCGTGTTGAAGAGGGTGCGGATGAATTAGGGTTAGATGAGTATTTTGAAGGAGATGGGCTATCCGTTGTAGAATGGGGCAGCTTGATTGAAGAAGAATTGCCAGAAGATTATTTAGAAATTATTTTAAATAAAGATTCTCAAGAAGCTGACAAGAGAGTTCTTGAATTCCGTGGAACTGGTCCATTGGCAGAAGAAAGAATAGCAGAGATTCTGAAAACGTGGGAGGCTCGCGAATATGACTGAACAAACATTTTCTATTCGAGAAGCAGTGCCTACTGATGCGGATCAATTACTATCTGTGATGTCAAAAATTGGGAGTGAAACGCCCTATTTGGTAATGGATGAGCGAGGAATGGCCATGTCGACAACAGAATTGGCTGAAAATCTAGCAACACTCTATGAATCACCAAATAATGTTTTATTGGTGGCATTAGCGGGAAAAGCGATCATTGGGACCGCTTCTGTGTCTGCTTCTTCTAAAAAGCGGATGGAGCATATTGGTGAAATTGGCATTAGTATTTTAAAAGAGTACTGGGGCTATGGACTGGGCAGTATCCTGATGGAAGAACTTATTCGCTGGGCGCATGAAAGTCATGTTATTCGTCGCTTGGAATTAACGGTACAGGATCGCAATCAACGAGCGATTCACGTCTATAAAAAATTAGGGTTTGAAACAGAAGCAATTATGCCTCGAGGCGCCAAAACAGACCAAGGTGAATTTTTAGATGTTCATTTAATGCGTTTGCTGATTGATTAATTATTGGTTAATAATTTTAATTTCTTAAATAATCGAACGATAATTGCATGAAAAAACAAAATTTTCGCAATTATCGTTTGTTTCATATTTATTTTTCTGATATTTTTGTTATAATTATAGAAGAATTTAACGAAAAAATGAAAATTTATTTTGGGAAGGAATGTAAGAAATGGCGAAGGCAACGAAAATGAATGTTAACTATCGAGAGTCGATCTTGGATCGTGCGTATCGTTTAGAGCTAATAAAAAAAGACGAATATGTAAAACATCAAGAAAAATTATCATTATTAAATGAAAAATTGTCTGACGGGGAACCAGCTCAATTTGATGCAAAAGAAGAAACGTTTTGGAAAAAAATTTCGCAAAAAGTTATTTTATAAAAGTAATACATACGAATAAGAGCGTACACATAGAAAGAAGCGTAAGCAGTTTAACACTGCTTACGCTTCTTTTTTAATGAATAGGAATAACTGTTTCACGCTTAATTAATTTGTGAGGAATAACGAGACGGACACCATTCGTCAATTCTTCGTGGATTAATTCATATAATTTTTTCATCGCCATTCGACCTAATTCTGACGTGTCGATGTCAATGCTTGTTAGATAAGGATGTGTCAATGTTGAAAAGATTGAGTTGTTAAAACTAATAATGGATAACGTTTCAGGAACTTGATAACCATAGATTTGCGCAAGTTGCATCGTCCGCAAAGCAAAGATATCATCAATCACCACCAACGCCGTGGCATTATTTTGATGAAGGATATCATCGAAAGCCATGTAATCTTCAGGTTTTTCTAACGCAACGCTTGGTAAAACAGTTAATCCTTGCATCATCATTGCTTTTTGATAACCAAAGTAACGTTCAAAGTACAAACTTTCATGCGTTGTATTGGTCACAAATAAAATATTTTTATGGCCGTTTTCAATTAAAAATTCCGTCGCTTGTTTCCCTAATAATTGATTATCATTATCCACGTAAACTATTTCCGTTTCATGTTGGTAAGGTTGACCAATTAAAGTAAAGGGAATGTTATTTTCATATAAGTAATCAATGACGGGGTCCTTACTATCTGAATACACAAGAATAAAACCGTCCACTTGCTTTTGAAGATGCATTCTTTTAACGTTTTCCAATAGTACATCAAAACTTTTGGCAGTTGCAATAGCAGTAGTCATATCATAAAGACGGGCTTCCTCGTTGATGGCTTCCATAATTTCTAAATAAAATGGATTCCCTAACCGTTCTTTCGAATCTAAAGGAGGTAAAATTACGCCAATGGCACTTGAAATTCGTTTACCCAAATTCCGTGCCGTCATATTTGGCACATAGCCTAAGTCATCCATGACTTTTCGCACTTTCTTTTTTGTCGATTCAGAAATACTTGGATGATCGTTAATGACACGCGAAACGGTTGAAGTTGCAACCCCCGCTTTCTTAGCGACATCTTTTACTGTAATTGCCATTTTTGCCACGCCTTTCTTAGTGATTATAGAAGGTTAAATTGATAAACCGTTTGGTAGGTTTGCTTTTTATTAGCTGGTAATAAAATAGAGCCCCACTGAGGATGATGAACAATGTCTGGATACTCTTGTGGTTCAATTGCTAAGCCATAGTTTGAATGCATCGCTTGTCCATTAATAGAAAAAGGAGCCTCAAAACCAGTCGTAGAAAATAATACCATACTTTGGTTCGTTGTTGCTATCGTCATTTTTCTTCCAGAAGTAGGTTCTTGTAAGCATAATTGTGGCTGTCTTAAGTCAGAGCCAACTAAGGGGAAAACATCATCTAACCCAGTTGGATAGCGTTGGAGGATTGTTTCGATAGGTGTCAGTTCATTAAAACGTATGGATAGTTCAGAAGCTGGTAAAATCCGTCCAGTAGGCAGCTTATTATCGTCTAATTCTAACATACCTTGACAGTTCAAAGATAGCAAATGTGACAGAATGTCTAACTTTCCGTCGCCAGATAAATTAAAGTAGGCGTGGTTTGTAGGATTAAAAAGTGTTTCCTGTTTACTCCGTCCAGTACTGATCATTCGTAAATGATTATCCTCTAGCTGGTAGGTGATGGTGGCCTTAATTGGTCCAGGATAGCCAGAAATGGTGTCGGTTAAATGAAAGGAAACGCCAATGATATCCTTTTTTTCAAAGGGCTCGACTGTCCAATATTGAAAAGACCACCCCTTTGAGCCACCATGGATATGATGACCGTCGCTGTTTTGTTCTAATATTCCATTTTGCCAATGGCCATTACGTATGCGTCCAGCAACTGGTCCAACAGTGGCGCCAAAAAAGCTTTGATCCTTTAATACATCTTGATACGAATCATACGATAAAAGGATATTTTCCCAATGATTATTTTTGTTTGGCATCAAAAGTTGATGGAGGCGCGCGCCATAATTGAGAAGAACGACTTCTAAAAAGTCGTTCTTCAAAGTAATTTTTTTTAAGTTTGTGTTTGGAATATCGGTTACGGTGATACGATTATCCTTCATGATCAAGCCACACTTTTTTTAAGTAATCAAACGTTAAAGCGCTCGTCTCTGGCACGATGGGCACCCCTTCGCCTAACTCTTCTTTGCGGCCAACGCCAACAGGTTGCGCTCCGCTAGCAAGAATCGCTTGAATCCCAGCTTTGGCATCTTCAATGCCAAGACATTCTGCTGGTGTCAAATCAATTTCTTTCGCAGCTAAAATGAAAATATCTGGAGCGGGTTTGCCTGCCTGAACGTCTGCTGGGTTAGCAATGGCATCAAAAAGGGGCGTCAATTGCATTTTTTCTAAAAGGAAAGGCCCATTTTTACTTGCAGAAGCCAAGGCGATTTTAATATTGGCCGCACGTAATTCCGTTAATAAAGAAAGAATTCCTGGGTAGACATCTTCAGGCGTAATCGCTTGGATCATTTCCAAGTAATAATCGTTTTTCCGTTGCGCTAACTGGGCAAATTCTTCAGAAGAAAACGTGCCTTCTTTTTTTCCGTATTTTAACAGTAACTGCAGAGAATCTTCACGGCTTACACCTTTCAATTGTTCGTTGAAAACACGGTCAATGGAAATTCCAATTTCGTTCCCTAATTTTTTCCAAGCGTGGTAATGAAATTCTGCTGTATCAGTAATAACGCCATCTAAATCAAACAAAACGCCTTTAAACATGAACTTCTTCCTTTCTGATCGGTAAAACTAATCGATCTTTTAATGTGTATTCTTGATTGTAAACAGTTAATGGAATTGCAGGGCCGTCGAGTAAAGTGAAGGCCACTTGGTCTGCTGCAACTTCAACAAATAGTAAACGATTCCGATAATTAATGTGGAATGAGTAGGCTGTCCATGTCGCTGGTAAAAAGGGTGCAAATTTTAGTTGTTGATGGTCCGTTTTCATTTGGGCAAAACCTTGCACAATCGCTAGCCAACTACCAGTCATTGAGGTAATGTGTAAGCCATCTTCTGTATCATTATTGTAATTATCTAAGTCAAGGCGCGCTGTTCGTTGATACATTTCCACTGCTTTTTCTTCCATGCCTAATTCAGCAGCTAATACAGCATGAATGCTTGGTGAAAGGGAAGATTCATGGACAGTCATTGGTTCGTAAAAATTAAAGTTCCGGCGTTTTTCTTCTAAAGAAAAGGCGTCATTGAAGAAATAAATTCCTTGAAGAACATCGGCTTGTTTAATGAAACAAGACCGCAAAATTTTATCCCATGACCAATGTTGGTTTAAAGGCAGCTCACTAAGTGGTAAATCAGAAACTGGCATTAAATCTTTATCTAAGAAAGTGTCATGTTGTACAAAAATGCCTAATTCGTTATCCACTGGGAAGTACATATTTTCTACAATGTCTGCCCATTTAGCTAATTCGTCGTCTGCAATTTTGAGCGTTGTTTCTTCTTGGAATTTTAAATAAGACTCACGGGTGTAACGTAGAACCCACGCAGCGATGGTATTGGTATACCAGTTATTGTTGATATTATTTTCATATTCATTTGGCCCCGTTACGCCATGAATCATATATTGTTTATGACGTTGGGAGAAGTGGACCCGATCTGCCCAAAAACGAGCGATTGCTATAAGTACTTCTAGACCAGCATCTTTTAGATAATCTTCGTCTCCTGTATAGTTGACATAATTATAAATCGCATAAGCAATCGCACCATTTCTGTGAATCTCTTCAAAAGTGATTTCCCACTCATTATGACATTCGACACCAGTAAAAGTAACCATTGGGTAAAGCGCACCCTTTAACCCTTGTTGTTGGGCATTATGAATGGCTTGAGGCAATTGATTGTGGCGATATTTCAGTAGATTTTTAGTAACTTCGGGCTTAGCCAACGCCAAGTAAAGTGGGACAGCATATGCTTCAGTATCCCAATATGTGGCACCACCATATTTTTCGCCAGTAAAGCCTTTTGGTCCGATATTTAAACGATCGTCTTCGCCATAGTAGGTTGAGAAAAGTTGGAAAAGATTAAAACGGATGCCTTGTTGGGCTTCGTCATCTCCTTCAATAACAACATCAGCTAATTGCCAACGTTTTGCCCAAGCGGCAGCTTGCCCAGCTTTTGCTTCAGGGTACAAGGTGGTCATTTCTGAAAATAATTCGTTTACTCGTGTGATTTGTTGCGTTTCTGGCACATCACGACTGGTAACGACAAGCACTTCTTTTGTGATGGCGGTCGTTTCGCCTTCGTTTAAAGACACTGTCAATTCTGCGGTTAAGGCCAAGGGCTGTTGTGTATATGTAGGCACAACAGAGGCTCCATCGATGAAATGGCGCATACCTGCAGTCACTGTAAAACGCTCTATTTCAAAATTGTTAGGAATGGTCTTAGTCGTAACAAAGCCAAGTGTTTCTTGTGTTTCAATAGCTCTTTCTTCCCAAAAATGTTCTTCATAATTGCTGTCTTCATTTTGAACATCGCCATCCAATTTTGAGTGAAGAGTGATTGTGCCTGTACCTTCCAGCATTTCAATTGTTAAGTGGATGTAAGCTGCTTCTTTTTTTTCTAAGCTTAAAAAACGTTCAAAAGAGAAGCGCACTTTGTTCTTCGGTGTTTGGATGGTGAATTGCCGAGAAAGGACCCCATTTTGCATGTCTAATTCTAAAGAAAAATCTTCGTAAGGTGTAGTGGCTAAATCAATTGTTTGTCCATCAATTTGTAAGTCCATTGCGATGAAATTAATTGCGTTAATCACTTTGCCAAAATATTCAGGATAACCATTTTTCCACCAACCAACACGTGTTTTGTCTGGATACCAAACACCTGCTAAATAGGTTCCTTGATGGTGGTCGCCAGAATAGTGTTCTTCAAAATTTCCCCGCATCCCCATATAGCCATTGCCAATGCTCGTTAATGATTCTTGTAAACGTAAATTTTCTTTATCTAAGTGTGTAGTACGGATTTTCCAAGGATCAATTTGGAATAAACGTTTGATTTGTTTCATGAGAATCCCCCTCAGTGATTTTATTGATAGGTCTATCATAAACGCAACCGATTGCATTAGTCAATAGTCAATGCTTAAAAAGTGTAATCTTATGAATAAAAGCTGAAACAAAGGTAGGATAGAAGGAGCTTTATTTGCTTTATTAAAAGACGAAATAAAAAGGGATTAAGTAGTAGAGAGTTGTTTTCCACAATATTTTTGAAATTAAAGCATTTACAAAAAGGAAACAGGAGTATATAATGGCAACATAACGAAACCGATTGCGTAAGGAGTGGCAGGAATGAAAAAAATGTTTAGTTTTGAGTTTTGGCAAAAATTCGGGAAAGCTTTAATGGTCGTTGTGGCAGTAATGCCCGCAGCGGGTTTAATGATTAGTATTGGGAAATCGCTTCCCTTAATCGATCCTAATTTAGGTTTGTTAGTAACAACAGGCGGAGTTCTGGAGAGTATCGGTTGGGCAATTATTGGCAACTTACATTTACTATTTGCGTTAGCAATAGGTGGCAGTTGGGCCAAAGATCGTGCAGGTGGCGCATTTGCAGCGGGGATTTCTTTTGTTTTAATCAATCGTATTACTGGAGCCATTTTTGGTGTAACAAATGAAATGTTGGCAGATGAACAAGCTTTCACGCATACCTTATTTGGCACCAAGATTATGGTGAAGGGATTCTTTACAAGTGTCTTAGAAGCTCCGGCATTAAATATGGGTGTTTTTGTAGGGATTATTGCTGGTTTTGTCGGTGCGATGGCTTACAACAAGTATTACAATTATCGGAAATTACCAGATGCGCTATCATTTTTTAATGGTAAACGGTTTGTCCCATTTGTCGTTATTTTGTGGTCTACAATTGTCTCAATTGCATTAGCACTTATTTGGCCAAATATTCAAGCGGGAATTAATAATTTTGGGTTATGGATTGCGCAATCTCAAGATAGTGCACCTATTTTAGCGCCATTCTTATATGGAACGTTGGAACGTTTGTTATTACCTTTTGGGTTACATCATATGTTGACGATTCCAATCAACTATACACAATTAGGTGGAACGTATGAAATTTTATCTGGCGCACAAGCTGGAACCCAAGTTTTTGGTCAAGATCCTTTATGGTTGGCTTGGGCAACAGACTTAGTGAATCTTAAAGGCGCTGGTGATATGAGCAAGTATCAGTTTGTCTTAGAAAATTGGACACCAGCTCGATTCAAAGTAGGCCAAATGATTGGTTCTTCAGGGATTTTAATGGGGATGGCTTTGGCGATGTATCGTAATGTCGATGCAGATAAAAAAGCTAAATATAAATCAATGTATTTTTCTGCTGCCTTAGCTGTTTTCTTAACTGGTGTGACAGAGCCGTTAGAATTCATGTTTATGTTTGCTGCAGTGCCGCTTTATGTGATTTATGCCGTAATCCAAGGTGCTGCTTTTGCAATGGCTGATATTTTACCATTGCGTGTGCATTCGTTTGGAAATATTGAATTGTTAACAAGAACACCGCTAGCAATAAAAGCTGGTTTAGGTGGCGATTTAATCAATTTTGTTTTAATGGTCATCATTTTTGGTGTTGTCACTTATTTCTTAGCGAATTTCTTAATTAAAAAATTTAATTACGCAACACCTGGAAGAAATGGAAACTATGACAATGATAACGGCGAAGAAATCGCATCTGGCGCGGCTGGTTCAGGCGTCGTCGATCAGCAAATCGCGCAAATTGTCTACTTACTTGGCGGTAAACAAAATATCAAAGAAGTTGATGCGTGTATGACACGCTTACGTGTCAGTGTAAAGGATCGAGAAAAAGTCGGTTCGGAAGAGGCGTGGAAACGGGCAGGTGCAATGGGCTTGATTGTGAAAGATAATGGCGTTCAAGCCGTTTATGGACCAAAAGCCGATGTTTTAAAATCCGATATTGAAGATTTACTAGCTTCCGGCGTTGACATTCCAGAACCAGTTATAGCAGAAAGTACAACAGGAGTGCCAACAACGAATTTCTTAGGCAAGAAAAAAGATTTCGTGGCTGTGGCGACAGGGGAAGTTATTCCAATGGCGCAAGTCAATGATCCTGTCTTTTCACAAAAAATGATGGGGGATGGATTTGCGGTTAAGCCTCTAGAAGGAGAAGTGGTGGCACCAATTTCGGGGAAAGTTCTAAGTGTTTTCCCAAGCAAACATGCGATTGGGCTACAAACAGAAGAAGGTATTGAAGTACTTGTCCATATGGGGATTGATACAGTCGAAATGGCAACACCTGCTTTTGAATCTTTTGTTAAAGAAGGACAATCATTGAAAGCTGGGACGAAACTAGCTAAAATGAACTTGGATGTGATTGAACAAGCTGGCAAAGAAACAACGATTATTGTCGCTTTTACAAACAGCGACAAAGTGGAACAAGTAGTTATTAATCAACTAGGAACCGCCACTGCGGGAACTGTGATCGGACAGATTGAAATTTAAATGATTAGGTATGAGGTCGGGACAGAACCGTTTAACTCCGAGAAATAAGAAGGAATTTCCGGAAATTGCTTTTTAATTTTTGGATAATTTCGGCTTATTTCCGAAGGAGTTGGTTCTGTTCCCGCCGTTTATCAGGTTTTGCGCGTGAAGCAAAAATCCAAAGTGATTTTTGTCCCACTCACAGACCTAATCACATGTAAGAGAAGGTGAAAAGATGAATCTTTTAACAATCAATACTCATAGCTGGTTAGAAGAAGAACCATTAAAAAAATTAGAGGAGATTGCCAAGGTGATTTTATCTTCTGAAAGTGAAATAATTGCCTTACAAGAAGTGAATCAGAAAGTCGCTTCCAAGAAAGTGCCGTTAGAACAGTTAACTACTTTTTGTCCCGTAGCGACCCAAACACCGGTCCATGAAGATAATTTTGCATATCTAATCGTTCAATATCTAGCTGAAAAAGGCCAACACTATTATTGGAGTTGGGAAATGAGCCACATTGGTTATGCTATTTATGAAGAAGGGAACGCACTACTTTCGAAATGTCCGTTGACTAGTGAAGCTCTCCTTATTTCAGAAAGCCAAGAACCAACGAATTATCGAACAAGAAAAATCTTAGTAGCGGAGACAGAGAGTTCAAAAGGTACGCTTACTGTTGTCTCTGGTCACTTTTCTTGGTGGGAAACACCCTGTACAGGTTTTGCCTATGAATGGCTACAATTAGAGAAATACTTAGCGACGGGGCAACAACCGTTAGTCATTTTAGGCGATTTAAACAACCCAGCTGGTACAGCTGGCTATCAATTAGTGGAAAATAGTTACTTGCCGATTCAAGATGCATTTGTTGTAGCGGAAGAAACAAGCGGTGAAGCGACAGTAGAGAAAAAAATAGATGGCTGGGAAGAAAATGAAGCAGCCTTGCGGATTGACTACGCATTTGTTCCAAAACAGTGGCACGTACGAAAATATGAAGTAATTTTTGATGGTAGGAAAACACCGATAGTCAGTGATCATTTTGGCTTACTCATTCAACTAAAATAAGAAAAAGCGCTGAATTTTCAGCGCTTTTTCTTATTTATTCGCTCATGTAACTATTCTTCTCAGTCTTGTTTGGCTAATTCTTGATCCCGAAGGATGGTGGCCTCAATCCCTTTGATGACTGTTGAAATAAACGCATTGTTTTCTAATTCGACAATCCCAGCAACCGTGGTTCCACCAGGAGAACTGACTTGGTCGATTAAAGTCCAAGGATTCTCTGTGCTATTTGCCAAAGTTTGAGCGCTGCCTAGTACAGCTTGTGTGGCAATTTCTAAGGCTAACTCTTTGTTCATACCATTTTTAACGGCTGCTCGGGCAATCGAATCAATAAATAAGAAAGCATACGCAGGAGTGCTACCTGCAATAGCAGTAAAAATCGAAAAATACTGTTCCTCTAATTCCCAGGCTTGGCCAACTGCTCGAAACAACGATAAAACAGTCTGGATGTCTTCAGGGGATGCAAAAGCGTTGCCACAAACAGCTGCTGCACCTGCGCCAATCAATGCATTCATATTGGGCATCACACGAACGAGACGGAGCGGTTGGGTAGTCTCAAACAGTTGATACAATTCTGCAATAGTCGTACCTGCTGCAATGGAAACAATTAACGGTTGCTTGTCTAAAATTGCTTCTTTCGCTTCAAGTAAAGCTGCTTGAACGAATTGCGGTTTCACCGCTAAAATAACTAAGTCAGCTACTGTAATAGCTTCTTGAGGCGAAGCAACCGCATGTGCACCAATTTCTTGTGCAAAAGCGGCGGTTTTTTTGACTTGAATATCATAAAAATAAAGGTTTTCTGCGGCAATAAATTGCTTTTTTAGCGCACCTTTGGCAATGGCGGATGCCATATTTCCAGCACCGATAAAACTAATTTTCATAAAAAATTCCTCCTAAAAACTGTTGAATCTCTTTTTTCGTGTTACCATGTATCTAGTATAGAAGGAAACGCCAAAGAAAAAAATAGAGGGAGTAAAGTAAAAAGTGTTGTATTATGAGGTGATTAATTGGCAAGCAAAGAAGAACAATATGCAGCATTTTATCAGTTTTTAGAGACCTTAGATTGTTATTTAACCACTACCAATTCTCTTGAGAATGAAGTAGCGCAATTTAAGGAAAATTCGCATCGAGAAATTGCGGGCTTTATGCTGGCATCTTCGGAAACCATTGACGTTCCGAAAGGATTTATTCGGATGCTCTATTGTTTAGAGCAAGATGGCAATGCTTATTTGGATCAACAAAGGTGTTCGTTTTCGGCTGGCCAAGTCATGATTGTCAATGAGGCCACCTCGGTTAGCTATCAGGGGCAAGGGATGTCTATGATTATATTTTATTTTAAAAAGCACTATTTTCTTGATACGCTCTTAAATCAGCTGGCGGAAGAACCAGTCATGTATCGTTTTTTTACAGAAATTGCTAGCAGTGAATTTGAAAACATTCCTCGATATTTCGTTTTTGCCAGCCAGCCAAATTCGGATGTTCACGTCTATTCGCTATTATTACTGAAACAAATTGTGAAAATGGCCTATTTTAATAATAAAGTGACCAAAGCGGCCTTTGTTTTGCTAGTGGTGGAACTAGGTCAACTGCCTAGAGAAGCTTTAAAGATGCAAGATAATTATTTGTCGAATCATCAACGTGTTGAGGTGATTTTAGCGTATATTGAGCAACAGATTGCGCATGTCACTTTAGCAGAAGTCGCCGCTAAATTTCATTTTCATCCGAATTACTTATCGAATTTTTTAAAAGACAAAACAAACAAAACGTTTACGGAAATTGTCTTAGCCTACCGAATCCAATTGGCGAAAAACTACTTGAAGCAAACAGATTTATCGATTCAAACGATTGTTGAACGAATCGGCTATCAAGACAAAGCCTTTTTTTATAAACGTTTTAAAGAAGAAATGGGCATGACCCCAAAACAATATCGACAGAAAGAGGGAATGACAGATGTACGAAGAAGTCTTTGAAGAATTTCAGTTAACTGTAGTAGAATTACCAATCGAATTTGTTGATGATTTGCCTGTCTATCGCGGACACTTAAAAGAATTAACGTTTCTTTCAGCGGAAGCCTCTTCACGAAAAAAACTTTACCAACAGCTTTTACAGGCTTATTTATTGTATAGAGAAGAGAATCAAGCAGTTGTTGAAGAGGAAAAAATAACTTCCTCATTATTGTCTACAGAACAGTTATTAAAATACTATGATGGTGAAACGTTCGATGGGTTTCAGTTGCCATCAAATGAATAAGAAAGCAGGGGAACAGATGGATATAATGGAAAAAATTAATCAATTTCGTGATGAAAGAAATTGGCGCCCCCACCATAATGAAAAAGATTTGGCGCTCTCAATTTGTTTAGAAGCGGCAGAATTGTTAGAACTTTTTCAATGGAAAACAGCAGAAGAAGGCATCAAACAAGAAGAACGAATCAAAGAAGAATTGGCTGATGTTCTCATTTACTCCTACATGATGGCTGATAATTTAGGGTTTGATTTGGACGAAATTATCGAAGAAAAGTTGAAGAAAAATGCGGTGAAATATCCAGTGCCACAACGAGATACAAACAGGACTTCAAAAAAATAAGTTGTGACCGATTTTTTGGAACGGAAACAGTGTTTAGTTTCAAGAAATTGGGATTTATGTTAATTAATACTAGTCGAGCTTTTGAATTGAACTAGTCTCGCTGTCTATCTTGATCCTTAGAGCTAGTAAGTTAAGGCATTTCGAATTTTATCCAGTTATAGCAATTGCTAAGTGAACTAATTTGTATTTATATAGAAACTTTTTCATTGACTTTCACATGGTGTCAAGGTTTATGATAAGAATATCAATTGAATGAAAAGGAGACTCTATGTATCAAATTGGGCAATTTGCCAAGTTAATGGATATTTCCCCACGGATGCTGCGTCATTATGAAAAAGCAGGAATTTTTGTTCCAAATGAAATTGATAAAAAAACAGGATATCGCTATTATAGTGCACATCAAATTCCTTTATTGAAACAAATTTTACTGTTAAGAGATTCAGGGTTTAAAGTTGAAGAGATGGCGGAAACTTTGAGAAAACTTAAGGATGCTTCTTTTTTGGAAACTATTTTGTTAAGAAAACGAGATCAATCGCGACATTTAATTCAAATGGAGGAGCAAAAGATTAAAAAAATTAATCAACAGTTAGTAGCTTTGAAGGAGGAAAAACAAATGATTAAAGGGACAGAAATCGATTTTATTGTTAGTGATAGCCTTAAGGCGCTTGCCTTATATAAAAAGGTGTTTGAAATAGAGGTAGTGGAAGCAACCGAATACCCTATCGGAATGAATGAAGCGGTTTTTCAACTTTATGGCACGAGGTTTCACATGTTAGATGCCAATGAAGAATATGGGTTAAAAGCACCAACCCAAGAACATCCCAATACTATCTGGTTTAATATAACAGTAGAAAATATTGAAGAGACACATCAACTGGCAATGGAAAACGGTTGTCAAGAAGTACAGCCTATTACTGAAATGATGGAAGGAGCGCTCAAAAATTCATTGTTTGTTGATCCGTATGGGTACATGTGGATGCTCCATCAAATCTATCAAGAGTTGAGTTTTGATGAGCGGATTGAGATTTTGGAAAACGAGCTGTAAAAATCACTATTCTTGTGTTTGTTTAACTAGTTATCTGAAAAGAACGTAACGCTTATCAACTAAGCGTTACGTTCTTTTTTTGCGTGTTAACAGAAGTTTAGTTAAAAAGATAAAGATTTGAACGTCTATATTCGGTATACTAACTATTAAGAAAATAAATTTTTAATACAAAAAAATTTATTTAGCTCTGTGGAAAATCAGAGCTAGAATATTCGGTAGGAGTGGAAGGGAGAAAAAATCAGTGTATGGGAAAAATAAAGTAGGGATAAAATTACAAATGAGCGTGGGGGAGTATCGAAAAACAAAAGTAAAAAGTATTATAATGAAGAATTTAGTTTATCTAGCTGTTCTTTTAATAGGGATCTATTTGGGAATGAGTTTCTTAAAACGATTTGAAAGGACTTATTCAGCTCCAACAGACGATGTCGTAGTAAAAATTAATCAAAATCATCTTTTTGTTTCAGATAATGCACAAATTTTGAACGAAGAAGTCATTAATAATGTACAAAAAATTAATCAAGAACTTAGTAAGACGGAAACGAAACCACAACTAATGGTTATCACAGTTGAGCAAGTTCCTGAAAACGAAACGATTGAAAGCTTTACTAATCAAATAGGTAATAAATTAGGTATCGGAAATAAACTTTATAATAATGGAGTGATTTACTTAGTATCTGTCAAAGACAGGCAAGCAAGACTTGAAGTAGGCTATGGGCTTGAAGAGATAATCCCAGATAGTTTAACCGATGAAATAACAGATAGTACCGTGAAAGATTTTTATAAATTAAAGGATTTTAATGCAGGAATACATATTGTCACCACTCGGATTAAGGAACTACTTACTACTGATACTATGTCTAAAACGACCTCGCTACCTAAGATTAGTTTTTTGCAGAAAATTTGGTTATATTTATTAGGAATAGGAAGGTCGTTAAAGCCTTGGCTAATTATAGTTTTTATTATTGTTATGTTGTATTTTTTATGGGAATTACGTAATGCGGGGAAAGAACTTAGTGCCCGCTTGGCTCTAGTTGACATGGCAAATCGCTATAAGGAAGATGTAGCTATGTTTTATAATGGCGGTATTTCCTCTAAGGCAATTGTTTTAGGAGAACAATCAGTTGAATTTAAAGCTGCCAAGGCGCGTTTGGAGAAAAATATTTTATATCCTGAAAATTCGAAAAAAGAGATAATAATTCCCGCATACTATGATATGGATTTTGCATTTGGCGAGGTGACACCAAAGAAATTTATTTATAATTATGTTGCACAGTGGAAAGATTTAAGAAGCTCTTCTATGTGTGCTTGTTTTTGGAAGGTGAATCAACCATGGATCTACTTACCGCGTTTTTGGATAGGTGAAGTGTATTGGGAAAAAGTTCCAGAAACGAAACTGCCTGCGTGTCGGATTAGTGGAATTAATGATAACTTAATACCTGCTTACCTAAAAATTATTTTGTTTCCTCTTTCGATTTTATTAAAACATCCTTTTTTGGTATCGGTGACTCTGATTATTTATGTTCAAGTTAGTTTATCAGAGCAGTCGTTTCCTTCGACAGTTTTCACACTAATCACAGAGATTCTGACATTTTTAGAAGACGAAGACTCTTTAGTACCCATGGTTAGTCTGGTCTATTTTTTGATTCCGGTCTTTTTCTTATTTGGTTATATAAAATCAATAGGTGTTGGCTTACAAAATAGATTGCACCTGGATTCTATGATCCGTAGGTTTTTAAAAGATATCCAGCAAGTAAGTTCAGAAAAATCAAAATCATTAAAACAATTAGCAAACGATTTAGACAACCAGCACTATAAAATTGAAAAAAAATTATTGCGGAAAAAAATTAGAGAGAAAAAGATTACCAACAAAAAAGCTTCAAACTCCTTCTATCCGATAAGATTTATTAAAACTACGTATCCTGAATACTATGATATGCGTTTTGCTTATGGAAATGTGTCTATTGCTAAATTTCTAGCAAGTTCACGTTCTGACAGGCAACTAAAAAAGACCAGTATGTATGTGAATCGTCATGATTGGTGGGTTACAAGCAACGAGGGTTCTTCTGATGATGGCTCCGGTGACAGTTTCGGAGGTGGTAGTTTTGGCGGAGGTGGAGGTACTTCAAGTTGGTAGAAAGTTAAACTAGTTTAGGATGAACTTGGGATAACAAAAGCGCCTCTTAGAAACAAGGGTTTCTAAGAGGCGCTTTTGTTATCGTTACGTCACAGGAGGGATTCGAACCCCCGACCGTCCGCTTAGAAGGCGGATGCTCTATCCTGCTGAGCTACTATGACAATAGTTGTAACACAACAAAGCTAATTATAATGGAAGTAGTGTTAGAAAGTCAATCGGAAATTTAAATAACAGAAGAAGTTTTTTTGGAGAGAGAAAGTGAAGAAAATAGAGAGTTTATATTGACGAGGTTTTCTGGTTCTGTTATTATAGTTAGTGTTGTAATTGTGGTCTCCACAGCTACAACCGCACAGAACAAGTTTTTAAGCATGAGCAATCATCACTTGGGATGGCGAGTCTAAGTCTAGAAGAAGGAGGTGCTGTATAGCATGTACGCAATTATCAAAACTGGTGGTAAACAAGTGAAAGTTGAAGTAGGTCAAGCAATCTACGTTGAAAAATTAAACGTTGAGGCTGGCGAGAAAGTTGTTTTTGACGAAGTTATCTTAGTAGGTGGCGAATCTACAAAAGTTGGTGCGCCAACTGTTGCAGGCGCAACTGTTGAAGGAACTGTTGAAAAACACGGCAAACAAAAGAAAGTCGTGACTTTCCAATACAAACCTAAAAAACACTCTCACCGTAAACAAGGTCACCGTCAACCATATACAAAAGTTATGATCGAAGCAATCAACGCTTAATCTCTCTTGTTGACAGGAAAGAAGGCCTATCAATGATTAAAGGTTCTTTTAAACGAACAGGCTCCGGCCGAATCGTTTCATTCGAATTAACCGGGCATGCTGAAGCGGGTCCTTATGGTAGCGATGTGGTTTGCGCGGCAGTTTCTGCCTTAGCAATCAGCACAGTCAATGGGATTGATGCCTTAGCAGGTTTTGAACCGATTGTGGAAGTTGACGATGTAGAAGGTGGCTACCTTTATGTCGAGATGTTAACAACTGTCAATCAGGAACAAAAAAATATTGCCCAAATTCTATTAGAAAATCTTTTATTAGGTTTACAATCAATAGAGAACGAAAATACTGAATTTATTCAAATAAAAACAATCACTGAGAAATAGGAGGTGCAGACTATGTTATTGACTATGAATTTACAATTATTTGCCCATAAAAAAGGTGGCGGTTCTACATCAAACGGCCGTGACTCTGAATCTAAACGATTAGGCGCTAAAAGTGCTGATGGCCAAACAGTTACAGGTGGTTCAATTTTATACCGTCAACGCGGAACTAAAATTTATCCAGGTGTGAACGTTGGAATCGGTGGCGACGATACGTTATTTGCAAAAGTTGACGGTGTGGTACGTTTCGAACGTAAAGGCCGCGACAAAAAACAAGTATCAGTTTATCCAGTAGCTAACTAGTGTAATAGCTCAAGTCTTTGTTTATCAAAGGTTTGGGCTTTTTTTGTTGGTTTGAAAAATATTTGACCATACTTTTGACCATACTAGTTAAAAGCCGATGTATTTTGATAGTTTTTCGGTAGTTTTTTCTTTTCCATCATTTGTTAGATGTGTATAAGTATCTAAAGTTGTTTTTATGTTTGCATGTCCTAATCGTTCCTGAACTTCTTTATGATCTGCACCAGCATAGTATAATAAAGATGCATGCGTGTGTCTAAATCCGTGAAGCCCAATGTTTGGTAAGTTAGCCTTTTTACGATAAATATTGTATCTATCTGTGATAGCTTGATTTATTGTAAATTCATTTTCTTCATTGGTGAAAATACGTGAGGGTTGTGTATAACCAAGTTTAAGAAGATATTTTTTTTGCTCTAATTTCCATTTTTTTAAGATAGTTATTGTTTTTGCATCTAATATTAGTGTTCTGTTTGATTTTTTTGTTTTTGGAGTATTTGATACATAATAATGGTCAGATTTAGCAATTGTTTTGTTGATTTGTAGTTCACCAGTTTTAGTGTTTAAATCGTCCCAAGTAAGAGCTAACAACTCCCCTATCCTACATCCACTAAAAGCTAATAATCTGAATAATGTATAATCTCTTATTGTAATGTAGGTACTTTCGCTTTGTTCAATACTTTTTAAAAATAATTGAAGTTGATCTTTTGTATAGAATTTAATTTTCTTTTCTGATGTAATAATATCTTGATTTTTAGGAACTATTACATTAATCACTGGGTTTTGATTGGTAACTCCTATGTTAATAGCAAATTTGAAGACTTGATTAATATAATTTATAAAAAGGGGATATTGTTTTGAACTACCTTTGGAATGCCATGTATTCACGATTTTCTGACAATAAGCAGTTGAAATTTTTGATATTTCAATTTTTCCAAATGAAGGTAGTATGTGTTTTCTGAAGATTATTTCTGTTCGAGAGTAGCTACTTTCTTTTACGGTATTTTTATAATTTTCTAGCCACATAAATGCTACTTCTTGGAATATTATATTAGTGGAAGAGGGAATGCCATTTTTTTGAATTTCCATTTCTAACCTTGCTAATGCAATTTTAGCCTCTTTTTGAGTGCGAAATCCTCTCTTAGTTGTATACTTCTTTTTTCCAGTTAGCGGATCGGTACCAAGATATGTTTTGAAGTACCATGCTTTTTCACCATTTTTCTTTTGATATTGTTTTATCATTGCCATTTATAAAACCTCTTTTCGAGAACGTGTGTTCGTTTTTTGTTTTTTAAGAAAAGCCCGGAGGCTAGTCTTTATATTTTTTCCATTGTTCCGTTATTCATATCCCATTGGGCATGAACAGAATTAAGATTTGCACCAGCAGAACTCATTATTCCAGTGAATTTTACCTTATCACCAGTTTTAAAATCTTTTGTATTATTTAGGTCTTTTACAAATATTACATAAGAAGCTAAAGGGCTAGAAGAAATTGAATTAGTCCATGTTTCATTAGAAAATTTATTATTGGCAATAACGGCAACTCTTTTACCCATAGGTTCAATTACGGTACCTGTGAATGTAAAAGATTTTCCTTTAATTAATTCTGAAAATACTTTCGATTGGTCTGTAGTTGGAGTAATTGAATAATACTGATCCACAAAGCTTTCAAAATCTTGTGGATTTGTTTGAAGGTACTCCTGGAATTTTGTAATATTGGTATTATTAATATTCGAGCTACTAGTATGTTTTTCTTTTATAGTTGCTTCTTTTTTTACAGAACTTATTTTAGTAGATGAGCTACTAGAATTTTTTTCCTCTTCTTTGTTTCCAGAACATGCAGTAAGAAGTAATAATGATAAAAATACTAAAGAAACTTTTTTCATTTAATAATTCCTCATTTCTTAAAAATATTTATATAAAAATCATCTACAAAACTGATTTTTATTATTTATAAATATATTTCCATTTCTAATGGTAATCCATAGTAATTTAAAATATCCAACTTAGTAGGATAGCATAATTCGTTTAAATGTGAACCATCTATTAAAAGGTGTGTTGCTCCGCAATTTGCTTGAGCTTCTATTTTAGAAGTAGAAGAAAAACTGTCTGCAGTCATTCGTGCCGTATTATCATTTGGATGGAAAATAGCATGAG
This sequence comes from Enterococcus sp. DIV0167, assembly GCF_050541555.1. Lineage (NCBI taxonomy): Bacteria > Bacillati > Bacillota > Bacilli > Lactobacillales > Enterococcaceae > Enterococcus > Enterococcus sp. DIV0167. The sequence goes on from NZ_CP172933.1 coordinate 724,749, forward strand.
ACAGTTCATGACCACAAACAAAAAGCATTTTTTGATAAGGTAATTCTGCATTTAAATGGATAAATTTACATCGATGATTTTTGGTGTAAAAACCATATACTTCCTCACCAAAATAGCCATATAGAATAGTAATACCTCTCTTTTCAGCTATTTTGAATGGATCATTAGTCCCATATTGTTTTTTTAGTTTCTCAATTTCATACGGCACTTCTGATAAAAGCATATGACAATTCCTCCTATTTGTTACTGTTGATTACCACGATATTTTTTAGGAGTGAACTTCTTCTTGGCAAGAGCTTTTCCGATACGTAAAGATTCTTCAATAGAAGAAAGAATTGCAGCACGTGCTTCGGGAGAAAGTTCTTCTGTATCTTTAGAGAAAGCAATTGCTTCAGAATTTTTCATATTTTCGATAATCAATTCTAATTCTCTTTGGATGTCTTTTTCATCTTTTTCAGTTAAATCGTAATATCGGCGTTTATCTGTACGACCTAAAAGATAATCTGCGCTGACATCAAAAAAATCAGCTACTTTTTGCAATCTTTCGCTAGAAGGAGATTGTTTTGACCACTTACTTATACTTCCCTGTGCAAAATTTAATTTTCTTTCTAACTCGGCAACGGTCATTTTTTTCTCGTTTGCCAATAACTTAACTCTATCTAATAGCATGATATCAGACCTTTCGGCTTTAAAACAAAGAAATTGACAATTGTACAAATAATCCATTGACAAATTGATAATAGTCAATTATACTATGTTTTGTAAGCAAGTAATTTATGGCATACAAAAAGCGAAACAAAAACTGAATTGTCTCCCCAGACATAAGTAAAGCTCACTTTTTGTGTGCTGTATTTCTTATGCTTACATTATGTACTATTGTCAATTAGCTGTCAATAGATTTGACAAAAATAATTGAATATTATCAATTGAGTAGTAGGAGGAGGTGGCTACTAATGACTTTAAAACAACAAGTACAAATTGCCCTTATTGAAAAGAAATGGAGCCAACGAGAATTGGCACGTCGAATGAAAATTTCAATGGCTTATCTACAAGATATTTTAAATGAACATCGTAAACCGATTGAAAGATTAAAACAAATTGAAGAGATTTTGGGTATTAATTTAGAAATAGAAAAGTAACAAATCAACTAGCTTAGGAGATGTAACTTATGCAGCTAAACATTCCTGATGAAATGGTTCAAAACGAATTAGCAAATAACATTACTTTCATAGTATTAAAAGAAATTGAAAATCGTTTGAATTTATTGACTAAAACCATTGAATTACCGCCATATCCTAACAAATCGCAAGTAAGAAAGATTTTAGAGATTGGCGATGAAAAATTGAATAATTGGATTTCAAAAGGTTTAAAAATTCAACAATGGAGTAATCAGGATATTCGGATTGAACGATCTGAATTACAAAGATTTCTAAAAGAAACTTTTGAAATTTAAAGGGGGAAAGAAGATGGAGAATCTAGTAATTATGAAAAACCAACAAGCAGTAACAACTAGTTTACAAGTTGCTGAAGTATTTGAAAAACAACATAAGCATGTTATTGAAGCAATAGAGGCTAAAATTCAATCGGCCGAAAATTCGGCTCATTACCAAAACATGTTTGCTGAAGGAGAATACAAAGATTCAAGAGGTAGAAAACAAAGATTGTACTACATGAATCGAAATGGCTTTTCTTTTATTGCATTTGGATTCACTGGGAAAAAAGCAGATTCATTCAAACTGAAATACATTGAAGCTTTTAACCAAATGGAGGAACTGCTTAAAACTCAATCAAACTTACCGATTAATAACACAGAATTGTTATTAGAAGCTGCGTTAAAACATGAACGTGGATTGACTCTTGTAAATCAACGTTTAGATAAGCTAGAAACAGAAACTACAATTAATAGAAGCCAACAACGAAAGATACAAGGTCTAGTTTCATCAACTGTTATCAAAGTATTAGGTGGCAAAAAAACATTGGCTTATCAGGATTCAAGTATTAAGCAATCAGCCTTTAGTAATTGTTATAAACAATTGAAAGCATTATTCGATGTAGCATCTTATGTAGACATTCCAAAAGTTCGATATGAAGAGGCTGTAGCTCTAATTCCTAGATGGAAGCCTAACTTAGAATTACAAGCAAGAATTGATATGGCTAATGATAATGGAGATATGTTTAAAGAAATAGGATAGTAATGATAAAAGGATAAGCCTTAACTTATCCCCAGTTAAAAGTAGTGTCAACAATAATAGCTTTTTGATCCATATCACTTTTGATGGATTCAATAATTTCTAAAACAGAAGATTTATAGTAATAAGTCTTGCTTGATGCGATTACTTCATTTTCTTCGGTTTTAATTACAAAATAGTATTTTTTATTAGAAGCTTTCTTTATTACAAAAAACATTTTGACACCCCGCTTTCAACTGAATTATATCAAAAAAATTATAGGAGGGTAAATATGAAAGCAATACGTGAAGCACGATTGATAGGCGCATTATTATTGATGATTGCGCTAGGTGTGTTATTGAAAAGCCACTTTTCAGTTCCAGTGTTGGCAACAATAAGTGTACCTCTTTTTATCCGTTGGTTTTTCAACTGGGATGAAGCGGAGTATCAGCATTTTCAAAAAAGACAAAATAAAAAGCCCCAATCGTCTGCCAACGATTAGGACACATACAAAATGAACTAAGGAGAGTATATCAAAATGAACGATAAAATTCAAAAATTAATTAAAAAACTAGCAAAAGAATGCCAGAAAGAAGATGTAGGTTTATCTTTGGCAGCTATCGATTTAAAAGGAGAGATGGCAATATCTCAAGTTGGAAAAGGCACGATAGTAGCCATTGCTGCACATAGCCAATATACACTAACAAAAGAAAAACTGGAACAATCAGATTGTGATTGTCCAAAACATCGTTTATTAAAGGAGATGTACGGTATTGCAACAGAAACTACGACTAAAAATACACATACTTTTGTCACAGATAATCCAAACGATTTGATGGATATATTATCGAAGGTTTTTCGAGGTGAGTTGAAATGACTAGAAAAGAAAAGTTAAACCAAGCAAAAAGATTAGCTGATTTATGGTACAAGCAACAAAAAAGTCAATTATACATTGCGCAACAAAAAGAGCGCAGGGGGATTGCATGATGAAAAAAGCGACTACGCCGCCAAGCAAATAGTCGCATACAAAATTATACTAGAAAAATTGTAACACAGAAAAGAGGTTTTGTGAATGAATCGTAGAGAAGCAAATACACTAGATAGATATTTAACAGAGCCGACTGAAAAACTATATAAGGAAACCTATGAAGATGATCCAGTGGACACTACTGATTGTTTTGGAAATGAAATTGCTGATGAAGACGGTGTGTTTGAGCTAACTTTTGCAATGAAATGTCTTTATACAGGACAACCAGTACTCACTTGTAAAAAAATTGCTACACAAGATACAATCGTTGATTTGATAGAAGAATTAGGCGAAGAAAACGTGTATTTAATTGAATATGTGAGTTCAGGAAAAAAGATATAAGGAGGGCTTATTGAATGGCTGAAGCAACCAAAACAGATTTTTCTGAGTTGAATGTTTATCAAAAATTAGCGTATGTGAGACAAAAAGCACCATATATTCAAAAAAGTAAACGTGGCCAGCAGTACAGCTATGTGGGGTCAAGCGATGTACTATCCGCATTAAATACAGTCATAAATCAAGTTGGATTAATTTTGAAGCCAGAAATTGTTGCTCATCAAGTTCGGGAATCACAAGATGAGGTATGGAAAGCGGATAAAGTAAAGAAAGAGCCTGTAGCCAAAAAACGTACAACGTATTTTACAGAGCTAGAGTTAATGATGACATGGATTAATATTCATAATCCTTCTGAGATTGTTGCTTGTTCATGGTATAGCCAAGGAGTAGATATTGAAGGAGAAAAGGGGGTAGGAAAAGCACTAACGTATGCGGAAAAATATTTTTTATTGAAATTTTTTAATATTGCAACAGATGATGACGATCCTGATAAATACCAAAAAGAACAGCTAAAAAATACTACAATTACTGAACGGCAAATTGATATGTTGAACGCATCAATTAGTAGAGTAGCCGAGCTGGCAGGGCAAGAATTTGAAGCTGTGAAATCGTTAGCTATAAATGATTCTGATTTGAATCCTAAAAAAGCATTTGAAGAATATAGTGCTTATGATTATGGTGTTATTTCTAAATTGCTTGCGAAGTGGATAAATTTTTATGAATCTAGGCAGAAGGTTCAAGAAGATAAGAAGTGATTGAATGATTGGAAAAATCATAAAACACAAAGGAAATAAATTGGCGATTGAGTTTGAGGATGAGATCAACTCGAATTTCCTCAAACTCCTAGCTAACAACGATGACAATTTAGTAAAAGTTGAACTATTAGATAATCGACAAATGTCTCAAAAACAGAATGCACTTTCTCACGTTTTAATAGCTGATATAGCTCGTTGGAGTTATGACGAACCCAAATGGATAGAGGAAGTTTTAAAGTATTACTACGAAGCTAAAAGTGGTGTGTATTTTGAACATAGTAAGGCTACACGACATGAAGCAACAGAATGGATTAGTTTTTTAATCGAATTCATTTTGAAAAATGATGTACCACTAGAAAAGAGATACCAATACTTGCTAGAAAATAACAAATGGTTTTATTACTGCCTTAAATACCGTAAGTGTTGTATTTGTGGGAAACATGCCGATGTTTGTCATATCGAGGTAGTCGGTATGGGGCGAAATCGTCAAAAGATTAATCACGAAACATTTACTTTTTACGCTGGTTGTCGTCAACATCATCAAGAAGAACATCAGATAGGTACTAAGAACTTTTTAAACAAGTATCAAATTAAACCAGTAAAACTAAACGTTGAAGAACGTAAGAAGTTGAATATCGGAGGCTAACAGTTTGGTAGAGGAATTACTTGAAAAATACAGGCAATTAACATCGAGTCAAAAACTATTTTTTGAACTATTAGTATTTGTCTATATCGGTTCAAGAAATGGTAAAGGAATAGCTATTGAAGCACAAACAATAAAAAAAGTCGTTAACGGAGAAATTAAGCATAAATATGTTTATACGGTCGTTGTTGATGAGGAGGATAACTAGTGAATGAACATAGAGGATATTACGCCATTATCCCAGCGATTGTTCGCTATGATAACCACTTAAATGGGAATGCAAAATTATTGTATGGAGAGCTAACGGCATTAGCAAATGAAAAAGGCTATTGTTGGGCAACGAATCAATATTTTGCAAATCTGTATAACGTTAGCAAGCGAACAATTATTTCATGGCTGAAACAGTTAGAAGAAAGAAACTATATAAAAATGCAAATTTTTTATAAGCCAAACAGCAAAATGGTAGATCGGAGACATATCTATATCTTACCGTATCCAACTGATACAGAATTTTACACCCCTAGTGAAGAAAATTTCATCACCTATGGAAAAAATCATCAGGAGGGGGATGAAGAAAATTTCACTACCCCTAGTGAAGAAAACTTCACAGAGAATAATACATTAAATAATAATACAAAGAATAATACAAAGAATATATATAGTGTTGAACAAAGTTCAACCATGTCTGAATTATTTGAAAAAGTTTGGAAAACATATCCGAAGAAAACCAATAAGAAAAAAGCCAAAGAGCAATTCTTAAAGAAAATTAAGTCAGATGAAGATTTCGAACGGTTTAAAACAGGATACAAAGATTATCTTAAGTATATCAAATTAAACGACTGGTATTATCCACAAGAATTGTTCCGCTGGATACGTGATGAACGTTTTAACGATGAATACGACTTGTCTGAAACGACAACGCAAGCAAGATATACGAATCCTCCAGTTAGACAAGAGCAATTACCAGATTGGGTAAATGAACCAAAACAAGAAGAGGAAAAACTATCACCAGAAAAGCAAGCTGAACTTGATAGGCAAATAAAAGAATTTTTGGAGGGCAAGTCATGATTGAAATGAGAGTACTTGATTATCGAATTACTAGTGATGATAAGCAAGTAATCGTAAATAAAGCGAGACGAAACGAACACGGAGAGTTAACCATTTTGACTGATAAAGACGGTACACAAAAAGAATCACTCGCTTTGATTGGTTATTATGGCAATTTAAGTAAGGCTCTCGTCGCAATAGAACGCGATTATGTGCTTTCTAGTGGTAAAACAATACAAACAGTCAAAGAATACAAAAAAGAGCTAGAATCGATTCACAGCAAGCTAAAACGTGAATTAGATTTCGGGGAGGAATTTTAGATGAATGAATTAGTTAAATTAGTGGAAGAATGGGCAAAAGAAAAGCGTTTAGATAAAGCGGAACCTGAAAAGCAAATGCTAAAAGTGATTGAGGAAGTCGGAGAAGTTGGCGCTGCATTGGCAAGAAACAACGAAAACGACTTAAGAGATGGTATCGGGGATATGGTTGTGACGTTAATTATTCTCGCTATGCAAAATAACATGGATTTATACGAATGCTTAAATCAAGCATATAGCGAAATTAAAAACCGCCAAGGAAAAATGGTAAACGGAGTATTCGTCAAAGAAGCCGATTTGTAAGGTTCGAGGTGGAAGAGATGCGAATTATTCTACCGATTGAGCCCAAGCCACAAAGTCGCCCGAGATTTGCAAGGCGTGGAAATTATGTTCAAACTTACGAAGATCGAGCGATGAAAGAATACAAAAATCAAGTAAAGAATTATTTTCGTAAATCAAGAGCAAAGTTGATTGAAAAAGGGCCAATTTCCGCACATGTGACGTTTTACATCCATCCGCCTAAATCTGCCTTAAGTAATAAACAGAAACGCTTAGAAGTGGAATTAGAGCGAAAATATTGCGATAAGAAACCTGACTTGGACAACTATTTCAAAGCAGTCACTGATGCTGCCGAAGGTATTTTATATAAAAACGATGGTCAAATTGCTGTGATGGTTTGCCAAAAGTTGTACAGTATGCGACCACGAACAGAACTAGAAATTACAAGTTTGGAGGAACAAGTGTAGTGGGTAAAACGGGTAAACAGATCAAAGAGAATTATTCGGTTAGAAAGCGAGTAAAGAAGATGATTAAATTTAAAGAATTTAATATTCAATTATTCGACGTTCACATTTATATAAAAAGGCTAAGTAGTTTTAAAACCAACAAAAATAGTATAAAAAAACTAACTAGTTTCCGCTAGCTAGTTATAGATACATTTTCATCTCAGATAGAGACAATTAATAATACATTACTATGAAATTTAAGGCAACAAAAAAAGCCAGCTGACCACTAGCTGACTTATGTGGTAGAAACAACTGTTTTCCGCCAGTTGTTCTTTAGGTGTGAGTTAGCACTTTCCCCAAATAAAGTGCTATTAAATAGCCGATTAAAAATCGACAATAAATCTCTTGTAGAGACGTGTACTACTATTAACTGTTTACCAGAAGTTAATGTAGAAAAGGAGGAAATTTATTTCATAAATAAAATCCCCAAGAAAGTTAAAGTGATTATACCATTGAAAAATAGATTTGAAAATACTTTCTATGCCAAAAATATTTATTAGATGGAAAATATCAAATGAATAAAGATGATGTGAAAGATGACGAATGGAAGATTGTAAAATACTGTAGAATTATTATTGTTTTCTTTATAGTCAACCAATAATTTGTTGACTACAAACATGTATGAGTGATGAATATTTTGATAAATAAATAGCCAGTCGGTTTCCGCCGACTGGCTGAGAAGTGAATAGCTATTGGAATAGTATTCTTAGTATAATTTATATCATATAGAGTCGCTGAAGAGCAAAGGATAAGCATTACTTATATATATTTGGATAAATAAAAAAAGCTACTTAGTTTCCGCTAAGCAACTCTTAAATGATGATATGTTTATTATAAATTATTATACCACAAAAGGAGCGATTTCACTTGATTAAATTGCTAAGAGAAGTAGATTTTCGACAAACAAAAGCGAATGCCAGAAATGTGTTGAAGAACTTTAGACGTTTAGAGCGAATAGCTGGTCGCTCTTTGATAGATTTAAAATCACCAATTATTACAGATATGCCTAAAAGCCAAAGTCACGGGAATAAAGCAGAAGATGCGCTAGTACAATTAGCAGATGCAGAAGCAGAAAGAGACGCAATTTTATCTGCGCTTATGGCATTGAGCCTAACTAGCAGACAAATTTTGCATTATAGTTTCTGTGTGCAGGATCATTACTCTAATTACAAGATAGCTAGGGAAGTTGGATATTCCGAAAGAAGTATTCAACGAATGAAATCAGAGGCTTTAATTGAATTTGCCGAAGCGTATCGAAATGGAAAAATAATTGCATATAAATAAAATTTTTGGCGGTTTTTTGGCGGAAAGTTGGCGGTTTTTATCAATATTTAGGTGTTATTATGGTAGTGTCGAAAGATAAGGAGACGAGGGTAAGGCATGCATTACCTATCTTAGCTCCGTTTCGCTTATCTTTTGAGGCTATCTATAAAAAAATAAAGAATAAGGATGTGGAAAGTCCAGTTCTTTCTGTCTCGTTTAGTCTAGGTAGCAAATATTGCAATAAACTTGGCATGAAGCTTACACGTAGACGTACGCCGAAAGCACTTGTCAAGATAGCGCTATGTAGTTTGCAATGATCACTCACAAATCAGACGTTCTCAAACTAAAGAAATGGGGTGTGATTCCTCTCTCTTTTTCTACAGATTTGTGAGTGATAATCCATTTGACAGAACATTAGTTCGTATTTATAATAAGAAGTATAATCCTTATGATTATATCTATTAGAAAGAAGTAAGAAAAATGCTTGTTTTTCTTACTTCTTTTTGATTTAATTATCGTAGTAGGTATAATTATATAAGGAGTGTTACAAATGAACATAGGTGATTTGAGAAATTTTATTTCAAGTGTTGAATCAGATAATTATGACAGTGTTGAAATGAAAATGATTCAAAAGATGGGAAACGGGATAGTGAGTCATACGCCACAGTTGACCATAGAGATGAGGAAAGAATTAAAAAGCTTTTACACTTCAATCCTCAATAATAATTTTTTTGATTTAGAACAAAGGGAGTATAATCCTAACATAGCAATCGAAGGTTCATTACAAGTTTCAGATTTGACAAATGCTCACATCAATGAAGTATTAGCTGAAATAGATCTTGAAGAAAACTGTAATGACGATATGGGAGAAATAGATTTAAATAAAATAAATTATTACAGATTTAAATTTAAATATAATGGAAAAACTCTTTATATTTTTAGACGTTTCACTAAAATGAAAAAAATTAGAAATGGTATTTTAGGTCGTTTTCAAGATAATACATTTAGAAAAATAGAGACTGATAATTTTTTTGGAATAGATCGTGATATTGATATTTTATTATTTGATAATGAGGCACTAATAGTCAATCGCTTTGCATTACAGACTATTTTTAAGCTTAATGATTATTTTACAGATAGAGCGACAACGGCGTTAAAAAAACTAGATGAAGAAAAAGTATTAGTAAATTTTGAAGACTTTAAAAATGATTGCTTAAATGATAAACTGGCAGCAAGAAGAATGACAAAAATCATTAATACCGAAGGTCGTTTGGAAGGTTTTTTACAGAATACTAGACATTTACCAGAGGTAATTGAACATTTTGATTTAGAAATAGAATTGAATGATAATAATCAAATCATATATAACGGAAGTAAAGAAGCGCGAAGTCAGATTTTATTTTGCATATCAGATGCATATTATCAATCGTTTATACTCCAAAGATTAGGTGAAGATCCTTCTTAAATACAGGAAAAGAGGTGAGGAGAATGAGGACGATACAGAAAACATTATTCTATATGTCTTCTTTTATACCACTTTATCTGTTATTGATTGTTCAAAACTTCAAGTTCAGAAATAAATCAGGAGAATTTTCTTGGCAAACGGTATTTGAACAATTTAATTTTTCAAATAAAATTATTACATTGTTTTGGATTGGCTTAATAGTTATGATTATTCTATCGTTATTTGGATGTGTTATCTTTTTTAAGATTTATGGTGCAAAAGAAGGTAGAATTGGTAGTATATCAGATGCGGAATTTGTTAGGGAAGACACTACGGGGTATATAGTGACATATATAATTCCATTGTTGTCCATGGACATAACAAGTTTGAGAAGCTTAGTTGTTAATTTGCTGTTATTTATCATTATAGGTACTTTTTATGTTAAGAACGATCAGATATTTATGAATCCATTATATAATTTGTTTGGGTATAATATATTTTCTGCTGAAAGTGGAATTTATATCACTAAAATATCCAAGCAAAAGTTGAAATTGTTTGCTAAAAGAGATGTAGAAGTTAAAAAGATAAATATAATGGGAGATATATACGTATTGAAAGAAAATGAATAAATTAGTAGCCATCGCTTATGCGGTGGCTTTTTATGATGAATAATTTTTTTAATATAAGCGTGTAGCTTAATTGGTGAGAGTGGTTGTTGTTTAATCAATGGTGCAGGTTCGATTCCTGTCACGCCAATAGGTAGCTTTGCTACTTAAATAAAAGAATCGTCAATAGATGTTTCTGCTACATTTACGATGAGGCACTAGCTTAAAAGTGCCTCTTTTTGTTTGGAGGTATTATTATGTTTAAGTTATTTGAAATCATTAAGCAAGAAGATGCAAAAAAACTAAATCGTTTGAAAAAAGAATTAAAGCAGACTACTCAACGTAAATGAGTGGTCTTTTTTTCGTACATAAAAAAACCACTAGACTATGGGATCTAGTGGCTAGGTAGCATTCGTGCAAAATTTTTGTTGGTTGCTATTTACAAAAAGGAGTTGCTACCTAAAAAAATTATATCAAATAAGAATAAAGAATAAAAGAGCGTTTATTCACATCAAAACTTATTTTTTGTACAAAAAAAGCCACTAGAAATGGGATCTAGTGGCTAGGTAGCGTTAGTGAAAATCTCGTGTCACTTGTAGTTTATGAACTTTAGCTATTATGAAAGAGTGCTACCTAAAACAAGTGTAACACAGCTGTCAAGTTTTGTCGGATATTTGGATTGTTTTCACATGAAGAACCACCAGATAAAATATCTAGTGGCCAGACAGCAGATTATGTTTTGAAATAACTGGAAGTGTTACATGAAGCAAAAAGGAGTTGCTGTCTTTCAGTGAGTATAACAGGAATTAAAGTGTTTGTCTTACAATAAACAAATATACATAAAAACAATTAGGAGAGAGAACATGAAAAGCTATTGGTATGTATCGTTAACACATAAATATCCACAGCCGAACCGTTCAACTGATTCAGTACGTGTTGTAATGTCTGTGCAGATAAAGAAAAATGCATCCATTGTCGAAATGACAAGAGAAGCCACGCCGAAAGAAATTGATGCGTGTAAGCTTGTTTATTGTGGGTATGGCAGTTGGAAAGATAAGCATATACAAGAGAATGTAGAGAGGTATGTGAGGTAAATAATATAAGGGAAGGGGAGGGGAACAGATTGAAAAGCAAAACCTTACGTGATTATGTTGAAGATGGCAGATATACAATAGTTGCTTCTTCTTGTAGTACTGCAAAAGAAATACAACGGCTGTATCCTAAAGCAATTGTTACACATGGTAGAGCTGATGGGATAGGAGGGAAAAAAATATTAATAGATACATCTGTATCTAAACAACCAACTGTATTAGGTGCTTTGCCACAATTTAAAACAGAAGATATTGCAATTGAAACTTTTACGTATGATTTCATTCATAACATTATTGATACAGAAATAAGCGAATCAAAAGAGATAGACAATGAACACTTCTATAGAAATAAAAAGTGGATAAAGAAAAAGAATAGAATCCTGAGACAATATCAATATGAATGTCAAGAAAGTAAAAGATATGGTTTAAGTGTAAAAGCTGAAATGGTCCATCACATCTACCCAAGAAAAGAATATCCTGAACTAGCATATGTTGATTGGAATCTATTACCTTTAACGCATCAAAGGCATAATACTTTTCACGATAGAGAAAACAACAAAATTATCGGAGAAGGGTTGTATTGGCAAAGAAAACGAAGGAAAGAATTTGAAAAATGGAAAAGTGAACGCTTGAAGCCCCCCTCCTTTTGAAAAATGAAAAAGAGCTTAGGGAAAACGGTTATGGGAACTTTTTCCAATAGCGAGATGATTTTGAAAAAATTTTTTCCTGAATAAAAAATGTTTAAATATCAATGCTTAGCGTTATTTTTAGTCGTCAAAACCGTGCAGAAAAAAGCCTTTTTTTTCGCAGTAATATATCTTAGTTTGAGGAGGTGACAACTTGGCTAAAAAAATTCCAAAACGAGAAAGCATTAAAAAACGTACAATCAAGTATATGAAAGAATTAGGAACGTATAAGCCACAATACAATCAAATTATTGAGGTTTATGCAGATATGGTTTATCAATATAACTATTTAAGCCGTGAATTTGAAGAACAAGGGTATGAAATTATTTTGGAAACAGAAAAAAGTGGTGGGAAGAAGTCACCTATTTTAGCAAGTTTAGAAAACCTCAGAAAAGATATAGGTACGTATTCAGATCGGTTGATGTTAAACGCTAGAACCTATCAAGCTGAAGTAGAAGTGCCGAAAAAAGAAAAATCAGCTTTTGCTAAACTTTTAGAGCAACAAAAGATGTGATTTGATGGATTTATCGAAAATTACATCTAAGCATTTTGAAACAGCTTTAAATTATGCACGGGCAATTGTTGATTGTAAAATATTAGCAAATTTAGATAGAAGGCTAGCCTGCGAAAGGTTTTTGAAAGACTTAACACGAACAGATATTGATTTTAGGCAAGAACAATTTGATTTTGTCATTAATTTAATTGAAGGAACGATTCATCACGTCCAAGGAGAAGATAGAAATGGTATAAGTTATAAAGGACAACCATTATTGTTAACAGACTGGCAAAAATTTGTCTGTGTGAATCTATTTGGTTTTTTTGAAAAAGATTCAGATATTCGGCGGTTTAAAGAAGCGCTTATTTTTTTGCCTCGAAAACAAGGGAAAACAGCATTTAGTGCGGCGCTAACTGAAGCAAAGAGTATTTTAGATAGACGTTCTGGTTCAAAAGCTTATATTGTCGCAAATTCAGTTAAACAAACACTAGAGTGTTTTAATTTTTTAGTGGATAATGTGAACGAATTGAAAGAGGATGTCGAGAAATTACGAATACGTGATAACAATCAAGAACATTCGATTTCAATTAATTTTGGAGATGGGACAAGTGACATCTATGCAATTGCTAACCAAGAAGATAAATTGGACTCTTTAAACTGTAATTGTTTGGTATTAGATGAATTGCATTCTTGGAAAAGAGCAGGAGCTAAAAAGTACACGTTGATGAAAAATGCGATGAAAGCTTATCGTAATAAATTATTGATAGGTATTTCAACGGCAGGCGATATTCCTGATGGATTTTTAGCCAATCGTTTAAAAACTTTACAGAAGGTATTGAATGGGTCAATTACTGATTCTGCGTATGACTCTTATTTCATTTTTATTTGCAAAGCAGATCAAGATGAAGAAGGGAATATTTTAAATAGTAAAGGAGAAATTACCACAATTAATGATCCTGAAGTTTTAGAAATGTGTACACCGTCCATTAATGTCACAGTTACTTTAGAAGAGTTATTGGATGATGCTTCACAAGCAATGAATGAACCACAATTAAAAACAGAGTTTTTAAATAAAACGCTGAATGTCTTTACGAATGCAATGGATGCCTATTTCGATATTAATGAGTTTAGAAGTTCGGATATGCAATACGATTGGACATTAGATGATTTAGCAAGATTACCTATTGTTTGGTACGGCGGTGCGGACTTATCAAAACTACATGATTTAACGGCAGGTGCTTTATACGGCTCATATAAAGGAATAGATATTTGTATTACGCATGCCTTTTTCCCGAAATTAGCAGCAGTAAAGAAAGCAGAAGAAGATGGTATTCCTTTATTTGGTTGGAAAGAAGATGGTTGGTTAACGATGAGTAACACGCCTACCGTTTTACATGATGATATTGTTAATTGGTTTATTTCTATGAAACAAAAAGGCTTCAAAATTAAACTTGTTGGTTTTGATAAAAAGTTTGGTCGAGAGTTCTTTTTTAAAATGAAAAAAGCAGGATTTAAAATTAAAGATCAACCACAATACTTTTATAAGAAATCAGAAGGCTTCCGTCATATCGAGGTGAAAGTCAAAAATAAACAGTTCTATTACTTACATTCCGATGCCTACGAATATTGTGTTCAGAATGTGCGAGCGATTGAAAAAACTGATGATATGATTCAGTACGATAAACTAGATGGTGATGGTGGGGTACAACGTATCGATTTATTCGATGCGAGTGTATTTAGCTGTTGCCAGATGTTGGAAGATATGGCTTATGGAAATGTCGGAACAGAGTGGTTAAATCGTAAATATTAAATAGTAAAGGATGATTATTGTGGCAAAAAAGAGAAAAAAAGCAAATAAAATACGTTCAGAACCAAAAATTCCCCAACCATCAGGCTCAAGTGATCCTACGGTTGGTTTTTTTTTGTCTGATATTTCTCGAGAAATATTAGTACCAGGCTATACAAGACTTTCAGATAATCCAGAAGTAAAAACTGCTTGTCAAAAAATAGCCGATTTGGTATCGGGAATGACCATTCATTTAATGGAAAATTCAAAAAATGGCGATGTTCGTGTGAAAAATGAACTATCTAGAAAAATTGATATTGAACCTTATTCATATATGACTAGAAAAAATTGGGTCTATAACATTGTTTATTCTATGTTATTGCCTGGCGATGGAAATGCTATTGTCTTTCCCGAAATGAAAGATGGTTTTATTCATGAATTAAGACCCTTGAAACCATCTAAAGTTAGCTTTATTGAACTTGAAGATGGCTATTCTGTGAAATATGGTTCAACGACTTATTCACCAGATGAAGTCTTACATTTTGCAATTAATCCTGATCCAGAACAACCATGGAAAGGAACGGGTTATCGAATCCCTTTAAGGGATATTACCTATAATTTACGACAAGCAAATGCAACAAAAAAATCATTTATGAGTGGGCAATATATGCCGAATGTTATTGTGAAAGTAGATGCAATGAATGAAAATCTTGCAAGTGAAGCAGGAAGAAATCAAATTAAAGAAAAATATTTAGGAGAATCTAGACCAGGTGAACCTTGGGTTATTCCAGCAGAACTATTAGATGTCCAACAAGTAAAGCCATTATCTTTAAAAGATATTGCGATTAATGAATCAGTGGAAATAGACAAAAAAACAGTAGCAGCTTTATTAGATGTTCCAGCATTTATTTTGGGCGTTGGTTCATTTGATAAAGATGAGTATAACAATTTTGTTCGTACAAGAATTAAAGCTATTGCAGATATTTTTCAACAGACGTTAACGAAGGGCTTGCTTGAAAATCCGAATTGGTATTTTAAATGCAATTCTAAGAGTTTATTGGCTTATGACACGAAAGAATTAGCGGAAATTGGGATGAATTTGTATATTCGAGGAATCTATACAGGGAATGATGTCTTGAATATGATAGGAGATTCACCTAAGCCTGGTTTAGATGAGCTAATTATTTTAGAAAACTTTATTCCTCAAGGAATGATTGGAGAACAAAGTAAACTTAAAGGAGGTGACTCTGATTGACAAAAGAAAATCAAACACGCTCTATGGCAACGAATTTTTCTACCAGAGAAGAAACTTCAGGGGAAAAAATCATTGAAGGCTATTTCGCTGTTTTTAATCAAGAAACAGAGCTTTGGCCAGGTGCTTTTGAAGAAATTTCACCAGAAGCATTTAACGGCTCTTTGAGCAATGATATACGAGCGTTGACCAATCATGAAACCACTTTGGTTTTAGGTAGAAACAAATCAGGAACATTAAAGTTAAGTGTTGATTCTAGAGGCTTGTGGGGCCAAATTACTATTAATGAAAATGATTCAGATGCCTTAAATCTTTATGAACGTGTAAAACGAGGAGACGTTGATCAATGCTCGTTTGGCTTTAATATTCTGAATGAAGAAACAGATTGGAAAGAAGATGGCACGGTTAAATGGCTATTAAAAGAAATCGATCTTCACGAAGTTTCAGTCGTAACGTTTCCTGCATATGAAAATACAGGTGTACAAGCTAGACATACACAATTAGAACAATACCGTGAAAAACAAACAAAACAATGGCGTAAAAAATTATTGAGCCAATTAAAAAACAGGGGGAATTAATCATGGCATTAAGACAAATTATGTTACAAAGAAAGATTACTAGTAAAACAGAATTACTTCGATCATTAGAAGAAAAAGATGCTGAATTTGAAACACGAGAAAAGAATTTAGAGGCTGCCATTGAAGAAGCAGAAACGGAAGAAGAACAACAAACAGTTGAAGATGAAGTGAATAAATTTAATGAAGAAAAAGAGCCTCATGATCAGCAAAAAAAAGAATTAGAGGAAGAAATCCGTTCCTTACAAGAAGAATTAGACGGATTAAATGAAAAGAAACCAACAGGTAAAGGAGAAGAAAGAAAAATGGGAGATAAAAAAGAAACTCGAAACAAAAACCTTATGGATTATCATGAACGTTCAGATGTAAAAGAATTTTATAATGAATTACGTGAAAGATTACAAATGCGTGCAAACGGTCAAGTATTGCCTGATGGACCAAGCGGCGCAGAATTGATTATTCCAGATATTATTGTTAATCGTATTCGTGAGCGCATTGGTGATTTTACCACTCTTTATCCATTAGTAGATAAAGTGATTGCCAAAGGACGTGTGAAATTAATTTTAGATGTAGATACTAGCGAAGCTACTTGGTTAGAAATGCGAGGCGCATTACCAGAAGAGGATGATTCTAAATTAACAGCAGTTGAATTTGATGGATTCAAAATTGGTCGAATTGTCTATATTGATAATTCTCTGTTAGAGGATTCTGTTATTAATTTAGATGATTATTTAACGAAACGAATTGCACGCTCTATCGCAAAAGGATTAGATAAAGCAATTGTTACAGGAACAGGGAAAGATGATAAACAACCAGATGGTATTCTTCCTAAAATTCCTGGTAAAAATAAAGTAACGAAAAAACCAACGTATGAAGAATTGATTCCAGTATTGGGCTTAATTGATACAGGGGAAGATGCCACAGGAGAAATCGTTGCAGTAATGCATCGACAAACTTATTATAATCGAATTGCAACGTTAACATTACATGTAAATTCTAATGGGGTAGATGTTGTTCAATTACCAAACTTGGCTGAACCTAATTTCTTAGGATTAAAAGTAGTTTTCAATAATTACTTACCACAAGATAAAATTTTGTTTGGTGTATTTGATAAATATACTTTAGTAGAACGTGAATCTGTTCGAGTTGATATGTCAGGTCACTATAAATTCAGAGAGGATCAAACGGCTGTTCGAGGATTAGGACGTTATGACGGTAAACCAGTTCTTCCAGAAGCGTTTGTAGAAGTAACATTAGATCCAGCGGGGGAGTAACAATGCCAGAGTCAAGACTGGCAGAAACTTCATTAAGTAAACTGACTATTCCTGAATTAAAAACTATTCTTGACGAAAAAGGCATCGAGTATAAAAACAATGTTAGCAAAAAAGAGTTACTAAAATTATTAGAGGGAACAGAATAGTTCCCTCTTTTTATTAGGTGATAAATATGAGTGATCAAACACTAGAGTTATTAAAAGTAAATTTAGGAATTATGTCAAAAAATCGTGATACTTATTTATCAACGATTATTGAAAGTATCGTCAACGAATTGCAAACAGAACAAGGAGTATCCATTGATTTAGATAATGAACTTCATGTGATGTTTATTGTGGATTATTCTGCTTGGCGTTATCGCTCCAGAGGAGAAGGTATTCTTCCTAGAAATTTACAATTTCGTTTGCATAATCTAGTACTTTCTGAAAAGGAGAATAAAAATGGATAGAACATGGGATTTAGATATTGTTCTTCTAGAAAATGATGGCTTTACAAGTGATGATATAGGCAATCAGATACCAAAGTATAAGCGTACTCCTGTCATGGCTTGTAAAGAAAACGTCAGTAGAGGAGAATTTTATCAAGCTGGCCAAAATGGAATAGAAAATATTCATTTATTTATTATTCATCCTTATGAATATTCTGGAGAAAACTATCTTGAATTTGAAGAGAAAAAATACAAAATTATTCGCACGTACCAAAAGAGTTACGAAGAACTTGAAGTGGTTTGTCGTTTGAGCTTAGGTGATGCTAATGGCTAAGGCAATCCATATTAGTGAACTTTCTAAAGAAATCAGTAAGATGGTTCGAGAATACACGGAAGAAGTTGAAACCAACGTAGGAGAAGCTACTGAAATAGTAGCGAAAGAAACGCTTCAAGAATTGAAGCAAAATAGTCCAAAACGTTCAGGAAAATATGCACGGAATTGGCGAAAGAAAAAACAAGGGCCAACAAAACAAGTAATTTATCAAAATGATCCAACCTATCGTTTGACTCATTTATTAGAAAATGGGCATGCATTAAAGAGGGGTGGTCGAAAAGTCGGCCAGGTAGTCGCTAAACCGCATATAGAAGCTGCGGAAGAAAAGGCTATCGCTTCTTTAGAAAAAGAATTGGTTAGGAGATTGACGTAACAATGACTTTAAAAGAATTGAAACAGTTATTAGACAAAATGGAATTACCAATTTCATATCGTGAATGGCAACCTGGGCAAGTTCCAGAGCTGCCCTATTTACTTTATTACGAAAATACAAGTACTAATTTTTTTGCAGACAATGCAGTCTATTGTAAAAAAACAGAGATTGTCATTGAACTATATACGAACACGAAAAATATTCGTGAAGAAAATAAATTAGAGGAATTGCTGAACACAGCAAAAATTCCATTTGATACTTACGAAACGTATCTAGCATCTGAACAGATGTATTTAAAAGCATATGAAATTACAATTTAATAAGAGGTGAAGAAAAATGGCACAAAAAGAAAGAGTAGGAAGTCCTGAAAAAAATCGTGTAGAGTTTGGCTTAGAAAACGTATATTATGCAAAAGCAATGTTAAATCCAGAAACAGGGGAAATTACTTATGGTACACCTGTTCGTTTTCCTGGGGCGGTTGAATTGTCTATTGAGCCTTCAGGAGATTTAATCAAATTTAAAGCAGATAATGTAGATTACTATACTTCTCCAAACAATCAAGGATATGACGGAACATATACATGCGCTAGAATCCCTGAAGATTTTGCAGTGGAAATTTTAGGAGAAAAAGTAGATGATGCGGATAAAGTTCAAACAGAGTATGCAAATGCTGAAACCTCTCCTTTTGCGTTAATGTTCCAATTTGAAGGAGATAAAACAGCAACTCGCCATGTGTTATATTATTGCACTGCAAACAGACCAACTATTGGCTCTACAACAAAAGATTCTGGCGATCCAAACACTTCTGAGCTAACGTTTAGTGCTGGTCCACGTCCTTCAGATAAAGCCGTAAAAACTAAAACACGACCTGATACTCCATCAAGTGTTTATGATAAATGGTTTACAAAAGTTTATGAAAAAGGAGCAGCTGCTTAATCATGGAAAAAACTATTGAAATTGGCACGACTAAAATCAGGTTGGCTTCTAATGCAGCTACTCCTTTACGGTATAAAATGCAGTTTGGGAGCGATTTTTTTGCTGATTTATTAACTTTGGCAAAAGCATTAGACAATCAAAATGAGGATGGGGAGTTTGAATTAACGAATATCTCATATGATGATTTAAAACGAGTTGAGTTAACTTTGTTGTATAATTTTGTATGGACATTTGCCAAAGCAGCAGATTCAAGTATTCCAGATCCAATTACTTGGTTAGAAAGTTTAGATTCTTTACCTTTGTCAGATTTTGCCAATGAACTTCAAGAATTGATTTCACATAGTATTCAATCAAAAAAAAAGTAAATGATGAAATGGCTTCTAGTGATGAAGTACTCACCACGGAGTCATTTCTTTTTATTTGTAAACAAGTAGGATTATCTAACGAGGAAATGCAATTAATGGAAATAGGTGCATGTTTAGATTTTGTTCAAGAATGGATAAATAATCATCAGGAAAAATCAGAACCAAAAATTAAAACAAGAAAAGCAACTCAGGCAGATTTTGATGCATTTTAGAAAGGAGGAGAATTTATGGCGAAGAAAAAAATCTCAGGTATTACAATTGCGCTTGATGCGGATACAAAAGGCGTTACAAGTGGTTTGAAAAGTATTATTGATCAATCGGTAAATGTATCAAAGGAATTAAAAGATGTCGAGCGGCTTTTAAAATTAAATCCAAATAATGTAGAACTATTATCGCAAAAACAAGAATTGCTTTCTCGACAAATAGAATTAACCACGAATAAGCTAGATGCTTTGAAAGGTGCTCAAGCAGATGTTGAACGGCAATTTAAATCTGGAGAAATTGGTGAAGAGCAGTATCGGAAGTTTAAACGAGAAATCGAGGCAACTGAAGGTGCTTTAAACGGGTATAAAGGCCAATTATCAAGTATGAAAGTGGAACAAGAAAAACTAGCTCAAAATACGCAACGCTTATCTACATTTTTTGAAGCTACAGGAACGGATATAAATGATTTTTCGGATGTTTTAGGTACTCGCTTAGTAGCCGCAATTAAAGAAGGAAAAGCCAATTCTTCTCAACTAGAAAATGCATTAAATAAAATCGGCAGGGCTGCATTAGGTCAAACTGCAGATATTAATAAAATGAAACAAACGTTAGATTCCATTGATGATGGGAACTCTGTACAAAAAATTTCTTCTGATTTGAACGGTTTAAAAAGTGATGCAAATAAAGCAGATGATGCTTTAGATAAAATTGGTGATACTTTAGAAGAAATCGATGACAAAATAGGTAAAGGAAATTTGTTAGATGCAGGAGAAGCTTTAAGCGGTATGTCTGATAAAGCCAAAGATATGGCTGGAAAAACAATTGAAGCTTTTACAGAAGTAGAAGATGCTCAAAAGAAATTAAACGCTTCTATGGGGGTAGCAGGCACGGCATCTGCTAAAAAATACGAACAAGCATTAACAGATGTTTTTCGTAGTGGTTTATTTGAGGATATGTCAGAAGCAGCAGATGCTGTTGCTTTAGTGTCTAAAAATCTTGGGGATATGAGCAATCAAGATTTAAGTCAGTTAGTTCAAGATGCCAAAGTGTTAGAAAATACTTTTGAAGTAGATTTAAAAGAAACAATTCGTGGTGTTGCAGCAATGCAAGAAAACTATGGAATTACTGGAAAGCATGCCTTAGACATGATTACAGTAGCACTTCAAAGAAATGGAAGTACATGGGCAGATGAAGTTGGCGATAATATGGCAGAGTATTCTCAATTATGGGCTCAAATGGGCTTCACTGCTTCTGAAACTTTCCAAATTTTAGAAAATGGTACTCGAAATGGAGCATACAACTTAGATAAAGTAAATGATGTTGTTAAGGAAATAGGAATTTCTTTAACAGATGGGAGAATTGAAGAAAATATTGATTCATTCTCTCAAAAATCAAAAGAATTGTTTGAATCATTTAAAAATGGTGGAGCTTCTCAAGCAGAAGTTATCCAGTCACTTCTTACTGATTTAGGTGAGATGGAGAATAAAACTGAGGCATTATCTTTAGCTTCCACTGTCTGGAGTGCTCTAGGAGAAGATAATAGTCTAAAAGTATTAACTTCTCTAATGAGTGTTAAAGGTGGTTATGAGGATGTTCAAGGAGCAGCAGATAAATTAAATGAAGATACGACAACGACTAGTCAAAAAATGCAAGGTGCATGGAATGATTTAAAGCTAGCATTAGTACCAATAGGAGAAGAGTTAGCTCTTGCATTGCAACCATTATTATTAGGATTAACAGAAATTCTTAAAAGCTTTCAAAATTTACCAGGGCCAGTTAAAACTTTTATAGCGGCTTTTTTAGGTGTAGGAACAATAGTAGGAATTTTAGCTGGAGTTGCAGGTGCATTAACTGCTTTAGTAGGAATATTAGGCGGACCAGTCACTTTAGCACTTATTGCTGTAACAGGAATTATTGCAGGAGTAATTGCTGTGATAAAAAATTGGGGTTCAATAACAGAATGGTTCTCAAAACAATGGGATAGGCTACAGAAATGGTGGACTGAATTTTGGGCACGTTTTTCAGATCCTGCTGATTCGGCATTTAAAATCTTATCTTCTTCAGTTAAGACAGTTACTAGCTTTTTATTTGCTTCTTTCGAGGACAAAGTAAATGCTGTAAAAAATATTTTTAAATCTTTAAGATTAAAATTTCCAAAAATTGAACTACCACCAATGCCTCATTTTGATTTGAAATGGAGTTCGAAAAAGATATTTGGTAAAAATATTTCTTATCCATCAGGTATTGATGTGAAATGGTTTGCTGATGGAGGGATTTTAACTAAGCCAACAATCTTTGGCGCTTCTGGAAATAAGTTGTTAGGTGGCGGTGAAGCTGGAAAAGAAGCTGTCGCACCGTTAGATAAGTTAATGGGCTATATCCAAACAGCGGTAGATAAAAGTTTATCTAAACAACAAGCAAGTGATGAAATTCATTTACATTTAACAGCTTACGGGAATTTACCAAAAGAGACATTGGATCAAATTGCAGAATATTTGACCTATAAATTTGTTGATTTAAAAAATAAAGAAGTATTTGGTGGGTGATAATATGTTAGATGGTTGGTTTAAATTAGGAAATCATTGGAGCAAAGAGTTTAATGCATTTATTACTGAAAGACCAAAAAAGAAAAAAGCAAAAAGAGTGTTTACTCTTGAAGAAGTTTCAGGATTAAATAAACTAGCTGTCAATGATAGTGGTTACTATACCAATGTAGAACAAACCTTGGAGTGTTTTTATTTATCACCTACTATGGATCGTATTCAGCATTATGAAGATTTAATCACTGAAGCACTAGATACCAAAGGCGAGTATGTAGATTTTGTAGCTTATTGGGACCCTAGTTATATTTACCAAGCAATTGTAATAAATGAACCTAATTTTGAAGGGACTTCTCAGACATTAAGAGGAGTTCCTTTTTCGTTTGATCTGAGTATTGCTCCATTTAAGAAAAATGTTTTCGGTATGCATCCAATTTATCTTGATAAGCAAGGTTCTATTTTTAATCCAGAACGTTATATTTCTTATCCTAAGATTAAAATATATGGCTCTGGCAATATAACTATTTCAATTAACGGAAGAGAAACAAAATTTTCTAACGTTACATCAGATATTATTATTGATTCTGATCCTGATGTGATGGAAACATACCGAGAAGTAGATGGAATCTTAGTAAATGAACATAAAAAGTTATTGAGCAATCAAATGTATCCTTATTTAGATGCAGGAGAAAACCATATTACTTGGAGTAGTAATGTAAAAAAGATTAGTTTAGAACCGAGGTGGCAAACAAAGATATGAAGCCTATTTTATATAGTCCAACAGATACCGATTTTGAAGCGGGAGGAATTGGCGTTCTTGTTGATTGTAAAAAGTGTTTGGTGACAGAAGAAGGAAATGGAGCTTATACTGCTGAATTAGCTTTTCCAATTAATGCTAAGTATTCAGAGCAATTAGAAGATCATAATTATCAAATAAAATGTAAGCCTAATGCAGAAGATAATTACCATATTTTTTATATCTATAATCATTACAAAGATATGGCTACAGGCGTTTTATATGTTTATGCAAAATCTCGAACAATGAAATTAGGAAATCGTGCGGTTAAAAAATTAACGTTTGAACGAGCCACATGTGAAGAAGCAATGGAACGTTTAGAAAAAGCAATGGACCAACAAAGTGATATTCGATTATTTAGTGATATTACTCGTGTTGGCTCTACAAAAATTGAAGTGACAAATCCTTTGCAGTGCATAAAAGGGATAGATGGTTCTTTCAACCAAATTTATGGCGGCGAAATGAAACATGAACCATTTAAACTTTCTTTATTGAATAGACGAGGAAAAGACCATGTTACAACGTTTAGATATAGAAAAAATCTGTCAGGATTAAAAGTAGATATTAATTTTGATGGTTTGTTAACAAGAGTTTTTCCATATGCAGATGTTCAGAATAACGAAGGGCAAACCGAAAGAATATACGGGAATAAAGTGGATTCTCCCTATATTAATCATTATGATGGAGAGATTTATTCAGAATATGTGCAATTTACAGAAGAACAAGGAGTTACGAATCAAACTAGTTTAAACAACGTTGCAAAAAAATATTTCTCTTCACTAAATCCTAATTGTGACAAACCTAAAGTATCCATTGAATTAAATATAAGAAAAATGGAAGATTCAGCTTTAGCAAAACGATTTAAATCGTTTCGAACAATTGGTTTATTTGATACGTTTGATGTTTTTCATGAAAGATATAATATAAAAATCACTGCACAAGTAACAAAAATTGTTTATGATTCTTTAGCTGAAAGAGTAGAATCCTTAGAAGCAGGAGATACAAAATACACGTTTTTTGAGAAACAAAAGCAAGAAATTGCTGAAACATTAAAAGGTTACACAGGTAAACAATATGCAAGTAATTTTATTGATGTTGTGACAAATATTATTTCAGGAAATGATGGTGGTCACGTGATTTGGTGGCCAAAAAACAGACCTACAGATTTATTTTTCTGTGATAATGCTAAATTAGAAAAAGCAAAATTAGTACTAAGAATTAATAAAAGTGGTATAGGTTTTTCTTCTAAAGGCTGGCAAGGTCCCTTTTCTACAGCATGGACTTTAGATGGTAAGTTTAATGCGAACTTTATTAAAACAGGAATTATCGATGCAAATGTATTTCAGAACTCTTTTAACAAAACAGGCGATGTATTGAGATTAGTAAATGGTTTGTTAGAAATCAGAAATAACAGTAAAAAAATTATGCAGTTAACCAAAAAAGGAATGGAGTTTTGGAATGGGGCTAATCACGTTGGTTCAATGGGAACAAAGGGAAATCCTTTTCCTGATTTAAGAGATGAAAACGGAAATCCAGTTATAAAAGATGGTAATTCTCTTCTCATAATAGGTGATGATCCAAAGACAAATATTATCGGTTTTTCTAATCGAAAAGGTACTGGAATAGCGCTTGCGGGAGGACAGCAATATCATTTAGGAAATGATTTTTATTTTGTCGGTAAGGATAGTTCTTCTACGATATATGTGGATAAAATAATTTTAAAAGGTCAAGAACTTATTCCAGGAAGCGGTACTGGTGGCGGTGGCGGTACACCTCCAGAATTGTCTACTGAAAAAGAGAAAAACGCTTGGGCGGTTTGGCAGTTCTTAAAATCTAAAGGTTATAGCGAACAAGCAACTGCAGGTATTTTAGGAAATATGGAACAAGAATCAGGTATTATGCCAGACATTGACGAAGGTGGTGGCGGTCCTGGCTATGGTTTAGTTCAGTGGACATCACCTGTAGCTGGTGAAAGTGGTCGTGCATATGTTCAACGTTTATTAGCACAAGCTGGTATTAGTGGTGACTATCGAAACATTAATACGCAACTTCAATTACTGGACTGGCATATTCACAACGGTCAGTATATTCCTACTTCTGCTTATCCATATTCCGTTGCACAATTTAAAGCATTAACAGATATAGGAACAGCTACGATGGCGTTTGAAGCCAACTTTGAGCGACCAGCAGTTACACATCCAGAACGGATTGATATGGCGATTTACTGGTATAACAAATTGCATGGGTTGCAACCTAGCAATCCAACGTGGATGAACCCTGTACGATCTAGCTATACGATTACACAAGAATGGGATCAAATTGGCTGGGGAACGAACGTTATTCATGGTGGAATTGATATTGCTTCAGTTCCTGCTGGAAGTACGCCACCTGTTTATGTGGCACGTAGCGGCACAGTTGAAACCGTCACTTATGATGGAACTGGAGGAAATTATGTTGTCATTAAACACGATGATGGTTATTGGACCTATTACGGTCACTTAAATTCTGTTGATTTAGCTATAGGCGATAAAGTAACGACCAATTCACGTGTTGGAATAATGGGTTCCACTGGGCTTGCTAAAGGTATTCATCTTCATTTTGAAGTGTGGAAAGGCGCACAGTGGCAACGAATCAATCCACGTGATGTAATTAATTTTTAAAAAGGAGTGCACAAATGGTTAAATGGCAAGCAACGCTAAGTACAACCGAACCATACAACTATGTCGGTATTATTAATGTACGGCAAGGGAATAAGAACACAGAAGTCTTAGAAGTAAATATTGTAGAAAATGCTTTGCCGTTAGACTTAAGTCTCTGCAAAGTTTTTTTAGAGTCAGTTATTAATAATAAATTCCCGATTCAACGTTTAGCAAAAATTATAGATGCTAAAAAGGGGATTATTCAGTATACCTTTGATGAATATTCTATGCAGTCGTTACACAGACAAGAAGCTTATTTTAGTATTTACAAAGGCGATAATTTAATCGGCACAACGCAGAATTTTTCTTATTTCGTAATAAATGCTGCTTCTAAAACAGAAGGTGAAATGGGTTCTTATTGGCAGTCCATTGAAGATTTAATCGCAGACATGACCGCTTTTATCAACGAAAACAAAGGCGATTTTACTGATTGGATGAATGCTAGAAAAGAAGAGTTTGAAGCATGGCGAGATGCGCAAAAAACAGATTTCACTTCATGGTTTGAATCAATCAAAGATATTTTAAAAACTGTTGATCCAGGCGGAACAATGTTAGCCGAACTAATGGATGCACGTATCGATATTCAAGGAGTGCGCCATAATTCAATTTCTGAACGTTTATTGGCAGATATGGAATATTTGTATCAGAAATTAGAAAAACGTTTGTATATGTTAGAATATGGCGAAATAAGTGACTTGATTATTTTACAAGATGATGCTTTCTCGCTGAATCATGAAACAGAAATTGTTGGAACAGTTGATTATTCTGTGACGGATGGGGCATTGGTTATCGCAACAGTTGATGATACAAAACAGAACACTTATGTGTTTGAAAAAGTGGGTGAAATAAGTGGTTAAAGCAAAACGCATGATGGAAACCGAAGAAAATGGTGTGGAACGTCAGTTTTATCCTATAACACATGTATCTGCTGTTCGAGGATTAGAAAAAATTATTGCGGGTCAATCAAAAGTATTATCTGTTAATGGATACACTGGGGCAGTAATTATCACTAAAGCAGATCTAGGCTTAGAAAATGCACTGACAGAACTTCCTTACGCAACAGAAGAAACAGACGGTATTATCACTTCTGAAATGTTTCAACGATTGTCAAATGGCGAGGGAGGCGTGTATATTCTTCCAATCGCTACTACAGACGAATTGGGCGGAATAAAGGTTGGCCAACTGTTAGAAATTACAGAAGACGGCACGTTGTCTGCGGTAAAACAAACAGATCAAAATTTTACCACTGAACTAAAATCGAAACTGGAAGAGTTGAAAGGTTATACTGCTGGAGCGAATATTTCTATTTCAGAAGATGGTGTGATTTCAGCAACTGGTGGTGGCGATGGTGGCGGAGTGAATCAACAATATGTCGACCAAAAAGTCCAAGAAGCCATTGACAGAATACCTGATATTACGTTTGAGAAAGTAGGCGAAGTGCAATGACAGACATTGTTAAAGTAAAACAAGGAGGAACACAGGTATTTCCTCAAACACATTGGAATGCCGTGGAAGGGAAACCAGAAGTATTAAAAGGTGAAAAGGGAGACCCAGGGCCACAAGGTCCAAAAGGAGATAAAGGAGACGTTGGTCCGCAAGGTCCAGCAGGGCAAAACGCAACAACGACAGACGTTGCAACCTCAATAAAAAATGGCTTGATGTCTAAAGAAGATAAAACAAAGCTAGATGGATTGCCAGCAATTACGTTTGAAAAGGTAGGGGAAGTGTAATGACAACAACAGATATTGTTCAATTAAAAGAAAAAGGAAAACCAATTTATCTTAAAACACATACTGCCGCAATTGATGGGCTTGAATCGTATCTAAAGAAAATAGATGCGGACAAAGCATATCAAAAAATCACCAAAAAAGAACCGTTGTGGACAGGCGCATGGTATGGCGGAGCTGCAGGAAACGGTCAAGTGCCATCTAAGCCGCTTTCACAGTGCGAGAATGGTTGGATTTTGCAGTGGCAAGAATACACAAAAGAAGGAACTTTGAACGGCGCATGTTATCACTTTTTCGTTATTCCTAAACAGCATGCACAGAACCCAGGTTCTGGAGGCGTTATTTTCCTATTACATGGATACTATACTAATTTAGTACGGAAATATTTATATATTAAGGATACTAAAATTACAGGTAATGATATGAATGCCTCTTCTAGTGATACGGCTGGTTCAGGCAGTAAAATGTTTGCGTTAAGTGCGATTTATGAATACTAGGAGGAAAGAGAACATGAAAATTTGGATTGATGATATTCAAGGTTATCTAGATGGATATTCCACAATGAAACAACCGAATAAGATTGAACTTGAAGTAGAAAAAGAACCAACAGATTTCTTTAATTATCGTTGGGACGGAACAAGCTTAATATATGATCCTGACAATGTGCCAGAACCAGAGCCAGCACCACCAACCGACATTGAAGTATTACAAGCAGAAAATGTGGAATTAAAACAATTGAATTCAAAACTTATGATTAATGACATGAATTTAAAAAAAGAGCTTTCTGAAGTAACGAAGAAAGCAGATAATTTTGCGCAAATTAGTGCAAAATCAATGCTTGCGATTAATCAATTAACCAATCAAGTAAAAGAAATTAACGAAAAATTAGCAGAAGGAGTGGAATAAAATGTTTACATTTGATGATATTAAAATGATGTATGATTGGGGCTGTTTTACAGATGAACAAGTAATGGAGTTTGTCCCACTTTGCATTACAGAAAAAGAAGCGAAAGAAATCGTTGGAAAGTAGGGAAGTAGGTTTGGCGGTATTTGATTTTTTAGAACGTTTCGTAGTAGATCAAGAGCATAAAGCGGTATATGTTTTAATGTTGATTTGCATTGCAATGACTATTGATTTTATTAGTGGTACTATCGCAGCCAAGATAAATCCAGAAATTGAGTTTAAAAGTAAAATAGGAATCAACGGAATATTAAGGAAAGTAGCAAGTATTGTCTTGCTACTTTTTTTCATTCCCTTAGCACCGTTAGTACCTGGTGGCGCTGGTGTGGGGCTATTATATGTTCTGTATGTTGGCTATCTGATGATGGAAATTAAATCGATATTTGAGAACTATCAGAAGATGGGAGTAGTTACGGAGCTATTTGAAGATTTCATAAAAAATTTAAAAAATAAAAAATAGGAAGGTGTCTTTATGAAAAAAATTGTAACGTTGATTATTATAGCGTTGGTAGCAGTTACTCCTTTAAATGTATTCGCTGCAAAAGGAGACCAAGGCGTTGATTTGTCTATTTGGAATGGGTATCAAGCAACATTTGGTTATACACATGATAAATTCTCAATTTCACAAATTGGTGGGCAAAACAACTATGGGATTTATGATCAAGTTACTTATTCTAGTCAAGTAGCTAGTACGATTGCTCAAGGTAAACGAGCGCATACGTATGTATGGTGGCAAAACGTCCTTACCTATGAAAATGCAAAGCAAGTATTAGATTACTTTTTACCTAAAGTTCAAACACCAAAGGGATCAATTGTCGCCTTAGATGCGGAAGACGGCGTTCAATCGACGGATGTAACGCTATGGGCGTTAGACTATATCAAAGAGGCTGGATATACACCGATGCTTTACGGATACAAAGGGTATCTTACTTCATCTTATGATTTATCACGAATTGCAAAGAAGTATCAATTATGGATGGCAGAATATCCAGATTATGAAGTGACACCTTATCCAAATTACAATTATTTTCCTTCATTTGAAAATATCGGTATTTTTCAGTTCACGTCAACCTACGTTGCAGGAGGGCTAGATGGTAACGTTGATTTAACAGGTATTACTGATAATGGTTATACAAAGAATAACCAACCAGCAACAAACACACCAGCTATTGAGGAAGGTAAAAAAGTAGAAAATACGCCAAGTTCCGATGTTAAAGTGGGCGACACTGTTAAAGTGAAATTTAGTGTTGATGCTTGGGCAACTGGCGAAGCTATTCCGCAATGGGTAAAAGGAAACAGCTATAAAGTACAAGAAGTAACTGAGAGCAGAGTATTGCTTGAAGGTATCTTGTCATGGATCAGCAAAGGCGATATTGAATTATTGCCAGATGCGGTAACTGTTCCTGATAAACAACCAGAAGCGACTCATGTGGTACAATACGGCGAAACATTATCAAGCATTGCTTATCAATACGGAACAAACTATCAAACATTGGCTGCATTAAATGGATTGACAAATCCAAATCTTATTTACCCTGGCCAAATTTTGAAAGTAAATGGATCAGTAGTAAGCAACATTTACACAGTTCAATACGGTGATAATTTATCAAGTATTGCAGCTAAGCTTGGTACGACTTATCAAACCTTAGCTGCATTAAACGGATTAGCAAATCCTAACTTGATTTATCCTGGTCAAACATTGAGCTATTGATTTTTTGCAAAATCAGTTGAAATTTAGAGGTACCTCATTTACAATAGAGTTACCTTTTCATATTATGACTCTTTTCGATTTAGAAAAGAGGTGCTCCTATCTTATGACAAGTTCTTAGGTAGGAGCATTTTAATTTTACTAATAAGTAGCTTAGTTTAAAGCTATTGTATTACATAAGAAAACACCTACCACAGATGCACGTACTTCCCCAAGCAGTTGACTGTGCGGTAGGTGTTTTTTTTAGATTTTACTTGTTAATCATAACCGATTTTCTTTTTTTATAACAAGGTTAAGCTTGAATTTATGAAAAGGATAATGTGTACGGAATTTATCCTAATAAAAATAGAATTAGACTATTTCTAAGCTACTATTACTTGAGAACAGTTTCCTTTTAAATAAGTGGAAAAGTGTAGTATAGCTACTTTAGCGATATTCCTTAATATCCCAGTTCTAATTTAAAGCCAAACACAATTTTGTTAATAAGTCGTGAATGATTTTATTGGTTGAATTAACAAAACTAATTTGCTAGAATAATAAAGCAATTACTTGTAGTAAAAGACTACAGGCCCCTTGTATCATAATTGTGCAAGGGGGTTTTTGTATCGTATATTTATATTTCATGTCTAGAGTAGATGGATTATAACCTTTTTATAGTATTGGTCCATCATGTTTTAATACACTCATTTGCTTTATAGGAAATAGTATGGTATTATAAATAAGTAATCAATTTTGACATGTAACGAGAGCGCTATACATAAGACTATAATTCTCCTTTTGCTTATCAAACATTTTTTGCAACAAATCGCATACAGGGTATGCACAAGGAGGAAACATATATGAACAACGGTACAGTAAAGTGGTTTAACTCAGACAAAGGTTTTGGATTTATTACAGGTGAAGATGGCAATGATGTATTTGCACATTTTTCAGCAATTCAAGCGGATGGTTTTAAGTCATTAGAAGAAGGACAAGCAGTAACTTTTGATATTGAAGAAGGACAGCGCGGTATGCAAGCTGTTAATATTTTTAAAGCATAATAAAGGTTTTGGTAAAACGTTCCAATTTAATTGGAACGTTTTTTTTATAAGATTAAATTGATAGGCTCTGAATGTTGAAAGCGAAAGGAGATCATCATATG
The DNA here is from genome assembly GCF_050541555.1 of Enterococcus sp. DIV0167. Classification (NCBI taxonomy): domain Bacteria; kingdom Bacillati; phylum Bacillota; class Bacilli; order Lactobacillales; family Enterococcaceae; genus Enterococcus; species Enterococcus sp. DIV0167. Next base: position 756,510 of record NZ_CP172933.1, read on the forward strand.
GGATTTGGAAAATGGAAAGAAATTATACCATCAGATAAAAGTAAACAGTTTGAAGAAGGACAGAAAGTATCATTTATTTACAGAAAAGAAATTAGAAGTGGTATAATAGCTGTTTTATTAATTAATTCAGCAGTAATTAATATTATAGACAGTTCTAAGCCAAAAAACAAAAAAGAAAAAACAGTAATTAGTTATGAGAAACTATTATCGATGTATCAATAAAAAGACCCTAGTTTAGATTAGGTAGGGTCTTTGTGTTAAACTTAAGACAAGGATTTATGGCATACTCTTTTTTCTAAACAGATTCTTTACTTGTTAAAGGATCTGTTATTTTTATTTAAAAATTGTTAGCTAGTTAGAGCAAATGGTTCGTAATCATTCAGTTGATTGTTCGAATTTATCATAGTAGTTAAAACGAAATTATCTTGTGTATATAGAAAACACCTACTGAAGACGCACAATACTTCCCCAAGTTGTGTATGTTTAGTAGGTGTTTATTTATAATTGTATATTCGAATTATAAATAAAATACAATTGTTTTGTAAAATGAAAACTTGAAATTTAAAAAAGAAAGCGGTAAAATACCTTTACCAAACAATTTTATTTTTCATTTTATTACTACCTCTTGTCGCCTTACCCCAATGAGGCGGCTTTTTTTACATAAAAATATTGAACTCAAAAAACAGATATTGTAAAATATTTATACATATTTAAACTCTTATTTTTTCACGCAGACCGCCTTTTCTCAATAAGGTGGTCGTTTTTTATTGTTTATAGTTTATGATTTATAATTAAGTTGATTTACCTGTTTGTAATTAAAAATTATATTTTATACTGTAATGGATGTATGTTATAAATATAGATTGACATAAAAATTATTTGTTCGTATCCTTTTAATAGGGGGAGGTGAATCAAAGTGGAAATTTCAATTTATATTGATGATTCAGGTCAATTACATTCTAATTACTATTCTGATTATTTTGTTTATGGGGGTTTTTGGTGTTTAGACTCGGAGGAAGCAAAAGTAAAATCGGCCTTTTCTAAAACGAAGCGTCAACTTTTTCATACTAGTAGAGAAATTAAAACTAGCAATATGGAACACTGGCAGAAGAAACGACTGCTAAAGAAAGTTGTTAGAGAAGATATACATCCGATTTACGTAGTTTCGAAAGTGTCGATGCTAACTGTAGATTTCTCTGATCGGGAGGCAGTTCAATTACACAAAAATTATATATTGAGAAGATTAGTAGAAGACTGTTTAAAACAAATGGAAAAACTTGGATATGGAAACATCAAAAAAGTTAATTTGTATATTGATAATCAAAGCCAGACCAACGTAGCTAATCGAGATAGTTTTAAAAATTATATCAATAAAGTTTTTAAGAAAAAATATAAAAATTGCGAATACTTTTTAGAATCAGATGTAGATTTCAAAGTAGAATATATGGATTCTAAAATGGAACCTTTAATCCAAGTTGCTGATTTATTAGCTAACTGCAAGTTTCAACGTTTCGAATACAAATCGAAAGATTTAAAAATACTCTTGGACAAGAAACCAGATACATGTTGTCGGAAACACCCTAAACATTTTTCGAGTCAATGTATTGCGTAATGAAATTTCATATGGTATTATGTTATTGCAGTAAGTTATTACTGATAAACAAGATTATAGAGCTATAATTAGTAAGTGGCATGTGTTGTCACCTCTTTCTTGTTGGCCGCCTAGTGCGGTTTTTTTTATTTTCAGGACCATTAGCTCAGCTGGTTAGAGCAAACGGCTCATAACCGTTCGGTCACAGGTTCGAGTCCTGTGTGGTCCATATATATTTATTTGCAAATAAAATAATAGAAGAGTAGACTTAAAGTATCAAATACTTAAGGAGTGTTATCTATTATGTCAAACTATGAAGAAAAAGAAGCAAAAGCATTAGTAAAAATTGCAGATGTTTTGAACAAACTGGATTCAAATTTAGAAGAATTAGATTCTCTAAATGAAGATGCAAAAAAACATAGTATGAAAAAATGGCTTGTTGAGAAAAGAGCCATGCATGAAATTAAAAAGATTGCACATGAAGCTGGTAAGTATGATAAGTACGATGAAAAAGAATTACAAAAAGAAATTGAACATGTAGAACAATATATGTAAAAATAAAAACTATTCCTTGTTTAAGGAATAGTTTTTTTTTATTTCCGCACACACATTTTCACTACAACTAGTTGCCTTTTTTGATTATACCTACCATAAACAGCAAGCTCTGTGCCATCAAGTAACATGAGTAATTCATCCGCCAATTCTTTTTTAGAAATAATGCAGTTGATAGTCTCTTTTGGAGTCTGTAAAGAAAAACGGACTAACATTTCTGGATAAGTGGTTAATACCTTGATTTTATGAATTGTTCCTACATAATTTGGTTTCATAGAAATCAACTCCTTGCTAGTAGTTAACTATATTATATTAAGATTGTTTTTATTCGTCTAGGTATGAAATGACCATACTTTGACCATACTCTTTAAGAAAATATAGAAACTATCAGAACATAGAATTTAATACAAACGCCTATTTTATAAGTGTTGAAGAAAATTAGAAATTATTAGAAAAAATAAATCTTAAAGTATCAGTTTATCCAGTAGCTAACTAATACGATTAAAAAGCTGAATCTGCGGATTCAGCTTTTTTTGTCTTGTTAAAGGGTTAGACGGAAATAGAGGAAGATCTTAAAATAAAAAAAATCTCACATTGGGTTTAACTGCTTGTCTGACAAGGTTAATTGATGATATATTTAATGTAATAACAAGCATGTTATAAAATAATTGAGTCAAAAGAAAGAAGGGTATTATGCAGAAGAATTTTAGTGTAGTAAAGAAGTACGTGAATTTGATTTTGGATATTGTATTAGGGATTTTAGGAGTTTTCTTATTAGTATTTATGGCTAGTTATTTAGTTGACCTCGCTACATATCTCATGAAGCCAATGACGCCGGATAATTTTTCAGTTATCATGCAAGAAATTATTTCATTCTTTATGTTATTTGAGTTTATTATGATGATTCTTCGCTATATTCAAGAAGGACACCATATTCCGATTCGTTATTTGATTTTAATTTGTTTAACCGCAATTTTACGTCAATTAATGGTTGCGCATGGCGATGGCTTGCAGACCTTATTGTTATCTTTATCAATTCTTTTACTAGTGGTTGTGCTATTTATTCTCGGGTTAAATGGCAGCAAATTTTATACGCTAGGAAAAGCGAAAGTAGAAGAAGATCACGAGCAAGATTTTCATCATTAATCGAACATAATCAAAGACCGTCCAACGTGAGAAGTTTTCTCTAACGTGGGGCGGTCTTTTTAATGCGTAGTTAAATAGTTAACTCAATCAGTTCAATTGTTGGTAAGACACCAAAGCGTGCGCTGATTTTAGTGGTTCCGATTCCTGGGTGAACAATTAGCGGCGTTTCATCTTCTAAATGATAAAGCCCATGTGTATATTTTTTGGCAAGCTGATTTTTGTAAGTGAAAAAAGGCAAGCGAATCTGTCCGCCGTGACTATGTCCTGCTAAAATGAGGTCAATGTTTTTGTTGACTGCTGAGTCTGCGACATCTGGCTCATGGGTTAGTAGCAGAGTGGGCGTTCCAGTAGGGCGGTTGACTAAAGCCGCAGCTAAGTCGGTTTGTCCATATAACGAATCTTCTAAACCAGCGACGTACAAGGAGATACGGTGTGAGACAGGCAGTAATTTGCCCGTGTTTTTTAGTACGGTAAAGTCGGCAGCTTCTAAGATTGTTTCGTAAAAATTGGTATCTAACCCGCTATACTCGTGGTTGCCATAAATAGCGAATTTGCCATAAGGGGCGTTAATTTTACGGAAAAGTTGACTCACTTCATCCTGAATTTCGATACCGAAACGGGCATAATCGTCGAACAAGTCTCCTGTAAAAACGACTATGTCTGGTTGTAATGTATTTGTTTTTTCAACAATCTGTTTTAAGGCTTTCACAGAATAATTCTTTTTTAAATGAATATCAGAGAGTTGAACAATCCGTAAGGTTTTCCCTGATTCTGTTACTTTAATTTGATTTTTGTGTATGACTAAGCAGTTAGGTTCAATAAAAAAACTATAGCTTAAAATGCCGATAATAATGAAAAATAGTGCCAGAAATAAATAAACGTTCATAATTTCCTCCTTGAAGTCGCTAAATTAGTTTACTACAAAAGTGTTAAGCAAAAAATAAGGAAAGGTAAAATTTTCAGTAAACTTTCTCGATGAAGTTTTTTGGTGATTCATGCTTTTCTGAAGTAAATTTGCTATAATGAAAAATGAGAAAAAAGAAAGAAGGTCGAACCAATGATGGCAAGAGTCGAAAAGCTACGGGAGTTAATGAAAGAAAATAATTTACAAGGATTTTTAGTGACAAGTCCGTATAATTTACGTTATTTAACCAATTTTACTGGGACAACAGGCTTGGCAATGATTACATTAGATAAAGCTTTTTTTGTAACGGATTTTCGTTATACGGAACAAGCTGCGGAACAAGCAACTGGTTTTACTATCGTTAAAAACACAGGACATATTTTTGACGAAGTAGCAGATTTAGCTGAACGGTTGCAATTAGATAATTTAGCTTTTGAAGAAACGCAAGTTAGTTTCGCTGATTATAGCTTATTGGAAGAAATTTTACCATGTGAATTAGTTCCTGTAATGGGTTTGATTGAAGAATTAAGAGAAGTGAAAGATGAAGAAGAAGTAGCGATTATTGAAAAAGCGTGTGCCATCGCGGATCAAGGATTTGCCTTTGTCTTAGAGATGATTAAACCTGGAATGACAGAGATTGAAGTGGCTAATCAATTAGATTTCTTCATGCGTTCAAAAGGAGCCAGTGGTGTTTCTTTTGAGACAATTGTGGCGAGCGGTCTACGTTCGGCGATGCCACATGGCGTTGCTAGCCATAAAGTCATCGAAAAAGGTGAGTTAATCACTTTAGATTTCGGTTGTTATTATGAAGGCTATGTTTCTGATATGACACGTACATTTGCCATTGGTAGTATTCAGCCAAAACTAAAAGAAATTTATGACATTGTTTTAGAAGCACAATTAAAAGTGTTAGCAGAAGCTAAACCTGGGTTGACGGGCATTCAATTAGATGCGATTGCACGGGATCATATTGCTTCCTATGGCTATGGCGATGCGTTTGGTCACAGCACTGGTCATGGCATTGGGTTAGAAATTCATGAAGGACCAAATGTTTCATTCCGAGCAGATAAACAGTTTGTACCAGGGAATGTGATTACGGACGAACCTGGAATTTATTTGCCAGGAATTGGTGGCGTGCGTATTGAGGACGATTTATTGATTACTGCTGAAGGTAATCGTGTATTAACACATGCGCCAAAAGAATTAATCATTTTATAAAGGTTGGGAGAACATGGATATCCAAGAGTATCAGCGGTTTATTAGCGCGTTTTATAAAAAACGTAACTGGTATCAATATGATCCGTTTATTCGTTCCAACTTTTTAACAGAAGAAGTCGGCGAAGTTTGTCGGGCCATTCGGACAATTGAAATTGGCCGTGATCGACCGGATGAAACAGTTTTGGCGGATGAAGAGAATCTGGAAAATTTAACGGAAGAGTTAGGCGATGTGTTGGATAATTTATTTATTTTAGCCGATAAATATGACATCTCTTTAGAAATGATTATGCAAAAGCATCGGACGAAACTAATGGAACGTTATCCTGAAGAATAAAGACGCAAAAATAAGAAAGCCAAAATTACTTGGTCTTTCTTATTTTTACGTCTAAAGGCTTGGATTAGAAATTTATGACAAGAAATTATCTGTTCTTTTAGTCAGAACTTAGCTTTTCTGGTAGCGAAATAGGCTAATTAATGATAAACTAAGAACGAGTATTGATAAGCAAAATTTGGACGTTCTTTCACAACTAACTGAAGAAACCAGTGTTGTTTTAATTTTTAAGAATCATCCGTTGCTTAAAAGAGAATCCTTAAGAGACTTAGTGATTCATCAAATAAATCGTTTATTTAACGATTTTGTGCGTAATAGATAAGGAGGACAACCAAATGTCAGAAGAAAAAAATCTTGTAATCAATGCAAACGATTCTTTAGGAGAAATCGTGATTGCTCCTGAAGTCATTGAAGTAATTATCGGAATCGCTGCTTCAAAAGTAGAGGGCGTTTATGGGATGCGTGGCACGTTCGCCAATAATGTGAATGAATTATTAGGCCGTGCAGCACACGGCAAAGGTGTATATTTACGAACAGAAGAAGAAGGCTTAAAAGTCGATATCTATTGTTACTTGAACTACGGTGTTTCTGTGCCAAAAGTTGCGTTAGAAATGCAAGACCGTGTGAAACAACAAGTCTTATTTATGACAGATATTGATTTAGTTGAAGTGAATATTCATGTTGTAGCGGTAGTACCTGAAAAAATCCCTCAACCAGACTTAAATGAATTATTCCCAGAAGATGAAGATGGAGAAGAGAATGAGTAAAACAGAATTAACCCGTCACGAGATTCGTGAAAAAGCGCTCCAAGCCCTTTTTCCTTTAGATTTTAATGCTGATTTAACCAAACAAGATGCCATTGATTATGCATTGGCTTATGATAATCGGGAAATCGTCAGTGAAGATGGCGAAGACCTAGTTCCTACGTATTTAGATTTACTTGTCGGTGGTGTGTGTAGCCGCAAAGCAGAATTAGATGAAGTAATTACGAACCATTTAGGTAATAACTGGTCTATGCAACGCTTAGCAAAAATAGATATTGTTATTTTACGCTTAGCTATTTTTGAAATGCTATACGTTTCAGATGTGCCAAACATTGTGGCATTAAATGAAGCCGTTGAGTTAAGTAAAAAATACAGCGACGACCGTTCACGTAAATTTGTTAATGGTGTGTTATCAAATGTAATGAAAGAAATTGATTCAGAGGCGTAAGCTCTGAATCTTTTTTTACTATCTAACTGGTGTTAAGATACTGGGTTATATGCTAAAATAAATACTATTAAAGAAGTAAAGAAACAATAGAGGGAGCGAAGGAATGAGTACAGTAATTAACGGTCGTGAATTAGCAGATCAAATGCAAGCAGAGATTCAAAAAGATGTAGAAAAGATGACACAACAAGGCATCCAACCAGGATTAGTTGTTTTATTAGTTGGGGAAAATCCTGCCAGCCAAACGTATGTGAGAAATAAAGAACGTGCAGCAGCCAAAATTGGCATTCTGTCAAAGGTCGAAAAACTGCCAGAAACTATTTCAGAAGAAGAATTATTGGCTGAGATTGACAAATATAATCAAGATTCACGCTTTCATGGCATTCTTGTACAACTACCTTTGCCAAAACATATTGATGAAGAAAAGATTTTATTAGCAATTGATCCCAAAAAAGATGTAGATGGGTTCCATCCAATGAATTTAGGCCGTTTGTTTGTAGGCAAACCTGAAATGATTCCTTGCACGCCGTATGGAATTATGAAGATGTTTGAAGCCTATGATATTGATTTAACAGGTAAACGTGCGGTGGTTATTGGTCGAAGTAATATTGTTGGCAAGCCAATGGCACAATTATTGTTAATGAAAAATGCGACCGTGACGATTGCCCATTCTAAAACTGAACATTTAGCAGAAGTTGCAAAAGAAGCGGATATTTTAGTTGTAGCAATTGGACGCGGGCATTTTGTCACCAAAGAGTTCGTGAAACCAGGTGCGGTAGTGATTGATGTGGGTATGAATCGCAATCAAGAAGGAAAACTGATTGGTGATGTAGCATTCGATGAAGTTTCTGAAATTGCAAGCTATATCACGCCGGTTCCCAAAGGTGTTGGCCCAATGACGATTACCATGTTAATGTATCAAACAGTCGAGGCAGCAAAAAAACAAAAGTAAGGTGAAAAAATGACGCAACAGTATTTAACAGTAACAGCCTTAACGAAGTATTTAAAACGTAAATTTGATGCAGACCCTTACTTAGGACGTGTCTATTTAACAGGTGAAATTTCGAACTTTCGTTTCCGAGCGAACGCGCATCAGTACTTCAGTTTAAAAGATGACCATGCGAAGATTTCTGCAATTATGTTTAAATCAGCCTTTCAAAAATTGAAGTTTCAACCAAAAGAAGGCATGAAAGTCATGGTAGTGGGGCGGATTTCGCTTTATGAAAACAGCGGCTCCTATCAAATTTATATTGAACATATGGAACCAGATGGTGTAGGTGCACTTTATCAAGCATTGGCAGAATTAAGAGAAAAACTAGGAAAAGAAGGACTTTTTGAAGGGCCTAAACAACAGTTGCCTCGTTATCCCAAACGAATCGCTGTGGTTACAAGTCCTAGTGGTGCTGTTATTCGGGATATCATTACGACAGTCAAAAGACGGTATCCGATTGCACAACTGGTCCTTTTTCCCACCTTGGTCCAAGGCGAGCAGGCGGCGGATGACATTGTGCGGAACATTCAGCGAGCCGATGCGCAAGGCGATTTTGATACGATGATCATCGGCCGTGGCGGTGGTTCAATCGAGGATTTATGGCCGTTTAATGAAGAAAAGGTGGCTCGAGCCATTCATGCTGCCACCACACCGATTATTTCATCGGTTGGTCACGAAACAGATGTGACAATTGCCGATATGGTAGCAGATGTTCGTGCAGCAACGCCAACGGCAGCAGCGGAACTAGCGGTACCAGTTTTAAATGAAGAACTATTAAGAATTAGTGAACGGCGTAGTCGTTTAGAACAAAGCTTTTTATATCTCTTGCAACAACGAACAGAACGTTTCCAACGACTACAAAACTCTTATGTGTTTAAGCAACCTGAGCGACTTTATGAAGGTCAAACGATTAAATTAGATCGAATGACGCAACGTCTTTTCCAAGCAATGACAACGATTCATCACCAAAAACAACGTCAAGCCCAAGGAATTATCGCTCAATTGCAACAACAGACACCAAAGGGACAATTAAGAGAAAGTCAGCAACAATTGGCATTTTTACAACGAAACTTGCAAACACAAATGACACAATTGTTCCTAAACAAACAAAAGCAATTCACGTCTGCTGTTCAACAATTAGACTTACTCAGCCCACTCAAAATTATGGGTCGAGGATATAGTTATACTACAAAAGGGGACCGTGTCGTTAAAACTGTTACCGAGTTACAGCCAGCAGATCAATTAACGATTCATTATGCTGACGGTACAGTTCAAGCAAACGTCGAAACAATAACAGCGAAAAAAGAGGAGTTTTAACATGCCAGCAAAAGAAAAAACGTTTGAAGAATCATTAAATGCCTTAGAAGAAATCGTTCAGCGCTTAGAACGAGGAGATGTTCCTTTGGAAGAAGCCTTAGCTGCCTTTCAAGAGGGCATGGCATTAAGTAAACAATGTCAAGATACATTGGAAAAAGCGGAAAAAACTTTAACGAAAATGATGACAGAAAACAATGAAGAAATTGTTTTTGAAGAGAGCGAGGAAGCGTAATGACGAATTTTAGTCAACAGCATTTACCGTTGGTTGAAAAAGTCATGGTCGATTTTATCGCAGAATATACTGAAAATGAGCGTTTGAAAGAAGCAATGCTCTACTCGATACACGCAGGTGGCAAACGATTACGCCCGCTATTAGTGCTAACAACAGTGGCCGCTTTTCAAAAAGAGATGGAAACACAAGACTATCAAGTGGCTGCCTCTTTAGAGATGATTCATACGTATTCATTAATTCATGATGATTTACCAGCAATGGATGATGATGATTTACGTCGTGGCAAACCAACCAATCACAAAGTGTTTGGTGAAGCGACTGCCATTTTAGCAGGGGATGGCTTATTAACAGGCGCATTTCAGTTACTTTCTTTGAGCCAATTAGGCTTAAGTGAAAAAGTTTTACTGATGCAACAACTGGCAAAGGCAGCGGGGAATCAAGGCATGGTTGCCGGCCAAATGGGTGATATTGAAGGAGAAAAAGTCAGCTTGACTTTAGAAGAGTTAGCGGCTGTTCATGAAAAGAAAACCGGAGCGCTAATTGAATTCGCCTTAATTGCTGGGGGCGTATTAGCCAATCAAACAGAAGAAGTCATTGGTTTACTGACACAGTTTGCGCATCACTATGGCTTGGCTTTTCAAATTCGTGATGACTTATTAGATGCCACAAGTACAGAAGCAGATTTAGGTAAAAAAGTAGGCCGAGATGAAGCGTTGAATAAAAGTACGTATCCAGCTCTTCTAGGGATTGCTGGCGCGAAAGATGCGCTAACACATCAATTAGCAGAAGGCAGCGCTGTTTTAGAAAAAATCAAAGCAAATGTTCCCAATTTTTCAGAAGAACATTTAGCAAACTTGTTAACTCAGTTACAATTGAGATAGAAAGAAGGCACTTATGAAAAAAGAACGCGTCGATGTCTTGGCGTTTAATCAAGGACTATTTGAAACACGAGAAAAAGCAAAACGCAGCGTGATGGCTGGTTTGGTTTACAATGATAAAAATGAACGTTTAGATAAACCAGGGGAAAAAATTTCTGTGGAGACACCCTTACATACTAAGGGCCAAGTAATGCCTTATGTTTCTCGTGGGGGCTTAAAACTAGAGAAGGCACTAAATGTTTTTGCAATCAACGTTCAAGGTAAAACAATGCTAGATATTGGTTCCTCCACAGGTGGTTTTACCGATGTTGCTTTACAAAATGGGGCTCGTTTGAGTTACGCTTTAGATGTTGGCTATAACCAACTAGCATGGAAAATTCGGCAAGATGAACGCGTGGTGGTAATGGAACGTACCAATTTTCGCTATAGTAAACCTGAAGATTTCACTGAAGGGGTGCCGGATATTGCAACGATTGATGTTTCCTTTATTTCATTACGCTTAATTTTGCCACCTCTTCATGATATTTTGAAAAAAGGTGGTAGTGTGGTGGCGTTAATTAAGCCACAATTCGAAGCTGGCAAAGAGTTTGTTGGGAAAAAAGGAATCGTGCGTGATCCAGAAACCCATCAAATGGTTGTGGAGGAAATTACACGCTTTGCCATGAATAACGGTTATGATGTGAAAAACTTAGATTTTTCACCAATCACTGGTGGCGAAGGAAACATTGAATTTTTGGCACATTTAGTTTCTGTTGAAGGGGAAGGATCCTATCAAGCGCCAGAATCCATTGAAGAAGTTGTCGCGCATGCGCATCAAAAATTAGCGGAATGATGAGAAAAGTTAGAAGAAAGAAGTGGACGCCTATAGGTGAAAGCTTCTTTTTTGTATAAATCTAGTAATTCATCTTTTAAAATGCATAAAAATAAGCTATGATGAGGGCAAGAGTAAACTGAAAAGGAGAGCGGCGCCATGAGAAAGCAAGATAGACACCGTTTAATTACACGTTTATTGACTGAAAAAAATATTCAAAAGCAAGAAGATTTTGTCAACTATTTACAAGAAAAGGGCGTAGCTGTTACACAAGCAACGATTTCTCGCGACATTAAAGATATGAAACTGATTAAAGTTCCTTCTGCAGAAGGGGGTTATCGATATAGCCTTCCATTAGAGACACAAGCTAATACGAGTGCTAAACTTGCAAAGCTTTTAAAAGATGCCTTTGTAGCTGCAGAACAAATGGAAAAATATGTCGTATTACGAACCATTCCTGGCAATGCAGCGGCGTGTGGTAGTTTAATCGAAAAGAATTACCAAGAGAAACTTTTTGCCGTCATCAACGATGATGATAGTGTTCTCATGATTGCACGAACTGAGGAGGCGGCAGAAAAACTTCATAAAGAGCTGTTAAGCTATCTATAAAGAATGAGGTGAACAAGATGTTACAAGAACTTTCCGTGAAAAATTTTGCGATTATCTCTTCGTTACAATTAGAGTTTCAAATGGGTATGACTGTTTTAACGGGAGAAACGGGTGCGGGGAAATCCATCATTATTGATGCAATGGGATTACTCACAGGCGGACGCGGCTCCAGTGACTATATTCGTCAAGGAGCAAATAAATGCACCTTAGAAGGACTTTTTTCAATGCCGAAAAGTCAAGAATTAAAGCAATTATTAGAAGAATTAGGTATTGAAACAGAAGAAGATTCTTTAGTGATTCAACGAGATATTTCCGCTTCTGGTAAAAATGTTTGCCGTGTCAACGGACGAATTGTCAACATTACTAATTTAAAAAGAATTGGGGAATATTTAGTAGATATTCATGGCCAAAACGAACATCAAGAATTGATGCAAAGTGAACGCCATATTGATATGTTGGATGAATTTGGTGGGAAAAAACTTTTAGCAGTCAAAGAAAAATATACACAGGCGTATCAAGAGTATCGCGCACTCGAAGCCAAAGTCAGAAAGCGACAAAAAAATGAAAAAGAATTTGCCCAAAGAATGGACATGCTTCATTTTCAAAGTGATGAAATTGCTAGTGCACAGTTAGTGGCTGGCGAAGAAGAACAATTGCTAGAAGAACGCAATAAACTGAACAATTTTCAAAAGATTGCTGATGCACTGACGATTAGTTATGCCGCACTAAATGGTGAAGACGATAGTAGTTTGGATAAAATCGGAACAAGTATGAATGAACTCGCTTCGATTGAATCCCTTGATTCAGAATATAAAACATTGTCAGATACTGTTCAAAATGCTTACTACTTACTACAAGAAGCCAGTGGAGATCTTTCTAGGTTGATTGATGGCTTAGAACTAGACGAAGGCCGCTTGAATGAAGTAGAAAATCGTTTGGAATTAATCCGTCAAATGAAACGTAAATATGGTGATTCGATCGAAACGATTTTATCTTACTATGAAGAAATTACCAAAGAGTTAGCAGAGGCTGATTTTTTGGAAGGTGGTACAGGCGACTTAGAAGCGTTGCTTGCAGAGAAACAACAAGCGGCTCATCAACAAGCGTTAGCTTTACGAAAAGAACGAAAGCGCCTAGCAAAAGAGCTCGAACAACAAATTTTAACCGAATTAAAAGAACTGTATTTGGAGCGAACGGAATTTGAAGTCCGCTTTACAGAACTTGAGCATTTACAAGAAAATGGCTTAGACGGAGTAGAATTTTATATTACTACTAACCCAGGGGAACCATTAAAACCGTTAGTTCGGGTGGCTTCTGGCGGAGAACTTTCGCGAGTGATGCTAGCTATGAAAACAATCTTTTCTCAAACGCAAGGGATCACTAGTATTGTTTTTGATGAAGTGGATACAGGAGTCAGTGGCCGTGTAGCACAGGCGATTGCCGATAAAATTTATCAAATTTCAGAAAATTCGCAGGTGTTGTGTATCACGCACTTGCCACAAGTGGCGGCCGTTGCCGATGAACATTATTTTATTGAAAAAGAAATTGTGGCGGGTCGGACAGAAACAAGCGTCCGAATTTTATCTGAAAAAGAGCGAGTAAACGAAATTGCGCGTATGCTCGCAGGAAGTGAAATTACGAAATTAACCATTGAACATGCACAAGAGCTGTTGGCGATGGCGAAAAAATAGCCGCTCTATTTGAGCAAGTAAAAAAACAGCCCCTTCTATCAATTGAAGGGGCTGTTTTTTTACTTTTAATGTGTGAAAAAGTTCTCCAGTTTAAAGACTAAGAATTGCTGTTAAAACAGTTGAACCTACAATTGCGATCAGCATTAGCCAAACCACGACTTTCGTGATTTTTGAAAAGCGACTTTGTTCTTTGTCGTTCATAAATGACACGTCCTTTTTAATTTCTGCTAATAGTGTACAACCTTTTCCTGAAAACAGCAACCTAAAGTTATAAGAGATTCTTTTTCTTTAAAATTCGAATACTAATTACGCAGATTAAGGTAGTGATAGCAAAAATAATCCAAAAAGAATATTCATGCTCTGCAAAAGGGAGTTTCACATTCATGCCGTAGATTCCCCCGATGATGGTCGGGATGGTTAGGACAATTGTTAAGGATGTTAAAATTTTCATGACATTATTTAAGTTATTTGAGACGATTGCTGAAAAAGTATTACTAATGTTATCAACTAATTTTAGTTGTATTTTAGTCGTATTTAGTCCTTGTTCTAGTTCAATCAAAATATCCCTTAAAAATGGCAAATGTTTTTCTGGATGATTAAAAATTTCAGCGCTATATAAACGTTTTAATACTTTTAAATTATCCGTTAAAGCTGCTTCGAAATAAACTAGACTTTTTTGAATGTCCATAATCTGATACAATTGACTATTTTCTGTGGCTACTTGGAGCTCTCCTTCAAGTTTGTTGGTTTGTTGGATAAGTGCTTGTAAGTTTTTATTGAAGGAAAGGGCCATCTTCCATGAAAGGGCTAAAATTAAGGCCTTTTCAATAGAAAGATCTTGATGCGTGAACGCCTCTTTTTGAATCCCATGAACGATGTCGTTAGGCCCATTGCTAACAGTAATTAGTTTGTTATCGACGGTTGCGATTAAAGCAATCGGCACCGTTTCTACTTGCAGATAGCCACTAGGACTGATACTAGCTTTGGGATAACGAAATAAAAGTAACGTAGGCGTTTGTAATTTTTCGTGGCGGAAACCTTCCACTCGAGCATTTTCTTCATCATCTAAAACGCCGGTAAGATAATCTGTTGGTAAGTGGTATTGATTGACGAGACGCTCGATTTCTTCTTCTGTAGGAGATTCTACCGAAATCCAACTTAGGGCTTCATCGTCTGGTGAACAAGGTTCAAAATAGTCATTTTTCAATAATAAATAATTAATCAAAAGATTCACCCCGAATCAACATTTTTTGTTCTAAATCCATTATAATAGAAGTATGACACAATACGAGAAGAAAAGCTTATAAAAAACATTCAAAAATAAGTGGCCGCGATAGGTGAGGCCTCGTTTTGAAAATGGTTTGATAAGTAATCCGTTTTTTATATGAAAAAGCAAGCAAAAAGGGCTTTTAGCACATATATTTAAACGAAATGAAACATCTGTGTAACGTTGATGAAGTATAGTTATAGCAGGTGGAATGAAAGGATTTGTTGAGAGAATGGTGTCGTTTTCGGCAATAATGTTATTTTGGTATATTTTTCCGGTAATTGTGCTCTTTGCGTGCAATTTTCTCGTGTCCACTTTTTCCCTAACGGAACGTTGGAAAATAAAAGCACCGGATTTGGCCATTCCGTTTTTATTCATAGGGATCCATGAGTTATCCAAAGATAGTTATGATGAATCGATTATGCCGTATTTTGTGATTTCTATTTTGTTATTAGGAGTCGCTGTTGCCCTGTTTCAAGCTTATTATTATGGAGAGATTTTATATAGACGATATTTCAAGATGTTTTGGCGGTTGACGTTTTTACTAACGTTTGTGTTGTATGTGTTGCTTATCTTGCTAAATATCAGTCATTATCTACTGTAATAAAGCGTGGAGACAATAGGGGAAATACGCTGTGGGAAAATGTCCCCCACAACTCCCCACTCCGTGGGGTTTTTTTGTTATTTTGGGGGTTATTTTATAAAAAACATAGTAAAAACCTTGTTATAATAACATTTTTTGTTGGGTGAAGCTTGTTACATAAAACCCTGTAAATATTACAGAAATTTTAAATAACAGTTAAAAAATAGAAGTTTTTAGATTTATAGTGGTAGAAAGTGGTGGGATGTGGTAGACTTGTTCTATCAAGTGGAAAAGCGGGTGTATTGGCTATGCTTATGGGTGAATACCAACATAATATCGATGCCAAAGGCCGCCTAATCGTTCCATCAAAGTTTCGTGAGGAACTTGGTGAAAAATTTGTGGTAACGAGAGGGATGGATGGCTGTTTATTTGGTTATCCTTTAAATGAATGGTCACAACTTGAAGCAAAACTTCAAGAAATGCCCTTAGCTAAGAAAGATGCACGTACCTTTGTGCGATTCTTTTATTCCGCTGCAACAGAATGTGAGATTGATAAGCAAGGTCGTATCAATATTCCAGCGAATTTACGAACACATGCCAGTTTAGAAAAAGGCTGTGTTGTTATCGGCGTCTCTAACCGAATTGAAATTTGGAGTGACGAACGTTGGCATGCATTCTCTGATGAAGCTGAAGAAAACTTTGATGAATTAGCAGAAACAATGATTGATTTTGGATTTTAGGAATGAGGCAAATGATGACTGAAGAATTTCGCCATTACACTGTTCTTTTAAAAGAAACAGTGGATGGATTACAAGTGAAGCCGGATGGCGTATACGTAGATTGCACACTCGGTGGTGCCGGACATAGTGAATACTTACTGACACAATTGAATGAGCACGGTCATTTATATGCCTTTGATCAAGATCAAAAAGCGTTGGCACATGCTAAGACTCGTTTGCAGAAATATGTAGACAAAGGTCAAGTGACCTTCATCAAATCAAATTTTAGAAATATTAAAGAAGAATTGGCAGAACATGGGGTGTTCCACGTTGATGGGATTCTATACGATCTAGGTGTTTCTTCACCACAATTAGATGAAGCAGAACGTGGTTTTAGCTATCATCAAGACGCGCCCTTAGATATGCGCATGGATCAAGACGCACCCTTGACGGCTCGCGAAGTGGTGAATACGTATAGTTATAGTGAGTTAGTAAAAATTTTCTTTCGTTATGGGGAAGAGAAATTTTCGAAACAGATTGCTCGAGAAATTGAACGTGTTCGTGAAAAGCAGCCAATTGAAACAACAGGTGAACTCGTTGAGATTATTAAGACGGCGATTCCAGCTCCAGCAAGACGCAAAGGTGGACATCCTGCAAAACGAATTTTCCAAGCAATTCGCATTGCCGTTAATGATGAATTAGGGGCAGTTGAAGAGTCGCTAGAACAAGCAATTGATTTGCTAGCGAAAAATGGCAGAATCAGTGTGATTACGTTCCATTCGTTAGAAGATCGTATTGTTAAAACAATGTTTAAAGAATACAGTACGGTACAAGATTTGCCACCAGGCATTCCAGTGGTGCCAGAAGAATTTCAACCAGAATTAAAAGTAATTACCAGAAAACCAATTTTACCAAGTGACAGTGAGTTATCTGAGAATAATCGTTCACGAAGTGCGAAGTTACGCATTGCCGAAAAAATAAAATCTAGATAGAGAGAGGGGTAGACACATGGCTGAATTGAAGAAAGTAAATGATTTCCATTATGAAGCACCAGAAATGGATCAGCCAACTGTGGCAACAGAGCAAGACAGAAAAATGCAAGAGGAAACACTACCTGTCCCCGCTCTATTACCCAAAAAGAAACTAAAAAATGTCTCTTTACTAGAAAAATTAATCGGTGTTGTATTAGTTTGTGCAACGATTGGTATTGCAATTGCGACAATTCAAGTAAGAACGACAATTGTCCAAACCATGAACGATATTACAGAAACACAAGCAGTCATTAAAGAAAAGGAAGATAACGCTTTGAAATTGGAACAAGAAAGAAGCGAACTTTCTAAATCAGATCGAATCAAAGATGTCGCTAAAAAACAAGGACTAGAAAATAACGGCGACAATGTTAGGACTGTTAAATAATGAGTAAAAGACATAAATTTAAACAATTCATGAAAAAGAAAAACTTAAATCCGATGAACAATCGTAAAAAAGTAGGCATCATTTTATTCGCTACGAGTATTGGATTGTTCTTTTTATTTGCCTTTAGAACGACATACATTGTGGCAACAGGCAAAGTAGCCGGTGTCTCACTAAAGGAAAAAACAGCTTCTTTATATGAAGGAAGCCAAGTGGTAAAAGCTAAGCGAGGATCAATTTTAGATCGATATGGTAATCCAATCGCAGAAGATGCTACTTCCTATTCGTTATATGTCGTATTATCAAAAAAATATACGGGACAAAATAATGAAAAGCTATATGCGGAGAAAAAAGACTTCGATGATATTGCTGAAATTTTAGCGAAATATACCAAACTAGACAAAAAAACAGCATTGAAATACTTGAATAATGGGATCCATGAAGATGGGTCAACACAATATCAAGTGGAATTTGGTACAGGTGGTCAAAACATCACCTTGGAAACACGCCAAAAAATTGAAGCAGATTTGAAAAAGAAAAAAATCTCAGGTGTTTATTTCAATGAACATCCAGCCAGATTATATCCCAATGGGCAGTTTGCTTCTCACTTTATTGGCTATACAAAAGCAGCCAATCCAGATGATGATAAAGAAGGCTTAGTAGGTGCGATGGGACTAGAACAGACCTATAATGATATTTTAAGCGGAACCGATGGCCGTGTGTATTTTGAAAAAGATATTTACGGTAATGCCTTACCAGGAACTGTGGCGGAAGAGAAAAAAGCAGTGGATGGTCAAGATATTTACACAACGCTGGATAGTCGCTTGCAAAATACCTTAGAAGATTTAATGACGCAAGTTAATGAAAAATATGAACCAGTTTCTATGACTGCCATGTTAATGGAAGCAAAAACAGGCGAAATTGTTGCCATGTCTCAACGGCCAACATTTAATCCTGAAACGAAACAAGGGTTAGACGATAATGGTACGTGGCAGAACCTATTAGTTGAAAGTCCTTATGAACCAGGCTCAACAATCAAATTATTTACAACAGCTGCTTCTATGGAACAAGGACAGTTTAATCCTAATGAATTATTCAATCGTGTTGGTGGAATTCAAGTTGGGGATGTAACTGTGAATGACCATGACTACACTCGGTTGAACGGGAAAGAATATTTGAATTATCGTCAAGCCATTTCTTGGTCTAGTAATATTGGTATGGTAAAACTAGAACAAAAAATGGGTGATGAAAAATGGATGGAATATTTGAAAAAATTTGGTTTTGGTACGAGCACGCATTCAGGTTTAAGTGGTGAATCTGCTGGTAAATTGCCAGGAACAAACTTTGTAGATAGAGCAATGTCGGCATTTGGTCAAGCAATTACAGTTACTAATTTCCAAATGATGAAAGGTTTCTCAGCTATTGCAAATGACGGTTCAATGTTGCAACCTCATTACATCAGCAAAATTGTTGACAAAAATACAGGAAAAGAAACGATTACGGAACCACAAATCGTAGGAACCCCAATCAAAGCGCAAACAGCTCAACAGATCCGTACGTACATGATTGATACTGTTGAAGACCCGACTTACGGGATTGCGTATGATATTTATAAAGTACCAGGCTATCATGTTGCTGCCAAAACAGGAACTGCCCAGATTTCAGATGGTAAAGGGTACGTTGATGGAGCAAGTCAAGTCTTGTCTTCTGTAGTGGAAATGGTCCCAGCGGATAATCCTGAATATGTTTTGTATATTACACTTAGACAAGCAAAAACAGGTTCGCCTTCAGAAGCAATGGCGGCAATTGCAAACCCATTAATGAAATTAGCGTTAGACATTAAAGAGACAGATCCGGAAACAACGAAAGTAGCTTCTGATAAAGTCACAGTTGCTGATTATAAAAACATGACGCCAGCGGAAGCGTTGGCCAATGCCAAAGTGAACGGGGTGGATCCTGTGATTATCGGTGATGGTGAAAAAATCAAGAAACAATCAACGCCGTCTGGTCAAACATTAATGCCTAATCAGAAATTGATTTTGATCACAAATGGAACGAACTATATGCCTGATTTAACCGGCTGGTCCAAGAGCGATGTTACCAAGTTTGGTGATTTATTAGGTTTGACTGTCGAGTTTAAAGGTGAAGGCTATGTGACGAAACAAAGTATCGCTGCTGAAACTGAAATTACGGAGAAAAAATTAACCGTGACTTTAGAAGGCACAGAATAATAACGTAGAATAATTAGGAGAGATAACATGGAGTGGACACAGATTTTTATTCCCATAGTGGTGAGTTTTGCCATTACAGTGAGCGTAATGCCACTATTCATTGGCTATTTTCAAATGAAAAAACAAGGGCAGGTTACTCGTGAAGATGGCCCAACTTGGCATAGCGTGAAAACAGGTACCCCTACAATGGGTGGAGTCGTTTTCCTTGTAGCCAGCTTGATTACTTCGCTAGCAATGGGGTTATTTTTCCACCAATTTACGCCGTCTCTACTAATTATTCTATTTATTTTAGTATTATACGGTTTGTTAGGTTATTTAGATGATTTCATTAAAGTCTTTAAAAAACGGAACATGGGCTTGAATTCTCGTCAAAAATTAATTGGTCAAATTTTTGGTGGGTTGGTTTTCTACTTTGTTTATCGAAGTGAAGGCTTTTCAGACACCTTAGATTTGTTTGGAGTAGCAGAAGTTCCGTTAGGTATTTTTTATGGTGTGTTTATTATTTTTTGGTTAGTCGGTTTTTCTAATGCCGTGAATTTGACAGATGGGATTGATGGCTTAGTTGCTGGTTTAGGAACAATTTCATTTGGTACTTATGCAATTATTGCCTGGAAACAACAACAATTTGATGTTGTGATTATCTGCCTAAGTGTGATTGGTGGGCTGATCGGCTTTTTCCCTTATAATAGAAAACCAGCAAAAATCTTCATGGGTGATGTTGGTTCATTAGCATTAGGTGGATTGTTAGCAGCAATTTCAATTATTTTGCATCAAGAATGGACGCTACTTTTAATTGGACTTGTCTACGTTTGTGAAACAGCAAGTGTTATTTTACAAGTTGCTTCATTTAAATTATTTGGTCGACGGATTTTTAAAATGTCACCAATTCATCACCATTTTGAAATGTGTGGTTGGTCTGAATGGAAAATTGATTTTGTCTTTTGGTCTGTCGGTTTAATCTGTTCAGGAATCACATTATGGATTCTTTTCTAATCTATCAAAGGGGAAATTGACAATGAAAAAAATAACAACCTATCAAAACAAAAAAGTGTTGGTTTTAGGACTAGCTAAAAGTGGTGTCAGCGCAGCGAAACTCTTACATGAGTTAGGTGCGCTCGTTACCGTTAATGACGCAAAACAATTTGATCAAAACCCTGACGCCCAAGATTTATTAACCTTGGGTATTCGTGTTGTTACAGGGGGGCATCCAATTGAATTGTTGGATGAAGAATTTGAACTAATCGTTAAAAATCCTGGTATTCCTTATACAAATCCACTTGTGGCAGAAGCACTAACTCGGAAAATTCCTATCATAACTGAGGTGGAATTAGCAGGTCAAATTGCCGAATGTCCAATTGTCGGCATTACGGGCACCAATGGTAAAACAACCACGACCACGATGATTGGTTTACTGCTAAATGCTGACAGAACGGCTGGTGAGGCACGTTTGGCGGGAAATATTGGTTTTCCAGCGAGTACGGTGGCTCAAGAAGCAACAGCCAAGGATGATCTTGTGATGGAACTTTCTAGTTTTCAGTTAATGGGAATTGAGACGTTTCACCCACAAATTGCAGTAATTACAAATATTTTTGAAGCACACTTGGATTATCATGGTTCGCGGAAAGAATATGTTGCTGCAAAATGGGCCATTCAAAAAAACATGACCGCAGATGACACCTTGATTTTAAATTGGAATCAAGTAGAGCTTCAAACGTTAGCCGAAACCACAGCTGCCAACGTATTGCCTTTTTCAACGAAAGAAGCAGTAGAAGGGGCTTATCTTTTAGATGGGAAATTATATTTCAATGAAGAATATATTATGCCCGCCGATGAGCTAGGGATTCCTGGCAGTCACAATATTGAAAATGCACTCGCAGCGATTTGTGTAGCTAAATTAAAAAATGTATCGAATGCTCAGATTAGACAAACTTTGACAAACTTTTCAGGCGTTCCCCATCGAACGCAATTTGTTGGCGAAGTTCGGCAAAGACGTTTTTATAACGATTCAAAAGCAACCAATATTTTAGCTACAGAGATGGCGTTAAGTGGGTTTGACAACCAAAAGCTACTTTTACTTGCGGGTGGCTTGGATCGCGGTAACTCATTTGATGAATTAGTTCCTGCCCTGTTGGGACTCAAAGCAATTGTTTTGTTTGGAGAAACCAAAGAAAAATTGGCGGAAGCTGCTAAAAAAGCGAACATTGAAACAATTTTATTTGCTGAAAATGTTCAAACGGCGGTTACCATTGCCTTTGATTATTCGGAAAAAGATGATACTATTTTACTATCACCTGCTTGCGCAAGTTGGGACCAATACCCGAATTTTGAAGTACGCGGGGAAGCCTTTATGCAAGCTGTTCAACAATTAAAAGAAAGTGAAATGTGAGAAAATGAAGATACTAGTAACTGGTGGTGGCACAGGTGGGCATATCTATCCTGCGTTATCCTTCGTCGAACACGTCAAAAAAGAAGCACCTGCAACAGAATTCTTGTATGTGGGAACAGAAAATGGTCTAGAAAGTCAAATTGTGCCAAAGGCGAAAATTCCATTTAAAACGATTAAAATTCAAGGATTTAAGCGTTCGCTGAGTCCTCAAAATTTTAAAACAATTTATTTATTTTTAACAAGCATTAATAAAGCAAAAAAAATTATTCGTGAATTTCAACCAGATGTGGTCATTGGTACAGGCGGTTATGTTTCTGGTGCAGTAGTTTATGCGGCCCACCAATTAAAAATACCGACAATTATTCATGAACAAAATAGTATCCCTGGAATGACAAATAAATTTTTAAGTCGTTATGTGGATAAAATTGCGATTTGTTTTCCAGATGTCGCTAGTTTTTTCCCGAAAGAAAAAACAATTTTAACAGGGAACCCGCGGGGACAAGAAGTCGTAACGGTGGAAAAGTCAGCTATTTTATCAGAGTTTGGCTTGGATCCAGCAAAGAAAACGGTGGTTTTATTTGGCGGAAGTCGTGGCGCCTTGAAAATCAATCAAGCGTTTGAACAGGCCTTTCCTTTGTTTGAAGAGAGAGAGTATCAAGTTTTATACGCTTCAGGAGAAAGATATTATCAGGAACTTCAAGAAAGTCTAAAGCTTTCTGAAAAGAAATTGACAAACATAAGTGTGCAACCGTATATTGATAAAATGGTTGAAGTGATGGCTAATACCGATTTAATGGTGGGACGTGCAGGAGCAACCTCAATTGCGGAGTTCACCGCATTAGGATTACCAGCAATTTTAATTCCGAGTCCTTACGTCACGAATGATCATCAAACGAAAAACGCGCAAAGCTTAGTAAAAGTTGGTGCTGTTGAAATGATTCCAGATGCAGAATTGACCGGCGCTCGTTTAGTTGCGGCAATTGATGATATTTTATTAAACAATGAAAAAAGACAACAGATGGCAACGGCGTCCAAAGGGGAAGGCATCCCAGATGCAAGTGATCGTTTGTATCAAGTTGTGAAAACGTTAGTCTGAGATAGGAGGTGTGGAAGATTAGTAACGAGAACGATATATTCAAAAAAAGGAAACCATTACCTCCAAAAAAATCGGAAGAGTCTCAACCTGAACTGACACCTTGGCAAAAACAAAACCAAGAATATTTGAAGAAGCAAGCGGAAGAAGCTGCTTCAAAAGGTGAAAACGAACAAGCAGAAGTCACCATCACTTTACAAGAACAAAGTCAAGAAGAGCCTCAACAACATCTTCCACAAGAAACAGTGGAAGAAGAGGAGCATTTTGCAGATCGTTTACCGAACGTTAAGAAAACACGGAACAAGCGCTTATATAGGCGTTTAGCCTTTATTTTAACTTGTTTAGGGACAGCCATTTTAGTGGCATTGTATTTTGTTTCGCCTCTTAGTCGATTGAGTGAAGTAACAGTTTCAGGCAACAAAAGTGTGGAGAGTCAAGCGATTATTCAGCAGTCAAAACTTGAAACGGGCAGTGGCTTATGGGAGCAGTATTCAAATAGAAATTATTTTTCTGCAAATATTCAGAAAAAGTTTCCAATTATAAAAAAGGCGAACATTAAGTTAAATGGTATTAATTCATTTAAAATTGATATTCAAGAGTATCAAATTGTCGCTCTTGCTGCGACTAAAGGCGGCTATCATCCGATTTTAGAGAATGGTAAAACTTTGGCGGAAACCACCAAAGCTGCTGAAAGTGGCAAACCAATTTTTGAGAATTTCAAAGAGGATAAATTAATCCCTGAATTAATGGCCTCTTACAACAAATTACCTCAAGAAATTAAACAAGGAATTTCAGAAATTAAATATGCACCATCCAAAACCAATAAAGACTTGATTAATGTCTATATGAATGATGGAAACCGAGTGATTGTTAATATTTCTGATTTAAGTGAAAAAATGGCTTATTATTCACAAGTAGCCGAGCAAATGGACAAACCTGGAATCGTTGATATGGAAGTCGGCATTTTTTCTTATCCGTATGAAAAAGAAAGTGAAGAAACGGGCAGTGAAGTTTCCGAAGATTCAGCGGTTGAAAATCAAGAAGTTGCGGACCCAAATGCAGGCGTAGCAACGGATGAAGCGAATAACGGTACGCCGACAAATGGAGAAAATCAAGAAGTGCAACAAGCAGAATAAGTTTTTTACAAAAATGTTTCAAAAATTAACGAACAAATTCGTATAATCTGCTTTCTAAAACCCCCATTTTTATGGTAAAATTGGAAGAAGTGAATAATACTAAAAAAGAGATAGTTAAACGGACGCCTTTGTCCGCTTAGATATTGGAATTAATAGGAGGAGGAATTCCGTTCATGGCAAAAACAGGAATGTATGTAGGCCTCGATATTGGTACAACTTCTGTCAAAGTAGTTGTCGCTGAATATATTGAAGGTCAAATGAACATCATCGGCGTTGGAAATGCAAAATCAGACGGTTTGAATCGAGGGATTGTCGTCGATATTGATCAAACAGTTCAAGCAATCCAACGGGCCGTTCGACAAGCCGAAGAAAAAGCCGGCATTCAAATTAAAAGCGTAAATGTTGGATTACCAGCGAATTTATTAGAAGTAGAAAGCTGTCAAGGAATGATAGCTGTTAGCAGTGAATCAAAAGAAATTACAGATGAGGATGTGCGCAACGTCGCATCTGCAGCTTTGGTTCGTTCAACTCCTCCTGAACGTCAAATTGTTGCAATCTTACCGCAAGACTTTACCGTCGACGGCTTTGAAGGCATCAAAGACCCACGTGGAATGCTTGGCGTTCGCATGGAGATGTTTGGCGTTGTCTATACTGGACCAAAAACAATCATCCATAACATCCGTAAATGTGTTGAAAAAGCTGGCTTAGGAATTAACGAATTAGTGATTACACCGCTTGCTTTAACGGAAACAATTTTAACAGATGGCGAAAAAGACTTTGGAACAATTGTCATTGATATGGGTGGCGGTCAAACAACGACATCTGTTATCCACGACAAACAATTGAAATTTACTCATGTTAACCAAGAAGGCGGCGAGTTCATCACGAAAGATATCTCAATCGTATTGAATACTTCTTTTAACAACGCCGAAGCCTTAAAAATTAATTATGGGGATGCTTATCCAGAAAGAACTTCAGCAAACGAAGAGTTTCCTGTTGATGTTATCGGTAAGTCAGAGCCTGTAAGAGTGGACGAACGTTACCTTTCAGAAATTATTGAAGCGCGTGTGGAACAAATTTTGAGAAAATCAAAAGAAGTTCTGGATGAAATTGATGCGTTTGAATTACCTGGAGGCGTTGTATTAACTGGTGGCGCCGCTAGTATGCCAGGTATTGTCGATTTGGCGCAAGAGATTTTTGAAGCCAACGTAAAACTATACGTACCAAATCACATGGGCTTACGTAACCCAGTCTTTGCTAATGTCATTAGCATTGTGGAATATTCAGCGCAACTAAACGATATTTATCACATTGCCAAATATGCAATCCCTGGTGAAAAATCGAAACCAGCACAATCAGTCGCTGTCCAACAAGAAGTTCGCTATGACACATATGCTGAACAGCCTCAAGAAGAATACGAAGAATTCAACGAACGTGAGTCTGGTGAAAAAGTGACAGGCAAAATCAAAGACTTCTTCTCGAACATTTTCGACTAATCACATAAACAGGAGGATACGATATCATGGAATTTTCATTAGACAATAACATTAACAACGGTGCAGTCATTAAAGTTATCGGTGTAGGTGGCGGCGGCGGAAACGCTGTAAACCGTATGATCGAAGAAAACGTTAAAGGCGTGGAATTTATCACAGCCAATACAGACGTTCAAGCATTAAAACATTCAAAAGCAGAAACAGTGATTCAATTAGGCCCTAAATACACTCGTGGTTTAGGTGCTGGTTCACAACCTGAAGTTGGCCAAAAAGCTGCAGAAGAAAGTGAACAAGTGATTTCAGAATCATTACAAGGCGCGGATATGATTTTCATTACTGCTGGTATGGGTGGCGGAACTGGTACAGGTGCTGCCCCAGTAGTTGCAAAAATCGCTAAAGAATTAGGCGCTTTAACAGTTGGTGTAGTAACTCGTCCATTTAGTTTTGAAGGTCCAAAACGTGGTCGTTTTGCCGCTGAAGGAATTGCCTTATTAAAAGAAAACGTTGATACACTATTAATTATCTCAAACAACCGCTTATTAGAAGTCGTTGACAAGAAAACGCCAATGCTTGAAGCATTTAGAGAAGCTGATAATGTATTACGTCAAGGTGTTCAAGGGATTTCAGATTTAATCACTGCACCAGGTTACGTAAACTTGGACTTTGCTGACGTGAAAACAGTGATGGAAAACCAAGGAACAGCTTTAATGGGGATTGGTGTAGCGAGCGGCGAAGAACGCGTAATTGAAGCAACGAAAAAAGCTATTTCTTCACCATTGTTAGAAACATCAATCGATGGTGCGGAACAAGTCTTATTAAACATTACTGGTGGCTTAGATATGACCTTGTTTGAAGCGCAAGATGCTTCAGATATCGTTACAAATGCTGCTTCAGGTGATGTGAACATCATCCTAGGTACATCAATCAATGAAGATTTAGGCGACGAAATTCGTGTAACAGTAATCGCTACAGGTATTGATGAATCAAAAAAGGATAGAAAACCGCACCGTCAAACAAGACAAGCGGTTCAACCAATGCAACAAACAACTCAATCTGTGGAAATGGATCAACCAAAATCACAAGAAGAAGCAAGTGCTTTTGGCGATTGGGATATTCGCAGAGAACAAAATACACGTCCAAAAGTTGATGAATCTTCATTAGAACAAGTAGACAAAAAAGAATTTGACACATTCCACCGTGAAGAACCAAATCACAATGATGACGAATTAAGTACGCCACCATTTTTCCGCAGAAAACGATAAGGAGCATCGATTAGAAATGATAGCTGAAAACTTAACAAATATTAATAATCAACTTCAGCTAGCATGCAAAAGCTCACAGCGCTCTGTTGCTGATGTGACAATGATTGGCGTCACTAAATCAGTAGGAATTGAGGAAGCAGCAGAGCTTGTTCAGCTTGGTGTCCAGAATTTAGCTGAAAACCGAGTAGATAAGTTACTAGAAAAGAAAGCTGGATTGGAAAAATTTAATGATATTCAGTGGCATTTAATTGGTAATTTACAACGTAGGAAGGTAAAATTAATTATTAATGAGATAGATTATTTTCATGCATTAGATAGTCTGAGTCTAGCCAAAGAAATTCAAAAAAGAGCAACGAAAGTTATTCGTTGTTTTGTTGAAGTGAATATAACTGGGGAAGAAAGCAAGCACGGCTTTCGTAAAGAAGACGTCTTACCTTTCATTCAAGAACTTGCTGATTTGGACAAAATTCAAATCGTCGGTCTAATGACTATGGCACCTTTTGGGGCAAGTGAAGAAGTATTACATGCAACATTTAGAGAATTAAAAGAGCTGCAAATGACCGTAAATGAGAAACATTTATCTTTTGCTCCTTGTACAGAACTTAGCATGGGAATGAGTAACGATTTCCCAATCGCAGTTGAAGAAGGTGCAACTTTTATACGAATCGGAACAGCGTTATTCAGAGATGCGTAAAGGAGAGGAATTTATGTCAATTTTTAACAAGGATGCGTTATCGAGCTTTTTTGGCTTATCTGGCGAAGAAGATGATTATTATGATAACTACGAAGAATATGAAGAGCGCAAAGCAGTTAATGAACCACCGCGTCGTGCAGCTCGGCCTAAACCACAACGCCCTGTTCAACAACAGGAAAGTTACAGTCAGCCAGCTTATACACAACAAAGTGAGCCTGTAGTTGAAAAACCTTCTGCACGCTATCGTTCTGCTGAAACGCATCAAGAAAGAGACACACAACAAGCTGCTTACACAGAGAAAAAAGTGGTTTCTATGCGTAGTTCTAATCAATCAGCGACTACGAATACAAGACGAGCACAAGAAAGCACCGCCAATGCAAAAACACATAAAATTACTATTATTGAACCACGTGTGTATTCAGAAGCAATGAGCATTGCGAAACATTTATTTGCTGAAGAAGCTGTGCTAGTTAATTTTACATTAGTAGAAGAAGACCAAGCACGACGCATCGTTGATTTCTTAACTGGTACTGTGTATGCTTTAGACGGAGATATTCAGCGCGTTGGCAATGAAATCTTCTTATGCACACCAGCGAATATGGAAATTGATAGTGCGACAGCACAATCTTTAGCCAACAAACAATTCTTTGATTTCTAAGCCTTAGGGAGGTGTTATTATCGCAACACTGATTACTCTATTATACAAAGGCGTTCAAATCTATTCAGGATTACTAGTGATTTACGCGCTACTTTCATGGTTTCCAGGAGCATATGATTCTGCTTTCGGGCGTTTGCTCTCTAGAATTTGTGAACCATACTTAAGTTTGTTTGACCGTTTGAATTTAAGGATTGGAATGGTTGGATTTAACGTAATGGTAGGGATTATTGTCCTTAACCTAGCAGCGGGTGGCTTAGCAGTCATTTTACGAGCTATTGTTTATTAATAACTTTTAGAAAGGATGATTTATCTATGAACGCAAATGTGTATCAACATTTCCGCAAAGATGAACATCCTTTTATTGACACTGTTGGGGATTGGCTAGAGCAAGTGGAGATGCAATACGCGCCTTATTTGACAGACTTTCTTGATCCTAGACAGGCGTATATTTTGGAAACGTTGATTCGACAAAACAGTGATTTATCGTTTACTTTTTATGGTGGTTATGAGCAAGCAGAACGAAAACGCTGCTTGATTTATCCAGCGTATTACATACCAGAAGAGACAGATTTTGGTGTTGTATTATTTGAAATTATTTATCCATCTAAATTTGCGACATTATCTCATGGGAAAATTTTAGGCACCTTGATGAATGTTGGGGTTCGTAGGGAAGCCTTTGGAGATATTATTTCCGATGGTGATAAGTGGCAGGTTTTTATAGCACAAGAAGTAGCTGGCTTCGTTGTTAACCAAGTCGACAAAATTGGTAAAATTACTGTTCGCTTAGAAGAGCGGGATTATACACAAATTTTGATACCGAAGGATGGTTGGCAAGAAGAGCGAACGACTATGAGCTCTTTGCGGCTGGATAGTGTGATTTCCGCCGTATTTAATATTTCAAGGCAGCGATCAAAACAATTGATCGAATCTGGTAAAGTAAAAGTCAATTGGACAGAAACGACACGACCAGATTTTGCTTTAGACTTATTAGATATTGTTTCGATACGGGGATTTGGGCGCCTTCAGATTCAAGAATTAGAAGGAAAAACAAAGAAAGAAAAATTTCGCATCCTCTTAGGGGTATTGAGAAAATAATCTCGAACTTTTGTTTAAGAAAACCATTTTGGCTGTTCATTCAGACGAAGTTGTGTATAATAAAAAAAGTAAGATATTTGCTAATTCAGGATTAGTATGAGAATGTGTTCATAAGGGGTTTTACAAAAATAATCCAAAGAGGTGAAGGAATATGGCATTAACTCCATTAGATATTCAAAACAAAGACTTCTCAACAAAAATGAGAGGCTATAACCAAGACGATGTAGATGACTTTTTAGATCAAGTCACACGTGATTATGAAGATGCATTACAAAAAAATCGTGAACTTGAGAAATCATTAAAACACGCAGAAGAAAAATTACAATACTTCAATGAATTGAAAGATGCATTGAACCAATCAATTATTGTTGCACAAGATACCGCTGATAAAGTGAAATCAAGTGCCAATAAAGAATCAGAAATGATTATCACTTCGGCAGATAACCAAGCCAAAGAAACCTTGGTAGAAGCTGAACGTAAATCAAATGCAATGATTGCAGATGCTGAAGCGAAATCAACACAAATCTTAGCAGAAGCAATTGAACGTGCCCGTCAATTAGCTGGGGAAACAGAAGACTTGAAGAAGAAAACACGTGTCTTCCATCAACGCTTAAGCTTAATGCTTGAAACTCAATTAGAGCAAGTGAAGAGTGAAGAGTGGGAAGAGATTTTAAAGCCTTTTTCTAGTTATGTCGGAGACAAACATACAGCAGTTAAGGAAATTCTTGATGAACAAGACCTTGACAACGAAAATGAAACTGTTGTAAACTCTGAAGAGAACACAGATGCTGTAGTAGAAAAAAAGCCTGTAATTGAAGTAACTGAAGAAACAATTGAAGAAGAATCAAAATAGATAGAACAGAACGTTTAATGTTTATTCTTAGCAGCGAGTCAATGATAGTGAAAGTTTGACAGACACTGGCATTAAACAGATCCTCTATCCTAGATGCAGTTCTGAACACTTGAGTAGGAACTGCCGGATAATTACCGTTATCAATTTCAGAGAAAGTAGGGGCAACTCTACTTTGAATTTGGGTGGTAACACGAGTACTTCGTCCCTTGGGATGGAGTACTCTTTTTTTATCTACTTTTATCAGCTATCGTTCATCTTTAGTATGAACTAACACAATTAAATCGATAAAATGAAAGCGAGGCAAATGCATATGAAAATGAAAGAAACATTGCAATTAGGAAAAACAGCTTTTCCAATGCGTGGGAACTTGCCAAACCGTGAAGCAGAATGGCAAAAAGACTGGGAAGAAAAAGGCTTATATGAACAACGTCAAAAATTAAACGAAGGAAAACCAACCTTTGTTTTACATGATGGCCCTCCGTATGCAAACGGAAATATTCATTTAGGACATTCTTTGAATAAAATCAGTAAAGATATTATTATTCGTTCAAAATCAATGTCTGGTTTCCGTTCTCCTTATGTGCCTGGTTGGGATACCCATGGTTTACCAATTGAGCAAGTGTTAACCAATAAAGGGGTTAAACGTAAAGAAATGACTGTCGCTGAGTATCGCGAAAAATGTAAAGAGTATGCCTTATCACAAGTCGATAAACAACGTAACGATTTTAAACGTTTAGGTGTGTCAGGCGATTGGGAACATCCATACATTACGTTAGATCCAGAGTATGAAGCAGCAGAAATTCGTGTTTTTGGTAAGATGGCAGAAAAAGGCTATATTTATAAAGGCTTAAAACCAATTTATTGGTCTCCTTCAAGTGAATCTTCTTTAGCAGAAGCAGAAATTGAATACAAAGATGTAAAATCACCTTCTATTTACGTAGCTTTTAATGTGGTCGATGGTAAAGGTCTTTTAGATAACGAGACAGCCTTCGTCATCTGGACGACAACCCCTTGGACATTACCAGCCAACTTAGGTATTTCAGTTAATCCTGATTTTACGTATGTTGAAGTGAAGGCAGACGGTCGTAAATTTGTAATTGCTAAAGATTTATTAGCAACAGTTAAAGAAGCGATTGGTTGGGAAGAAGTAGAAGTCTTGCGAGAATTTTCTGGTGAAAAATTAGATCGTATGACAGCTCAACATCCATTCTATGATCGAACATCACTTGTTATGCTAGGCGACCACGTGACGCTAGATGCCGGGACTGGCTTAGTTCATACCGCACCAGGACATGGTGAAGATGACTATATCGTTAGCCGTAAATATGATTTACCTGTTATTTCTCCTGTTGACAGCCGTGGGGTCTTTACAGATGAAGCACCTGGTTTTGAAGGAATTTTCTATGACAAAGCGAATCCAATGATTACTGAGTTATTAGAAGAAAAAGGCGCATTATTAAAATTAGATTTCTTTACGCATAGTTATCCACATGACTGGCGTACCAAAAAACCAGTTATCTACCGTGCAACGCCACAATGGTTTGCTTCAATCTCTAAATTCCGTCAAGATATTTTAGATGAAGTTGAGAAAGTTGACTGGCTAATTCCTTGGGGAAAAACACGTTTGTATAATATGATTCGTGACCGTGGTGATTGGGTAATCTCTCGCCAAAGAGCGTGGGGTGTACCATTACCGATCTTCTATGCTGAAAATGGAGAAGCCATCATTACGCCAGAAACAATTGAACATGTAGCGAATTTATTTGCAGAACATGGATCAAATATCTGGTTTATGCGTGAAGCAAAAGAGTTACTACCAGCAGGCTTTACACATCCAGGTTCACCAAATGGCGAGTTTACCAAAGAAACAGATATCATGGACGTTTGGTTTGACTCAGGTTCTTCACATGAAGGAGTTTTACGAGAAAGAGAAGAGTTAACTTTCCCAGCAGATATGTATTTAGAAGGTTCTGACCAATATCGTGGTTGGTTTAACTCAAGTATTACAACAAGTGTTGCTATCAATGGGGTAGCGCCTTATAAATCAATCATTTCTCAAGGGATGGTTCTCGATGGCGAAGGCCGTAAGATGAGTAAATCGTTAGGCAATACTATCTTACCTGAAAAAGTTATCAATCAAATGGGTGCAGATATCTTACGCTTGTGGGTAAGTAGTGTTGACGCGGAAGCCGATGTGCGTGTCTCAATGGATATCTTAAACCAAGTATCTGAAGTGTACCGGAAAATCCGTAATACTATGCGTTTCTTGTTAGCGAATACGAGTGATTTTAATCCAGCTGAGCATACCGTAGCTTATGCTGATTTACGTTCTGTAGATAAATACATGACGGTTCGTTTAAATCAAGTCATTCAAGAAATCCGTGAAAATGGTTATGAAAAATATAATTTCATGCATATTTATCGGACAGTTATGAACTTCTTAACTGTAGATTTATCTTCTTTCTATTTAGACTTTGCGAAAGATGTCGTTTATATTGAAGCAGAAAACGATTATCAACGTCGTTGTATGCAGACTGTTTTCTATCAAACATTGGTTTCATTAACAAAATTATTGACACCAATTATTCCACATACAGCGGAAGAAATTTGGAGTTTCTTACAAGAAGAAGAAGAGTATGTGCAATTAGCTGAATTCCCAGGTTACGAAACGTTTACTAATGAAGAAGAATTGATGGATACATGGGCAGCCTTTATGGATTTCCGTGACAATGTCTTAAAAGCGTTGGAAGAAGCTCGTCATTCTAAATTAATCGGTAAATCGTTAGAAGCCAAAGTGACCGTTTATCCAAATGAACAAATTCGTCAATTAATGACAGCTGTTGATGCAGATATTGCTCAATTACTAATTGTTTCCGACTTTGAAGTATCAAAAGAAGTAGCACCTAGTGAAGCTGTTCAATTTGAAGACATGGCTATTTTAGTTGAAAAAGCAGAAGGCGAAACGTGTGACCGTTGTCGTTCCGTTCGTCAAGATGTCGGCTCAGATGAAAAATTACCAACACTTTGTGGCCGTTGTGCACACATTGTTGAAGAAAATTATCCAGAAGCGGTTGCTGAAGGATTCGAATAAACAAGAAAAAAGATCCGCTAGTCGTTAACTAGCGGATCTTTTTTGGCTTATTTATTGATCAAGTTGACCGCGGTCACGGTACCAGTTATCTGGTTGCCATTCCCAAGTAAAGCCATCTTTTTCTAATAAGTCGAAGGCAGCTTGCGGGCCCATTGTGCCAGCGGCATAATTAGGGAAAGAAACGTCTGTTTTATCCCAAGCATGTCGAATAATGTCAACAATGCGCCAAGATTGGGCAACTTCGTCCCAATGAGAGAAGTTTGTACTATCGCCATTTAGGCAGTCTAATAGAAGTTTTTCGTATGCTTCTGGACTATTTTCAGTCATTTCAGCACTTTGACGGAAATCAAGTTTCACTGGAGTTGTATTGAACCCTTGACCGATTTCTTTTCCATTTAAGGTTAATGAAAATCCTTCAGTTGGTTGGATATAGATAGTTAAAACATTCGGTGGTAAATCGGTTTTATCGCATTCTTCACACGTATCATCTTTGAAGACATTAATAGGTACTTGTTTAAAGACGATGTTAATGCGTGTGCCTTTTTCAGTTAATCGTTTACCTGTGCGAACATAGAAAGGGACGCCAGACCAACGGAAATTATCAATTAAAAATTTACCAGCAACAAAAGTTTCAGTGGATGAAGTTTCTGCCACATTCGGTTCATCACGATAGGCTGCAAATGTTTGATCAGCTAGCTGACCTTCGCCGTATTGGCCACGCACGAAATTTTGAAGGGCTTCTTCTTCAGAATAAAGGCGGATGGCACGTAAAGCTTTTACTTTTTCAGTCCGAATTTCTTTTTCAGAAAAGGCAACAGGAGGCTCCATCGAAAGCAATGCAACGACTTGTAAAATATGATTTTGAACCATATCTTTTAGTGCGCCACTGTGGTCGTAATAGCCGCCACGATCCTCGACACCTAAGCTTTCAGCGAAGGTGATTTGGACATTATCAATGTAACGATTGTTCCATTGTGATTCAAAAATATTATTGGCAAAACGAATGGCTGAAATATTTTGGATCATTTCTTTGCCTAAGTAATGGTCAATTCGGAAAATATCTTGTTCAGGAAATGCAGCACGAATTTCTTCATTTAATTCGTAGGCAGATTCATAATCAGAACCAAATGGCTTTTCGATAATTAGACGATCAAAGCCTTCTTCCGAAATAATATGTTGTGATTTCAAGTGATTAACAATGGTTCCAAAGAATTGAGGGGCCATAGCTAAATAGTAAACATGATTGCCTTCTAAGTGGTATTGTTCATTTAGGCGATCAGATAATTCTTTTAAGGTATTATAATGTTCCGTATCATTCACATTATGTGATTGGTAATAGAAATGACTAGAAAATTCAATTGCCTCTTCGGCCGTAGGATTTAAGTCTTGAATGGTTTCACGAACGATTTCACGATAGTATTCGTCTGTCCATTCCCGACGTGCGGTACCAATCACCGCAAAACGCTCAGCTAATAATCCTTTTTTATATAAGCGGAACAGGGAAGGATACAATTTGCGTTTGGCAAGATCACCTGTCCCCCCGAAAATAGTAAATAATGCTACTTTTTCATTCATTAGTTTTCCTCACTTTCTCTAATCAACGGCTCAACAAAAATTGTGTTTGCTGCTTTAAAGCTGACGGATAATTCTTTGTTTTCATTATAAATGGTGATCGGTCCTTCATATGCAGCAATTTCTTTAATCGTATATTCTTCTTGAATATTTAAATCAATGGAAACTAAATAATCCAGTAATTCTTTTTCGTCTAAGACACGTGCAATCCGAACTTTTGTGCCAACAGGGTAGTCTGTTAACGTTTGGCGTTTCTCCTCATGAATGGGTTGATTATCTTCGGGAATAACACCACCGTGTGGACAAAATTCTGGATGATTTAAATAATCCGCTAAACGGTTCACAAGCGTCTGTGAAGTAACATGTTCTAAAACTTCTGCCTCTTCGTGCACATCATTCCAAGTGTAATTTAAGTGCTCTACTAAAAAGACTTCCCAGATTCGGTGTTTGCGAATTAACGTACTCGCTTTTTTTAAGCCTTTTTCAGTTAATTGTACCCCTTGATAAGGAGAATGCTCAACCAAATCTTCTTTTACTAACTTTGAAATCATCTCACTAACCGAAGCTGCCGAAACATCGAGTCCAGAAACAATTTGTTTATTATTCACTTTAACTTCGTCGCCACCTAATTCAAAAATTAATTTTAAATAGTCTTCGCGATTTGGTGTCATAGGGGCTCATCCTTTCAAAAAAACATCATCCTAAGTTTATCAGAAAAAGGCGCATTTGACTATTTAATAATATTCAAGTTGTAAGAAAACTTTCTGAATGCTTTTGCAAGGGATGTAAAAAATAAATCACCCACCGCACATACTTCGTTTTATGTGTCGTGGGTGATTTATTAATTGTAAATGGCCCGTTCTAGTGTGTAGGTTTCATCGTCGGCTTCATCGTAAAGCGTCGCAGGGACACCATTTTCACATTGAATGATTAAATGGTAACCTAACTTATCTAAGATAACTAAGCGTTTAGGGGTTAATTCAACAAGCAAGGCATGCGTTTGTTTGCCATCAATGAAAACATTGAAAGATGAGGTGATTTCTAAGGTGTGTTGCGTGGCTTTCTTCACGTCCACAAACCACCAATGCCCAGTATAGTTGTGTTGAAGCTCCTGTGGGGAAGGGAGCTGTTTATTTTTTTTCCAGAGGATAGAGCCTGCTAATCCAGTAAGTAAAGATGCACCAACCAAGAAAGTCCAATGTTTTTTCAAAGAAATTCCTCCTAACCTTCATTTTCATTTATTCGTCTTCGTTACCTTTATTATATAGAACTTGTCTAAAATATTCGACTAAATCGCTGAGAATTGACAAATATTTAATGATTGACACAAGATAGTAAAATTGTTGGTTTTGGTCTATACTTTTCCTTGTTTTTTTATGGTATAGTGTGTAAGAAAGGAAGTCTGTGTATGAAGTACCCGAATGTCCAGCTTGCTTATTTTATCGAACGACCCAATCGGTTTATTGCACACTGTCGTTTAATGGAAACGAATGAAGAAGTAATCACACATGTCAAAAATACTGGCAGAGGGAAAGAAGTTTTTTTACCAGGTGCCGTTGTGGCGCTTAGTTATCAACCATCGCCTAAAAGAAAAACAGATTACGATTTGATTGCAGTAAAAAAAGGTTCTTTTTGGATTAATATTGATAGCCAAGTACCGAATACATTAGTCAATGAAGCGTTAAAAAATGGTCAAATTGTGCTTCCTGGTTTAGTTGGTACGATCCAAACTGTTAAACGTGAGCAACGATTTGCACATTCAAAATTTGATTTTCTAGTGGAAACGGATGCGGACGAACAAGCTTTTGTCGAAGTGAAAGGCATGACTTTAGAAAATAAAGGCATCGGTGCTTTTCCTGACGCGCCAACACTTCGTGGCTTGAAGCATGTCACTGAACTAATGGCTGCAACTAAAGCGGGTTACCGCTGTTACATTTTGTTTGTGGTCCAATTTGAAGAAATTAAGCAGGCAACGATTCACCAAGAGATGCAACCCGCCTTTGCTGAAAATCTGGGTGCTGCAATTGATCAAGGTGTGCAAGTCCTTGCTTACAATTGCCACGTAACACCAGCAACGATTGAACTTAAGTCACAGGTAACCTTTGATTTATTACAGGCATTTGATGATCCTAATAAATAACTTGAAGAACTCCTAGCGCTTTAAGTCAGGGTAATTACGTGACTTTTGTACGAGAGATTACTATTATAAAGAGAGTAAATAAACAAAAAATGGAGGTTTTTGATTATGATACATTTAGGCGTAATTGGTACCAATTGGATTAGTCATCAATTTGTTGCAGCAGCTTTAGAAACGGGTGCGTACGATTTAACGGCTGTTTATTCTCGGAAACTAGCAACGGCACAAGAATTTGGTTCTCGCTATGGGGATGTGGAATATGCAATTGATTTAGAGACGTTTTTTGGTATTGCACATATGGATACGGTTTATATTGCCTCACCAAATTCATTACATTTTGAACAAGCGAAACAAGCAATTTTAGCGAAAAAAAATGTAATTGTTGAAAAACCAGCTTTTTCAACACCTGATGAGATGGCAGAAATTATTGAATTAGCGAATAAAAATCGTGTGTATTTCTTTGAAGCGGCCCGTAATATTCATGAGCAAAGTTTCCAAAAAATTGCTGAATTATTGCCATTAAAAAACCAAATTTTAGGTGCGAATTTTACGTATATGAAATATTCTTCTCGCTATGATCAAGTATTAGAAGGCAAAGAGCCAAATATTTTTTCTCCTCATTTTTCTGGGGGAGCCTTAGCAGATTTAGGCGTTTATTTAGTTTATGCAGCCTTGGGCTGGTTTGGCGTACCAAACGAAAGCCATTATTTTGCTAGTAAAATTGCGACAGGTGTCGATGGCTTAGGAACAATTATTTTACGATATGATCAGTTTGACGTGACGTTAAACACTGGGAAAATTAGTGATTCTTTTGCGCCATCCGAAATTTACTTTGAAAACGGGACCTTGATTTTAGATAGTGTCAATGCTATTTCTTCGGCTGAGTACCATGATCGCGCACATGAAGAACGTGATGTCTTAGATATTCAAGTAGCCGATAATCCAATGATTGAAGAAGCCCGTGATTTTGCAGCAGTTTTAAATAACCCAACAGATAAGTATTGGGGCACCAAGTATGAAGAATGGGTTGAGCTTGCTCGAAATGTCAATAAAGTAGTCACTGATTTACGTCATAGTGCCGGCATTATTTTTGATGCTGATAAATAAGAATTAAGCGATAGGAAAGGAACAATATGAGATTTTTAGAACAACTTCCAGAGGCTTGGCAAGAACAGTGGCAAGCTTCTGGCTTTAACGAACCATCAACAATTCAAGAAAAAAGTTTTACGCCCCTTCGCGAAGGAGAAAATGTTTTAGGAATTTCGCCGACAGGAACTGGAAAAACACTTGCTTATATGCTGCCTTTACTCTTAACTGTTGAAAAAGGACAGGGAAATCAATTGTTGATTATTGCTCCGTCTCAAGAATTAGCTATGCAAATTGCTGAAGTTGCTCGGACTTGGGCTAAGCCACTTCAATTAACGGTTCAAACGTTAATCGGCGGGGCAAATGTTTCACGCCAGATTGACAAGTTAAAAAAACGTCCTGAAGTGTTAATCGGAACACCAGGTCGGATTTTAGAGTTAATGAAGAATAAAAAAGTCAAAGCTCAGTTGTTAAAAACAATTGTAATGGATGAAGTTGATCAACTTTTCCAAGAGGAAGAGCTAAGTTTAACCAAGCAAATTTTGACACACACACCAACCGAATACCAACTTGTTTTTTATTCAGCGACTGCTGATCGTGTCGTGAATCAAGCGCAATCTTTAAGCCAAAAATTACAGGTGATTGATGTGACGGAAGAAGATACTTCAGCAGGTCAAGTCGCCCACTACTTTATTCGGTTAGCACCAAGAAAAAAAGCTGATTACTTACGTCGTTTGGTCCATACAGAAGCATTCAGAAGCATGGTCTTTTTCAATCAAGTTGCTGATTTAGGTGCAGCAGAAGAAAAATTAGTTTATGAGAATGTGCCGGCTATTGGTCTGGCTTCAGATCAAAGTAAACAGTTGCGTAAATTGGCGATTGATCAATTTAAAGCAGAACGAGTGAAGTTGTTATTAACCACGGATATTGCGGCACGGGGCTTAGATTTCACTGGGGTCCCTTACGTCGTAAACGTAGATGTTCCTTTAACCGAAGAGAGCTATATTCATCGTTCTGGTCGCGTTGGCCGGATGGGTGCACAAGGGGCAGTGATTACGTTTATCAACGATGGCACCAAAAGGGATTATCAACGTTTGATGAAACAATTGGCCATTCCCTATCAGGAAATCTTTTTATATGATGGTGCACTTCATGAACAGCCAAAAGCCAAAGATGAACTAGAAAAAAAGAACGTAGTCAAAGATACGTATTCAGAAAAAAAGAGTACGAAAGAAAGAAAACCAGAAACAGTAAATTCTGTTGTCAAAGAACCACAAGAAACACGCAAAAAGAAGAAAAACAAAAAGAAAAACACGAAAAACAAAGGAGCTCGTAAAGCGAAGAAATAACGCTTTACGAGCTTCAAGCAGAACGTTGTATCGAGGAGGATTCCATGAAATCTCGGAAGGAAGAAATCTTAGCGTTACTTCAAAAAAATGAAACTGGCTTAACGGCAGGAGCGGTAGCAGAACAGTTAATGATTGATCGCAGTAATGCCAGCCGTTATTTAAATGAATTATTCAAAGAAAAGAAAATTACTAGAAGTACTGGACGTCCTGTTATCTATTCAGTGCCAACAATCAATGAAGGAGAACAAGTCCATGTAGATGAGTCCACCTCTGTTAGTTTTGACACATTAGTAGGTGCCAATGATTCTTTAAAAGTGAGTATTCAGCAGGCCAAGGCTGCTATTTTATATCCACCAAGAGGTTTGCATACGATTATTTTTGGGAAAACAGGAACAGGGAAATCTCTTTTTGCTGAATGTATGTACCGTTTTGCCATTGATTCAAAAACCTTAGATGAAGATGCCCCTTTTGTCTCTTTTAATTGTGCTGATTATGCACAAAACCCACAATTATTATTTGGTCATATCTTTGGCGTAAAAAAAGGCGCCTATACTGGTGCGAATGAAGATAGTCCAGGCTTAATGGCAAAAGCAGATGGCGGGATTCTCTTTTTAGATGAAATTCATCGCTTACCGCCAGAAGGTCAAGAAATGCTCTTTACGTTTATTGATAAAGGCGTGTACCGTCCATTAGGCGAAAGTGGTCAAACCTATGAAGCCTCTGTTCAAATTATTGGTGCGACAACGGAATCCTCAGAAAACTTTTTAACCACTTTCAATCGGCGGATTCCGATGTCGATTACATTGCCATCTTTAGATGCACGGACGCTAGATGAGCGTTATGCCATCATTTCGTTATTTATTCAGCAAGAGGCAACACGTTTGGGCCAGCAAATTGATATCGAACGCGAAGCAGTTTTGGCGTTCATGTTATACGATGCAGAAGGAAATATTGGTCAGGTGAAGCGGGACTTAAAATTAGTTTGTGCTAAGTCATTTCTTTATTATCGGACGCACAATTTAGAACATTTGGTTATCCGTAAACGGGATTTGTCGTTACCTGTCCAAAAAGGATTATTAAAAATTAAAGAAGTACCTGAGCGCTTGGATCAATTTGTCGATAGTAAAAGTAATTATTTATCTTTCCAGCCAGGTACCAACAAAATTGTTTGGTCGCAAGATCCAGCTAGAGACATGCAAGTTTACAATGAAATCGAAGAAAAAGTCGCTGACTTGTCTGAAGCTGACTTAGAAAATGTTGATTTAGAAGAATTGATTTCTAAAGATATGAATGCGTATTTTAAAAATTATGTCGAAGAATTAACCCAACATTCTTTACATAAGGAGTTATTACCAGAAGCTATTTGGGACTTAACGAATCGTCTTTATGATATCGCAGAAGAGCGTTTGGAACACACGTACAACGAAACAGCACGCTTTGCCTTTGCGCTTCATTTACAAAGTACGATTGAACGTGTCAAAGAAGGTCACGTGATTGTCCATCCTGATTTAAATAATGTCCGTAAAAATATGAAAAAGGAATTTCAAGTAGCCTTAGATTTATCTTCTATTATTGAAGAAGAGAACAACATAGAGATTCCTTTCGATGAAATTGGCTTTATTAGTATGTTTTTATCTATTAATGTCGGTAAAGAAGAAAGAACTCCAGAAAATAATGTTGGTGTGTTCGTCTTAATGCATGGGGATTCTACTGCCTCAAGTATGTTGAAAACCGCCCAAGAACTTTTAGGAACGTCAATCGGAACAGCGATGAATATGCCGTTAACGATGGAAGTTCAAACAATGTATGAACAATTACGAAACCAAGTAATTACGCAAAAAGAATCGTTAAATAATGGGATTTTATTACTGACCGATATGGGTTCATTAAATTCGTTTGGAAATATGTTGTTTGAAGAAACAGGTATCCGAACGAAGGCGATTACAATGACGAGCACAATGATTGTCTTAGAAGCTATTCGAATGGCAAGCGTGGGACGAAGTTTAGAGGACATTTACCAAAATATTCAACTTTCTTTTGAAAGCGTTGTGAGAGAACAATTTCGCTCTAGTCTGCAAAAACGTCAAAACGTAAAAAAAGCAGTAATCGTGACGTGCTTTACAGGAGAAGGGGTCGCCGCAAAACTATACCAACGAATCTTACCCGTTATTGATGAAACAAAAGTAGAACTGATTCAAATGCAATTTATTGAACGAGAAACGTTTAAAAAGCATATCGACAACTTGATGGAAGAATATGAAATTAAGGCCATTGCGGGAACTGTGGATGTTGAATATCAAAATATTCCCTTCTTTTCCGTCTATGATATTTTTGATGATGAAAAATTAAATGTATTGAAACGGATTGCTAGTGATGAAGTGGCAATTGATACAATTGTTCATTCACTAAGTGGCGTCATTACTTCTGTGGACTCCTTACAAAAATTAATTCTCATGTTACAAAAAACAGTTCATCAAATACAAACAGACATGCATATTATTGTTGAACCAGGGGTGGATGCCGGAATCATGATTCATTTGGCTTTTCTGGTAGATGCTTTAATTAAAGGAGAAGAAACAAGAAATTTTCCAAACTTAGCGGAATATGTTAAAACACATCGTTTAGAAATCGATGTCGTACGCACGAATTTTATGTTAATTGAACGGGCGTATCGTGTGACGATTCCAGAAGCGGAAGTTGCGCATGTTACCCAAATGTTTTTAGAAAATGAAATTAAAAGTAAACAATAATAAATAAAAAAACATCAAGAAATGAGAAAACGCTCTCTTTTTTCTTGATGTTTTCTTTTTGTAAGTTACACACAATTTCATGTGTGTAAGCGTTTTCTTTTAGTGTGTGCACGCTTTTTTTGATGGTGAAAGCTGTTATATCAGTATTTTAATGAGGAAAAAACTTGGCACAATTATTGCTATAAATAAAGTGTATAACGTCATAATTTTTAAGGAGATGAAGAAAAAATGGCAAAAAAAACAATTATGTTAGTTTGTTCCGCAGGAATGAGCACGAGTTTATTAGTAACAAAAATGCAAAAAGCAGCAGAAGATCGTGGCATGGAAGCAGACATCTTTGCAGTATCGGCTTCTGAAGCAGATACAAACTTGGAAAATAAAGAGGTGAATGTTTTACTTTTAGGTCCACAAGTTCGTTTCATGAAAGGGCAATTTGAACAAAAATTACAACCAAAAGGGATTCCTTTAGATGTAATTAACATGGCAGATTATGGCATGATGAATGGCGAAAAAGTTTTAGATCAAGCAATCTCATTAATGGGATAAGGAATTAAAACGTTTAGGAAAAGTGAATAGCAAATAAGGATAGTGCATGTTACCAAAGGTTTTGTTTTGTACGCTCGATTCATTCGTTTAATGAGGCTACTGCCTTTTTAATAAATATAAATGGATACAGGAGGAATAAAAATGAACGGATTAATGGCATGGATGGAAAAATATATCTTACCAACTGCCGCAAAAATTGGTGCACAGAAACATCTGGTGGCACTAAGGGATGCTTTTATTGGTACATTACCTGCGACAATGGCTGGATCAGTCGCCGTAATGATTAACGCAATTATTCGAGATCTTCCCCAAGAGTTTGTCTCAACTTATGCGGCAAGTTTGGAAGCAGACAAAGGTATTTTTGCAGTATTGAATGTCATCATTGGGATTAATGGTTTTGTTTGGAATGGTACATTGGCTATCGCTGGTTTGATTTTCGCTTTTTCTTGGGGCTATAACTTAGCGAAAGCATACAATGTGAATGAGCTAGCTGGTGGGATTGTCAGTTTAGCTACCTTAATTTCAGGTGTTGCTTTTGCACCGAATAACACAGCTGAATTAGCTGTAAAAGTGCCAGAAAAGATTGCCAACGCAATTAATGGGGCAGAAATTGGTGCGTCAATTGCTAATAATCAATTGACTGTCAATCCATGGGGTTGGTTAAATCTCAACCATCTAAATGGTAACGCTTTCTTTACGGTGATGATTATGGGCGCTTTATCAACCATTATTTTTTGTAAATTAATGCAAGCGGATTTAACAATAAAAATGCCTGATTCTGTTCCGCCAGCAGTTTCAAAAGCGTTTGCGGCAATTTTACCAGCAACAATCGCGTTGTATGTCGTAGCGATTATTAACTTTACGGTGTCAAAACTTTCAGGCGGTCAATTATTAATTGACTTAATTCAAAAATATATCGCGGAACCGTTCCTTGGGTTATCACAAGGACTAGGAGCTGTGTTAATCGTAACAGTTTTTGTTCAAATTTTCTGGTTCTTTGGTATTCATGGGCCAAACGTTTTGGCACCAGTTCTTGAAGGAATTTGGGGACAAGCACAATTAATCAATATTGATATTTTCCAAAAAGGTTATGAAGGAAAAACAGGAACAGCTGCGGTTTTAGCCGCTATTGACGACGGTAAAGCCTACATGTGGGTCCGTGGTTCGTTTGATGCTTTTGCTTGGTTTGGTGGTTCAGGCGGTACAATCGTCCTAATTATTGCAATCTTGTTATTCTCCAAACGAGCAGATTATTTAACAGTCGGTAAATTATCATTAGGACCTGGGATCTTTAATATCAATGAACCGATTATGTTTGGTTTACCAGTTGTTCTGAATCCAATTATGTTTATTCCATTTGTAATTGCGCCATTAGTTGCTACTACAATTGGCTGGGTTGCAACGTATCTTGGGCTAGTCGCCCCAGTTTCTCAACAAGTCGCATGGGTGACACCGCCGTTGCTATTATCTTTCTTAGCGACAGGTGCCGACTGGCGCGCACCAATCGTAGCGTTGGTATGTATGGTAGTCACTTTCTTGATTTGGACACCGTTTGTTATCGCTGCTAACAAAATGGATCCTGCATTAGGCGAAAGTGAGCAATAGGCAATAAAAACAGCAATTACTTGTATAGAAAGGAGCGAGCGGCATGATTTCGATTGCAAGTGCAATGAAGCAAGAGGAAATTATTACTTTACTAGAGGCATATCAAGGGGAAAATGAAACATTTACTTTTAAAGAAAAGAATGGTATTAAGTTATTTTTTGAAGTTGAAGGAGACCC
Source organism: Enterococcus sp. DIV0167 (assembly GCF_050541555.1). NCBI lineage: Bacteria > Bacillati > Bacillota > Bacilli > Lactobacillales > Enterococcaceae > Enterococcus > Enterococcus sp. DIV0167. The sequence goes on from NZ_CP172933.1 coordinate 801,186, forward strand.
TGAAACTGCTGCACAAGTTGCAAAACAGCTGATTAAGGAACAACCTTGGGGTGGCGTTTTATACTTCCAAGCAACGGTAGTCTAAAAAGATAGGATGGATGAAAATGATTAGAAATGGATTATTTTTATGTAGTATTGGCTTCTTGATTGTTTTGTATTCGTTGAATCCCAGCTCCTTAAACTATGATTTATTAAGTCTGACAACGGGGATTTTTTTCATTGGACTTGGTGGTTACCTGTTTTTTAAAGGAAAAAAAGTTGCTGAAGAAGAGGCGACAAAGGATGAGGTGAAACGGTAATGGAAATTACGAAAACATTAACTATTTCAGCAGATGAATTTTACACGCAATTAATGAATTCTGTTATTTTTGATATCCGTAAGCAAACAGGCAAAACTCTTACAAGAAAGCAGTTGCATAAGTTTGAATATATCAAAGAATATAGTAAAAATAGTCGCGCGAAAATAGTTATTGAAGAAGCTGTAGAAAATAAGACCTATCAATTTCGAACATCCACAACTAAAAATGATTTCTTGGTGCGGTATGAGCTCCAGCCAATTGATGAAAAAAGCTGTGAACTGCGTTATACAGAAACAATGGTTTCTTATGGGGCGTTACAAAAACTGAATGATGCAGTATTAGGTATCTTTTTAAGTTATTTTAAAAAGAAACAGTTTTATAAAATGCTTAAAATGATGGAAACTGCTTAAAGGGAAAAAGCGGCTTTTGTCCAGTTGATTCTCTTCAGCTTTAGAAAGTGAGCGATGAGTCGTTTCGACTTATCGCTCACTTTTTTTTGTTGCCCTATTATTTTGGAAACGCACACAAAAAAGCTGTGTGTAATCGTTTTATTTTTAGTGTGTACACGCTTTCTATGTTGAAAAACGTTGTCATATCAAGGTTTTAAATGTGTTGAAACTTGGCACGCTTCTTGCTTATATAAAGGTGTAAAGCAAAACAAAGAGAATTTAGGAGATGAAGGAAAATGGCAAAAAAAACAATTATGTTAGTTTGTTCCGCAGGAATGAGCACAAGTTTATTAGTAACAAAAATGCAAAAAGCAGCAGAAGATCGTGGCATGGAAGCAGACATCTTTGCAGTATCGGCTTCTGAAGCAGATACAAACTTGGAAAATAAAGAGGTAAATGTTTTATTATTAGGCCCACAAGTTCGTTTCATGAAAGGACAATTTGAACAAAAATTACAACCAAAAGGAATTCCTTTAGATGTAATTAACATGGCAGACTATGGCATGATGAATGGCGAAAAAGTTTTAGATCAAGCAATTTCATTAATGGGATCATCAAACTAGAGCAGAAAATGGGGTAGAGGTAATGGACGGACAACAGAACTTAGAAGCAATCATGGGTTTAATCATGTATGGCGGAAATGCTAAAAGCGATGCAATGGAAGCGATTGCCGCAGCAAAATCGGGGGATTTTGAATTAGCAGACAAAAAAATTGCAGATGCAGAAGAATCACTTGTACATGCACATCATTCGCAAACAGGAATGTTAACAGAAGAAGCAAAAGGCAATAACATGCAAGTAACATTGTTAACAGTGCACAGTCAAGATCATTTAATGACTGCGATTGCATTTACAGATTTAGCAAAAGAAATTATCGATCTTTATCGCCGTATTGATAACGAGTAATCTCGTTGTCAATACGTCTTATAAGAAAAACGCGCTTGAGAAAGCGTTAATTAGGAGGAATAACAATGGACGGATTTGTTCAATGGATGGAGAAACACTTTATGCCGAAAGCGTCAGTAATCGCAGCGCAACGGCACTTGGTAGCAATTCGTGACGCGTTTGTCGTAACGATGCCATTAATGATTTTAGGGGCTTTGGCGGTATTAATTAATAATATTCCAATTCCAGGATATGAGGACTTTTTAAACAAAATTTTCCCAATGATGTATAACGATGCACCAATTTGGAAAAGCTTTGGTGGCAACATTTGGAACGGTACATTCGCAATCTTTGCCGTTTTAGTAGCCTTTTTAGTAGCACACAATTTAGTTAAATCTTATGGAAAAGACGGCATTGCAGCCGGTACAGTTTCTGTAGCTTCATTCTTCGCAGTTGGCGGCTTAGAAGGCATGGGCGCAACTGGATTATTTATTGCTTTAATTATTGCACTTATTTCAGGAGAACTATTCCAACGTTTATCTGGCAATCCTAAATTAGTTATCAAAATGCCTGATGGTGTACCACCAGCAGTAGCAAAATCATTTGCGGCATTATTACCAGCAATGATTACAATCAGTTTATTTAGTTTAATTACATCAATTCTATTTGCTTTAGGAATTGACAATATCGTTATTTCATTCTACGAAGCAGTTCAACAACCATTTATGGGACTTGCAAACAGCTACCCATCAGCATTATTGTTAGCTTTCATTACACCATTCTTATGGTTCTTTGGTTTACATGGTGCCAACATGGTTGACCCATTAATGCAAACAATCAACGTACCAGCGATTGATGCGAACATTAAAGCTTTAGAAGCAGGTAAAGCAATTCCTTATATTGTAAACAAACCTTTCTTTGATTCATTTGTAAACTTAGGTGGAACAGGAGCAACATTAGGTCTGTTAATTGCTATCTTTATCGTAGGTCGTCGTAACAAACCATACAAAGTCATTACAAACTTAAGTTTAGCACCAGGACTATTTAATATTAATGAACCAGTCATGTTCGGTTTACCAATTGTTTTAAACCCAATTATGTTTATCCCATTCATTTTAGTCCCAATGGTTCTTGTAACTGTTGCGTATGTGGCGACAGCAACTGGTTTAGTACCAGCTGCAACCTTTATGCCACCTTGGGTAACACCACCAATTATTGGCGGATTTTTAGCAACGAAGAGTATCGCCGGCGGAGTTTTAGCAGCTGTTAACTTATTGATTTCTATTTTGATCTACATGCCTTTCGTAAAAGTAGCAACAGATCAATACTTGAAACAAGAAGCAGCCGCAGAAGCAGCTGAGTAAAAAATCGAAGGATTGAATCGTCCGGACTCTTACGGAGGGTTCAATCCTTTTTTTAATGATTAAATCGTAAAGGAGCAAACAACATGAAATATCAATTTCCAGAAAATTTTTGGTGGGGTTCTGCAGCCAGCGGTCCTCAAACAGAAGGCGTTTTTGAAGGTGATGGTAAAGGTCAAAATATTTGGGATTTTTGGTATCAAGAAGCGCCAGAAAAATTTTTTCAACAAGTCGGTCCAGATAAGACCTCACAATTTTATAAAAAATATCAAGAAGATATTCAGTTAATGAAAGAAACGGGACATAACTCTTTTCGAACATCCATTCAATGGAGCCGTTTAATTCCAGATCCTACAACAGGAAAAGTCAATCAAACAGCAGTTGATTTTTATAATCAAGTCATTGATGATTTATTAGAACACGGGATTGAGCCCTTTATGAACTTGTATCATTTTGATATGCCGATGGTACTTCAAGAAAAAGGCGGTTGGGAAAGCCGTGAAGTGGTTGATTTGTATGTCGACTTTGCCAAAACCTGTTTTGAATTGTTTGGCGATCGCGTGAAAAAATGGTTTACGCACAATGAACCAATTGTACCAGTTGAAGGTGGTTATCTCTATGGCTGGCATTATCCTGATAAAGTGAATCTAAAAGAAGGGATTCAAGTACTCTATCATGAAGCTTTAGCTAGTGCCAAAGCGATTGCTGTTTATCATTCTATGAACTTATCAGGTGAAATTGGCATTATTTTAAACTTAACGCCGACTTATCCTCGTGATGAGCACAACGAAGCCGATGTAAATGCGGCTAAATTTGTCGATGGTTTCTTTAACCGTTCGTTTTTAGACCCGGCTGTTAAAGGTCATTTTCCAGAAGATATGGTTGCCTGGGCGAAAGCAAATGACTTGTTGCCAGAAACAACACCAGAAGATTTAGCAATAATTGCTGAAAATACTGTGGACTTATTAGGAGTAAACTACTATCAACCACGTCGTGCCAAAGCAAAAGAAACACCTGTTGAAACACGACCAGAAGGCTTACTTCCAGAAGATTTTTATGATGTCTACGATATGCCTGGCAAAAAAATGAATCCTTACCGTGGCTGGGAAATCTACGAAAAAGGTATTTATGATACATTAATGAATTTAAAAGAAAATTATGGCAACATTCGCTGCTACATTTCAGAAAATGGCATGGGCGTAGAAGGAGAAGAACGCTTTGTCAATGAACAAGGAGTCATTGAAGATGATTATCGGATTGAATTCGTGCAGGATCACTTGAAATGGGTGCATCAAGCGATTCAAGAAGGTAGTAATGTTCAAGGATATCATATGTGGACGTGTATGGATAACTGGTCTTGGCTTAATGCCTATAAAAATCGTTACGGCTTCATTGCTGTGGATTTAGATGATGATGCGAAACGGACCATTAAGAAAAGCGGTCGTTGGTTCAAAGAAATGACAGCAAATAACGGCTTTTAGAAAGAGAACCGTTTCTGTGATAAAATGAATTGATACAATGTGCGAGGAGGAAAGAAAATGACAACTAAAAGAGTCAAAAAAATGGGCAAAGAAGAAATGAAAGAGATGTTTGATCTTGTCATCTATGCTTTTAATCAGGAACCCACGGCGGAACGCCAAGAACGTTTTGAAAAATTGTTGTCACATACGCAAAGCTATGGCTTCCTAATTGATGAGCAATTAACAAGTCAAGTGATGGCGACACCTTTTCAAGTGAATTTCCATGGTGTCCGCTATCCCATGGCTGGAATTGGCTATGTGGCTTCTTATCCAGAATATCGTGGTGAAGGCGGCATCTCTGCTATTATGAAAGAAATGTTGGCTGATTTAGCGAAACAAAAGGTTGCCCTTTCTTACTTAGCACCGTTTTCATATCCATTTTATCGTCAATATGGCTATGAACAAACATTTGAACAAGCAGAGTATACAATTAAAACGGAAGATTGGCCACGTGTTAAACGAGTTCCGGGTACCATTAAACGAGTTTCTTGGGCTGACGGTAAAGAGGTCATTAAAGACGTATACCTTGAAAATCAAAGAGCGCACTCTGGTGGTGTGATCCGTGAAACTTGGTGGCTGGATTATACGCTGAATCGTGCAAGTAAACCAAATAATCAAGCGATTTATTATTCGTCAGAAGGGAAAGCGGAAGGCTATGTGATTTATCGGATAGCTGCTGGCACCTTTGAAATCGTAGAATGGAACTATTTAACTAATACAGCTTTTAAAGCTTTAGCTGGGTTTATTGGCTCACATAGTGGTTCCGTTCAATCGTTCCATTGGATTAATGGTTTTGCTGGAAAAGATTTAAATGATTTAATGCCAACGCCAGCAGCTTCTGTAAAAATTTTACCTTACATGATGGCACGAATCGTTGAGTTACAAACATTTCTGGAAAAGTATCCATTTCAATCAGGAGAAAAAGAAACGTATTCTTTAGAGATTGAAGATTCCTATGGGCCATGGAATGAAGGTATTTGGACAATCACAATTGACGAACAAGGAAAAGCGACAGTGACTAAAGGTGCTGTGGAAAAAGAAGGAACTGCTGCTTTGAAAGCAGATATCCAAACGTGGACGCAACTATTCTTGGGCTATCGTTCAGCAGAGACGTTATCTTTTTATGAACGCTTGCAAGGAGACGCAACGACAGCTCAACGTTTAGGCCAACGTTTAGTCAAAGGCATGCCAATTTTAGAAGATTATTTTTAAAAGTGTGTTTATTCGCAAAAAATGACAGAACCTACTATAATAAAAATGTAAAAAGAATTATTTTAGAAAGGTGATGGGGACAATGGCGAAAACGAAACAAGAAAAAGTTGCACGCAATAATAAAATTGGGCAATATATAGCTATTGCGACAGGACTTTATTATTTAGGAAAAATGATTCTTGATCGGCGGCAAAAAAAATAATAGATAAAAGAACGACGTGTTTCACTGAAAGAAAGTATCTCGCATAATTGTTTATGCGGGATACTTTCTTTTTGTCTATTGACAGATGTAGTGAAGACTTCTAAAATTAAAACAGATTGTTCTCGTAGCTCAGTAGGATAGAGCAACCGCCTCCTAAGCGGTAGGTCGCTGGTTCAATTCCAGTCGGGAACGTAAAAAGGCAAGTAAATTTAGGGGGGGAAGACAGATGGCGATTACTATAAATATTTATTATAGTGGGACAAATGGAGGTGCAAGAGAATTTGCCAAAGAAATGATTGCCAGCGGAATTGTAGAGGCGATTCGTGCAGAAAAAGGGAATAGTCGCTATGAATACTTTTTTCCAATGGACGATGAAGAAACAGTTCTGCTAATTGATAGTTGGACAGATCAGGAAGCATTAGACAAACACCACGCTTCTCCAATGATGACCCGTATTACGGAACTTAGAGAAAAATATGATTTGCATATGAAAGTAGAAAGATATGTATCAGATGTAACAGACCCCTTGACAAAAGATGCTGCGTTTATAAGAAAATAACCAGAGTGCAATCATTGATCTTAAAATTTAGTGCTAGGAACATCAATCGTTTCGACTGATGTTCCTAGCACTTTTTATCTTGTAAGGATGAATCATTTGTTACACACGTTAAATTAAAGAAGGACCATTTGTTCTTCAGTCACAGCCGGTTCGGTTAAAATTTTGGCTTGGGCAGCTGCGAGTTTCGCAATAGGTACCCGATAAGGTGAGCAAGAGATGTAGTTTAGGCCAAGTGTTTGGAAAAACGTGATGGATTGCGGATCACCACCGACTTCTCCACATACGCCAATACTCATGTTTGGTTTAGTGCGACGCGCTTTCTCTACAGCTAATTGAATCAATTGACCAACACCTGTTTGATCTAATGATTGAAACGGATCTTGGGTAATGATTTTCTTTTCCCGATACGTATTAATGAATTTACCGATATCATCACGAGAAAAGCCATAGGTCATTTGTGTTAAATCATTTGTTCCAAAGCTGAAAAAGTCTGCTTCTTCTGCTAACTGATCCGCAATCAGACAAGCTCTAGGTAGTTCAATCATTGTCCCGATTTCGTAAGGGAAAGGAGTCATTTTATGTTCTTCAAAGAGACCGTCAATCGTTTCTTTTAAAATGCGTTTGAGATAGAGAAGTTCTTCTTTTTCGGCGATTAGAGGAATCATCACTTCTGGATAAACAGTAATTCCTTCTTTGACTAATCGAATGGCACTAGTAAATAAGGCTGTAACTTGCATTTTGTATATTTGTGGTTGGGTCACACCTAAGCGACAACCACGATGGCCCAACATTGGATTGGTTTCTTGTAACCGTTCAATTTGTTTGGCGATGGTCACTGGGAACCGTTGTAGTTGCTTCGCCAATAATTGAATATCATTCTTTTCATGAGGTAAAAACTCATGCATCGGCGGATCTAACAAGCGGACCACCATGGGCTTGTCTTGAACTACTTTCAGCATTTGATAAAAGTCTTCCTGTTGAAAATGAAGAAGTTGCTCCAACGCATAGGCTGCTTCCTTTTCAGACTCTGCTAAAATCAGGCGACGCATTTCCAAGACACGCTCTTCCCCGAAAAACATATGCTCTGTTCGCGCTAAACCAATCCCCGCTGCGCCAAAACGGATAGCAGTCTCTAAATCTTGTGTAGTTTCTGCATTGGCACGAACAGTTAAATCAGCGTACGCATCTGCCCAAGACAAGAGCTCTTGAAGGTCATCGTTATTATCAGCAGAAATTGTGGGAATTTCGCCAAGATAAATTTCCCCCGTTGAGCCATCGACGGAAATGATTGTTCCTTCTAAGATGACTTGTGGCCCGCAGTGTAGTTGTTTGGCTTCTTCATTGACGGTTAAACTTTCACAACCAGTCACACAGCAAGTTCCCATTCCTCGTGCGACCACAGCGGCATGAGAAGTCATTCCGCCACGACTGGTCACAATTGCTTCGCTTACAACCATGCCTTCAATATCTTCTGGCGAAGTTTCTTGACGAACAAGAATGACTTTCTTTCCTAGATTGGTCAGTTCTTTGGCTTTTTCTGCTGTAAAAACAATTTGGCCACTTGCTGCACCAGGACTAGCAGGAAGACCCATAGCTAAGCGTTCCATGTGTTGTCGTTTCTCTTGATCAAACACGGGATGAATTAATTGATCAATCGTATCAGGTGTCACACGCAACAGTGCTTCTTGTTTAGTAATGCGATTTTCTTTGGCTAAGTCTAAAGCAATTTTAACCGTAGCTGCGGCGGTTCGTTTCCCGTTTCTTGTTTGTAAAATATATAATTTTTCATTTTCAATGGTAAATTCAATATCTTGCATGTCACGATAATGATATTCTAAAAGTTCTGCGTAATGGCGAAAATCTTGATAAACTTTTGGCATAGTCAAACGTAAACGACGAATGGGTTCTGGCGTCCGAATACCAGCCACTACATCTTCTCCTTGCGCGTTCAAAAGAAACTCTCCAAACAGTTGATTTTCCCCTGTGACCGGATTTCTAGTGAAAACAACGCCAGTGCCACTGTCTAGTCCACGATTGCCGAAAACCATTTCTTGAATGTTGACAGCTGTACCTAAATCATGTGCAATATGATGTAAGTTTCGATAAACCACCGCACGTTGATTATTCCATGAATCAAAAACAGCTTTGATTGCTTCAAAAAGTTGTGCGACAGGGTCTTGCGGGAAGACCACCTGATGTTGTTCAAAAACTTCTTGGTAGCGGACAATCAAGGCGAAATGATCTTCTTCTTGAAAAGCGGTAATTTTTTTGTTGAGCTCTTGTTCCAAGCGCTCTTTTTGTTGGTCAAATAATTCTTTGGGAATGTGATAGACGACGTCTCCAAACATTTGAATAAGTCGGCGATAACAATCAAAAGCAAAACCAGGAGAGGTTAAGGTCGCAAATTTTTTCACACGTTGATCATTTAAACCCAAATTTAAAATAGTATCCATCATACCAGGCATCGAGAAGGCAGCACCACTGCGAACAGAAACTAAGAGAATCTCATTATCCGCGGTAAAAGATTTGCCTGTTTCAGTTTCTAAGTTTTTAACCGCTTTCAAAATTTCTGATTGTAAGTATTCTTCAAAGAAAGTAGCATCTGCCAAATAGTCCATACAGCAACGGGTTGTAATCGTGAATCCTTGCGGAATCGGCAAACCTAAACGTGTCATTTCTGCCAAGTTCGCCCCTTTACCACCAAGAGTCTCTTTACCTTCATTGTGTGTTTCGTTAAAAGAATAAATAAACTTTTTCATGCGTGACCTCCGTTTAATATGTGTCTTATATGTTCAATAAACATCATAATAGACGGAAATAAGTTTGTCAATAGAAAAAGTTTCTTGTCAATATGTTGAAAAAACAATAAATATGTGTATAATTGTAAGCGAATGCACAATTTGTTTAAGAGGAATTGAGGAGGAAATGATGAAATTAAGTAAACGACAAGAGCAAATTATCGCTGTTGTAAAAGAGCATCAGCCAGTTAGTGGTGAACGCATTTCGGACATACTAGCCGTTTCGCGTGCGACATTGCGTTCTGATTTGTCTTTTTTAACACTTTCAGGAATTTTAAAAGCAAGTCCGAAAGTTGGTTATACTTACGAAAGTGATAATATGGAGGCTTTTTTCTTTTTTGATGTTTTTCAAACAAAAGTTCAGGAGATCATGAGTCCACCATTGATGGTTGCCCAAGACACCTCAATTCGAGATGCGATTACCAACTTATTTATGTATGATGTCGGCTCTCTTTATGTCATGGATGAAGCAAAAGAATTATTAGGGGTTTTGTCACGAAAAGATTTATTACGAGCCTCTTTAAATACAAATATTGATGGCACACCTGTTGCTGTTTGTATGACAAGAGTGCCACATGTGAAAACCTGCACACCAGAATTTACTATTCTTGAAGCTGCTGACACTTTGCAAAAATACGAAGTGGATTCTTTGCCAGTCGTTGAAAAAGAAAATCCTAAAAAAGTTATTGGAAAAATTACGAAAACGAAAATTTTAACCTATATTACGCAACAAGCGAAAGAAGCCGCACAAAATAGATAAGGGAGCTTAATTATGAAAAAAGAGATCATTGTTTATACTATTTCCGATTCACTTGGAGAAACATCACAAAAATTGTTAGCTGCAGCAAGCGCACAATATCCAGATATTTCTTTTCTTAATCGATACAATTTTTCTTTTGTCACAACAGAAGAAGAATTATTGGAGATTTTAAAAGATGCCTTAAAAGATAAAGCCTTAGTTGTCAGTACATTAGTCAGTAAACAACTAATCACAGCGGCGAAAGAATTTAGTGAACGAACAGGGTTGTTATATTTAGATTTAATGGCGCCATTTTTTGAATTAATTCAAGCGAAAGCCGGAGTAGATCCTATTGAAGAGCCTGGACGACGCCACCAACTAGATCGTGCCTATTTTGATAAAATCTCAGCGATTGAATTTGCTGTAAAATATGATGATGGCAAAAATCCTCAAGGGTTTCTTGATTCTGATATATTGTTGTTAGGCGTTTCGCGGACCTCAAAGACGCCAGTCAGTATGTATTTAGCAAATCAAGGCTACCGCGTTTCTAACTTACCATTAATTCCAGAAGTTCCATTGCCGCCAATTTTGGAAGAAATGGATCCACAAAAAATGATTGGTTTAGTTTGTTCGCCAGAAACATTAGGTCAGATTCGTAGCAGTCGGTTGGCTTCTTTAGGTTTAGGTAATGAGACCAGTTATACCAATGTTGAACGGATTGAACAAGAATTAGCTTATGCCGAAGAAATTTTTGCGAAGTATGGTATCCCAGTGATTGATGTAACCGCAAAATCTGTCGAAGAAACAGCCTTTTTGATTAAAGAAAAACTAGATGAAAGAAATTAAAAAGCTTGGCAACCTCACTAAATTTCAGTGAAGTTGCCAAGCTTTTTATACTTAATTGGGCTTCTTTTTATTAGTCAATATTTTTTTGATCGACAATGAGTAAAGCAATCATCACGTAGACAATCCAACTACTTTTAGAATAAAGTGTATAGCGGGGTTGCCATTTGCTAGCAAATTTTTCCTTGTATTCGCGTAATCCTTGGAAGGAGTAAATTTCTGAACCAAATTCATAAATTAACGCAGCAATCCGTTCTTGAATAAAACTTTTTCTTGATTGACCAACGTTGGCTAACGGAGCCATCCCTAAATTGAAATAATGAATATTTTCTGTTTTCATATATTCAAATAAATGAATAAATAGGAAATCCATACTTCCAGAAGGGGCTTTTTCTTTATGGTGACGCATCAAGTCAATGGTACCAACTTCATTTGTGTAACTAGGAATGATATTAGCGAAAGAGACCATTTCTCCTTCAGCATTTCGGACAACAGCAATTGGGTTTCTTTGAAGATACGCTTCATCGAAAAATCCCAGTGAAAAGCCTTTTTCTTTTCGATTGTCTAACCAACTATCTGAAATAGCTTTTAATTCGTGCATTTGTTCGGCACTAAAAGGAGGTTGGAGTACGTCAAATGAATAGCCGGCTTTGGTAATTTTATTAAACACTGCTCGGGTGCCTTTGAATTTTTTCCCAGACATCGTAAATGTTTCTAGATTAACTAAGGCTTCTTCGCCCATTTTGATAAATTCGTAGCCATATTCGTGTAGTAACATCACGCTGTCCTCATTGGTTTCGTAAAAGACGGGGACATAGCCGAAACGATCTGTTTCTTTAAGGAATGCATCAATCGCCGCAGGAAAATCTTCTTTGTTCCCCGAAGGATTGCCCATCACAACGCATTTATTATTAATGGTGTTGAATTGTAAAAAGACAGTCGGTTCTTCTTTGGGATATAAGAAAACCTGTTTATCATGAAGAAAGACAAGTTCACTGTCAATATTCCCGCCATAAGTTGTTAAGATATTATGCAAGATACTATCTTCTGGAAACTCACCCACTTGGTGTTTTTTCCCTTGGAGGTAGCGAACAAATAGAAAGTTAAAACTCATAACTAAGAGGATAGCGATAAATCCTGACAACCAGATCCGTTCGGAAGGGAACAAGAAAAATTCCACAAAATGATGACGATGGTGTGGGAAGTTCGGTAAATTATAAACACCAATTACCAGGTATAACAAAGTCAACAAGCCAAAGATAAACCCATCAATCGTCATCCACTCCCAAGAGTAAACCAGTTGTTCACGGTATAATTCTGATTTTGAAAAAATAACGATAAATAATAAAATAGCTAAATAGAAAATGGAAAACATACTAAAGTCAACAACAAATGAATACAAGATAGCACCAATTAATAAAATAATCGTTGGATAATAGGCTCTTTTAACACGATCAGCAATCCCACGTCCCATAATTAATAATGCAAAGCCTAAAACAATACTCGGAATTTGAATAATAATATGTGAACGGAAGGGGTTAATATCTCTTAACCAATGCACTTGAGTGAAGGCTTCTGGAATAGTGGCTAGGAGCACCATCATAATTCCTGAAAAATAAAGTAAAACCACTTCTAATTTGTGGGCAATTTCCAAAGTAATTTGTTTCAGTAATTGTCGATAATGAGTATCCAATTTTTGGCTTAAGTGTTTTGTAAAGAACAAACAGCCAATTAAGAAAGGAATAATATAATAGAATAAACGATAGAGCAATAACCACAAAACAATAATTTCACGATCGACACCTAAGTTGCTCAGTCCTAAAATCATCATGACATCAAAACTACCTAAAGCCCCTGGAATCATCGAAGCAATCCCAATAATCGAAGCTGCTACATATAAAGGAACAATATCAATTAAAGGAATCGGTACATCTAATAAGTAACCAATACTGATAAAGGTAATTAAAACACCTGTCCATTCTAAAAACGAAGAAACAACTAAAGATAAGCGATTTTTTGCATCGAGGTTACCAAAGGAACTATTTTTTTGGAAATGTAAAATAAGATAAAGTAATGGGAAATAAAGACCGCCACCTAATAACCAAATCCAATATTGCTGTAAATAAGCCATCTTTGGATCAAACTGAACAAGGAAAAAGCAAAGAATACTATAAATAGATAGACCGGATAACACAAAAAGTAAAATATGGGTTAACGCAGGTAAAATTTTCTTTTCCTCTGTTTTATTTCCATAAAATTCAGAACGAAGTCCCATGCTGACCAAACCACCGAATCCACCAATATTATTGATTGTATTGACAATCCAGCTAGATTCAAGGAGTTCCCGTTTTGAGACTTTCAAGTTTAAAATGCGATTTAATGTTAAGTCATAATTTAGCATCGGAGTAACGGAAACTAAACCGATAACCATCATCAATAACAATTTCCATAGCGGAATCTCATCAAAAATCTGTTTTAACTGTTCAAATGAGATCGTTTTACCAATTGATAAAAGTTGGGCAACAACAATAATTGAGACCGCAATAACAAACAGTGTTTTTAGTAATCCTGTATGCGTTTTGATCCAATGAATAATTTGTTTCATTTAGACACCTTCATTTCCTTTAAGAATTTTTCGATTGTTTTATTAAAAATATCTGGTGAGTTTTTGGCAAATAAATGACCTTGTTTATTTACCAAGACCAATTTGCCAGCAGGAATGGCATCAGCAATCGCCCGTGAATGGGAAAGCGCAATTAAATCTCGGCTGCCAGTAATAACAAGAGTAGGACAGGGGATGTGTTCTAAATCTTGTTTTGTCAGTCCAGTATCTTCAAATAACAGAGCCACGATAGGGAGCCGTGCGCGCAATTTTTTTGAAAAAAAGGCGCCAATACGACAAAACCAATATTGAAAATAAGTGGCAATCGTTACATATTTTTTCAGACCAGACATGGTGACATTTCCAGAATTTAAGACGAGTTTGTTGACGAAATCAGGATATAAATGGGTAAAAACCATGGCAATATTTGCTCCGTCACTAAAGCCCAATAAATTAATTTTTGTTAAGTGTTCTTGTTGAATAATACCAGCTAAATCTTCTGCCAAAAGCGGAAAAGTTAATTGATTTTGTGTATTGGTGGAACGTCCATGTCCGCGGGTATCCACCGCAATAACTTGATACTCCTTGGAGAAATAAGAAATTTGATAATTAAAAAAAGTATGATCATTGCCATTACCATGAAGTAACACAAGGGGGTAATTTGTTTCTTTGCCAAAAATTTGATAAAAAATTTGACTGCCATCTATTGTTTGAAAATATTTTTCTATTGCCATTCTCCGTCACCTATCTCATCTATAATCAATCGAGTCCTCTCTCATTATAGAGTCTTTTGTCTTTTTTTTGTAATAAAAAACAGAAAATTTTCCGAACAGTTTTGTAAGGTGTTGTAATATAGTGTGATATAGTAGAAGATAGCCACCTAAAAATTAGACTAGAGGAGGGAAAGTTGATGTCTTTAATCGTTTTAATTGGTGCCCAAGCTGTCGGGAAAATGACCGTTGGCAAGGCTTTAGAAAAGCAGTTAGATGCTAAATTACTATTTAATCATCAAACCATTGACTTATTTGCAAACTATCTTGGGTATACGGAACGTGCGTTTCAATTGTCTGATTCCGTTAGAAAGGAACTTTTTCATGCCTTTGTAGAAAATCCAGCCACAAATACAACAAAAAACATTATTTTTACAGTGGTGATTGCTTTTGATCAAGAACAGGATTTTCAATTTTTAGAAGAAATATCAGAAATTTTTCTTAGTAAACATGAGTCCGTTTATTTCGTCGAACTCGTCTCTTCAACAGAAATCCGCCTAGAACGGAATGTTCATCCAGAGCGGCTAGAGGCAAAACCTTCAAAACGCGATGTCGACTTTTCTCGAAAAGAATTACTCAATACCTTCAAAGAACATCGGTTAGTAAGCCACGAAGGCGAACTAGAAAGTACATTTCCAAATGTAAAAATAACGAAAATAAATAATTCAAACATGACACCAGAAGAAGTAGCAACGAAGATAATTGCTACTTTTGGTTTGACATAATGTGAAAGGAACATCGGAATCAATGAAAAAGTTTTTTAAATATCTCGGTAGCTTGATGGTCCTTCTTCTAAGCATAGCTTTAATTTTGATAGGATATTTAACCTTCCGAGAGTTTCGACCACGAGCGGTTGAACCAGTTGCTATAAATAAACAATTTTCAGAGCAAACCATCGAAAAAAAGCAATCCATTTCTTTAGTCACGTATAACATAGGCTATGCCGGCCTAGGACAAACAGAAGATTTTTTTATGGACGGTGGCAAAACTGTCCAACCAGTTAATAAGGCAATGGTCCAACAGAATTTAACAGGCATTGAAGAAACCTTAAAAGAATTACCAGCGATGATTTACTTATTCCAAGAAGTCGATCGTCGCTCGCAACGTTCTTATGAAGTCAATCAAGAGGAAGAATTACAAAAACAGCTACAGCTGAACAGCGCATTTGCTTATAATTTTAAGGTAGATTATGTGCCCATTCCTTGGCCGCCGATTGGACGAGTAGAAAGTGGTTTATTAACATTATCAAATGAAAAAATAACAGAGGCTAAACGCATTGCTTTACCCAATCCCTTTCGTTGGCCCGTTAGCATTAGTAACTTAAAACGAGCACTTCTAGAAACGCGCTTTCCAATTAAAGGCACAGACAAAGAATTAGTGGTTTTTAACTTACATTTGGAAGCCTATGACAATGGGGAAGGGAAGATTGCTCAAAGCAAAAAGTTAGCTGACGTATTATCCCAAGAATACGCTAAAGGAAACTATGTAATTGCTGGAGGTGACTTTAATCAAGTTTTCAAAGGCAGTCATCGATATCCTGACTTAGGGGAAGCTGGTTGGGTACCAGGAGAAATTGATCCTGCAGACTTACCTAAACATTTTTCACTTGCTTATGATGATCAACAGCCGACTGTGCGGGTGCTTAATAAGCCTTACACTGGCTCTTATGAAACATCCCAAGTGTATGTAATTGATGGTTTTATTGTTTCTGATAATGTGGCTGTTCATAGCGTGAAAACAAAGGACGAACAATTTAAATATACAGATCACCAACCTGTGAAGATGGAAGTGGGGTTGAAATAGAAAAAGTACAAACGGTGCTCATTGCTTGCACCGTTTGTACTTTTTATTTTATAGATAGCCTTTAGTAATAGAATGAGTGGAATTTAACATATTTGCTGGCGTTCCTGTAAAAAGAAGCTGTCCGCCATTTTCTCCACCTTCGGGACCTAGTTCAATCAACCAGTCGGCACTTTTAATCACGTCAATGTGATGTTCTAATAAAATTAAGCTGTTTCCTTCTTCTACCATTCGATTGAAAAGTTGAAGACTTTGTTGGATATCAATTAAGTGTAAACCATCTGTAGGTTCATCCATTAAATAGATAGCTTTTTTTTGGTGAAGTGTGTCTGCTAATTTTACCCTTTGCAATTCGCCACCAGATAATGTTGAGAGCGATTGATTGAGTTTAAGATAGCTTAAGCCAACTTCTAGTAAATTTTTTAATGAAAGAGCAAAAGGCTGGTCTTTGAAAAAATCATAGCCATCTTTAACGCTTAAAGCTAGTACTTCAACGATATTTTTTCCGTTATACAGATAATGAAGCACCTCTTCTTTGTAACGCGTTCCGTGACAGGTTTCGCAAACACTAGTAACATCCTCCATAAAAGACATATCGGAGACAATTATTCCTTTCCCCTTGCAAGTAGGACAGGCGCCTTTGGAATTATAGCTAAATAAAGCTGGACTAACATGATTTTCTTCCGCAAACAGTTTGCGGACCTTGTCAAAAATATTGAGATAGGTCATTGGTGTGGATCGTAAATTTGCGGTAATGCTTTTTTGTGAAAGATGAATAATTTCTTGGTTATCAGCTTGGGCTTTTTGATAAATTTCTTCCGCTAATGATGATTTACCTGAACCAGCGACCCCACAAATAACAGTCAAAACTCCTAACGGAACTTCGACAGATAGATTGTTTAAATTATGCAGTGTCGCATGTTCGATTGTTAAAGACTTCCTTGCTTTTCTTGGTTGGTCGTTTAAAGGGAGCGGCTCTTGAAGGGCTTGACTAGTCAAGGTTTTGGAGGCTAAAAATGCGTCATACGTTCCTGAAAACTGGACATGGCCACCATTTTCGCCTGCGAAAGGTCCTATATCGATGATAAAATCAGCTTCTCTAATTAATTGTGGATTGTGTTCCACCAGAACCACGGTGTTTCCTTTATTTTTTAAATTGAGCAATGCACGACTGATCCGTTCGATGTCCTTTGGATGTAAGCCAGCACTTGGTTCATCTAAAATATACATAATATCGTTTAAGGCGCTGTTTACATACTTAGCAATTTTAATCCGCTGTGCTTCACCACCAGAAAGTGTTTCAGTTGCTCGTCCTAATGTGAGGTAGGAGAGACCGATATTAATTAATGCTTCTAGACGTACAAGTAGCTCTTCTTGAATATTTTTTATTAAGGAAAGATCCATCGAACGAATAAAAGAATGTAATTCAGTGAGTGGCATGTCAACAGCATCAGCAATACTTTTCTGATTAATTTTGCAGCTACGAACACGTTCATTGACTCTACTTCCTAAACAATCAGGACATCTTTTTACGGTAACAAAGTGATTAAGGTATTTTTGATGACGTTTGCCTTCGTCTGTATGCAATATGCTACGTTGCATGCGCGGGACGATTCCTTCATACAAAGCTGTATGAGGCCATTCTTTGGGTGGATTAGCCAGTTTTTGTTGTGGAGCATATAAAAATAATGCTAACTCTTCAGGAGAATAGTCCTTGATTTTTTTATCCAAATCAAATAGACCACTATGGGCATAACGCTTCCACCGCCAGTTGCCAACTGTAAATGTGGGGAAATCGATAGGCCCTTCGTTTAATGATTTGTCATAATCAACTAGCTGATGAAGATTGATTTCGGTAATCTTTCCTAAGCCATCGCATGTTGGACATTTTCCATCCGGATGATTAAACGAAAAAGTATCTGAATAACCAACAAATGGAGAACCTGCTCGTGAAAACAGCAAACGTAAAAACGTATAAATATCTGTATACGTTCCCACTGTCGAACGAGAATTACCTGCTACTTTTTTCTGGTCAATGACAATTGCAACAGGAAGATTCTCGATTTTTTCAACTTCTGGACGACCATATTTGGGTAAGTAATTTTGAACAAACGAACTAAATGTATCATTTAGTTCACGACGTGATTCAGCGGCTAATGTGTCAAATACTAAGGAGGACTTTCCTGAACCCGAAAGTCCAGTAACAACAGTTAGTTGCTTTTTAGGGATATTGACAGAGATATTCTTCAAATTATTTTGTGTTGCGTGCTTAATTTCAATCCATTCCATTAAAAAACCTCCGTTTCTATTCTATTTTAGCATATAAAAAGAACCTAGCCTAAAAGTTGAACATGGGAATTTTCAAGAGAACTTTACTTTTTAATCGCTTTCATTTATGCTATAAGTAATACAGATTTTTTAACTGTATTAATAGATAAAGGATGTGACTTATGAAGAAGTCGATTTTGTTCAAAAAGTTAGGGATTATTTTATTAATTAGCCAAACACTGGTAGGGGTACCAATGTTGGCACAAGAAAGTATACTAGAAACAACCGTTCAAACAGAGACGGAATCAGTAACAACAGAAACCAGTCAGACTGTAACTAACTTGGAATCTGAAACTACTAGCCAAACGGTGATGCAGGAAAAAGAATCCTCTTCGGCAATCGCCGAAAGCAGTAGCCGAAATGTGGTTGCAGTAACCACTGAAACCACAAATGAGATACAAAATAGTGATACAGATGGAAAAGCTGTTTCTGCAGAGAATGCTTTTTCAGAAGCAGATTATAAACAAGCAACTGCACTGGAGTTAGCAACTTTAGTAAGAGAAAAAAAGGTGACGAGCGAAGAATTAGTAAAAATTGCGTTGGCCATCACTAAACGTGAAAATCCTACATTAAATGCGGTCATTACTTTACGAGAAGAAGCGGCCTTGACAGAAGCAAAAGCTTTACAAGATACAGGTCAACCATTTCTAGGTGTGCCGCTCTTACTAAAAGGGTTAGGACAATCCTTGAAAGGTGAAAGCAACACGAACGGTTTTGGTTTTCTCCAAGATCAAGTAGCTGGTGGGACATCGACCTTTGTCAAAGCACTACAAAATGCTGGATTCATAATCATTGGTCAAACGAATTATCCAGAATTAGGTTGGAAGAATATTTCAGATTCAAAGTTATATGGCGTTTCCGTCAATCCATGGAATCCTAACCATTATTCAGGTGGTTCTTCAGGCGGAGCGGGTGCTAGTGTCGCCGCGGCATTTGTTCCTATTGCCTCTGGAAGTGATGCTGGTGGCTCTATCCGCATCCCTGCTTCTTGGACAGGCACCGTAGGCTTGAAACCTTCTAGAGGAGTAATCATTGGCAATTCTAATAGTGTAAAAGGTCAAACTGTTCACTTTGGTTTAAGTCGAACTGTGGCGGATACAAATGCATTATTTGAAACCTTATTAACCAAAAAAGATCTTCCTGCGGGACATTTAAGTCAAGCGCAACCCATTGCTTATACAACAGAATCCCCTGCCGGAACGCCTGTAAGTGCCGAAGCAAAAGAGGCGGTCGCTGAAGCTGTTACTTTTTTAAAAGACCAAGGGTACACATTGGTTGAAGTGAAGCACCCTGTTGATGGGGAACGTCTAATGAAAAATTATTATACTGTAGCTGCTGGCTCAGCTGGGATTGCCGATTTTATGGTGCGGCAGAAATTGAAAAGACCGCTTGAACGAAATGATGTAGAACTGTTAACATGGGCGCTTTTTCAAACAGGAAAAAATATAACGAGTGAAGAGACAACTGCGGCTTGGACAGATATTGCTTTACAAGCACAAGCGATGGACGAATTTTATCAACAGTATCCTATCTTATTAACACCAACGACAGCTGCCACGGCACCTAGTATTGATAATCCGTTACTAAAACCAGAACATGCAGCACAGATGGAAAAAATTGATCAATTGTCACCAGCAGAACAAAAACAATTGATTTATGACCAATGGCTGACGGCGTTCACATATACACCGTTTACACAACAAGCAAATTTATTTGGACATCCAGCATTAAGTGTACCAACTTACGTTTCAAAAGAAGGACTGCCTTTGGGGATTCAATTTAATAGTGCATTAAATGAAGACCGAACGTTGCTACAATTAGGTGCTTTATTTGAAAATAACCACAAGATAAATCAACCACATGTAGAAGAACCAGAAAAAGACAAAGAGCCAGATGCAAGTGGCGAACCAGAAAAAGACAAAGAGCCAGATGCAAGTGGCGAACCAGAAAAAGACAAAGAGCCAGATGCAAGTGGCGAACCAGAAAAAGACAAAGAGCCAGATGCAAGTGGCGAACCAGAAAAAGACAAAGAGCCAGATGCAAGTGGCGAACCAGAAAAAGACAAAGAGCCAAATGCAAGTGGCGAACCAGAAAAAGACAAAGAGCCAGATGCAAGTGGCGAAGCAGACAAAGACAAAGAACCAGATGCAAGTGGCGAACCAGAAAAAGACAAAGACTCAGATGCAAGTGGCAAACCAGATAAAGACAAAGAAACAAAAACAAGTGAAGAACCAATCGAAGGAAAAAACCAAAACCCAGACAAAGCTGGAAAAACTACTAGTGAGTCATCCTTAGATAATTCGCTGAATTCATCAGCAAATCAGGGAACAAAATCAACAGAAAGTACGCATGCTTTTTCTAATAAAAGTATGATTGGGAAACAAGAACAGCTTCCCAAAAAAGTATTACCAAAAGCAGGTGCAGAAGTACCTAGTACTTTCTGGATTGTTTTAGGAGGAGCTTTCTTAGTAACAAGTGGAACGATTTATATAAGGAAAACTAGAAAACGATAACCAGTGACGAGGTCGGGACAGAAGTGTTTAACTCCGAGAAATAAGAAGGAATTTCCGAAAATTGTTCTTTAATTTTTGGAGAATTTCGGCTTATTTCCGAAGGAGTTGCTTCTGTTCCCGCCGTTTATCAATTTTTAAGCCTGGAACAAAAATTCAAAGTGATTTTTGTCCCAGGCTCGCCTTTTTTCTTTGGTATACTAAAACCAATAGGGAAATGGAGGCGAAAGTAATGAGGGCGTTTGAGAAGATTCCAGCGTTTCAGCAATGGCAAAAAGTTGAAGCTATTCACCGTGGTTGGTCAACTGATTTAAAGTTTAAAGTTACTAAAAATCAAGAAACCTTTTTATTGCGAATTTTTCAACAAGAAGAGTTATTAGCTAAACAACAAGAATATCAATTTATCAAAAAAGTAGCGGCGTTAGGATTTCCCAGTTCTAAACCTTTTTTATGTGCACCTATTCCTGAAAGTGAACAAGGATACATGTTATTAACGTATCTAGAAGGTGAAGACTTAAGCGATGTTTTACCCGCTCTTTCTCCCAAAAGACAACTGAACTTAGGCGTAGAGGCGGGCCGCTATTTAAACAAAATCCATAAGCTTTTGTTGCCTGAAAGGATTAGTCAAAGAGAGATTGCGCGAAATTTATACGAAAAAAAGCAGAGCCAACTAAATAAGTATAAGGAATCTCAATTTTGTATGCCGTACCAGCAGCCAATAATTTCATATTTAGAAAAACAATTACCGTTATTGCAACAACGGCCTGTGGTTTATCAGCATGGAGATTTCCATGTGGGAAATTTTATTTACTTGCCAACTAGGCAGGTCGGTGTGATTGATTTTAATCGATGGGATTTTGGGGATCCTTATGAAGAATTTTACAAGTTACAATTTTTTTCAAGAAATGTTTCGCCATTGTTTGCTTATGGTCAATTACAAGGTTATTTTGCTGGGAAAGTTCCTACCTTATTTTGGCAGTTTCAAAAGCTTTATACTTTTCACGCAGGACTCTATTCTTTAGTTTGGGCACTGAGCTTTGGTGAAAAAGAAATCAGGACTATGGAACAGCAATACCAACAATTACTAGAGGACTATAATTGTGGAGAATTACTAGTTCCTAAATGGTTTTCAACTATCCAAAGAAAGGGATTGAGATTTTAGGTTTATTTCGATAGAATAAAAATAAAAACAGGAGTTTAAGGAATGAAACTAAACGGGATTATTATGATAGCGGTTGTTGGAAGCGTTTTATCTGGCTGTGGTTGGCAAAAATCGAAAGAGGAATCACAGAAAGTGCGAACCGTACAAACAAACAATGTAAATACTGAAGAAACAAGAGCAATTTCAGCAACCGAAGTTAGTCAAACCACGGCGTTGGAATTAGAGCAAACAACGCAAACACAAGAATTAACTGAATTAGTTACAGAAGAAGGGACGATTTGGAATCAGCAAAAAGCAAAACAGTTAGGACAATACATGGAAACCTGGGGTCAAGAACGCAATCAGAACTATCAAGCGTACCAACCAGGTCACTCTGTAGCTTTTTACACGATTCAAGTGCCTGATGATTTATTGAGTTATGAACCTAAAATACAACCAGCTATTGGGAACAATCCCATTTGGTTAAATTGGTCAGAAACAGGTAGCGAAGGCGGTTATTGTCTGGTGGCAGTATACTCTGACAGTGCGACACAAGTTGCCCAGAAGCATGTCTATTTATTTACTTTAGTGAATGGTGAAGCCAAAGTTTATGTGAGTAAAGAACAGCCAGTAGAGGAGCAACCTTATTTGTTTTTAAAAGAAACAAGCAATACAGAACTGAAAGAACAATTCACAAACCTTGTGAATAATCTTTAATTTTTTATTTAATCAAAAGGAAAAGAAAATTTATCATTGACAAAGTATCCGCTTTCATTTTATTCTGTAGCTACCCCTTGGGAAAGGGCAAAAGGAAGTTTTGAAAGGGATGGAAAAAATGAAGGAAACAAGTTTAGTAATTATTAAGCCAGATGGCGTTGAACGAAAGTTAGTTGGCAAAATCATTCAACGTTTTGAAGATAAAGGTATTGACTTATTGCACCTTAAATTCGAACGACTAACAGTAGAAACAGTGAAGGAACATTATGAGCATTTAAAAGATGAACTATTTTTCCCTGAATTATTAGCCTATATGACAAGTGGCCCAGTGGTTGTGATGGTCGTTGTAGGGGACAATGTGGTTAAAAAAGTGCGTAAATTAGTTGGAGCAACGAATCCGTTAGATGCTGAAAGTGGCACCTTACGAGCGGATTATGGGTTGTCTGTCACCAAAAATTTAATCCATGCTTCTGATTCTGTCCAATCAGCAAAAATTGAGATGCAACGGTTCTTTGGTTAATCAGCGAAAAAGAAGCAATCCTTTATTTTTTATAAAGGATTGTTTCTTTTTTATTAATTGTCAGAATATTCCGCTTAAATGGTTGACATCTGGAGGTAGAAGAGTAGTATAGACTACATACTAAATACTAAATGACTGCGTGTGCTTCAGGAGGATAAAATGATAACAAGTGATGAATTGACAGAAAACCTTAGTCCGTTTGAATTAAGTCTATTTTTAGAGAAGAAATTACATGAAGAAAATCATAATTTAGAAACATTGTTAAATGCAGGGCGAGGCAATCCTAATTGGACGGCGCCAACACCAAGGGAAGCCTTTTTTTTATTAGGTCAATTTGCTACAAAAGAAACGTTAAGAGAGGGGAGCGAACAAACGGCTGGTATGATTCAGCCAAGTTTTGGTAGAACGCAACGCTTCTTAAACTTTTTAGCAGAAAATCCTAGCAAAGGGGCAACCTTCTTACAAGAAATTTGGACAGCAGAGCATAACTATTTTGGGATGGATAAGGAAATGTGGTTAGATGCCATGTTAGACTATGTGATTGGGGATAATTATCCGAATCCTGTTCGTTGCTTGAAGGCGTGTGAACAACCGATTAAAGCCTATTTAAATCAAGAATTATTTTCCAGCGAAGCACAACCGTTTGATATTTTTGCCGTTGAAGGTGGTACAGCAGGGATTTGTTACTTGTTTGATACGTTGGCAAATAATTATTTACTAGAAAAAGGTGATCGTATTGCGTTGTTATTACCAACGTTTGCTCCTTATCTAGAAATTCCAGAACTACCACGTTATGATTTTGACGTGGTTAAAATCAAAGCAGAGCAAATGATTATTGATGGAAAAACGACGTATCAATACTCAAACAAGGAAATTGATAAACTAAAAGACCCGTCCATCAAAGCGGTTTTTGTCGTAAATCCCAGCAATCCAACTGCTAATGCTATGGGAAAACCTACCATTGAACAAATCAAACAAATCGTTGCAGTGGATAACCCTAAGTTAATGATTTTAACAGATGACGTTTACGGAACCTTTGTGCCAGCTTTCCGTTCACTATTTACGGAGTTACCTTACAATACAGCCTGTATCTATTCTTATTCTAAATACTTTGGCGCTACCGGTTGGCGTGTGGGGACTATTGCGGTTAGTCAAGAGAACATCTTTGATCAATTATTAAAAGAATTGCCAGTGGCTCGAAAAATGGAATTACAGGCACGTTATGCTACATTGAATGCAGACACAAGCCAAATTAACTTTATCAGCCGCTTAGTCGCAGACAGCCGCGATATTGCGTTGAACCATGCAGCGGGACTTTCTTCTATTCAGCAAGCGATGATGGCTTTATTTAGTTTGTATGCTTTGTTAAAAGACGGTCAAGCATATAAAGACGAAGTGATGGATATTTGTCATACGCGTGAAAAGCTCTTGTTCCGCACCTTAGGCATTGAAGAGCCTTTAGCAAGTTTAAATACAGCATATTATTGTGAAATTAACTTTAGAGATTGGACAGAAAAACGTTATGGCCCAGAATTTTCAAGCTATTTAACGAAATCGTGGACGATCACAAAAGTATTAACCTCTTTAGCAGAAAAAGAAAAATTAATGCTTTTAAAAGCGGATGCTTTCGGGAGTGACAAATGGTCAGTTCGAATTTCTTTAGCCAATTTAGCTACTAACCAATATAGTGAAGTTGGTAAACGAATGATTCGCCTATCTGAACACATTAAAGAAGAGTGGTTGCGCCAAAAGCGCCAAGCAATTAAATAAAAAAACGCTAAGTCTCTTAAGCTGCAGGAGACTTAGCGTTTTTGTTTATTATTTATTCATTTTTCCGTCAGTTTTGGTTTATAAATGTTTGCTACACTGGAGATAAGAGGAAATTAAGCGTTTATAAAAAGGAGAGAAGTGAATGAAATATATTAAAGGAATGGTGGTTTTTATCGGATTATTTATTTTGGTTGGTTGTGCGCC
Source organism: Enterococcus sp. DIV0167 (assembly GCF_050541555.1). NCBI lineage: Bacteria > Bacillati > Bacillota > Bacilli > Lactobacillales > Enterococcaceae > Enterococcus > Enterococcus sp. DIV0167. The sequence continues at coordinate 826,415 of NZ_CP172933.1, forward strand.
AGATCAAGAGCCAACGAAACAAACAACAAGTGGTCCGCAAGAGACAAAGCAAGTGAAGCAAGTTACCGTCACCAATCAAACGACTTCTGCGGCGGAAAAACAAGCGCCGACTAAAAATGACGAACTGATTGCTAATCAATTGACTTTTGATTCTCATGAATACACGTACGAAGTGGTTACAGGGGCCACACAAACGACATTTGGGACAACCCCACCAGCAAAATATACACCAGAAGAAAAAAAGGAAAAAATGTTTTGGTCCAATCAACCGCCTTTGGGATTAATGACGGGTAACTATTATAAAAATGAAGGTGTATTTACTGGCGGAAATTACGGCATTGTAGAGATTATTACGGAACCTGAAACGCAACGGATTCTGAATGTTGAGTTTACAGAGTTTGCTAGTGACCCTTATTATGATACACGCTATTCGGGTGTCAACAAACGCCTGTCAGATTATCCTGAATTTCAAGCAAGCAACACGCGTACAGACGATACGTTAGTCACCGTTGTTAATGGTATTACTTATGTAGAAAAACAAATGCGTGACGAAAATCGTGTCACAGGTAATTTTTATACGGTACGCGGTTCATCAACTTCTGCGCGTGAAGGTTTAATGCCTTTAGCAGCAGAGATGGACACTTGGCTAAAAGAGCCATCGAAAGAAACGTATATCGGTTACGCAGAAGATTTAGGCAATGGCCTAATCGCTCGACTTCAAGTGATAACAGAAGAGCAGAAAATAAAACATGTCAGCTATGATGAATACTTTTCAGATGAACAGGAAAAAATCACAGAAACAGCCCTGCGGCCTTTTTATCGTCAATCGAAATATTATTCACCAGGATACAATAAACAAACCAACAATTCTTTTATTCATTTTGTAGATGCCCTAACAAAGGCCATTACGACACAACAAACTTTATCCGTTAACGAAGAACAAGAGCTAAAGCATCCGTCTTTTACTACTTATCAAAGATTGGCTGAAAAAATCAGTACGTTTCAAAATTCATTGAAGGAATAAAAAAACGAAAGTAGGGCATAAGTCGAAACGACTTATGCCCTACTTTCGTAATCTTAAGATTATCAGCTAAACCAACGTGAGTTCTTTTTAAGAAATACTTTTATTTTAGCCTTTTATAGATCTAAATAATTTTCTAAGTAATCTGCTAAACCATCTTGATCATTTGTTTTTTCAGTGACATCGTTGGCTACGGATTTAATTTTATCCGTGGCATTGTTCATAGCAACACCCCAACCAGCATAACTTAACATTTCTTCGTCATTATGTTCATCGCCAAAAGCAATGATATCAGCTGGTTTGACAGATAAAAAGTTCGCCACTTGATCAACGCCATGGGCTTTTTGAATTCCTTTTGCGACCATTTCTAAAATAGGCATTGGACCGCCCCAAGTGCGGACATCAATATAATCACCATATTGTTTTGTCAATGTATCAGCAACTTTTTCAGCTTGGTTTGGTGTGGTCCGAACCATCATTGAGGTAGGATTTGTTCGTAAATTTTTAGCAGTAAGTAAATTATCTAAGGTTGCTTTGGAAGCAAAAAATTTCGGATCGAACCCATCTAACGTATCGATATAAAATGTTTCTTTGTTTTCAGCAGCAACAAAATCTAATTGTAATTCTTTTTTCTGTGCCAAAATGTCAAAGACTAGGTCACGCTCAATATTGGCTTCGCTTTCCAAGTCCCATTTTTTCTCTGGAATGTGAACTAAAGCGCCGTTAAAGTTAACCATAGGGGTCGTTAGGCCAAGTTGTTGGTAAAATTGATGACTCATTCTATAGGGACGTCCAGTGGCAATACTGACGTAATGACCGTTGTCAATCGCTTTTTTTAGTGTTTGTTCGGTTTTTGGACTGATTAAAGACTGTGCATTTAATGTTGTGCCGTCTAAATCAATAGCAATTAATTTTTTCAAGTAAAAATTCCTCCTAAATGCCTTTTACTCAGTCTAGCATAAAACCGAAGATTATCAAGGGGAGAAGCATGTTCATTTATAAGGTTTAAAAAAAAGCTTAAGAAGTATGCTACACTAAAATAAACCGTTTGAAAAAGGAGCGCAGAGCATCTTGAAAAATTCTAGAATTTATTTACGAGTGATCACCTTAATCTATTGTATCTATACGTGGTTATTTGCTACGCATTTTCATTTTATGGCGTTGAACGTGTTGTTAGCCTATATTCCAATTGAACTTAGTTATCTTTTAAACGCAGAAAAACGTAAAAGGGATTGGTTGATAGGTTTTGCTTGGTTAATTTTTTATCCTAATGCACCGTACCTATTTACGGATTTTTTTCATTTAGAAACGCTATCTATTTATCGAGGCTTTAATACGATTTTTGCAAACCAAATTGGTGATTGGTGGGCGTTTGTTTGCTTAACTAGCGGGATTGTTATATATGGGCTTTTAGGGATGAAAACAGTAACAACTGTTAGCCAGAAATTGCAAAGTTATTGCGGCTATAGAACAATTGTAGTCTTTCAAGCCAGCCTTCATTTCTTGTCTGCTTTGGCGATTTATGTTGGACGTTTTGATCGATTACACAGTGTCTATCTTTTTATGAGTCCAATTGAAACAGTGAAAATTATCTTTTTTGACTGGTCCCTTCAAAAATTAATGTTTATTTTATTAATGATGTTTCTACAGATGCTGTTGTTTGGGCTAATCCAATTATTAGGAAAAGAAGAAGCAATGTAAAGCTTTTTCTTTTTTTATATCAGCAAAACACGAACGTTATATAGAAAAATATATATAATAGTTAATATTTTGTTGTAAAAAGATAGCGATTCTCTTATAATCAAAGAGTAATTATTCGAAAACATGGATTTTAAGGGAGAGAAGTGCAATTATGAATACGTTTTTCAAATTAAAGGAAAACAAGACAACGGTATCAACTGAAATAATGGCGGGGGTTACGACCTTTTTTGCAATGAGTTATATTTTATTTGTTAATCCGTCCATTCTTTCAGAAACAGGGATGCCTTTTCAGGCTGTTTTTTTAGCGACCATTATTGCTTCAATCATCGGTACATTAATTATGGGGCTGTTTGCTAATGTACCTTACGCTCAAGCACCGGGGATGGGACTCAATGCTTTCTTCACGTTTACGGTCGTTTTTGGGATGGGGTATACTTGGCAACAAGCATTAGCAATGGTTTTTATTTGTGGTTTGATTAATATTTTGATTACAGTGACAAAAATTCGCAAAATGATTATTAAAGCAATTCCAGAGAGTTTACAACATGCTATTGGTGGTGGGATTGGAATTTTTGTCGCTTATGTAGGGTTGAAAAATGCTGGCTTACTAAGTTTCACAGTACAAGCAGAACCTCAAAATGGTGTTGTGAATGGTTCGAGTATCGTGCCCGCTTTAGGAAATTTTGATAATCCAGCCATTATTTTGGCGGTAATTGGGTTAGTTTTAACAACGATTTTAGTTGTCACGAATGTTCGTGGGGCTATTTTAATTGGCATTGTAGTTACTACGTTAGTCGCAATTCCAATGGGGGTGGTAGACACTGCTTCGGTTGATTGGCATGCTAATTCGTTGGGCAATTCATTTAAAGAATTAGGTACAACTTTTGGCGCTGCTTTTGGTGCTAAGGGCTTACAGTCATTGTTTAGCGATTCTTCAAAAATTCCTCAAGTTTTAATGACCATTATTGCCTTCAGTTTATCAGATACGTTTGATACAATTGGAACATTTATCGGTACGGGACGTCGAACAGGAATTTTCTCTAAAGAAGATGAATTAGCTTTAGAAGATAGTAAGGGCTTCAGCACTAAAATGGACAAAGCTCTATTTGCAGATGCTATTGCAACATCTATCGGTGCGATTTTTGGTACATCGAATACGACAACTTATGTAGAAAGTGCAGCAGGAATCGGTGCGGGTGGTCGAACAGGTTTGACATCGGTAGTGGTAGCAATTCTATTTGCCCTAAGTAGTCTTTTTTCACCACTTATTGCTATTGTGCCAGCACAAGCTACGGCTCCAGCGTTAATTTTAGTGGGAATTATGATGTTAGCTTCTTTCAAAGACATCAATTGGACGGATTTAGAAGATGCGATTCCAGCATTTTTTGCTTCAATTTTCATGGGATTATGTTATAGCATCTCTTATGGGATTGCTGCTGGGTTCATCTTTTATGCAGTGGTGAAAGTAGTCAAAGGAAAAGCCAAAGAAGTTTCACCAATTATTTGGATCATTGATGCGTTGTTTATCTTAAACTTTGTAATCTTAGCTATTTTATAGTAAATAGAAGTGAGGCTGAGATAACAGCGGTTAGCTTTGAAGGTGTTGCATTTATTCAGCTGTTTATCTTAAGCCCAAGTGTTAAGAAGTCTGGCAGATTGGTCGTTTTGACCGGTCTGTCAGACTTTTTTTTAAAAAGAATTTTCTTTTGAGAGATTCACTCTTTTAGAGTATAGTGGTAGGTGAAGAGGTGATAAGGTGGATAAAAGTATGAAAATAAAATGGAAGCAGAATTTATTAGTCGCATGGATTGGTTGCTTTTTTACAGGGGCGAGTATTAGCTTAGTTATGCCGTTTATTCCAGTATATGTTGAACAATTAGGGACGCCTAAGAGTCAAGTAGAGTTGTTTTCTGGATTGGCAATTTCTGTCACGGCGTTTGCTGCTGCGATTGTTGCACCGATTTGGGGAAATTTAGCTGATCGAAAAGGTCGGAAAATTATGATGATTCGGGCTGCAGCAGGAATGACGATCACAATGGGGGCGTTAGCATTTGTCCCTAATGTATACTGGCTGTTGATTATGCGTTTTATGAACGGGATTTTATCCGGCTATATTCCTAACGCAACAGCGATGATTGCGTCGCAGGCGCCAAAAGAGAAAAATGGCTGGGCTCTAGGGACATTATCAACAGGTGCAATTGCTGGGACGTTAATTGCGCCATCGATTGGCGGTGCGTTGGCACAGTGGTTTGGAATGGAAAATGTCTTTATTATTACCGGCGTTATTTTATTCATTACAACGTTGTTGACTATCTTTTTAGTTAAAGAAGATTTTCAACCAGTTGAGAAAAAGGATTTATTAACGACGAAAGAAATTTTTAGTAAGATGGATCATGTTTCAGTATTGATTGGTTTGTTTGTGACTACGTTAATTTTACAATTAGGAATTACAAGTATCAGCCCAATCTTAACGCTATATATTCGATCTTTAAGTGGCGATACAGAGAATGTATTATTTGTTAGTGGTTTGATTGTTTCGATTGCCGGCGTTTCAGCAATTATTTCTTCTCCAACTTTGGGAAAAATTGGGGACCGCATTGGGAACCAAAAAGTTTTATTAGGCGGATTAATTCTTTCTTTTATTTGTTACATTCCCATGGCGTTTGTGCAAACACCTTTTCAGTTAGGTGTTTTACGATTCCTTTTAGGTTTTTCAACAGGCGCATTAATGCCATCGATTAATACGTTAATTAGTAAAATAACGCCAACGGAGGGCGTAAGTAGAGTTTATAGTTACAATCAGATGTGTAGTAATTTCGGTCAAGTTTTAGGACCGATGGTAGGGTCGACTGTTGCCCATGGTTTTGGCTATTCTTCTGTTTTTCTGGTAACCGCTTGTTTCGTTTTAGGAAACATTGGGCTGTCCTTCTTTAATTTCCGAAAAGTTTTAAATAAAAAGCTCTAAACAGTTGAAAAGATAAAAAAACCAGTTACAATAACTTTAGTAACTGGTTTTTTCTTATTTAACAGGTTTGGTTTCTTTCGGTACTGCAAAGTGTGCAATTAATAAAATAATAACGGCTGTTGCCAACGATAGAATCGTTGTCATTTTAAAGTCGTATGAACCACCAGATAATGCACCGCCGATATATCCAACGACTTGGCCTAATGCGAAGGTCCAGAAAAATACAACAAGATAACGCATATGAGCACCTCTTTTCTAGCTCTTAGTTTAGCATATTTTCTTTAAAAGTAAAGAATCCGCGATAGGAAAATAAGAGAAGAGGCAAAAAATAGCAAGGATTCAAAAAGGAGCTGTCCAATGTCATTTCCACAATTACATACCGTTACTTCCTATTCGCTTTTATCTAGTACGGTTAGGATTCGTTCCTATGTAAAACAAGCGAAAGCGTTAGGTTATCAAACATTAGCGATTACCGATATCAATGTCTTGCATGGGGTGGTTGAATTTTATGAAGCATGCCAAGAAGCGGGAATTCAACCAATTATCGGTTTAAGATTAGAATATACCCCAGTAGAAAAAGAAGGGCATTCCGAGTTGCTTTTATTTGCTAAAAATTTAAAAGGGTATCAGCAATTAATGCAACTATCTAGCAGCAAAATGACGACAGAGGGTCCCTTTTACTTAGCGGAACATCAATCCTTATTAAGTGATTTATTTGCCGTGACTTTGTCAGCTAAAGGAGAAGTCGCCCAAACATTTTTTGAAGATGAACAACAAGCGGTTCACGCTTTCCAACAACTTGCTTCATATTTTGATCCCCAGTCGTTATTTGTTGAACATTCTTTTTCAATGAATCAACAACGCAATCCAGCGCTCTTTTCTTTTTACCAAAGAGAACAATTACCTGGCGTGGCTTTGCAAGAGGTACGTCATTTAACAAGGGAAGAAGGCTTTGCCGTTACTGTTCTTGAGAGCATCAAAGAAAATAATCAATTGAATATTACAAGCCAAACACCGGAAATAGAAGGTCTGAATTACTTGCGCGAAGCAGAGACGACGATGGAACAAATGCTTCAAATAGCTGGTGCAGAAGTGGTCCAGAATACGATTCAGCTAGCTGAAAATTGCCGAGTTGACATTCCTTTACATCAAAAATTATTACCGCATTTTCCTGTGCCTGATAATCAAACGGCTGGTTCTTATTTACGCACATTGTGTTTAGAAAAATTACCAGAAAGAGTGCCTCATCTAAATGAAGTTTACCAAAAACGATTAGAAAAAGAGTTAACCATCATTCACAATATGGGCTTTGATGATTACTTTTTAATCGTTTGGGATGTGATGGACTTCTGTCATAACAATCAAATTGTTACAGGCGCTGGCCGAGGTTCAGCTGCAGGCTCTTTAGTGTCCTATGTGTTATCAATTACAGATGTAGATCCAATCAAATATGATTTGCTTTTTGAACGTTTTTTGAATCCAGAACGCTACACGATGCCCGATATTGATTTAGATATTCCTGATAATCGGCGGGAGGAAGTTTTAGCTTATGTCAGTCAAAAATATGGTCATTATCACATGGCGCAAATTGCCACGTTTGGTACGATGGCTGCGAAAATGGTTTTACGGGACGTTGCACGTGTTTTCGGGTTGTCCCAGAGTGAAGCGAATCGTTGGTCGGCAGCTGTCCCAAACAAGCTGAAAATTACGTTAGAAGAAGCGTACCAAGAGTCGAAACGGATGCAAGAATTGGTCAATTTTTCGCCAAATAATCAATTGCTCTATAAAACAGCTGTTCAGCTAGAAGGATTGCCTCGCCATGTTTCTACGCACGCAGCAGGTGTGGTAATTAGTGATGAAAATCTTTTGAATTTGGTTCCGTTACAACCAGGATCGAATGAAATTTTATTGACCCAATTTACTATGAATGATGTTGAAAAAATTGGTCTTCTGAAAATGGATTTCTTGGGCTTAAGAAATTTATCTATCATTGATGATACCCTTACAGCTGTTAAACGCGTCTATAATCGAACCATTCGTTTAAATCAGATTCCATTAGATGACGAAACAACGCTGGCTTTATTTAGAAAAGGGGAAACAAGTGGCGTTTTCCAGTTTGAATCTGCTGGAATTCGGAATGTATTAAGAAAATTAGGGCCAACTAGCATTGAAGATATTGCTGCTGTCAATGCCCTGTATCGTCCTGGTCCGATGCAAAATATTGATGTTTTCATCCGCCGGAAAAAAGGCTTGGAACAAATTAGTTATCCAGAGCCTAGTCTCGCCCCCATTTTAGAAAATACGTACGGAATTATTGTTTACCAAGAGCAGATTATGCAAGTTGCTGCGAAAATGGCTGGCTTCTCTTTAGGGCAAGCTGACATTTTACGTCGAGCCATTAGTAAAAAGAAAAAAGATGTGCTAGATGAAGAACGGAATCATTTTGTTAATGGTGCGTTACAACAAGGCTATCCCAAAGAAACAGCTAACCAAGTGTACGATTATATTGAGCGCTTTGCTAATTATGGCTTTAACCGCTCGCATGCATTTGCCTATTCCTTTATTGGTTTTCAAATGGCTTACTTGAAGGTTCATTATCCGAGTGCTTTTTATGTCGCATTGTTGCATTCTGTTCGTCATAATCCAACAAAAATTAAAGAATATATTGGCGAAGCTAGAAAAAACAAGCAGACGATTTTGCAGCCGTCAATTAACCAAAGTCACTACAGCTTTTACCTAAATCAGCAACAGCAAATTTTATTTGGTTTTAGTTCTTTAAAAGGAATCCGCCGAGACTTCATTCAAAATATTTTAAATGAACGCCGAGAAAATGGACCGTACAAAACGTTCGATGAGTTTCTTTTGCGAATTGACCGTAAGTGGTTGAAAGTTGAAAATATCGAACCATTGATTGCCATCGGTGCATTTGACGAAATTGCACCCAATCGCCGTCAATTAGCGGTAGGTTTAGAGAGTAATATCCAAAGTATTCTTCTCAGCGGTGGTAGTATGGATTTGTTAGAAACGTTGAAGCCAAAGGAAGAAGAAATTGCCGATTATCCGCTAGAAGAGCGACTAGAACAAGAAGAACAATATTTAGGGGTCTATTTATCAGGACATCCGACAGAAGAGTTCAAAAAAACACGCTTAGCCAAGCAAACGCAACTTGTTCATGAACTTGTTGAAAATCAGCCCACGAAATTATTGATTTATGTCAAAAACATTCGGACGATTCGGACCAAAAAGGGAGAACAAATGGCCTTTGTTGATGGGGATGATACAACAGGAAGTATTTCACTAACGTTGTTCCCAACTGTTTTTCGCCAGTTAAGACAGAGTGTCGAGAAAGGGCAAGTTTATTATGTGGAAGGAAAAGTGGAACGCAGTACGTACAATCAAGAATTGCAAATATTGGTTCAACGAATAGAAAAAGCGCAACAAGTAGAAACATCAATTAGTGACGAAACGTGTTTTATCAGAATTACAAAAGATGTCGAACAAACGGACGTTTTTCAGAAAATGAAAGAGGTACTCAGTCGTCATGCTGGACACATTCCAGTGATTGTCTATTTTGAAAAAACAGGAAAGAAAATAGTATTAAATGAAGAAAACTGGGTCGCTCATACAAGCGCTAGTCAGCAACAATTAGCTTACGTTTTAGGCGAGCAAAACGTCATTTTCAAATGATTTACGGTAAAAAATACTAGTTGTTTTCAACTTTTTTCATTTTTTTCTTCTTAACTCAAGACATTTTGGTTCTTTAATGGTAAAATGAATGACGTAATATTTTTGTATATCAATTTTTGCGAAAAGGTTTCTTTTGGCAGTTGAAAGTATATTATATGAGGTGAAATAGCGAATGAAACGCATTGGTATTTTAACCAGCGGGGGAGATGCCCCTGGAATGAACGCTGCAATTCGTGCAGTCGTACGCAAAAGTATTTTTGATGGAATCGAAGTTTACGGTATTAACTATGGATTTGCCGGTTTAGTCGCAGGCGACATCCGTCGTTTAGATGTTGCTGACGTTGGCGATAAGATTCAACGTGGTGGAACATTCTTGTACTCTGCTCGTTATCCTGAATTTGCTACTGAAGAAGGGCAATTAAAAGGAATCGAACAATTGAAAAAATTCGGTATTGAAGGCTTAGTTGTTATTGGTGGAGACGGTTCTTATCATGGCGCAATGGCTTTGACAAAACGTGGTTTCCCCGCTGTTGGAATTCCTGGAACAATTGATAATGATATTCCTGGAACAGATTTCACAATCGGTTTTGATACAGCAATTAACACTGTTTTGGAATCAATTGACCGAATTCGTGATACAGCGACTTCTCATGTTCGTACATTCGTTATCGAAGTAATGGGACGTAACGCTGGTGATATCGCATTGTGGTCAGGCGTGGCAGGCGGAGCAGATGAAATCATTATTCCTGAACATGATTTTGATATGAAAAACGTTGCCAAACGTATTCAAGAAGGCCGCGACCGCGGGAAAAAACATTGCTTAATCATTTTAGCAGAAGGCGTAATGGGCGGAAATGAATTTGCTGATAAACTTTCTGAATACGGTGATTTCCATACGCGTGTATCAATTTTAGGACACGTGGTTCGTGGGGGCTCGCCAAGTGCTCGTGACCGTGTATTAGCAAGTAAATTTGGGTCATATGCTGTTGAACTTCTAAAAGAAGGCAAAGGCGGTTTATGTATCGGTATGTTAGATAACCAAGTAGTTGCAGCTGATATTATTGACACGTTAGAAAACAATAAACACAAACCAGATTTATCTCTTTATGAGTTAAATCATGAAATTTCTTTTTAATCTTGTATATTAGCTAATCTTATTAGCTTTGTATAAACAAATTTGGAATAGGAGCGTTTTAGTAATGAAAAAAACGAAAATCGTATGTACGATTGGACCAGCTAGTGAATCCGTTGATATGCTAGTAAACTTAATTAATGCAGGTATGAATGTTTGCCGTTTGAACTTTTCACATGGTGACTACGAAGAGCATGGTGCTCGTATTAAAAACATTCGTGAAGCTGTAAAAATTACAGGGAAACGCGTAGCGATCTTACTAGATACAAAAGGTCCTGAAATCCGCACAAATGACATGGAAAATGGCGCAATCACAATGAAAATTGGTGACTCAGTACGTATTTCTATGACAGAAGTTTTAGGAACAAATGAAAAATTCTCAATCACTTATCCAGAATTAATCAATGATGTAAACGTAGGTTCACACATTCTTTTAGATGATGGTTTAATCGATTTAGAAGTAACTGATATCGACCGTGATGCAAACGAAATCGTAACAGTTGTTAAAAACGAAGGCGTCTTGAAAAACAAAAAAGGCGTTAACGTACCAGGCGTTTCTGTAAACTTACCAGGGATCACTGAAAAAGATGCTAACGATATCCGTTTCGGAATTGGTCAAGGAATTGACTTTATCGCAGCTAGCTTCGTTCGTCGTGCTTCTGACGTTTTAGAAATCACTAAAATTTTAGAAGAAGAAAACGCAACACACATCCAAATCATTCCTAAAATCGAAAACCAAGAAGGTATCGATAATATCGATGAAATCTTAAAAGTTTCTGATGGTTTAATGGTTGCTCGTGGTGACATGGGTGTTGAAATTCCAACAGAAGATGTTCCAGTTGTCCAAAAAGCTTTAATTAAAAAATGTAATGCTTTAGGTAAACCAGTTATCACTGCAACACAAATGTTAGATTCAATGCAACGTAACCCACGTCCAACACGTGCGGAAGCAAATGACGTAGCAAACGCAATCTACGATGGAACAGATGCAGTAATGTTATCAGGCGAAACTGCAGCAGGGGATTACCCATTAGAAGCTGTTCAAACAATGGCTCGTATTGCAGTTCGTACAGAAGAAACATTAGTTAACCAAGATTCATTCGCATTGAAATTATATAGCAAAACAGATATGACTGAAGCAATCGGACAATCTGTTGGCCATACAGCACGTAACTTGGGTATCCAAACAATCGTTGCGGCAACAGAATCAGGCCATACAGCACGTATGATCTCTAAATACCGTCCAAAAGCACATATCGTTGCAATTACGTTCTCAGAACAAAAAGCACGTAGCTTATCATTATCATGGGGTGTTTACGCAACAGTTGCTGACAAACCATCAAGCACAGATGAAATGTTTAATTTAGCTTCAAAAGTATCACAAGAAGAAGGTTATGCTTCAGAAGGTGATTTAATCATTATCACTGCTGGTGTTCCAGTTGGCGAAAAAGGCACAACAAACTTAATGAAAATTCAAATGATCGGTTCTAAATTAGTTCAAGGTCAAGGTGTCGGCGAAGAAGCAATTATTGCAAAAGCCGTTGTTGCAGGAACTGCTGAAGAAGCAGTTGCTAAAGCGACTGAAGGAGCTATTTTAGTTACAAAAACAACAGATAAAGAATACATGCCTGCAATTGAAAAAGCATCAGCATTAGTTGTTGAAGAAGGTGGTTTAACTTCTCATGCAGCTGTTGTAGCGATTGCGCAAAATATTCCAGTTATCGTAGGTGCTGCAGATGCAACATCATTAATTAATAATGACGAAGTGATTACTGTTGATCCTCGTCGTGGTATTGTTTACCGCGGAGCAACAACAGCTATCTAAATCTAATTAATTCAATCATTTGATTTTAAGCAATATGTACTCGGACGCAAAGCTGGGACAAACCGATTCGTCAGTTTGTCTCAGCTTTTTTTACAAAGAAGACAGTAGTACGAAATGTTCAGAAAACATGTATTCATTAAATAAAGAGTTGGGCGTAAATAGTAAAATTATGTCTTAGTTTTAAATTATTTATGTTATTTCACACAAAAATTTTGTTATTTAATTAAATAAGCGCTAAGTTATCTTCAACAGAAAAACAATTATAAAAAAAACGAAAGAAAAACAGGAAATAAGAAAGGGCTGTCAAGAAAATTTCATTGACAAAGCTTTCATACCCCTGTATAATAGCTTTTGTTGCTTAGGAGTGATAATTATGAAGTGGTCTTTGTTAGAATTAAATAAATACAAAGAAGAGCCGCTAGTGTTTTCAGAAACATTGCATCTTAAAGAAGAGCTTCTTCAACGAGATGATACCTTGTTGGATGTAAGTCCAATCAAAGTAGAAGGCTTATTAGCAGTCAATAAATCAGAATATTTACTTCATTACACTATTCAGGTAACTGTAACCGTTCCTTCATCCCGTTCTTTAGAACCTGTGGCTTTGCCAATGCAAATCACGGTCGATGAAGTCTTTATGACAAAAGAACAAATGGATACAAGAGATGAACGATTTGCAGCTGAAGAGATTATTTTATTGGACAAGCCAACAATTGATTTAGATGAATCTGTCGAAGACAACATTCTATTGTCCATTCCAATTCAAGTGCTTACAGAAGAAGAACAAAACAGTCAAGAAATGCCAAGTGGCAATGACTGGGAAGTGATTTCAGAAGAAGCATATTTGGAAAGTAAGCAGAAAGCAGCAGAACAAACAGTGGATCCTCGTCTGGCTAAACTATCAGAATTACTCAGCGATAATGCTGAAGAGGAAGATAACAGCTAGGTTGGAATATATTGTGTATGTAAATACACGCATCTTTACAAGGAGGTGGAACAACAATGGCAGTACCAGCTAGAAGAACTTCTAAAGCGAAAAAAGCAAAACGTCGCACACACTACAAATTAACAATCAAAGGCTTAAATGCATGCTCAAACTGTGGTGAAATGAAAAAAAGCCATCACGTATGTCCAGCATGTGGTCACTACGATGGAAAAGACGTAATGTCTAAAGAAGCATAAGCATAAAAACATTTTTTGAAATGTTGAATCCCCTAGGCTAACCATGGAGCCTAGGGGATTTGTATTTTTTTAAGAAAATATGAAGAAATTGGAAATTTATTGGCACTATATTGTTTTCATATGAAAGATAGTGCGTTATAATAGTGAGGATTATAAGAGAATGCTCATAGAATTTTCGTTGATTATAATATAGGAGGTCATAAAATGACAAAACAACAATTTGGCGTAGTCGGCATGGCTGTCATGGGAAAAAATCTTGCTTTAAACATTGAAAGCAGAGGCTATACAGTTGCGCTGTATAACCGTACAGGATCAAAAACAACAGAAGTGGTTGAAGAACATCCTGACAAAAACTTTCAAGCAACATACTCAATTGAGGAATTTGTGAATGCAATTGAAAAACCTCGTCGAATTATGTTGATGGTTAAAGCTGGACCTGCAACAGATGCGACAATCCAAGAATTGTTACCACACCTTGATAAAGGCGACATCTTAATTGATGGCGGTAATACGTTCTTCAAAGACACAATGCGACGTAATGAAGAACTAGCAAACTCAGGAATTAACTTTATTGGTACTGGCGTTTCTGGCGGAGAAGAAGGAGCCTTGAAAGGACCATCTATCATGCCTGGCGGACAAAAAGAAGCATATGAGTTAGTTGCGCCAATTCTTGAAAAAATTTCAGCTAAAGCAGAAGACGGTGAACCATGTGTGACTTACATTGGCCCAAATGGTGCTGGACATTATGTAAAAATGGTTCATAATGGGATTGAATATGGGGACATGCAATTAATTGCTGAATCCTACGATTTAATGAAACAAATCTTAGGTTTATCTGTTGATGAAATGGCAGAGATTTTCAAAGAATGGAACGAAGGCGAATTAGACAGTTACCTTATCGAGATCACGGCTGACATTTTGACACGTAAAGATGATGAAGGAACCGACCAACCAATCGTTGATGTTATTCTTGATGCAGCAGGCAACAAAGGAACAGGTAAATGGACAAGCCAAAGTGCGTTAGATCTTGGTGTACCATTACCATTAATTACAGAATCAGTATTTGCACGTTTTATTTCGGCTTACAAAGAAGAACGCGTAAAAGCAAGTGGCATTTTATCAAAACCTGCAGCCTTTAACTTTGCAGGCGATAAAAAAGAATTGATTGAAAAAATTCGCGAAGCATTATACTTTAGTAAATTAATGAGTTATGCGCAAGGTTTTGCACAACTCCGTGCAGCTTCTGAAGAATACGGATGGGATTTACCATTTGGTGAAATTGCAAAAATCTGGCGAGCAGGTTGTATTATCCGTGCACAATTCTTACAAAAAATTACCGATGCATATGAAAAAAATCCAGCACTTGAAAACTTGTTGTTAGATGAATACTTCGTAGAAATTACGAAAAAATATCAACAAGCCGTTCGTGAAGTTGTTGCGATTGCTGTTCAAGCAGGTGTTCCTGTACCAACATTCTCATCTGCAATTGCTTATTACGATTCTTATCGTTCAGATCGCTTACCAGCGAATTTAATTCAAGCACAACGTGATTACTTCGGTGCTCATACGTACGAACGCACAGACAAAGAAGGAATCTACCATTACAGCTGGTACAACGAAGAATAAACATGCTGGAGACCATGAGTGTGGCTCACCATGCTCATGGTTTTACTGTGGCTTAAAAAAGAACCAGACAGATTGAGTAGTAATTCTCTAATAAGTAGTAAGGAATAAAAAGGTTGAGCTTGAGTATAGCTTTTAAAGAGAAAGGACAATTAATCAAATGAGCAACATTTTAATTATTGAAGATGAAAAGAACTTAGCGAGATTCGTTGAGCTTGAATTAAAACATGAGGGGTATACGACAGAAGTACACTACAATGGTCGTACAGGATTGGAAGCCGCTCTTAACAACGAATGGGATGCTATCCTTCTTGATTTGATGTTACCAGAATTAAATGGATTAGAAGTATGTCGCCGTGTTCGCCAAGTGAAAAATACACCAATTATTATGATGACTGCGCGTGATTCAGTAATTGACCGTGTTTCTGGTTTAGACCATGGAGCGGATGATTATATTGTTAAACCATTTGCAATTGAAGAATTGTTAGCTCGTTTACGTGCGTTACTTCGTCGTATTGATATTGAGGGCGATAAAAACGTTGCAAAACAAACAACGATTACATATCGTGACTTAACAATTGAAAAAGAAAATCGTGTCGTTCGTCGTAATTCTGAAATGATTGAATTAACAAAACGCGAATACGAATTACTATTAACGCTAATGGAAAACGTGAACGTTGTCTTGGCACGTGATGTGTTACTAAATAAAGTTTGGGGCTATGAAACAGAAGTAGAAACAAACGTTGTGGATGTATATATCCGCTACTTGCGAAATAAAATTGACGTACCTGGAGAAGAAAGCTACATCCAAACTGTCCGTGGAACTGGCTACGTTATGCGTTCGTGAGAACTAATTAATGAAAAGAACGATTAAAAAAGAACTGGAAGGCCCATCTTTAACTATAAAGTGGGCTTTCGCAAGTTCTTTCTTTATATTTGTAGTTTTTACCATTTTTGCGGTGATTACCTATAAGTCTTCTGTCAGTCTTATTGTTGCCAAAGAAAAGGAAAATGTCGAAGCAACGATTGCAGAAGTAACAAATCGATTAGCTAATGCCAATGAAAATTTAACGGTAACAGACGTTTTTGACTATTTAAAAACGCCGAGTGAAAGAGATGAAAACTACTATAATAAGCATACAGCAGTAGAAGGTTCGTTTATGGAAATGGACAGTTTCATATCTGAACTAGGACAACCAGAACTTTATTTATCTGTGTATGACACAAACCAAAAGCTAGTTTTTAAAACACAAAATGAATATGATAAGTTATTACAATTGGATCGACAATTACCTGTTGTTCGAACCGTTTTTGATAAAACCGGTTTTTATTCCGTGGAACCTATTTTTTCAAAAGAAACACGAGAAAAAATTGGCTATATTCAAGCGTTTTATGAACTTTCTTCTTTTTATGAAATTCGTAATCATTTATTATTAACACTTGTAGTTTTAGAAGTGATTTCTCTGATTGTAAGTAGTGTCTTAGGCTTTATCCTCTCTTCTTATTTCTTAAAACCATTAAAAGTATTGAGAGACACGATGGATACAATCCGCAAAGACCCGCAATCAGATGTCCACATGCCGGAGATTAATACGAGAGATGAGTTAGCAGATATCTCGGAAATCTTTAATGAAATGTTAGATCGTATGAGACGCTATATCGAACAACAAGAGCAGTTTGTTGAAGATGTTTCCCATGAATTAAGAACGCCCGTTGCGATTATGGAAGGCCATTTAAACCTTTTAAATCGTTGGGGGAAAGACGATCCTGAAATTTTAGATGAATCATTAAAGGCCAGTTTACAAGAAATTAGTCGTATGAAGAGCTTGGTCCAAGAAATGCTTGACCTTTCACGCGCTGAACAAGTGGACACCCAATATGCAAATGAACGAACAGATGCTAAACAAGTAGTCTACCAAGTATTTAATAACTTCCAATTGGTTTATCCTGAGTTTCATATCACATTAGATGACGATTTACCAACCGAAGTTGAACTGAAAATCTATCGTAATCACTTTGAACAATTGCTAATTATTCTATTAGATAATGCGATTAAATATTCAACAGATCGAAAAGAAGTGCATATTTCCATTTCTCGAACGATGAATGAATTTGAAATAGCTGTGCAAGATTTTGGTGAAGGAATCACTGAAGAAGACTTGGAGAAAATATTTGATCGATTCTATCGAGTAGATAAAGCCCGTGCAAGAAATAAAGGCGGTAATGGCTTAGGACTATCGATTGCAAAACAATTAGTCGAAAACTATAAAGGACGTATTGATGCAGAAAGCGTATTGCATCAAGGAACGATCTTTAGAATTTTTATTCCAATCGCTGGAATAAAAGAAGAGAGCAACGTACAATAAAGTACGTTGCTTTTTTTTACGAATGATTAACGAACATTTCAGTAAGAGAAAAGGGATTATAAGATAAAGAAACGAATGTTTTCTTTGCAGAAAATATTCATCGTTCGAAATTGAAAAAAATGTTATTTTTCTGCAAAATAATAGTTGCGTTTTAGAAAAATCCTTGGTATATTAATATCTGTTCTGACAAACAGTTCGTTAAGAAAAAAGTTTTAAAAAGTTAAAAATTTTTCTTGACGAAAAGATAAATAACATGTTAGAATAACAAAGTCGTTAAAGAGGTTGCTTTTAAATCAATCATTTGATCAAAAAAACTTGTTATAAAATAACAAAAAAGTTTTAAAAAGTTGTTGACAAACAACTGAGATAATGATAAGATATAGAAGTTGTCACAACAGACGGCAACGACCGAGCAAAACAACTTAAAAAACTTTTTCAAAAAAGTTCTTGACATTCGAACGAAAGTTTGTTATGATATAAAAGTTGCTGCGAGGTAACGTAGACCTTTGAAAACTGAACAAAGAATAGACGAACCAAATGTGTAGGGCGTCTTGATTCAATTCAAGACAACAAACATTTTTAACAAGCAAGCAATATGCTAGCAAACAAATTGAGCTTAACAATCGTAAGATTGTTCTAACTTTTATTATGAGAGTTTGATCCTGGCTCAGGACGAACGCTGGCGGCGTGCCTAATACATGCAAGTCGAACGCTTCTTTCCTCCCGAGTGCTTGCACTCAATTGGAAAGAGGAGTGGCGGACGGGTGAGTAACACGTGGGTAACCTACCCATCAGAGGGGGATAACACTTGGAAACAGGTGCTAATACCGCATAACAGTTTATGCCGCATGGCATAAGAGTGAAAGGCGCTTTCGGGTGTCGCTGATGGATGGACCCGCGGTGCATTAGCTAGTTGGTGAGGTAACGGCTCACCAAGGCCACGATGCATAGCCGACCTGAGAGGGTGATCGGCCACACTGGGACTGAGACACGGCCCAGACTCCTACGGGAGGCAGCAGTAGGGAATCTTCGGCAATGGACGAAAGTCTGACCGAGCAACGCCGCGTGAGTGAAGAAGGTTTTCGGATCGTAAAACTCTGTTGTTAGAGAAGAACAAGGACGTTAGTAACTGAACGTCCCCTGACGGTATCTAACCAGAAAGCCACGGCTAACTACGTGCCAGCAGCCGCGGTAATACGTAGGTGGCAAGCGTTGTCCGGATTTATTGGGCGTAAAGCGAGCGCAGGCGGTTTCTTAAGTCTGATGTGAAAGCCCCCGGCTCAACCGGGGAGGGTCATTGGAAACTGGGAGACTTGAGTGCAGAAGAGGAGAGTGGAATTCCATGTGTAGCGGTGAAATGCGTAGATATATGGAGGAACACCAGTGGCGAAGGCGGCTCTCTGGTCTGTAACTGACGCTGAGGCTCGAAAGCGTGGGGAGCAAACAGGATTAGATACCCTGGTAGTCCACGCCGTAAACGATGAGTGCTAAGTGTTGGAGGGTTTCCGCCCTTCAGTGCTGCAGCAAACGCATTAAGCACTCCGCCTGGGGAGTACGACCGCAAGGTTGAAACTCAAAGGAATTGACGGGGGCCCGCACAAGCGGTGGAGCATGTGGTTTAATTCGAAGCAACGCGAAGAACCTTACCAGGTCTTGACATCCTTTGACCACTCTAGAGATAGAGCTTTCCCTTCGGGGGCAAAGTGACAGGTGGTGCATGGTTGTCGTCAGCTCGTGTCGTGAGATGTTGGGTTAAGTCCCGCAACGAGCGCAACCCTTATTGTTAGTTGCCATCATTTAGTTGGGCACTCTAGCGAGACTGCCGGTGACAAACCGGAGGAAGGTGGGGATGACGTCAAATCATCATGCCCCTTATGACCTGGGCTACACACGTGCTACAATGGGAAGTACAACGAGTCGCTAGACCGCGAGGTCATGCAAATCTCTTAAAGCTTCTCTCAGTTCGGATTGCAGGCTGCAACTCGCCTGCATGAAGCCGGAATCGCTAGTAATCGCGGATCAGCACGCCGCGGTGAATACGTTCCCGGGCCTTGTACACACCGCCCGTCACACCACGAGAGTTTGTAACACCCGAAGTCGGTGAGGTAACCTTTTTGGAGCCAGCCGCCTAAGGTGGGATAGATGATTGGGGTGAAGTCGTAACAAGGTAGCCGTATCGGAAGGTGCGGCTGGATCACCTCCTTTCTAAGGAATATTACGGAAATACACATTTCGTCTTTACTTTGTTCAGTTTTGAGAGGTCTACTCTCAATCAAATAAGTTCGGGGCCTTAGCTCAGCTGGGAGAGCGCCTGCTTTGCACGCAGGAGGTCAGCGGTTCGATCCCGCTAGGCTCCATTGATAGCTTTTGCTATCAGATTCGTTCATTGAAAACTGGATATTGAAGTAAAAAGAATCAAAACAAACCGAGAACACCGCGTTGAATGAGTTTTTTAATAAGTTCAATTGCTTATTTATTGATTAACCTTCTATCGCTAGAAGAAGTGATCAAGACCCAACCGTAAGGTTGATAAGGTTAAGTGAATAAGGGCGCACGGTGGATGCCTTGGCACTAGGAGCCGATGAAGGACGGGACTAACACCGATATGCTTTGGGGAGCTGTAAGTAAGCTATGATCCAGAGATTTCCGAATGGGGGAACCCAATATCTTTTATAGGATATTACTTTTCAGTGAATACATAGCTGATTAGAGGTAGACGCAGAGAACTGAAACATCTTAGTACCTGCAGGAAGAGAAAGAAAATTCGATTCCCTGAGTAGCGGCGAGCGAAACGGGAAGAGCCCAAACCAACAAGCTTGCTTGTTGGGGTTGTAGGACTCCAATATGGTAGTCTGTTAGTATAGTTGAAGGATTTGGAAAATTCCGCTAAAGAGGGTGAAAGCCCCGTAGACGAAATGCTAACAACACCTAGGAGGATCCTGAGTACGGCGGAACACGAGAAATTCCGTCGGAATCCGCGGGGACCATCCCGCAAGGCTAAATACTCCCTAGTGACCGATAGTGAACCAGTACCGTGAGGGAAAGGTGAAAAGCACCCCGGAAGGGGAGTGAAATAGATCCTGAAACCGTGTGCCTACAACAAGTCAAAGCTCGTTAATGAGTGATGGCGTGCCTTTTGTAGAATGAACCGGCGAGTTACGATTGCATGCGAGGTTAAGTCGAAGAGACGGAGCCGCAGCGAAAGCGAGTCTGAATAGGGCGAATGAGTATGTAGTCGTAGACCCGAAACCATGTGATCTACCCATGTCCAGGTTGAAGGTGCGGTAAAACGCACTGGAGGACCGAACCCACGTACGTTGAAAAGTGCGGGGATGAGGTGTGGGTAGCGGAGAAATTCCAAACGAACTTGGAGATAGCTGGTTCTCTCCGAAATAGCTTTAGGGCTAGCCTCGGAATTGAGAATGATGGAGGTAGAGCACTGTTTGGACTAGGGGCCCATCTCGGGTTACCGAATTCAGATAAACTCCGAATGCCATTCATTTATATCCGGGAGTCAGACTGCGAGTGATAAGATCCGTAGTCGAAAGGGAAACAGCCCAGACCACCAGCTAAGGTCCCAAAATATA